>JAGWBP010000007.1 GCA_021295835.1 Gemmatimonadota bacterium | reverse complement strand
CGCTTGCGAAAGCCTCCCAGCCCACCCTATGATCCAGCTTCCCCCACTCACCACCCACCACGACAGGTGAAGAGCCATTCTGGATGTTTGTTACCGGATCGCACTGCACCAATAAGATTTTCGCCTTGGATGACGATCCAGATGGGATCTTCCAGCCGGTGGGTGGCGAATTGGTGGGATTGGAATTCCGGGATCGCTGGTGCGACCCCGATTGCGACAGTAGAAACGCCGACGCGGCTCTAATTCACATTAATCGAACTCGGGTTTGGAGTGGGGTGGGATTCGCGCCCGGCCTTATCGCGCGCACGCTGATGCGTCAGAATGAATGTGACCCCCAGGGGTCAGGGAACTGTATCTTTCATTTAAGGATTGATCCTGCGAGAGTTCCGTTGCGTATAGTGCACACTCGGGATGCCATACGTAATGAAGTCCTTGACAAGGTCGGGAGCAAGTCTGGATGGACCTACGGCGAAGTTTCCAGTACGTGCAGTGACCGCGGGATTCCATATCCGAGTCCTCCGCTAGACAGAGAGGTAGAAGGGAGGTTTACATGTGTCGACGTGGTGGAATATTACCACGGCGGTGGAGACAGTGGAGGTCCGGTTTTTAGTTATGATGATGGCAGAGATGACGTGACGTTGACGGGAATTCACTTTGCTACTGGAGGTAGTGGAACTGGGTACGTCTCGCCTTTTAGCCGGATTAAGATGGATCTTGGGGAACTGGACCCGTCTTGGAGGCCGTGGCCGGATGTCGAGGTCACGATTTCGGGACCAACCGAGGTCTGTCCCGATGTTGAGTATAGGTGGGTAGCGAACGACAAGGGCGCCTATCATCCAACCGAGTATGCCTGGTCGGGGGCACTTACCGGGGATGAGATGGTGATTGAAGGCAGGGCTGTGGGTTGGCTAAAGGTATTGGTTACCGACGGGCGCGACATGAGTGGTCAAGATTCGATTTACGTAAGGGTATTGGGCAACCCAGACGACGTTCTTCCCCATCCCGACTGTGATTAATGATTGCCTAGGTGACAGGACAGTGGCAGTTGCTTGGTGACCCAGAGTCACGGGAACTCACGATGCGGCCTCGTGGGGAGATTCAGCGGGTGGGCGTCGTTGCGCGCGTTAGCGTGGCACTAGGGGGTTGGGGCGCCCGGGGGCGGGGACACGGGCGGAACAAGCGTCCGGTCGGCATCCTCGAGGAAGGGCGAATGCGGCCACGCGGCAATTGGACCCGGAGGTCAGGCAGGCCCTGCAGGACACTCCGGTACATTTCAATTCAATATAGGAGATACACGATGAAGACACTCTTGTCTATCACATTGCCCACGGCTGGGCTCCGAGCCCCGCTCCGGTGGTCGCCTGTCGTGGTGGTCGGCTCGGTGCTCGCGGCGTGCGGGGGCGACAATCAGCTGCCCTTCGCCACGGTGGACACGCTCCCAACGACCAAGATCATGACGGAGAAGAGCAGGCAGGAGTACTACGTGGACGAATACTTCAGGGATCCCGACGGGGATTTTCTGTCCCTAACTGCGTCTATCGACGACGCAACCGTTGCCACCGCCGTGTTGGAGGACTTGGAGGACTCGCTCAGGTTGGTTGTAGAGGGCGTGGCGGGCGGCGAGACCATGGTGACATTGACAGCTACGGATCCCCACGGCGGCGAGGCCAAGGTCGCAGGGGAGGTGCTGGTGTTCGAGCCGGTGCTGTTCTGGCGTGATGATTTCGATGGAACGGATGTTATTTGGTCATTTGACTTTGGTAGCTATCATAGTTTTGGGGATAGTCCCGGGTACCTGACTGGGTACAATCGATTTGGCTATCACTTCTTCTCGGGCAAGCGAAGAATTCCCGACAATGCTATGGATTGGCTGGTATCGATGTCGGTGGCCGTTGAAGAAGGTTCCACTAATCAGACTGTCGGCATCGGGTCGAAACCGCGCAGTGCCAGCGCCGACTGCGATGGGGCGGGAGTCCTGTGGGGGTTTATAGGAGAGGGAATAATAGGAGAGTTCGGCGCTTCTAACTGGGAGATCCTGTACGACAACTGTGGTAACGAGATCGTTGTATCTGGCAAATCGGATGGCGTTGCGCCCGTCGGAGAATTTAGTGAGATGCACTTGGGCGTGCGAATCGGGAAGATGGAGCTTTTCGTTGGCGGGACCTTGGTGTTCAGCCAGGAAGTCGCTGGGGACCCCGTTGAGAACGATTGGCCGCTTGTCCACTGGGTAACCGAGTTGGTTGGTTTTGCACGTAGAGGCGAGAGCGGTCAACGCCTCTACTTCGACTGGGCCGAACTGTGGGGAATACCGTTCGGAGAGGGGGAGGCAGACTTGTCTGGCGATTGGCAGTTGCAGGAGGGGGCAGCGGCACTCAAGGCAATGCCACTCGCTGGAGTTATGTCCCAGGAGATACGACAGCCGCGCCCGCGCGACCAGCGCGTCGCGGTGGGGCGCGGCCCCCGGGGGCGGGGACCGATGGTAGTCGGCTGAGCGGGAACAGCGCTAGGTAGGCTAGGGATGGACCGTTTCGCCAAGCCTTACCAGAAAGATGCCCTCGCGCCTACTGGAGAGCAGCAAGGTGCCGCTCTCCAGGTAGGGGTATACGCTCCAGGTGCCGTCGAAGCCGGGCTCGTCGGGTCCCCATGGGGTCGTGTCGAAGTAGCCGATCTCGACGGGATTCTCACGGTCTGCGATGTCCAGCACCCTTAGGCCGGAGCGGTTGTTCGACATGTATAGGTGGTCGCCTAGTACATATAGATTGTGGTCTGTGGCCCTGGTTGGGCTCATGTACTCGCGGACCAGCACCGGGTCGTCCAGGTCCTGAAGGTCCCACACGAGGGTGCGGGTGGCTGCCACCGCTCCGCCCAGCTCGTCGAGCTCGTCGTTGGAGTAGAAGTAGCGGTGGTCGTCGGCAAACCAGCCCTGGTGGGCGTACACGACGCCGGCGTACTCCGCAGCGGCTATCGGAACCGGCTGGTCCTTGTTCGTCAGGTCGGCGACGGAGAGCGCGGTTTCGTTCGAGTTCACGCATATCTCGCGATCGGTGTAATCCTGGTCCGGTCCCCTATATACGACGCAGTGCGCATCGTGCGAGCCGCCTGTGCCACGCCTTCCGGTGTTCGGGTGCGCAAAGCACCCGGCGAAGGTCGGGTGAAGGGGGTCGCGGATGTTCACAATGTGCGAGCCGCCGCCGCATGTCTCGGCTCCGCTCGACGATCCGATGAGGTATGCGAAGCCCGTCTCCTCGTTGATCGCGACGTTGTGCACCGATCCGATTTCGCCGTAGAGCGCCGTGGTGGCGAATTCGCGGGGCTCGGCGACGTCATCCAGTTGGGCTAGGTCGAAGACCTGCATCCCGTGGTCGCCGGCGTTGTCGGCGACGACGAATGCGTAGCTGCCGTAGACCTTGATGTCCCTCCAGGTGCTCGGAATGCTTCCCTCGGTGGGTGCCAGGTTTCCGAGGTAGCGCGGGTTTAGTGGGTCGGTGACGTCCACGAAGGAGGTGCCGTCCATGCGCCCAACGAGCGCGTACTCGCGACCGGTCTCGGGGTCCCGCCACCCCCAGACGTCATTCAGGCGGGATCCTCTCGCGGCACCGATCTCCTCGCGCGGCAGGAAGGCGAGCAGGTCAACCCCGTTGCATGCGTAGAGATCGGCCATTCCATCCTCGCATGGTGCCTCGCCCCCGACGACCCTCGGGAGTGGCGCATGATCGGCTATGAGGCGCGTCTTGAAGGCCCAGCCGTCATCTCCGTCGGCCAGCACGGCGACGGAACCCGTCCCGAAGTCGGCCGACGGATAACCCAGCAGCGCTACATGCGCACCGAGGGCGATTGCGCTCGCGGACCCGACGGCAAGGGTGCCATTGGCTTCGGCAAGCTGGGGCCAACCCCCTGCAAGCATCCACTCCCCGTCCACCCGCGAGTACTCGTACGCCCCACCGCGACCGCCCACCACCACGCTGCCCCCGTGTATGGCGACGGCCCGGCCGAAGCCGCGCTCTGGTTCCGTAAGGGCCGCCCCGTCGAGCGTCGTGGCCACGCTCCACTCCCCGTCGCTGCCCCGGGTGTGGAGCAGCACCTGGCCAGCGTCTACACCGGGGAGCCCCATGGCCAGCACTCCGCCCTCGGCGGCCAAGGTGACCTCGTCGGAGGGTAGCGCCATAGTAGCCACCTGCGACCATACCCCGTCGTTGCCGCTCCGGAAGGAGGCCAGCTCCCAAGCTCCGTCGGGGGAGCGGCCGACCGCGAGGAGCTCGTCACCAGATGCGGCCAGCATCGCCCCCAACCCCTTCCAACCGGCCACGGCGAGGGTCTGGAGAGGAGCCGCGCCATCGTGCCAGATCTCTGCGATCCGGTAGATGTGCACGACCGCGTTCTCGCCGCTCCCCGCGCCGATGAAGAGTAGATCGCCGATCTGGGCCAGCGAGGTGCCGAAGCGGTCGTTCGTCTGGGCAGCCGGTCCCTGGAGCTTGCCGCGGAGCTCCCAATCGCCGTCGGTCGATGCGTACCCCCAGACCGTGCCCGGTACGCGCCCGTGGTTCGCCTCGCCGACCAGCACCTGGTCGTCGGCTACTAGGAGCGCGCGGCCGAAGGCCTGCCCACTCGCGGGCGAGAGGGGCCCGGCTACTGCCAGGAGCAGGATGGTGCACATCGAGTGCAGGGAAATCGAAGTGCGATGCGGGGGCGCACCCAGTGGCTGCGAAGGCATGGACAACCTCGTAGTGTGAAGTGATGGACCGTCGTCGTGTCGTGCCGACCCTCCCTCCAAAGCTATTGCGCGTGGCCGCTCCGCGCCCCTGGCGTCACCGCTGGGAGACACCTTGGTCCCAGCCACCTTCACCATCTCGCCGTGCAACCGCAGCTCTTGCGCGGTAGTCTTGCGCAACCTGTCGTGACCGTCGGGGACAGCCGTGGCGCCGACGTTACGCAGGCCGTGGATTGGTGGTAGCTTTCTCCACACGATGAGCGGCTACTTCGATGTGCAGAACGCGGCCTACGTGCAGGCGCTCTACGAGGACTTCACCCGTGATCCGGAGGCTCTGTCGCCCGAGTGGCGCGAGTACTTCGAGACTCATTCGCGGGAGCTGGCGGCGGCTGGTCTCCTAGTCTTGGAGATCCCCCGCCGACGGGGTGGCGCTCCGGTTGCCCCCCCGGAGGCACCGCCGACCGCCCGCTCGGCCCAGATCACCGGGGTGCAGCCCCCCGGGGCGCCAGCGGAGTCTCCGCAAGCCGATTCCAGTCGCGAAGAAGCGGGCGTCGAACCAACTCCACCGGACTCTCGGCTCCTCTCGCTAGTCGCCCGAGCATCGCGCCTTCTGCACGCCTTTCGCGAGCACGGCCACCAGGCGGCCCGCATCGATCCGCTCGGCAGCGGTCCTCGGGGCCACCCACAGCTCGACCCGGCGTACTTCGGCACCACCATGGAGGAGCTGGAGGAGATCCCCACTTCGGTGCTCTTCCCCGAAGGCGGAGATGCCCCCCTCGCCTCCACTCTCGACCGCCTCAAGGCGATCTACGGGGGCGATCTGGGCTACGAATTCGAACACCTCGAGGACCCGGAGAAGGTCGCCTGGCTCTGGGATCAGGTGGAACGCGGCTGCCACTTCGCCGACTACGGCGACGAAGACCGGGTACGCACGCTGGACCGGCTCACGCAGGTCGAAGGGCTCGAGCAGTTCCTGCACCGGGCGTACCTGGGACAGAAGCGCTTCTCGATCGAGGGGACCGACATGCTGATCCCGATGCTCGACGAAGCGATCGAGCTCGCGGCCCGGGCGGGTGCCGGGAAGGTGGTCGTCGGGATGGCGCACCGCGGTCGACTCAACGTGCTCAAGCACATCATGGGGGTGTCGTACGCCGAGATCCTGGCCGAATTCGAGGAGGGCGCGGCGCCGGGGAGCACGCTCTGGGTCCCGGATCCCGGCACTGGCGACGTGAAGTACCACCACGGCGCGGCAGGCGACTACCCGCTTCGTGGGGGTGGCACGGTCAAGGTCGTGCTCGCCCCGAATCCGAGCCATCTCGAGTTCGTGAACCCCGTCATCCTGGGGATGTCGCGGGCCGAGCAGACGCACGGCGGAGCGGAAGGCCGGGACCCGGCGCTCGTGGTGCCGATCCTCATCCATGGAGACGCCGCCTTCGCCGCCGAGGGAGTCGTGGCCGAGACGCTCAACCTAGCGCGCCTGAAGGGCTACGAAGTCGGCGGCACGGTGCACATCATCGCCAACAACCAGGTCGGCTTCACCACCGATCCGCACGACGGCCGCTCGACCCGGTACGCGAGCGATCTGGCCAAGGGGTACGATATCCCCGTCATCCACGCCAACGGCGACGCGGCCGAGGAGTGCCTGGCGGCGGTGCGTCTGGCGATGGCGTACCGGGCCCGCTTCGGCGGCGACACGGTGATCGACCTCGTGGGCTACCGGCGCCACGGCCACAACGAGGGCGACGAGCCCGGGTACACGCAGCCCGTCCTCTACCGCTGGATCGCCGACCACCCGACCGTGCGCCAGCAGTGGGCGGCCGAGCTGCTGGGGCGCGGCCTCGTCACGGCCGCAGAGGCGGACGAGAAGGTCGCCCTGATGGCCGAGCAGCTGCGTGCGGTGCAGGACGGCCGCGAGAAGGCGTCGAGACGCGCGGCCCCGCCCTGGACGGTGCCGAGCTACAGCGCCGTCGACCAGGACTTTCAGAGGGACACGGGCGTCGGTCTCCGGGAGATCGAGCGCATCAACGAGGCGCTACTCGCGGTTCCCCAGGGCTTTTCGGTGCACCCTAAGCTGGCGCGCCAGCGGCGGGGACGGGGCGAGTCCTTCGGGCTCGGCTTCGAGGTCTCGTGGGCCCACGCCGAGGCTCTGGCAATTGGGTCGCTCCTGAACGACGGCATCCCGATCAGGCTGACGGGCCAAGACACCGAGCGGGGGACCTTCAGCCACCGCCACATAGTCCTCAGGGATGCCAGGACCGGAGCCCGGCACTCACCCTTGGCGGAGCTCTCGGACACCCGCGTCGAGATCTACAACTCCCCGCTCACCGAGGCCGCGACGATCGGCTTCGAGTACGGATTCGCGGTTGCATCCGAGCGGGACCTCGTGCTTTGGGAGGCCCAGTTCGGGGACTTCGTGAATGTCGCGCAGGTCATGATCGACCAGTTCCTCTCGGCCGGATGGTCGAAGTGGGGACAGCGCTCGCGCCTAACGCTGCTCCTGCCGCACGGCTACGAGGGCCAGGGCCCAGAGCACTCGAGCGCCCGCCTGGAGCGCTTCCTCCAGCTCTGCGCCGAAGACAACATGCGAGTAGTCTACCCCACGACGCCCGCGCAGTACTTCCACATGCTACGCCTCCAGGCCGTTAGCGAGCCGGAGCGCCCGCTGATCGCGATGACGCCCAAGAGCCTTCTGCGCCACCCTCGTGCCAAGTCGCCGGTCCGGGAGCTTACCGGGGGGCGCTTCCTGCCAGTGATCCCAGACCCTACGCTCTCGGCGGCAGAGGCGAGCCGTCTCCGCCGTCTGGTGCTCTGCTCTGGCAAGGTCTACTACGACCTGATCTCCGCCAGGGAGCGGCCACAATCGGACCAGAAGACGGAGCCCGCTCCAGACCCGGTCGCAATCGCGCGCGTCGAGGCGCTCTACCCCTTCCCGGCCAACGCGCTGAGTGCGCTCGTGGGGCGCTATCCGCTTCTCGAAACGGTCGTATGGGCCCAGGAAGAGCCGATGAACATGGGCGCCCTCACCTACATCATCCCCCGCCTGCGGTCGCTGCTGCCCTCCAAGATCCGCTTGCGGCACGCATCAAGACCAGAGCGGGCCAGCCCCGCCGAGGGCAATCCCCACAACCATGCCGTGGCCCAACGCCGGATTGTGACCAAGGCCCTGACTGGCTGATTGGCACCGCAACCGGACTCCACCACGGCTTCCCCATTCTCGCCCCGGCCCAGGTAGCCGCTGCCCGCCGCCGCATCGCCAGCCAGGTGGTGCGCACCGGGTGCCCGAGGTCATTTGCGCTCGAGGAACGGGTGGGCGAGCGCGTCCATCTGAAGGCGGAGCTCCGTCAGCGCACGGGCTCCTTCAAGGACCGGGGCTCGCTCAACAAGCTCCTCTCGCTCGCCCCCTCCGCGCTCGCCCAGGGCGTCGTCGCGGCCAGTGCGGGCAATCACGCCCAGGCGCTCGCGCGTCACGCGGCGAGGCTGGGGGTGCCGTGCACGATCGTCATGCCCCGAGACGCCCCGCTCATCAAGGTTGGGAACACCCGCGCCGCCGGGGCCCGCGTGATCCAGCGGGGCGACACCCTTTCGGACGGGGCGGCCGTCGTGGACCGGCTCGTCCAGGAGGAGGGGCTCACCCTGGTGCACCCCTTCGACGACCTGGAGGTGATGGCGGGGCAGGGGACGATGGGACTCGAGATCCTGGAGCAGATCCCCGATGTGACCGCGATCGTGGTCCCGGTCGGCGGAGGCGGTATGATCTCGGGAGTCGCCACCGCGGTGAAGGATCTGCGAGCGGGCATACGAATCGTGGGAGTCGAGGCCGCCCGTGCGGCTGCGGCGATGCGATCGCTGGAGGCGGGCAAGCCCAGGGAGATCCAGACAGGCGACACGCTCGCCGACGGAATCGCCGTGAAGCGGATCGGGAGAGTCGCCTACCCTCACCTCGAGGCGCTCGTCGACGAGATGGTCGTCGTGAGCGAGGAGGAGATCATTCGCGCCATCTTCTTCCTCCTCGAGCGTGAGAAGCTGGTGGTCGAGGGGGCGGGTGCGGTCGCTGTCGCAGCGCTGCTCGCAGGCAAGGTGCCCGTCGCGACAGGCGACTCGGTGGTGTGCGTGCTCTCGGGAGGGAACATCGACATGAATGTCGTGTCGCGCATCATCGACAGAGGTCTCTGGGCCGACGGCCGTCTGGCGAGCCTCGCAGTGGTGGTGCGCGACCGTCCCGGCTACCTGAACGAGGTCACGGGAGTCGTCGCGATCGCGGGTGCCAACGTGCTCCACATCGAGCATACGCGCGCCTTCGGCGACATTTCGGTCGGCAAGGTCGGAATCGAGATGAGGATCGAGACGCGGGGCCGGGACCATGTGGCGAAGATCGTCCACGAGCTGCGCAAGCTCGGCCACACCGTGGACGAACTAAAGTGATGTAAACTGTAGATTACAACATGACTACTACGGTTTACAATTTTGCATTCACGGCCACCCCGTAGCGCCTGAGCGTCTGCCCCAAGGTTGGACGCCCGACCCGGATGCGGCTGTCGCCGAGCATGTACGAGCAGACGTAGCCTGCAACGAGCATCAGGATTCCGATCAGAAAGCAGTACATGACGGCGCGGTCCGGGTAGTTGTCCTTGAGATACCCGATGTACATCGGTCCGATGATCCCCGCTGCGGCCCAGGCGGTCAGCACGGTGCCGTACATCTTGGACATGACGCGCGCTCCGAAGACGTCGATCACGAAGGAGGGCATCGTCGCGAAGCCGCCACCGAAGCAGAAGAGCACGTAGCAGACGAGGGCCGAGAAGATCCAAGGGTTCGCTTCGGTCATCAGGATGCCGAAGACCACCATCTGGCTCGCGAGCAGGATGCGGAAGACGCGCACCTGGCCGATCCGGTCCGAGAGCATCCCCCAGAAGAGCCGGCCAAGCCCGTTGCAGACGGAGCTAGCGGCGATCAGCGTTGCGCCGTATTCGGCGAGCCTGCCCGGACCGACGGCCGGGTCGGCGAGGCCCCACACCTCTTGCAGCAGCTCGGACTGGAAGCTGATCACCGAGAGACCGGCCGCGATGTTGAAGAAGAGGACCGTCCACATGATCGAGAACTGCAACGTCTTCAGGTAGGGTGCAGCCGGTTCGCCTATCGGCGGCGGCTTGGCGGTTGGCCGGGAGGTGCCCGCGCGGGAGTTGCCTCCGACCGGCGGCGGACCCTCCGCGGGCGGATTGCGGAGCACTAGGCTGCTCGGCACGAGCACGCACGCGAAGAAGACCCCCAGCCAGAGGAAGACCGCCTGCAGATCGCCTGCGGTCCTCACGATCAGGAGTGGCGCGAGCACCTTGCTGAGGAAGAGCGCACCGACCCCGAATCCCATCACTACGATCCCGGTCATGAGACCCTTCCGGTCCGGGAACCACCTGGCGACGGTCGCGACTGGGGTCACGTAGCCCATGCCGATCCCGGCACCGCCGACGACCCCGTAGCCGAGGTAGAAGAGCCAGATCGCGTCGAGCGAGAGCGCCAGACTCGCCAGCAGGTAGCCGCCCGAGAAGAGGAGGCAGCCCGTGAGCGCCAGAATCCGGGGTCCGAGCTTGGGAAGCGCCTGCCCCGAGATCGCGGCCGAGACGCCGAGCGAGAAGATGGTGATGCTGAATGCGGCCGCGGTCTGGCTGAAGCTCCACCCGAAGCCGCGGACCAGCATCGTCTGGAAGAAGCTCCAGGCGTAGACGGTGCCTAGGCACACCTGCAGGACGGTGCAAAAAAACGCGATCACGAAGCGTGGCACCTGTGCGCTCGCGCTGAACACCGTCAGCTAGCCTCGGCCGTGGGAGCCGTCGATGGGCCGCTATTCGCTCTCGTCACCGCCTGGATCCCCGACGGCCGCGAAGTGCATCAGGCGGGCCATGTCGCCGATCTCGTCGTCGCGCCCGAGGATCGGGTCGTGCGGTGTAGTGCCTCGCTGGCGCGAGTGGGCGAGCACGGTCGTGTAGCCGAGCAGCTGCGCCAGCGGCCTCGAGGCGAGCCTAACCAGCCAGAGCGTCGCCAGGACGCCGACGACGAGGATGATGCAGAGCAGGTAGACTTGCTGCCCGACGGCCCGCTGGATCTTGAGCCCCAGGAGCTCGAGGTCCATTCCGACGTGCACGTTGCCGGCGACTCCCGACAGGATGGGGCTGCCGACCTCGACGAAGTCGCCGAGGCCGGGAATGCTGCGCTCCACCGGCTCGTTGACCGAGGGATCGCTCTCGAGGATCTGGTCCGGAATGCCCGGGACGAAGGTGTGCGCCAGGAACTCGCCCTCGTCGCTAGTGATGTAGATGTAGCGGATGCTCTGGATCTGGACGAACTGGTCGATCAGCGACTGCAGCGTCGCGAGGTTGCGGTTGAGGAGGATATCTACACTCGAGTCGGCGATGTTCTTGGCGATGCTCTCGCTGTTGCCCACGTACTCGTCGCGCAGCTCGCGCGACACGGTGCGGATCGAGAGCACCGAGATCGAGAGGACCACCAGGCCGAAGAGCGCGGCGGAGCCGAAGCGGGTCTTGCGGAAGAGCTTCCGGACCCTGAGCTCGTCCTTGCGCTTGGCGCTCACGCCCCGAACCTCGCGCCCCAGTCGTCGAGCGGCACGAAGCGCCCGTCTTCGGGGAAGGTGTAGTAGACCCGTTGCAGCCCCTGGCGCCGCCCAGGCCCGAAGCGCACCCGCTCGCCGACGCCGAGGTCGTAGTCGCGGACCTGGAAGACGGCGTCCTCGATGCGCGATCGGCGCGGGTCGTCCCCCATCCGCCGGATGATCTCGGCGATCAGCTTCGCGTTGAGGAAGCCCTCGAGGCTGACGAAGCTCTGCGGGACCGTCTCATACTCCTCGCCCTCGACGATGCGGGAGACCTGGTCGGGCGTGGGCGGCGGCGGATCGAAGCGGGCCATCAGCTCGTGGTATTCGCGAACCGCAGGAAGCGAGGTGTCGGCGTAGCTCGGCACAACCTGCGAGTTTACGAGCCAGCGGGTGTGCGACCCCGCGTCTCTGCGTTCCTCTGACATCAGGGCGAGCAGATTCTCGCTGCCCACGAAGGAAACGTTGGCGACCGGCACGTGCAGACCCAGCTCCTCGGCGTCACGGGCGAAGGCGGCGCAAGCCGCATAGGCGCCGATGCAGATTATGGCGTCCGGCGAACGGCGCTCGAGGACCTCGACCTGGCGCCGCATGCTGGAGTCGAACTGGGTCCCGCGCGTATAGGTGGCCTCGCCGACGATCGTCTCCCCGTGGGCTGCGAGCGCCTCGCGCACCCCGGCCCATCCGCTCCGTCCGTAGGCGTCGTTCTGGTAGAAGACGGCCACCCGGCGACGCCCGATCGCGAGGAAGTTGTCGACCAGCCCGGCAGTCTCCTGGCGGTACGACGCGCGCAAGTTGAAGGCGAACTCGCCGTAGGGCGGCTCGCGCTGCGGCTCCGCGCCCGTGAAGGGGAAGAAGAGGTAGACCTGCTGGTCGCGGAACTTCTTGAGGACCGGGAGCGCACGGGTGACCGTCGGGGTGCCGACGTAGTTGAAGAGGAGGAAGACGCTGTCGTCCCGCATGAGCTCGATCGTGTTGGCGACGCATGGATCGGGCTGGTAGCCGTCGTCGAGCAGTTTGAGCGACAGCCTGCGCCCGTTGACGCCCCCGTTTTCGTTCAGGTGGCTGAAGTACGCCATCGAACCGCGATATAGCTCGGTGCCCAACGCACGCGACGGCCCCGAGAAGGCAGCCGAGATGCCCAGCACGATCTCGTCGTCGGAGCTGGCCTTCGGGCGGCGGAGATGCCTACCGGGGGGGCGACGGAGGCCGTCTCCGGCTGCCAGTCCACCCACCAACGGGACCCCGGCGAGCGCCCCGACTGTGCTGCGGATTAGGGCCCTGCGGCTGACCGGTCGGCCCCTTGGACCCTTCCCGGGCTCGGGCGCTGATGTTTCCTCCGGTGCTCCAGCTTCGTCGGGGCGTCCCAAACGAGACCTCCTTCAGAGCGGCAGGGGCTTGTAGAACCAGGCTGCTGCGCGCCGGAGACCACCTGACGCACGCTGCTCAAACTACCGGAGCACGCCACGGCGATCAATCCCCAGCGTTGTCCAATGAGGAGTGGGCATGAGCGGGGAGCCGGTTTCCGACGGGAAGTGAGGGTGAGCGGGGGTGCGAGCAGACTATGGGAGCATGATCGTGACACTCTGCTCATCTCCGGACTGGAAAAGACTCGCAGGAGCGTCCTGGCAGGATGGTGGGCCGCGACGGCCTCCGTCACCTTGTAGTGCCGTCCGCGAGGATGGGCGACCAGTCCGGGTCGGCTGCCTCTACGTTGGCGACCAGCACGCGGGTCCGCCCGGTGATGGCATCGACCACAAAGACGCCGGAGCCGTAGTCGCGCCGACCCGAAAAGACGATGTGACGCCCATCGACCGCCCAGCTGGGGTCCTCGTTGTTGCCCTCCTGGGTGAGCTGCACCAACCAGTTGTCGCCCCGCTCGACGTCGGCCACGAAGATGTGGTAGCGGTTCGCCTGGCGCCGCTGGGCGATACCGCCCGAGAAGGCGACTCTGCTCGAGGTCGGCGACCAGTCGGGATCTGCGAAGTAACCACCGTCGCCGTACCGGTACGGCGACAGCAGTTCGGGTACGTTGCCGCGCACCGGTTTGCCGACGTAGACCTGCGGCGTCGCCACCCCGAGCCGATTCGACATGAAGACGATCTCGGAGCCGTCCGGCGAGTAGCCGGGCGAGATGTCGTGGTACGCGCCCCCGCCCAGGTGCGTCAGGCAGCAGTTGCGGTCCGCGTCGTAGCTGTAGAGTCCCCTCGGCTCGGCCCCGATCACCGCGAAGACGACTTCGCCGCCATCTGGATGGTAGGTGGGCGTGAGCTGCTGCCCGGCCCCCTCCGGGACGAGCGCACGGTCAGCTCCGGTCCGGAGGTGCCGCTCGTAGAGCCGTGCCGAACCCGCCTTCCAGGAGGAGTAGGCTATGCGCGTGCCGTCGGGCGACCAGACGGGCGACGCCACTAGGCTCTGGTCCCACGTCAGGCGGCGCAGGTTCTCGCCGTCGGAGTCGACTATGTAGAGCTCCTTCCCGCGTTGCTCGCCGAAGGCCCGCATGGCGAAGACGACCCGCGTGGCGGCAATTCCGACCTCGCCGGTGACCCACTCGACGATCGCGTCGGAAGCCGTATGCACCGCCATGCGGAAGCTGGCGGAACCACTCTCCGGGATCGGGAACGTCCCCCTGTCCTGCAGGCTGCCGTAGACGATGTCGTGCGCCTCCAGAGTCAGCACCCAGCCCTCGCCGGTGGGATTGGCCGCAAGTGACCCGGCGAGCAGCCAGTCAACCTCGAACTGCTCCCAGAGCTCATACTGAACCCCCTGGCCGGAGAACTCCGTGGGGAGACTGTCGCGCACCAGGAAGCGGTCGCTGAAGTCGAGATCCTGGGCTATGATCATCTCGATCTCGCGCCCCAGCGCCTCCTCGCCCGGAGATTCGACCGCGAAGGGCTTCACCGCGATTGGCGGCACATAGATGTTCCTGTAGAGGAGCCCCAGCGAGACGCCGGGAACGGCCGTCTCCTGCGCCCCAAGGGCCGCTGCCGGGACCAACGCAAGGGCGCAGATAGCCCCCGGCGCAACCGCGCGGAAGGTCGCAGCCTTCATTGTGGCGGCGAAGGTGGCGACCTCTGCGCTCACTCGCCCGAACCCAACCCCGCCCGCGGCGTGAAGGTGTAGTGCACGGGCAGTATCGAGTACGGATACTCCTCGGGAAGGGCGCCCAGGCGGCCACGCATCCCGGCGCACTCGACCGCGCCGAGCGCCTCCTGGTCGAAGGCGTGGCTTCCGGATGGCGTGGCGACCTCCATGTCGACCGTACTCCCGTCGCGCAGCACCCTGAAGGTGACGGCCACCTCGAGCCTACCGGATCCCTGCCAGCGGAAGCACCGCTCGATCCAGTTGGTAATGTTCTGGAAGTACTCTGGGTAGTCGCGGCGGAATGCCTCCACCCGCTGCGTCAACATGTCCTCCCCGTCGTCCGGCTCGGCGACCTCCTGGCTCTCCTGGGTATCGGCGGGAGCGGGATCCTCGGCGGGGGGCTCCACCTCGGCGGTATCGGGCTCGGGCTCGGGACCGGGCAACGGTGCCCCGTCCTCGACCGGGGGCGGGTCGTCGGGCGTCTCGACCACAAGCACGTCTTCGGGCTCGGAGGCGAGCGCCACCATCTCGACCGCCACCGTCTCGTAGAGCACAGGCGGATCGTCGAGCACCGGGAACACCAGCAGGATGAGGGCGAGGACAAGGGCGTGCCCGGCGAGCGATGCCACAAGGGAACCCCGGTCGAGAGGCCCCGACCAATACGCTTCGCTCACCGCGAGCGGTCGGCGGACAGGCCAGTCATCGCCCGACTTCCCTAAGAATCAGCGCGAGACGCACATCCCTGTCGACTATCCCCTCGACGGCGCGCGCCACCCGGCCGTACAGCGCTGCGGAGTCGCCCTTCAGGTAGACCATGTCGGCGTTGCGCTCGCGGATGAGCTGTCCGAGGGTGGCGTCGAGCATCTCCTCGGCCACCTGGGCCGAGCCGATGAAGTACGACCCGGCCGCGTCCACACCGACGATGATGTGATCGTCGGAGGCCTCGATCACCCTGACCGGCCCCCGTGGCACGTCGACCTCGATGCCGCCCTGCATCACAGGCGCGGTGATGATGAAGATGACCAGGAGGGTGAAGGCGACGTCCACCAGGCTCGTCACGTTGATCTCGGCCCGCACGCCGAGGTCGGCGCGGCCCCGCCTGTGGCGCCTCATCCCGGCACTGCGGCGGCGTCAGACATGACGCTCCTTGGCCAGCGTGCCGATGAACTCGCTGGCGAAGCCCTCGAACTCGCCGCTCACGAGGTGCAGACGCGATACGAAGTGGTTGTAGGCGATCACCGACGGGATCGCGACGGCCAGCCCGGCCACAGTGGTGATCAGCGCCTCGGCGACGCCCGGGGCTACGGCGCTGATGTTGGCCGAGCCGGCGGCGGTGATTCCCAGGAAGGTGTTCATTATGCCAATGACGGTGCCCATCAGCCCGAGGAGCGGCGACACGGACCCTATCACCGCGAGCCAGTTGAGTCCGTGCGCCAGCTCGTCGATCTCCTCGGCCTGCACCTTGTCCATCACTAGGCGCAGCGCCTCGAGCTGGGTGAGCGACAACCCCTCGGCGTCGCTCGATCCGAAGAGCGAACCGGGGCTGAGCTCGGCGAAGAAGGTGAGCCCGCCGCGGAAGAGGCGGGTGTAGGGTGACTCGGGCAGCCCGATGAGCGCCTCGGAGGCGGCCGTCAGGTTGGGGACCTCCTCCATGCGACCCAGAAAGCCATCGCCCTCGAGCTGCACCGCACGGAAGTGCTTCACCTTCGAGATGATCACCCACACCGACAGGACAGAGAAGAGCGCCAGCACTGCCAGCACGACCTGGGTCGGGCCGCTGGCCCCGAGGATCATGTCGGCCGCGCTCTGTGGTGCCTGGTCCTGGAAGGGCGCGGTCATGCGGCTCGCACTCCCTGCGCCGAGGAAGGCGTCGCCACGGCCCCGCCGACGCCGTCGCGCAGCGCCACCTCGGGTCTCCACCCGAGCGCCCGAATCTTCGCGGTGGCCAGCGCACTTCGGCGGAGCTCGCCGGGCCTGGCCTCATCCCAGAGGCGCTCGCACTGCGCCCCGGCGCCCCGCTCCAGGATATCGGCGAGCTCGTTCACCGAGGTCTCGATGCCACTGCCGACGTTGTAGGCGCGGGCGTCGGCGCCGGGTGCCGACGACAGTTGGGCCTCCGCAGCCAGGAGATTGGCTGCCACCACGTCGGCCACATGCACGTAGTCGCGCGTCTGCCCACCGTCGCCGAAGATCCGCAACGGCCTGCCCTCGAGGAGGCGTCGCCCGAAGATCGCCACGACGCCCGCCTCGCCGCCCGGGTCCTGGCGCGGGCCGTAGACGTTGGCGTAGCGGAGGGCGACGTGTTCGACCCCGCGGACCTGCCGGTAGTAGTCGAGGTAGAGCTCGCCCGCCAGCTTGGCCACTCCGTACGGAGACGCCGGTCGCTTCGGTGCCCCCTCGGGAGTCGGGACCTCGTCCGCCTCGCCGTATACGACTCCCCCGCTGGACGCGAAGACCACGCGCCCGGCGCCACTCTCGGCCACCGCCTCCAGCACGTTGAGCAGCCCCAAGATGTTGGTCCGGGCATCCCGCATGGGATCGGCCACCGAGACGCGCACATCGGCCTGCGCTGCCTGGTGGCTCACGACGTCGAAGCCGACTCGGCGGATAAGCGCCGCCGCCTCTTCGGAGGCAATGTCGAGGAGGTGGAACTGGGTGTCCGAGGGGACGTTCTCCTGCCGTCCGGTCGAGAGGTTGTCCACGATCCAGACGCGATCGCCGCAGGCGAGGTGTGCCTCGGCCAGGTGGCTCCCGATGAAGCCGGCACCACCAGTGATCAGCACCTTTCGGCTCTCGAGTGGCATCGTCCCCCCAGGCCAGCAGTCGGAAATGGACTCGCGCCGAGAACCGGGGGGCGATGACGCACCGCGCCCGGCGGGGCGCTCCCTCCCAGAAAGCTAGCAGCCCGTGGCCGATCGCGCGCGAGCACCGAGAGCGGCGCAGCGCCCCGCTGGCAGGCGGACCGCTAGTCTACCATCGGGGCGACAATTCGCGCGAAGCTGCAACGAGCCCTGCTCAGGCGGCTCTTCACCGTCCCGACGGGCTGACCTGTGGCCTCGGCGATCTCGTCGTACCTGAGGCCCTGAAGCTCCCGGAGCACCAAGACGACGCGGTGGTGCTCTGGAAGAAGGTCAACCGCCTCGAGCACCGTCTCGGACGCACGCCTCCTCCTGTCGAGATCGTCGGGACGCGCCTTGGGGTCCTCCCACTCGAGGGGGCGGCCGTCCTTCTCGCGGTTGCTCGCAAGCGTCTGGAATAGCACGATCGGACTCCTGGATCTGCGCCGAAGCTCGTTCTTGGCCAGATTGCTGGCGATCGTGTAGATCCAGGTGGAGAACTTCCTGCTCTGGTCGAACCGGTGCAGGTGACGGAACACTCTGATGAAGGTCTCCTGCACCAGGTCCTCCGCCTTCGCGCGGTCGCCCACCGTGCGGGCCACGAAGTTGCGCAGCTTTCCGGCGTAGCGGCGCACGATCACGTCGAAGGCCCGCTCATCGCCCTCGAGGAAGCTCTGCACCACCTCGCTGTCCGTTCGAGACTCCGCACCTGCCGCGCCCCTCACTCTGGGCAGAACGGCTGTCGCGGCACTGTTGGGTTGTGGTAGACTCGCGCCTAGCATTTTCTGGTCTCCTCGCGCCGCACGGCCCCGGCGGGGGCATCTTCCGGTGTGCCCTCTGCGAAGCCGCTTGTGGCATTCGATCCTCTTCGGCATGAGGGTATGCGCACGAAGCGTGCCAAGCGCACTTCGTCGAATTTCGACCAGCTTGGGGGGGGCTCTGTCCACTAATGGTGACGCTGGTCTAGCAGCCCGTGGACAGACCTCCCACGGCAGGAGCTGCGCTGCCTCCCCGCTGGACCGCTTCGCGCCTCCTTGTCAACGCGCGATTTCCCGGTAGCTTCCTCATCCCACGATCCGAAGAAGGCGCTCACTACGCGTCAGGGCCGAGCACTTGAGTTCATGACAAAGCGCTCCCGCTTCCTACCCCGCACCCGCGACGGACGCATAGCGACGATTGCCTTCGCGGCGCTCTTCCTCCTCGCGCTGCCTCCCTTCACGCACTCGGTGCTGAACCGCATCGAGCTCCCGCTCTTCGGAGTACCCTTCCTCTACATTGCCCTCCTCGCGATCTACAGCGCCCTCATCTGCGTCCTGATCTGGGCCTATCGGCGGGGAGTATAGCCATGGGAGCCGACGGGCACCCGGTGGCGAGCCAAGCCGGCTGCTAGCGCGTGGATACCTGGGTCGTCGCAACCACTCTGATCGCGGTCTACCTGCTGATCACGCTCGGCCTGGCGATCGTCGCCAACCGCCACCTGACCGTGGATATGGAGGACTTCCTCCTCTGCGGCCGCCGTGCGGGCTTCATCGTCCTCTACCTCACGGTGGTGGCCACCTTCCACTCCGCCTTCGCCTTCCTCGGATCGGGCGGGTTCTTCTACACCCACGGTGTCGGCTTCTGGGCCGCAGGCGCGTGGACCGTGATCGTGGGCGCGTGCACCTACGTGATCGGAACGCGCATCTGGGCGCTCGGCAAGGCCTTCGGATACATCACCCCGGCCGACATGCTCGCCGACTTCTACGAGTCCGAGGGCGTGCGCATAGCTGTGGCCGTCGTCTCCGTCCTCTTCACCATCCTCTACATCCAGGTGCAGGCGGTCGCACTCGGCTACATCGTGGAGGTGGCGACCGACGGGCGGGTGAGGGCGGAGCTCGGCATATTCGTCATGCTCGCGGTGGCGGCGATCCACCTCATGATAGGCGGCCTGCGGGCCGTCTACTGGACCGACGTCTTCCAGGGCGCGTGGATGTACATCGCCATCTGGGTGGGCGCTCTCGTGCTGGCGTTCGAGCTCTTCGGGGGACCGCTCGAGCTCTGGCGCGCGGTTGCCGCGGAGCGGCCGGAGATGCTCACCCTCCCGGGACCCCACGGATTCTTCACTCCCGGAATGTGGATCGGCATGGTGGTGACGCTCTCCTTCGGGATCGTCCTCCAGCCGCACATGATGATCCGCTTCTACACGGCGGTGGACGGGAGGACGCTCAAGCTCCTGGGTGCCACGATCCCGATCTACCTGATGACGCTCTTCATCCCCGCTGCGCTCGTAGGGATGGGCGGTGCCGTGGCGATGCCCGAGATCGAGGCGGCCGACCGCATTTTCCCGGAGCTGCTCTTCGCCCATGCGCCCGCGTGGCTCACCGGACTCATACTGGCCGGAGCCGCCGCAGCCGCCATGTCCACGCTCGACTCGATCCTGCACGCCAACATGACGGTGCTCACCAGGGACGTCTACCAGCGCTACATCGCGAAGGGAAGGAGCCAGGGACACTACGTGCTGGTGGGACGCTCGATAGTCGTCGGACTGCTCGTGGTCGGCTACCTCCTCGCGATCCAGGAGGGAAGCGACCTGCTGGTGGCGATCGTATCGCTCTCGGGCTCCGGGGCGCTCCAGTTTCTGCCAGCCGTATTGGGGGTCTGCTTCCCCGGCGGCCGCTCGTTCAGCAAGGCGGGCGTCACTACGGGCATCGTGGCGGGGGTCGCAACCCTCGCTCTCACTCTTGGGATCGCCCTGCCACTGGGAATCGAGCTTCCCTGGGAGGCACATCCGCTCGGCATGCACGGTGGTGTCTGGGGTCTGCTGGTCAACTTCGGCGCGGCGGCGCTGGTCTCGGCGTTCACCAGGGGACCGTCCGCGGAGACCCTGGAGCGTGTCCACGGCACGGTGGAGAAGTTCGTCTACGGAGAATCGGAGTGAGGGGGTCGGCGATTTAGGCGCGCGACACCCGGAGGTGCCCGCTCGTAGGGTGTACAGCCGCTGGCGCGCATGGAGACGCCCCGGCTCCCTGCAGCCAGGTGGCCGACCGCTCCGGGACCCTGCGTGATCGTGCGTGCCCTGTACGCCGTCGTGGCCGTCCGTGGCCGTTCTCCCAGTGTTTCCAACCTGGAGACAAGCATGAAGGGGCCGGGGGGAGAGTCGGGCGGGGGGTGCGAAGGGGCCCCTGCGACGCCAGCGCTACAGTGCCACATCCCCTCCCGGGTCGCGCCGCTTCAGCCGCCGGAGAATTCGCTCCGCCTCGTCGAGCCTGGTCCGCCGCAGCTCCTCGTCGAGTCTGGCCGCGTCCCACGCTGGCCGTCCTTTCCGGTCGGCAACTCGCAGCACCGACCCCTCGCGTGTGCCTGCAGGCAGCTCCGACAGCGGCGCTTCGGCGACCCGCTCCCCGTCGTCCCGCACGATCACAGCGACGCCGGATTCGATGCGGTCGACGGTCCAGACGTTCCGGTCGCTCAATAGCCGAACACGACCACCGCCGCCCCCGTGCCGTCGTACAGCGTTGCCGTGTCCCCGGCGTTGTTCCACACCGCCCTCCGATGCCCCATGTAGTAGCGTTGCCCGTCGGCTTGCCCCGCGCCGGTGTGGACCACGATCCGTCCGCCAGCCTTCAGCACGGTGCCCGGAGGGAAGTGGAAGCAGTGGTTCGCGGCATCGCAGAGCCTCCAGCCGCCGATTGCACGGTCGCCAACCTCCGCGCTCTCGAGCACGGCGTACTCCCCATTCGGGTTCCGGTGGTCGTCCCCGGGGGCATCCGCGTGAACGCGCAGACGCAATCGCGCCGCCGTCCGAGGCGCGACCGAGAGATGCGGCTCGGCTCCGGCATGGGCCACAACCTGCCGTTCGGGAGCGACGTGGTAGCTCCCGTCGACTCGTCCGCGGATCTCGACGTGCCCGTGCAGGTCGGTCCGCAGCACCGTCGCGCCCACGGAGCGGTAAGCGGCCAGCGCCTCCGGGCGCGGATGACCGTAGCTGTTGTCGCGTCCGACCGAAACCACCACCACCTCCGGGGCCGCAGCACTCAGGAATTCCCAGGTGAACCCGTTGTCGCTGCCGTGGTGCGCCGCCTTCAGGAGCGCCACGTCGGGGACGGCCTGAAGTCCCACTAGGTGCGACAGCTGCTGCACCTCCGAATCTCCGCTCAGGAACGCTTCGAAGTCTCCGAAGCGGACCACCAAGGCAACCGAGCGGTCGTTGTGCCCGGCAGAGCCGGGGGGCAGCCGAGGCAGGACCTCGATCGACGCGCTCCCGAGCGAGATCGTACGGGGGAAGGCCTCCAGATAGGAGATGCCGGGCCGGGCGTCGAGTGCGGAGAGCACCCTACGGTAGGTCCGGGTCGTGTGAGGGTCGCCGTTGTCCATGTAGAAGCGCACGGGGAACGACTCGATCACTCCCGCGATCCCGCCGATGTGGTCCGCGTGCGGGTGCGTGGCGACCAGCAGGTCGATCCGCTCCACACCCAGCGCCCGCAGAAGCGGCACGATGTCGCCGGGTCCCGCGTCGACCAGCGCTGTCTGTCCCTCGGGTGCCCGGATGAGCACGGCGTCGCCCTGGCCGACATCGAGAAACATGATCCGCAGGACGGTATCGGCGGGCGGTGTTCGAGCAGTGCGGAGCACGGCACCTGAACCACGAACCGGCGAGTCCGCATCCGAAACCGGGAGGTGGGAGGCCGCACAGGCACCGAGCAGTGCGACCGAGGCCGAAGCCAGTCCGAAGACCGCCTTCCCGAGGTGCAGGACACTGCGGGGGCTCGGTGAAGCCTCGGGCGTTGGCATGTTCGGCGGGAACATGCCGACAAGCCTAGATTAGCCTCGATCTCACGACAAGACCGATACGCCCCTGCCAGCGGTCGCTGCTACCGCACTTCGCCAAAGCCGTGGATGCGCGACACCGTGGCCGGTTCGATTCCACCGATGACCGCCGCCGGTGGGGGTGGCCCGCCTCCGTGAGTGCCATATGCCGCCTCGCAACGAGTTGCAACGATGTGGAGTCCTTCCCGATCACCGCATTGTCATGTTTACATTACATATTGTCTACTATGTCTTACATTTTGCTGATCTGCTCACCGGCCATCGAGCAAACCCGCCGACGAGTGAGCAGCGGTCAGGTGCCATGATCCGCCTACGGACCCCCGGGTCGCGGACTCCGCCGTGGCCCAAGGCCCGTCGCGGAAGCCGGGGGGCACCGCACTGCGATCCCCCACCCGGGTGTAACGCTCCCACTCCCCAGCGTCGGCAACGTGGGGTCCGTCCACTTCGACGCCGAGTCCAACCTGCACATCCTCGACAACCAAAGCGATCAGATCTTCGTGGCCGGTCCGGACGGATCGCTGGTCCGCGCGCTCGGCGGGCCGGGCGAGGGGCCCGGCGAGTTCAACGGCGTCACCAGCTTCTTCGTGGCGCGCGACGGCACGTACACCGTGTTCGGGAATGGAGACCGGCGCATCGATCTTCTGGAATCCGGCGGCGACTTCGCGCGGCGCATCGACCTCGACCCCGCGACGACGGGAATGATCCTGACGGAGGCGGTCTTCCCCGACGGATCGCTCCTCATCTCCCAGATCGTGCGCTTCGACTGGAACAACGTGGCGGCCGGATTCGTACTGCCCGAGGAGGAAGGCCGTCCCCTGTGGATTCTGCCCTTTCCGCTGGACGGAGACCCGGAAACGATGTACCACGCCTGGGAACTCCCCGAGACCGAGGGGTCGTGTCGGGGGAGTCTTCGCCGGGGGAGATCGTGCTCTACGCGGGCCGTGCCTTCGAGCCGCCTCTCGACCTCGATGTGCTGACCGATGGCCGCGTGGCGCTGATCGACTCGACTGGGTATCGCATCAAGCTGCTCGGTCGCGGCGGCGAGGTGACCGGCACGATCGAGCGCCCGATCGCACCGCTTGCCGTGGACGAAGCGATCCGGGCGGCCGAGCGCGAGCGCTACTGGGAGCGGTATCCACAGGCGTCGCCGGACGGGCCAGCGGCCCGGATGGGCGTGCGGCGGGAGGGCGCGGAGTCGCTCACGTTCGCCGACGAGGTGCCGGTGCTCGCCGGAATCAAGGTGGACTGGGAGGACCGCATCTGGGTGGAGCGAACAGGTCCCACGGGTGCCGGAGACGACGGCCCCATCGACATCGTGACGCCCGCCGGGGACTACATCGGCACTCTGCCGCCGGATGGGCTGCGCACACCGAATGCCTTCGGTCCCGATGGACTCATGGCCTACATCGAACGCGGCGACCTGGACGTCCCAACCGTCCGCGTGGTCAGGCTGATGGCGCTGGAACCGCGACGGTAGGGCAATCCGCAAGCTCCGACGCCCGGAGCGTGGTCGACCTGCTCGCGCCCCCCGGGTGCGATGACGCCGGGTTCGTGCCATCTTCGTGCACAACGGGGTGCCAGAATCCACCGGGAGGACGCACGATGCAGATGGACGGAACGCGCCGGAGGCTCCCGATCGGCATCCAGACCTTCCGCACGATCCGGGAGGAAGGCTGCTACTACGCGGACAAGACCGCGCAGATCCTTGAGGCTCGCCGAGGCGGTGGCCGCGCTCGCGGCAATCCGCGCGGTCCCGGCTGGTGAGTACGGCCCGGAGCAGCTCCTCGCGGCCTCCGTCCTCTCCCGGGGCGACGCGGGCGAAGAGGTGCGCCACTCCGCGATCGCCGCGCTGGAGCACCTCAACGAGGCTGCGGTCTCTGAGGAGTCCCGGTTCATTTACGATTCGCCGATAGATCGTCTCCACCGGAGCTGACGGTCCGGCGGACGCGCACCCTCGCCCCTTGGAGCGCACGACATGCTGAGATTCGCCGAAGAGGTCATCCTCCTCCTCCTTGACGACGAGGAAGGCAAGCTCCTCCGAGTTCCCGACTGGTCGCTCCGCTACGCGCTCGCCGGGGGGGTCCTTATGGACCTGGCGCTCGAGGATCGCATCGACACCGACTTGGAGAAGCTGATCCTGGTCAGTTCCGAACCGCTGGGCGACGAGATCCTGGATCCGACGCTGGCCGCCGTGGCATCCGCCGACGAGACCCGCGACGCACGCTTCTGGGTCGAACGCGAGGCTGGCCGCGCGGACCGGATCCGCGAGGCCGCCATCGACGGCTTGGTGGCGCGCGGCATCCTGGAGCGCCGCGAAGGCCGCTTCCTGTGGGTGTTCCGTTCGCGCCGATACCCGCTCATCGACGGCAAGGCCGAACGCGAGGTCAAGCTGCGCATCATGGAGGTGCTCTTCGGCGACGTGGTCCCCTCCCCGCGCGACATCGTGATCATCTGTCTCGCGGACGCCTGCGGGATCCTGGCCGAACTGCTGTCGAAGCGCGAGCTGAGGCGCGCCATGCCGCGCATCGGACTCATCCGCAAGATGGACCTCATCGGCCGCGCGGTGGCCGCGGCCATATGGGACATCGAGGTCTCGCTCGCCCGTGCGGTGCGGCCGCACATGGGGTAGCCGACCGTCCGGCGTGCCCCTCGAAGGCGAGTTCGAACACCGAGTCTGACAAGAAAGGGGGGCGTATGCAGGGAACCCCAACCATCGCGGTGCTGATCGGCTGCCTCATTGCGTTTCCGCTCACCGATGCGACCGGGTCGGCGCAGGAACCTCCGGACACCATCCTGGACGTTGAGGAAATCGAAGTGGTCGTCGGTTCGCGGGCGGGCGTGGCGGACCCGGCCACGCTCCCCGTCCCGGTCGACATCTACGGTGCCGAGGAGATTGCACGCTTGGGGGAAGTCGATCTCGCCGAAGTCCTGGGAGAGATCGCTCCCTCCTTCAACTCCACCCGCCTCTCCGCAGGAGACGGCGCCGCCCTGCACGTGGCCACGCTACGCGGCATGAACGGCGACCAGGTGCTGATACTGGTCAACGGCAAGCGGCGGCACGGGGTCGCGTTTGCCAAGGTGCTCGCGGTTTCGGGGCAAGGCACGACCGGCACCGACCTCCGCGCGATTCCCGTGCACGCGATCAAGCGGATTGAGGTGCTACGCGAGGGCGCCGCCTCGCAATACGGCTCGGACGCAGTCGCCGGCGTGATCAACATCGTGCTCAAGGACGACGCCGGCGGGATCAGCGCGGCGACCTTTCTCGGACGAACGTCCCGGGGCGACGGGATGAGGCTGATCACATCAGCCAACGCCGGTGTGTCCCTCGGGGACGGATTCCTCAATGTCACCGTCGAGGCGGCGAGGCAGGAGGCGACGAACCGGGCGGGTGCTGCGCCCACCTGCTTCGGTCCCGACCCGTCCTACGGCCCCTGCGCGGATGGAGGCAAGGTCATCCGGCTGCAGCGCAACGGCGAGCCCGACTACAAGGGCGCGGGCTTCATGGCCAATGCGGCAATTCCCCTCGGTGAATCGGCCGAGTTCTACGCCTTCGGGGGCTACTCCGTCCGCGAAGCGGTCTCCGACGGCCTGTACCGGAAGGCCGACTGGGTGCCGCGCACTGTCAGCTACGTCTATCCGGACGGTTTCTTCCCCATCGAGGAGTCGGACCTGACCGACAGGTCGGCGGTGGCGGGGCTGCGCGGTTTCGTGGGCGGGTGGTCGGGCGATCTCAGTCTCGGCTTCGGTCATGGCCGGTTCGCCTTCGGTGCCGCCAACTCCATCAACCCGTCCTACGCGGCCGAGTACCTGGCCAACAATCCCGGGGCGGACGGCGCGTCCATCGCGGCAAACGCGGGACCGCGCAACACCTTCAGCGGGGGGCTGAACGTGCGCCAGTGGACGCTGAACGCCGACGCGACACGGGAGCTCGAAGTGGGCTCGACGCCTGCATTTCTGGCGTTGGGCGGTGCCTTTCGGAGGGACTCGTACTGGATGGAGGCCGGCGATCGGGCCTCGTGGGCATGCGGACCGAGCGACACCCCCGGCAGCTTTCCGGCCGCCCACCAACAGAACGACGGGTCCGTGTTGGCGAGCTGCGGGATCCAGGGCTACCCCGGCTACAGCCCCTCCTCGGCTTCGCTGAGCGAACGGGATCGCAACAGCTTCGGAGCCTACGCGGACATGGAGTTGCACCCGTCCGACGCCGCAACGCTGGGCGGCGCCTTGCGCTTCGAGCAGTACACCGACGCCGGCAGCTCGCTCACCGGCAAGGTGGCCGGCCGCGTCGAACTCGGCGAGTCGGGGGCGGCCGTGCGGGCTGCGGTCTCCACCGGCTTCCGTGCGCCGCGCCTGCCCCAGCGGGGCTTCAACACGATCGGCTTCGTGGGTGGAGGTAAGGGTCTGGTGAGCGCCGGATTCCTTCCCGAAGGCGACCCGTTGGCGTGCGACGACTTCGGGGCCTGTTCCCTGAGCCACGAGACGTCGCTGAGCTTCACTGGCGGGCTCGTCTATTCCAGCGACAACGGCCTCCTCCTGACCGCCGACTACTACCGCGTGGCGGTCGCCGACGCAATCGCACTGACCCAGAGCCTCGACCCGAGCCACGGGCTTCGTCCCGACGCCCGATTCCAGGGCCGGCCAGTGGACGCCGTGGCGTTCTGGACCAATGCAATAGACACACGCACCCAGGGACTCGACCTAGTCGCCAACTGGCGGTTGCGCGGGATGGCTTGGGGTGCCGCGGATCTGTCGGCCAGCCTGCACCGGAACAACACGGAGATCACCGCCAACCGGAACACGAACTTCATCGGTGCCACGCAGCAGACGCTGATCGAGCAGGCGCAGCCCGGACGCCGGATCGGCGTGAGCGCCGACATCCGTTCCGTCCGTGGCTTCGGGGCCAGATTCAGCGTGAACCACATAGGATCGGTCACGACCCCGTTCATCTTCGAGGAGAACATCACGATCGAAACCGCGGCAATCGCCGACCTGGAGGTCACGCTAAGGGTGGCCGACCGGATCCTCCTGGGGCTCGGTGCCAACAACCTGCTGGACAAGCTGCCTAACAGGCTCCCGGACGCCGCCGTGGCCCAGCTCTGGACGATGGAATACCCCTCGGAGTCGCCCTACGGCGTCGCCGGACGGATCTGGTACATGCGCGTGAAGATGGTCGGGAACTGATCGCGGGGACCGATGTGCGCATGGATCGCCAGCGACGATAACATGCGGGCTGTCCACGGGCTGCTACACGGGTGCCCCTACGACCCACAGCGCCAGGAGCGTCGCCAGCGGTACGGTGAGGTTGTCGTCGATGCCCGTAGGCGCGACCTCCGCGGCGGCGGCGAACATCCCCGCCGCGAGCGCGACGGGGACGCCGAAGAACGGGGTCAGGACAGCCACCGAGACCGCGTAGAAGGCCACCGAACCCTCCCAAGTTCCCTTGCCCAGCGATCGCCTGCCCCAGAGGCGACCGACGACGCTCGCGACGGGGTCCGCGACGGCCAGGACGAGGATCGCCGGCACCGACCACGAAGGCGGCGCAATCGTCACCGTCGCCAGCGCGCCGATCAGGTACCAGGTGGACGACACCGGGCGGCGGGCCTCGCGCGGAGACGCCAGTGTGCGGAACCACCGGTAGAAGACCGTGTTGAGGGCTGCGGAGCGAAGCCGCATCACGTCCAGCGCCACGGCCATCGCGGCCGCGCACGCCAGTCCGACGACCGGCACGGCGGAGTCCGGATCCCCGAGGTGCACAGCCGCGGCGATCCCAACGCCGCTAGCCATGTGGGTCGCACGACGCCACGGCTGAAGGCCCTCGGTGCGGCCAATCGCCTCCCTCAGGATCTCGGCCTCCTCGTCGGCTCCATCGACGGGCTCCGGTCCCAGGTGGCGGAACGGGCTGAAGCGCCGCGCAAGGCGGCGATCCTGCCTGCGCTCGACCGCGGCTTCGCGCATCTGCGGTGTCATCTCATACATTACAGTATGGGGAGGCGAGCGCCGTGAAGCGATACAGTGCCTTCGACCCGCCCGAGTACCATCAGTGGCGGCCGGACCCGGAACTGGTCCGCGAATACCGGCAGCGCATCGAGCACGATCACCGGCGCTGGGCCCGGGTGCAAGGGCTGGGCGAAGCGGCGCTCCTAGACATCTACCGGGACCTTCTCCTCACCCGCTTGCAGGACATCGGCCTCAAGCGGTGGGTGCGACAGGGGGTTATCAGCAAGGCGTGGCTGGGGGTCGGCGAGGAGGCCGTCACGGTTGGATGCGTCGCGGCGCTCGACCGCTCTCGAGACGTGGTGATCCCGATGATCAGGAACGCGGGGGCCTGCCACATGATGGGGCTAGCGCTCGAATACGGCTTCACCTCGTACCTGGGGACGTCCAACAGCCCGAGCGGCGGGCGAGACTTCCACTACGGCGACGTCGCCAGGGGGGTGATCCAGCCGATCAGCCATATGGGCACCAGCGTGACGATTGCGGCCGGGGCGGCGCTCGCCTTCAGGAACCGGGGTGAGGATCGTGTGGCGCTCACCTGGGCGGGCGACGGAGCGACTAGGACCGCCGCCTGCCACGAGGGGCTGGTCAGCGCGTCGCGGTGGGGCGTGCCGGCGATCGTCGTAATCCAGAACAACCAGGTCGCGTTGGGCACCCGTCTCGGAGAGCACGGGGCGGGCAGGCTCGAAGACCTCCCGGCTGCCTACGGCATCGCGGGGCTCGAGTGCGACGGCAACAACGTGCTCGATGTCTACGCGGCGGCCGCGATCGCCCGCGAGAGGTGCGCCGACGGTCGCGGACCCGCCATCGTCGTCGCCGAGACCTTCAGGATGGGGGGACACGCCACCCACGACGAACGCGAGGCGCGCGAGACCTTCCCGGCCGAGCTCTTCGAAGAGTGGGGCCGCCGCGACCCGATCGGCCTCTTCGAAGCGTACCTTGCCGACGAGGGGATCCCCACCTCGGTCCTCGCGGAGATCGAGGCGGAAGCCACGGCGGCCGTCGAAGCCGCGGCCGAGTGCGCCCTGGCAGCTCGCGGGGATCGTCCGGCACCGGAGCACGCGATCTTCGACGGCATCACCGAGGGCGGAGTGCTCCACCCACTAGCGCATCGCTCGGTAGCGGAGCGGTGAACGCAACGCCGGCGAGCCCGCTCGCCCTGCCGGCGGCAGTCGCGTCGGGCAGGTCAACAACTCCGCACCGGACATTGGACGCCGGGAGCCGCACGGGCAGCCGGACCGCTCGCCGCTGGCAGGGCGCCGGGCGAGCCGTTAGGATCGGGGATGTTCGCCAACCTTCGCCGAGCCTTCCGGGAGGCCGTGGAAAACATGCAGCGCGAGCTTGACGCCGGCGCGACGCCGGACTCCGTGCGCAGGCTGATCCACTCCATGGAAGGCGAGGCCGCGCGGACCAAGGCGTCGCTCGAAGCCCTGAGGAAGGACTTGGAGATCACACGGGAGCGGGTGCACAGGGAGGAGGAGAGCGCGGAGACGTGTCGACGCCGGGAGGCGATGGCACTCGAGATCGGCGACGAAGAGACTGCGGCCCTCGCTTCCAAGTACGCTGCGAGCCACCGCGAGCGAGCACGGGTGCTCGCCGACAAGGCCAGCGCAATCGAGGCCGAGGCCAAGCTCCTTGATGAGGAGTACCGCGAGATGCTGGAGCAGATTCGCCGCGCCCACGCCCGGGCGGGCACACTCTCTGCCAGCGTAGGAAGGACGAGGGCCCGCGAGTCGGTCGCGGGTGCGGACGACCTCTTTGCCAGGATGCACGGGATGGCCGCCGAGGTGGACGGCGACGAGCGCCGTGGAGAGGCGGCGGAGTCGCTCTTCGACGACGCCGGATCGGTGGTCGACGAACGGGCCGTGCGAGAGGCGGAGGCCGACGCGCGTCTTGCGGAGTTGAAGAGGCGGATGGGGGTGCGGTAGATTGAGGGCATGGAAAACTGGATCGGCGTCGGCGTCTGGGTCGTGATGGGCGTCTCAATCGGCCTCGGGATGAAGATTGTCGTGCGCCTCGACGTGACCTCGCCCGGACACACGCCCGTGCTCTGTGCTCTGGGTGCCTTCGCGGCGGTGATCGGGGGGATGCTCGGCGTGGGCATCCTGGAGTTCGACCGCCCGGTGGCGCTGAGTCCGGGTGGAATGGCCGGGGCGGTGGCCTTTGCGGCGCTCATGACCTTCGTCTACCGATGTGAGCCGCGGCGACGAGAGCTTGCTTTAGCGTCATGGAGCAGCCGGTTGACTTCGCCCGCAGGGAGCGCCCCCGCTTCTACCGGGAGCTGGACGGGTTCCTGCGCATCCCCTCGGTGTCCGCCAACTCGAAGCACGACGGCGACACCAGAAGGGCGGCCGAGTGGGTGCGGGACCAACTGCAGCGGGCTGGCCTGGTGGTCGAGATCTTCCCCACGCCCGGCCACCCGGTGGTGGTGGGAGAGTGGCGGGGAGCGGGACCCAAAGCGCCGACCGTTCTGGTGTACGGTCACTACGACGTGCAGCCTCCGGAGCCGCTCGAGCTCTGGGAGACGCCCCCATTTGAGCCCAGCCTCCGCGACGGCCGCATCTACGCGCGCGGTGCCGCCGACGACAAGGGGCAGCTCTTCCTTCACCTCAAGGCCCTCGAAGCGCACCTGGCCATCCGGGGCCGCCTCCCGGTCAATGTGGTCGTCCTGGCCGAGGGCGAGGAGGAGGTCGGGTCGCCCAACCTAGTGCCCTTCGTGAAGGAGCACCGCGACCGTCTCGCCGCCGAAACGGTGGTGATCTCGGACTCTTCGATGTTTGCCCCCGGCCTCCCGTCGCTCCTATTCTCGCTCAGGGGCCTGGCGTACTTCGAGATCCACGCCACCGGCCCCAGCACCGATCTGCACTCCGGTGCCTACGGCGGCGCGGTCCCGAATCCGGCGAACGCCTTGGTCCGCCTCGTCGCCTCGCTGCACGACGAGGGCGGCCGCATCGCCGTCAACGGATTCTACGACGATGTGGCGGTTCCGCCCGAGGAGACGCTCGCCGGCATCCGCGCCCTGCCCTTCGACGCCGAGGAGTACGCAGAAGAGGTCGGGACGACGGCTTCGGGCGGCGAGGACGGCTACACTCCGCTCGAGCGCCTCTGGACGCGCCCATCGTGCGACGTGAACGGGATCCTCTCGGGATACACGGGCGAGGGCGCAAAGACCGTGCTTCCGGCAAGTGCGATGGCGAAGGTCAGCATGCGCTTGGTGCCCGACCAGTCCCCCGATCGGGTTGCCGCCCTGCTGCGGGAACACATCGACGCCAATGGGCACGATGGCGTTGACTTCGAGCTCGTGGAGCTGCACGGCGGACGTCCCTGGCTGGCTCCGGTCGACGGTCCGCACTTCGAGGCGGCCGCCAGCGCCCTGGAGCGCTCGTTCGGGGTGGCCCCGGTGCTCACCGGCGAGGGTGGCAGTATACCGATAGTCATGGAGTTCGAGGAGATCCTCGGCGCGAACCCGCTCCTGATCGGCTTCGCCCTTCCCGGTGCCAACATGCACGCCCCCAACGAGTGGTTCGCCACCGAGTGCTTCGAGAAGGGAATCGAGACGCTGATTCACCTCTACGACGAGCTGGCGTCGGGGCAGTAGCCGACACGCCACTGCCGAAGGGACGGCAACGGTGGACAATACCCGCAATCAGGTGCCCGGCACCGTACCCGATCACTCCCCGCCCTACCTCTGGGCCGGTGTGGCGGCGGCCGCGGTCGGGCTTCTCTACGCCGTCACCCTGGCGCCGACTACGGCCTTCTGGGACGCGAGCGAGTACATCGCGACGACCCGCATCCTGGGAATTCCGCACCCGCCGGGCAATCCGCTCTTCGTAGTCATGGCCCGCAGCTGGGAGGCGCTCCTCGGGGCCTTCGGGCTCTCGACCGCCGTCAGCGTCAACCTCTTCTCGGCGCTCATGGGATCGCTGGCGCACGGACTCTGGTTTCTAGTCGCGCACCACATCCTGCGCCACTTCTCCGATGACCGCCGCTTCCGCCTGATCGGCGCATTCGCCGCCGTGCTCGTGAGCGCCACCGCCTTCACCGTCTGGAACCAGTCCAACGTCAACGAGAAGGTCTACACCGTCTCGCTCCTCACCATTGCGCTGCTAACCTGGCTCGCCTTCAGGTGGCAGGAGAAGCTCGGCCGTCCCGGCGACGACAAAATCCTCGTCCTGATGGCCTTCATCCTGGCGCTCTCGGTCGGCAACCACCTCATGGCCTTCCTCGCCGCCCCGGCGCTCCTCCTCTTCGTGCTATTCGTGCGGCCGCGCGCGCTGGCGAGCTACCGGCTCTACCTCGTCGGAGTCCCCGCCGTCGTCCTCGGGCTCTCGATCCACCTATTCCTTCCGATCCGCTCCGGCCTGGATCCAGTGATCAACCAGGCGCAGCCAACGTGCGAGAATATCGGCGAGGCGGTCGTGAGCGTGGTCACCTACGGGAACGCTGGCTGCGCGGATCTATCGGACGCGATCCAGCGCAAGCAGTACCAGAAGCCGCCCCTCGCCGAGCGGCAGGCACCGCTCGTCGCCCAGGTCGGCAACTGGCTGCAGTACTTCGACTGGCAGTGGGCTCGCTCGCTCTCCGCAGTGGACTCCACCTTCGGGCGCTACCGGGTCCCCTTCACCCTGCTCTTCATCGGGCTCGGGGTGCTGGGACTAATCGAGCACTACCGCCGGGACCGGGAGAGCTGGATCTACTTCATCTCCCTCTTCGCCGTCCTCTCGGGGGGGCTTGTCTTCTACCTGAACTTCAAGCACGGCTACTCGATGCCGCTCCCGGAGGGGGAGGATCTCAGGATCGCGATGGAGCAGGCGAATGCCTCGCACGGCAGGGATCTCCGGGAGGTGCGCGAGCGCGACTACTTCTTCGTCGTCGGCTTCTCGGTGTGGGGACTCATGGCCGGGATCGGTATCGCCACCCTCTGGCACCAGGTCAGCCAGCGTGTGGGGCGCTCCCTGACCGCAGCGTCGCCGGTCCTCGCCCTGGCTCTGATCCCGCTGGTGTTGAATTTCGGGTGGGCGAGTCGCCGCGGCGACTACGCGGCCCGCGACTGGGCCTACAACCTGCTGATGAGCGTCGAGCCGTACGGGATAATCTTCACCAACGGCGACAACGACACCTTTCCGCTCTGGTACCTGCAGGAGGCCGAGGGCATCCGCCGCGACGTCACCGTCCTGGTCGGCTCGTACCTCAACACCGCCTGGTACGTGAGGCAGCTCCGGGACCTGACACGCCCCTGCGAGCCCGGACAGGATCCCGACGCCTACCCCACCCGCATCCTCTGCCAGCGACCGTACACCGCCGAGAACACCGACGCGATGTACACGCACGATCCGGCAGAGGCCGAAGCGGCCGGAAAGATCGCGATCCTCCTGGACTCGCCGGTGCGGAAGCCGGAGCGCGGTGCCTTCCCCGAGGCTCTGGACGACGTCAGAATCGCGCAGGTCGCCCGAAACTACGCCCGCCTCGAGGAGGGCCGCACCTTCTCCCTGGGCCCGGTGACCGCCAGCATGCGCAGCGGGCAGGCCGTCTTCCCATGGCAGCAGTTTGCGCTGGCGGCGATCAGCAACTCGCTCGGAGACCGGCCTGTCTACTTCTCCTCGGCCAGCAACCCGGCCAGCTCCTTCGGCATCACCGAGTACGTGATGCGACAGGGGCTCGCCTTCCGCCTCTGGCCGGGCAATCCAGCGGAGCTGGCGGCGCGCGGGGTGCGGCGCAACGCCGACACTCGCGGCAGCGGGGCGGTGCTCGGGACATGGCTCGACATTGAGCGCACCCGGCTACTCGCCGACAGCGTCTTCATGCACCACTCGGGAATCCCGGGAGATTGGCGGCACTGGCCCGACCGCTCCACCCTCGGCATTCCGAATTACTACGCCTGGATGAACTACGCCCTGGCCCAGGACCCGAAGCTCATGACCGACTCGGCGGCGATGGCCCGCCGCGTGGAGCGGACGCGGGAGTGGGAGGCGCTGGCGACATCCCTGGATTGGCCGCCGCGGACCGAGCCGAGGTAGTGAGACCACGCAGCCCGTGGGTGGGTTTACTCACGCCGCCATCTCCCGCTGGCGTTTCCCCAGCCAAAGCGCCACCAGCAGCCATGTGCCCGCCACCGGGACCATAGTCCACGCCATCGCCGCCGTGCCCAGGCCAGCCGCCCCTAGGCCCGCAAAGGACCAGGCGCCGATCTGATCGCCGGCACGGTACACGAAGGTGTCGTTGAAGTTCTTGGCCTTGTATTTGTCGCGCCGGGGGAGCACGGTGTAGAGCACCTCCCGGGCCGGGTTCGAAAGGGCGAAGTTCGTGCTCCGACGGAGCACCTGAAAAGCGACGAAGACGGCTAGCGCTGGCAGGGCGCCAAGGGCGAGGAAGCCTACCATGCTCACAAGCGGCAGGATGGCGAGCGTGGGTCCGACGCCGAATCTGCCGATGATGCGGCCGGTCAGCAGCAGCTGCGTCAGCAGCGTCAGGGTGTTGACTGCCAGGTCGATTCGCGCAAAGACGAGGGTCCGACCACCGGAGGTCGTCACCGCGCTCGAAACGATCTCCGCCTGGATGTGGTAGAGGAAGGTAGAGCCGACAGTGAAGAGGAGCATGAAGGCGCAGATCCCCAGCAGGTACGGGGAACGGGCCACTCGGCCAATGCCCTCCAGCGGGGACCCGCCGATGATCGCCCTAGCGTCCGGTGGGACTCGCGAAGCTGGATCGAGCTCTTCCGCTCCCCGATCCCGAGCGCCGTCACCGCCCCCCCCGCCCCGCCGTTCCAAGGCCCTGACGCACGCTACCGCGCACTCTAGCAGCGCCACCGAGAACCAGAGGAGTGCGGCCGGAGGGATCCGGTCGGCAAGGGTGGCCGCAATCGAAGACCCGAGGATCGCGCCCAGCGTCCCGCCCACCCCGATCAGCCCGAAGAGACGGCGGCTCCGGCGTTCGCGGTGAATGTCGGTCATGAACGACCAGAAGACCGAAACGACGAAGAGGTTGAAGACGCTCGTCCACACGAAGAAGGCGCGCCCGATCCAGAGGTTGGCGTCGCTGCCCTCCGCCGTCGCCCAGAGGAGAGCCCAGAAGGCGACCAGGCACCCTATGAAGAAGCGATACGCGGCGGTGACGAACTTCCTGCGCGGCCAGCGGGCGACCAGTGCGGCAAAGAGCGGATGGGCCACAAGCATCGCCAAGAGCGTGCCGGTGAAGAGCCACTTGAGGTCCCCCACCCCGCCGGCGACGCCCAGCGCCTCGCGGATCGGCCTAATGACGTAGTAGGCGGAAAGGATGCAGAAGAAGTACGCGGCGGAGAGCAGGACGACCCCGGCTTCCGCCGGTCGGACACCGGTGAGGCGGGCGACGATCGTACTGGGGCCAGCAGCCCTTGGGAGGAACCCCCCGTCCGGCGCGGTCGAGGAGCTCGACGCGGGCTCGTGGCGGTTCGGGTTCAATATCGAGCGGTGGCTCGGGGGAGTGTCCAACCAGAAGCGAGGGGTGGTGCCCTCATCCCCCCACCACAATTCGGAACCGCACCACCCGCTGCACCCCCAGTTCGTCCCGGGTCACGCCCCAGACGTGGTCTCCATCGAAGACGGGGTTCGGGTAGGGCGAGAACTCATCGGGCGGCACCACGGCCCCCAGGTACACCCCGTCAGTCTCGAAGACATCGTAGCGCACCGATTCACTCCAGACGATCGGCATCGAACCGGGATCCTCCGGGTCGTAGTACTCGTTTTCGACCGGCTGTCCTTCGGTCGCCAACCTCACCCAGATGCGGCCGTTCCGTCCCGCCAGCAGTTGGTTGAAGAACGGCTTGTGCTCCGGGATCGGCGGGCCGTTCCAGCTCCAGTCGGGGTCCATGTCCCGCATGTCCTCCACGACGCCGTCCCGTTTGTGGTCGCGTTCCTCGTCGTGAACCCGAACCGGATCCGCGGCGCGCTCGATCCGGAGCACGTCGTCGTCGCGGGCGAGGTCGATCCGGTACCGTGCGGACAGGCCGGTGAGGAAGTGGCCGCTGGGGTGGACCGTCCATTGGAACATGGGGCTGAAGGGCAGGTGTGTGGCGGTCGAACCACGGGTGGGTTGTCCGCTTGCCGTAACGCCCCTTCGCTCGGCAGTCAGCATCGGGGGCTCATGGGTGCTCGATGGATACGGGAGCGTGTCGACCTGCGTTCCATCGGGGCCGAACACAATGAGGTGGGTGCCGCGATCGTCGTCGGACCGGTCGGGGGCATACACGAACGTGCGTCCGTTCACGTCGGTGTACAGCGGAGACCCCGTGTACAGCCCTCCCGCCCTGTATCCCCACTGGTCCGACTGGCCCGACGCGGGACCGAAGACCTCGATGCGCTGGTTGCCGGGATCGCGTACCACGAGGCGCCCGTCCGGCAATAGGGCGATGGCCTCGGCGCGACTGAACTCGCCGGGCCCTTCTCCCCTTCCTCCCAGAGTCTCCACGTAGGTCCCCTCCGGGTCGAAGACGCGCACCTCCTGCGCCTGGTGGTCGAACACATAGACGTTGCGGTCATCGTCGGCGGCAATCGAGAAGATCCTGCCGAAGAGGTACTCCTCGGGTCCGTCGAGTTCGCCGATCGAGACCTCGGGGACCAGGGTGGCGTCCCCCTCCCAGACGCTCCCCGACAGGGTGCGGACCACCGTCGTGTCGCCGATGGTCTCGGTGACCACGTCCGGTCCGTCCGCGGAAGAGTCCGTGTCCGTTGCGCAGGCGCCGAAGGTGAAGGTAGCCGCCGTAGCCAGCACAGTCGGAATCCTCGCCGTCATCCCCCAGATTTCTCGAAACCAGTCAACCGTAGTTTCCATTATGACACCTTTACTTGACATTATGGCAAGCTGCGAACAAGCCCCCCACCGAGCGGCGAGGCAGCGGCCAGCCAAGCGCGAGGGAAGCGAGAGGTGGGTGCCTCAGGACTCCCCGAACAACACGCTCACCCCCTGCTCGAAGACTATGTCGCGCGGAATTCCCGCCGCGTCCAGCCGGTCCAGATCCGCCTGCAGCTCCGGCGGGACCACCCCCTTCTCCTCGATCAGCGCGGCGACCCCCTCGTAGTCCCCATCACCCTGCAAGGTCAGGATCAGCTCGCTCAGCCCCGCCACCGCCGCCCGCATCGCCTCGAAGTCCACCCGGTAACGCCCGGTCGCCTCGTCCCGGCTGAAGGCGCCATGCTCGCGGAAGTAGTTGAAGCGCACCATGTTCGCGCGGCCGTGGGCGCTCGCGGCGCCGAAGCGCACCGAGCGGAAGATCCCGGCCAAGAAGGTCACATAGTGGTGTTCCACCGAGTGCTCGGTGAGCTCGCCCCGCTCGAAGAGCTGGGTCACCATGTGTAGCCCCACCACATCCGCCTTGCCTTCCTCCATCGGCGAGGCGTGCTCCCGCAGCGCCTCGCGCACCGTCCCGGTGCCGTCGATCGTGTTCTTGATCCCCAGCCCGTGGGCCACCTCGTGGAACATCACATTGCCGAAGAAGGCGTCGAAGACGACGTAGTGCTGCTGGTCCTCGTCGATCAGCTCGTCGGCGATCCCCACCATGATCTTGTCGAACTTGGCCTGCATGGCGTTCTTGAGCTGGAGCCGCCGGGTCCCCTTGGCGAGCTGGACCTCCTCGTCGTTGGGGAGGTTGATGGCGATCGTCTTGGCCCCCGCGTTGGCGTCGCCGGCGTAGTAGACGGCGTCGTAGGCGTTGAGGTCGGAGTCGGTGCCGGGCATCTCCGCCTTGTACTCGCCGGGAACCGGGAGGCTCTCCTGCAGGCTGGGAAGCAGCGCCGCGAAGCGCGCCAGCCTCTCGCTCCACTCCATGTCCTTGATCAGCACGAATCCCTCGTGGGCGGCCTTCGCCCCGAACATCTGGTCCTCGTACGTCTCGATCGGTCCGATGATGACGTCGATCGGGTTGTCCTTCATGTCGAGCCACGCCATGTCGCTCGGCTGGTAGTCGTCGGTCTCCAGCGCGTCGGCGCGGAGCATGAGGTAGGGGGCCAGGCCGGGATCGCTCGCGAGACCGGCCGCCTCGCGCAGCTTTGCGGCCGCGGCCATGTGGGCCTCCGCGAAGGCCTTGTGGTAGTGCAGAGCCACCAGCCTGCCGCCCTCGTCCCGCCGCACCAGGGTGTAGAGCGACCGGAGCGCCTCGTTGTCGGCGGCCGCGGCCTCGAACTCCTCGGCGGTCATGTCGGCGGGATAGAAGTTGGCGCCCGCCGGCTTGTCGCCCACGCCGTCGATGAAGGGGCCGTCGCCGCGAAGGCGGTCCCAGGGCCCGTAGTTGATCTCGATGTAGCGGCGCGCCGCCGCGTCCTCCCCCGCCAGCGCGAGCGCCGTCTCCTTGTCCCCATACGCCTGCTGCCAGAAGACGCCGTCCATCGGCTCGGCGGCCTCGATCAGGAGCCGCACCACCTGCCGGTCGTTCTCGGAGAGGTGGGAGAGGTCGGCCTCCAGCCGGAAGAGGGCGTACTGGTCGACGAGGGCCTGCATGGTGGAAGGCCCGTGGACCTCGCCTTCCTGGGCCGAGGCGAAGGTGGGAAGAACAAGCATGGCCGACAGGGCCACCGGGAGGTGCTGGCGAGCGCGCATCGTCATCCTCGCGAAGGGGGTGGTAGGAGTGGGTGCTGCAAGGTACAGGGGAGCGCCCGAGTCTGCCACGAACCGCACAGGTGGCCGCCCTGCGGTGCGGCTCGCCCCGGATCGCTACCCCGGTCCCGACCTGTGGTCAGCCGACTCGGTGGGCTCCTGGGAGGGCATGCGCCGGAAGAGCCGGACGAGCGACCAGAGTGCGAGCGCGTACATGACGGCCCCGAAGAGGAATGGAGCGCCGGGCAGCTCGACGGGAGCGCTGGGCGAGGTGAAGTAGCTGAAGAGCCCGGCGGTGAAGATCAGCGGGGCCAGTATCCCGGTCAGGCTCATCAGCGAGGCGATCCCGCCCTGAACCTTCCCCTGATCCTCCGACGGAACCGCACCGGCCACGAGACTCTGGATTGCCGGGCCGGCGACCCCCCCGATCGAGCCCACCACGATGAAGACCAGGAGCACCCAGCCAGCCGTCGCGAGCCCATATCCAACGAAGGTGACGACGGCGATTGCGAGGCCCCCGAGGATTGCGCGACGTTCGCCGAGCCGGGCCACTATCGGGCGTACCAGAGCACCCTGGACGATCGCGGCCATCACGCCGACGAGCATCAGCGAGAAGCCGTTCATCCGCTCGTCCCAGCCGAAGCGGTGGCCGGTGTAGAGGACCCAGACGGTCTCGAGGCCCCGCTGGGCCAGGACCGCGAATACGAAGGCGGCCGTCAGTCCGGCGACGAGGGGGTAGGACCCCAGCACCGCTAGGCTTCCGACCGGATTGGCCTTGCGCCAGCTGAAGCGGTCGCGCCCTCCGGGCGGCAGCGACTCCGGGAGGACGAAGAAGCCGTAGAGCCAGTTCACCAGGGCCAAGCCGGCCGAGACCAGGAACGGAAGGCGCAGATCGATCCCCCCCAGCAGGCCCCCGAGCCCCGGGCCGACGATGAAGCCCATCCCGAAGGCCGCCCCGACCAGGCCGAAGTTGCGCGCTCTGTCCTTCGGCTTCGACACATCGGCGATGTAGGCGTTGGCGGTGGTGAAGCTCGCCCCCATCACGCCAGCGACGAGGCGCCCCGCGAAGAGCCACCCAAGCGACGGGGCCCACGCCATGATCAGGTAGTCGATGCCAAGGCCGAAGAGGGAGATGAGGATCACCGGACGGCGGCCCACCCGATCCGACAGAGCTCCGAGGAGGGGGGCGAAGAGGAACTGCATCAGAGCGTACGTCGACGCCAGGATGCCGAACCAGCGCCCGGCGGCGGGGGTGCTCCCGCCCGCGAACTCCTTGATCAGCTCGGGCAGAATGGGGATGATTATCCCGATCCCCAGCACATCGATGAAGATCGTGACGAGCACGAAGATCACCGCAGCCTGGCGCGGCCCCCGGGGCGGGTTCTTCACGTGCGTCTCCTGTCCACGGAATGCTCGGCAACCGGCCCGCTACGATAGGTGGCCCGATGACCTTTGGCGAGTTCGAGCAGTTGGCGCACCGGCTCCTTGAGCGGATTCCCCGCCGCTTTCGCGAAGGAGTCGACGGCCTCACCGTCCATCGCAGGGCGGCGGCGCACCCGAGGTTCCATGATGTCTACACGCTGGGCGAGTGCGCCACCGAGAGCTTCCCGGCGAGCTACGGCGGTCCGGACTCGATCCGGTCTATCGTTCACCTGTACTGGGGGTCCTTTCGTGCCCTCTCAGAGCTCGATGGCGACTTCGACTGGCGCGAGCAGGCATGGGAGACTCTAACCCACGAGCTTCGCCACCACCTCGAGTCGCTCGCCGACCGGGACGACCTGGGGCGCGTCGACTACGCTGTCGAGCAGGAATTTCGCCGCAGCCGCGGGGAGGCCTTCGACCCCCACTACTATCGCTACGGCGACCGTCTGGGGCCCGGCGTGTACGCGGTCGAGGACCAGGTGTACATCGAGCAGCGATGGAAGCCGAGAGACTTCTCCAGCGCCACGGCGATAGCGTTCCCATGGGCGGGACGGGCGTGGGAGGTGGGACGACCGGAGGCGCTCGGCGACGTCCACTTCGTCCGCATCGTGGACGGAATGGAAGATTCTCCGTACATTGACTTGGTGCTGGTTCGCGCGGCTGGCTGGCTCGCGGCGGTCCGGCGGCGGCTCGCGGGGAGGGTGCCGGTAGTGCTCGAGTCCGACGCCGTCGCCCTGCCGCGGCGCAGGTGAGGTCGCCACTCTGGCGCACCTGACCGAGAACGAGGCCGGTGGACCATGTGCGACCGACCGCAGGTGACACCGAAGCAAGGAGCGAGTGAGATGACACAGAGGACCACCATTTCGACCGTTTTAGGGAGCGGAACCGCTGTTGCCGCAGGGGTCGCCGCGCTGCTGCTGGCGACCGCGTGCGTCTCTGCCCCCACCGGCGAGGGCGATACTTCGCTGGTGGAGACCACCACCTCTTCCATCCCGGGCTACACTGGCTTGATCACTACACAGGACTACGAGTACGTCTCCAAGGAGATTCCCGTGGAATTGGAACTCGCCTGGGGCGTGCTACCGGGCATCTACCAGGAACTCGGCATTCCGGTGGCGACCAGTGACCCCACCAAGAGGATGGTAGCCAATCCCGGCTTCGAGGTGCAGCGGATCGCCGGTTCTCGGATGAACCGATGGCTGAATTGCGGGACAAGCCGCACGGGCCCCATGGCGAATGCATATCAGGTGACCCTCACCGTCCAGACCGAGCTAAAGGAAGTTGCCGAGGGCACGACCGAGGTGAAGTCGCTGGTGAAGGGAACGGCGCTCAACCGGAGCACCGCCGGGTACCAGGTGTCGTGCAAGAGCCGTGAGACGCTCGAAGAGGTGATCGCGGACAAGGTCGCCGAAGCGCTGGGAGCTGGGTGATCCTCACGGAGCACGATCATGAGTCGCGATTGCCGACGCCGACCCGCCGTGGTCGCCGCGAGCAGGCCGTGGAAGGCTAGTACACGGGCCGTTGGCGCCGCCTTCGTTGCAGTCCCCCTTCTACCGGTGGCTGCGGGCTGCGACTGGTTGCGGCCCGGGGGGCCACCCGAAGATGCCACCATTTACGTTTCTAGCCAGGATGTTGACGAGGCGACGCTCATCGTCGCCTCCGATTTCGACCAGGTGCCCGGTGGAGGTTCTGTCTGCGATGAACCGGGTGTCCCATGCCCGGAGCCATTCCAACTTCGCCGCGCGGACACGACCTTAGTCGACCTGCCCTACACCTACGACTTCGAGTTTACCTCCAAGCAAAGGCTATACGCCGTGGTATTCCCAGACGTGTCGGTGCGGGCCTGGATGTCGATGCGTGTGGAGATCAATGGCAACGAGCGCTTCAACGGCTTGCTCGAAATCGGCCCCGAGGACGAGGATGGCAATCGGGAAAGGCTTCAGTATGCGTACTTTTTCACAGATCTGCGCTAGCGGCCCTTGGGTATACCTAAGCAAGTGTAAGCTATAGGTTGCACTATGTAAACTCTGCATTACAGCCAGCCTCGCTGTGAACCCCGCGAGTCCCGGAGTCGGGGTCAGCGTGGGTCGGCTCTTCGTCGGCAGCTGCGTCGCGCTCGTCGCGACTTCGGTCGCGTTCGCGATTGTCGGCGCGGTGATGTTCGACCTGAAGGGCGAATTCGTCCTCAACAACGCGCAGGTGGGTTGGATCGGGGGGGCGGCGCTCTGGGGGTTCGCGGTGTCCCAAGTCGTCTTCGCTCCCCTCTGCGACACGCTCGGGATGCGCTTCCTGGTGCGGATGGCCTTCCTGGGTCACCTGGGCGGCGCGGCCATCCTCGTCTTCGCCACCGGGTTCGAGACCTTGTTCGCGGGCGCGCTCGTCATCGCAATGGCCAATGGTCTCGTCGAGGCGGCGTGCAACCCGCTGGTGGCCGCGCTCTACCCCGACAACAAGACCGTCAAGCTGAACCAGTTTCACGTCTGGTTCCCAGGCGGCATCGTACTCGGGGGGCTCGCGGCCTATTTCCTCGACGGTGCGGGCATCACCTCCTGGCAAGTCAAGATCGGTCTCATCGTGGTCCCGACCGTGGTGTACGGCGCACTGCTGCTGCGCCAGCGATTCCCAGCCACCGAAGGCGTGAGTTCGGGCGTGTCGGTCAGCGAGATGTTCCGGGCCACCCTGCAAACGCCGCTGATGTGGCTCATGCTGCTCTGCATGGCGGCGACGGCATCGGTCGAACTCGGACCCAATCGTTGGCTGCCCGCCGTCCTGGAAGCGAGCGGAATGGCGGGGATTCTCGTGCTCGTCTACATCAGCGCGATCATGGCCGTGATGCGGTACTGGGCCGGTCCCGTGGTGCACCGGCTGTCGCCGACCGGAATTCTACTGGCCTCGGCGGTGCTCTCCGGTGCCGGACTGCTCTGGCTGAGCCTGGGCGGGGCGACGGCGTCCGTCTTCGCTGCGGCCACCGTGTTCGCGGTGGGCGTCTGCTATTTCTGGCCCACGATGCTCGGCTTCGTCTCCGAGCGGATCGCGAAGAGCGGGGCGCTGGGACTGGGGCTGATGGGGACGGTCGGCATGGCTGTGGTCGGGCTCGTCACCTCGCCGCTGATGGGCAACATCGCCGACCGGGCCGCGCACGACGATCTGGCGGGGGACGACGGGCTCGCGATATTGGTCGAAGCGCGCGGCGCGCTGGAATCGGAGTCGCTGCGAACGCCGGCAGCGGAGGGGGATGACCTGCGCGCGGCGCTTGGTCTCGTGACCGCCGTCTTGGAGCGCCACCAGGCGGACGGAGAGCTTCCACCGGTGGAGACCGCGAACGCGCTTCGGAGCGTCATCGAATCCGGCTCGACCTCTGCGGCTGTCGGCCGCGCTCAGGCCGCCCTTGGACCTGCCGAGAATCGCGGGGGCCTCATTTCCTTCCGGTACCTGGTGCCGCTGTGCGGCGTCCTGGCGCTGGTCTTCGGTCTTCTGTACGTGCGCGACCGACGCCGGCCCTCCTAAGTCCGCCTGCTGGAAGACGGTGAACCCGCATCTCGACCGGAAGCTGCGCTACGGCATGGTGGGCGGCGGTCCGGGTGCCTTCATCGGGGCGGTGCACCGGATGGCGGCTGCGCTGGACGGCGAGTGGGAGCTGGTTGCAGGCGCGTTTTCGTCGCGCCCGAAGCGGTCCCGAGAGTGGGGAGCAGCATTGGGGCTGGATGCGGGCCGGGCCTACGGATCGTTCGCCGAGATGGCGGCGGCGGAAGCCGCTATGGACGTAGGAAGGCGCATTGACGCGGTCTCCGTCGTCACGCCGAACCACCTCCACCATCCGGTCGCAACGGCTTTTCTTGACCGGGGCGTTCACGTCGTCTGCGACAAGCCAATGGCCACTACCGTGGCCCATGCGGAGGAGCTGTGCCGCGCAGTCAGGCGCACGGGGCTCGCCTTCGCGCTGACGCACAACTACACGGGCTACCCGATGGTCAAGGAGGCGCGCCACCTAGTCCGCTCCGGGCGGTTGGGCGGGGTGCGCAAGGTGGTCGCCGAATACCCGCAGGGCTGGCTGTCGACCCGGCTCGAGGAAACGGGCCACAAGCAGGCGGCCTGGCGTCAGGATCCGGCGCGGGCCGGGCCCTCGTCGGCCGTTGGCGACATCGGGTCGCACATGCACAACCTTGTCCGCTACGTGACCGGGCTGAGAATCGAAGCGGTCTTTGCGGAGCTCGCCACTCTGGTTCCGGGACGCGCAATGGAGGACGACGCAGCCATTCTCGTGCGGTTCGCCGGTCGCGCACGCGGGATCTACACCGCCAGCCAGGTGGCCACAGGCGAGGACAACGGCCTGGCGCTCCGGGTCTACGGCGAGCGCGCCGCAGTGGTGTGGAGGCAGGAGGAGCCCGAGGTGCTTCACCTCCTTGAGGCGGACGGGCCGAACCAGCGCCTGACTCGGGGCCGTCCGTACCTGTGCGCGGGGGCGCGGCATGCGAGCCGCTTGCCGCCGGGCCACCCCGAGGGCTTCATCGAGGCGTTCGCGAACATCTACCGCTCGGCCGGCCGGGTGATCGGCGCCAGGATCGCGGGAACGGAACCGGATCCCAGGGATTGCGACGTTCCCGACCACACGGACGGCCTACGTGGCGTGCGCTTCATAGCCAAGGTTCTGGAGGCATACGAGCAAGGGGGCTGGATCGACGCCCGGGAGGACCTGTGAGCCGCCCGGTGACGCTCTTCACGGGCCAGTGGGCCGATCTCCCGCTGGAGGCGCTGGCCGAGAAGGCGGCGGCGTGGGGATACGACGGTTTGGAGCTCGCGTGCTGGGGCGACCATTTCGATGTGCACCGTGCGCTCTCCGAACCCGGGTATTGCCGCGCACGCCGGGAGATGCTTGCCAATTGCGACCTCGATGTGTACGCGATCAGCAACCACCTGACGGGCCAGGCCGTGTGCGACCGGATAGACGCGCGCCACAGGGAGATTCTTCCGGCGCGCGTGTGGGGCGATGGGGAGGCGGAGGGTGTGCGGGCGCGCGCTCGGCGCGAGATGCAGGACACGGCCAGGGCAGCGGCGAAGCTCGGCGTGGATGTGGTGAACGGATTCACCGGCAGCCCGGTCTGGCACCTCCTGTACTCCTTCCCGCCCGTGCCGCGGGACTGGATCGACCGGGGGTTCGCCGAGTTCGCCGAACGCTGGGTCCCAATCCTTGACACGTTTTCGGCCGAAGGCGTCCGATTTGCGCTCGAGGTGCACCCCACCGAAGTCGCCTTCGACACCGTCACCACGGAGCGGGCGTTGCAATCTCTGGATGGGCACCCTGCGTTCGGACTGAACTACGACCCGAGCCACCTGGCGTACCAGGGTGTCGACTATGCCGATTTCGTGCGCAGGTTTGCCGACCGCATCCACCATGTCCACATTAAGGACGTGTGGTGGTCGGGCCAGCCAGCGGAAGCGGGCATTTTCGGGGGTCACACGGAATTCGGAGACGCGCGGCGCTACTGGGACTTTCGGTCGCCTGGCCGGGGACGCGTCGATTTTGAAGCGGTGATCAGGGCGCTCAACCGGGCAGGCTACGAGGGTCCCCTCTCAGTCGAGTGGGAGGATGCGGGTATGGACAGAGAAGACGGGGCGGCAGAGGCGTGCGGCTATGTGAGGAGGCTGGACTTCCGGCCCTCGGCCACGGCCTTCGACGAGGCATTTCGCAGCGACCTCGGTCGAGGAGACGACGGCCAGTGATGGGTAGCGTACAATCCAAGCCGCTCTCGGCAATTGCGATCGCGGCGATCCTGGCAGGTGCGGGCGCATGCAAGGTCCAGAGGATCGACCGGGGGGCGGACGACCCGGTTGACGGCGCTGCCGACGCCGTGGCTGTTGACGAGGCCGCAGGGATCAGCGACTGGACGCTCCTCTCCGACGGCACCCTGGACGCCTGGCGGGGCTACCGACGCGATGACGCTCCCGGCACCTGGAGCGCGAATGGCGACACGATTGCATTCCTCCCCGGAACCGAGGGCGGGACGCTGATCTCCAGGGATCGCTTCGCCGACTTCGAGCTCGTCTTCGAGTGGCGTATTTCCGAGGGCGGCAACAGCGGCGTCTTCTATCGCGTCTTGGAGACGGAGTCGGCGCCATACTGGTCGGGCCCCGAGTACCAGATCCTCGACAACGGTGGCCATCCGGACGGGGGCGCGCCCGAGAGCTCTGCCGGTGCCAACTTCGCCCTGCACGGCCCCGGCGAGGATATGACCCGCCCGGTCGGGGAGTGGAACTACTCCCGGATTCTCGTCCACGGGGCGCTCGTCGAGCATTGGCTGAACGGCGCCCTGGTAGTCGCCTACGAGCTGGCGAGCGATGAGTGGCGGGCAGCGGTGGCCGCCAGCAAGTTCGCCGACTGGCCCGCCTACGGGATGAGTTCGACCGGGCACATCGGCCTTCAGGATCACGGCGATCCGGTGTGGTACCGGAATCTGCGCATTCGACGCCGGCACCGCGCGGCTGCGTTTCGATCCGCATGAGCGCCCCTCGAATGCCGCCAGGGTGCATCTGCGGACCGCAGGGGCTGGTAGCAGCGCTACCGGTCCGAGGAGGAACAAAGAGCGAAGCCACGGGTAAGGGTACTGTAGACCATGGGCTGTCCACGGGCTGCCATGGGGGATACTATTAGGGTTCGCGGACCTCAACGCGACTAGTGGGAACCTACCGGCGGGCGTAGAGGGAGGCCCCTCGACGCGTGCACTACCAACAGTGATGGACTACCAGGAGGCGTAAGATGATGGTGCATTCAATCCGGCGTGGCTCGGTCGGGGCGGCGCTGATTGCCGTGCTCGGGGCGGTGGCGGCGCATCTCCCCGCTGCGGCCCAGAGCCAGGAGACGCTGCAGGTCGAGGTGCGCGCGGGGGTCACGGCTGGCAACCATAGCACATCGGCCGCCGCCTTCGAGATGGCTCCGAGGCTGTCCTTCGATCTCTTGTTCCGAAGGCAGGTCGCGCCAGGCTTTGGTGCCTACGGTGGGTTTCTCCGCACCTCCTTCGGGTGCGAAGAGTACCTATGCTTGCAGGGCGAGGAAGCTCCGCCACTCAGGCTGGTCGGCAACCACATCGTGGTCGGTGGCGAGTGGAGCCCGGCGAGCATGGCCGATGCGCCAGCCAGACCGTGGGTCCGGGCCGGAGTCATGTACGGGAGCGCCGGGATGACCCGGGGTGCAGACAACGACCCCGAGACGCACCCGGAACCCGAAATGGGAATTGGCATCCACACGGCCGTAGGGCTGAACGTGGGCAAGGGCTCGTTCCTATTCGTCCCCGGCCTGACACGACGCCAGATGTCGGCCTCCCAGCCACGAGAGGGTGGCGATAACGTGGCGGACGACGCCACCGCCTCTGCCTATTCGATTGACCTGGCGATAGCCTACCGGATCGGCGGGGGGTCGTAGGAGGAGCTGATGCCTTCGCTCGGCAGGGCGGGCGGCGGCTCCGCGGCGTGCGCGGCGCTCGCCCTGCTGGCTTGCGATCTCGCCTTGGAGGCCAGGCACCTCCCAACCTCCCTGGTCCTGACCCCTGCGGACACCTTGGTAACGGTGGGTGATCCGGCCAAGCTGTCACTCGTCGTTCTCGATCAGGACGGCAACCCGATGCCGGGCCCGCCCGGGTGGGCACCTCCCAGGTGGACCCCGAGCGCCCCGGGAATCGTCGCGATCCAGCCTGGCGGCGAATTCGAGGCGTTGAAGGGCGGGAGCGTCGAGGTGGATGTCGAGGTCGCTGGCCGCCGTGCGACGGCGCGACTTCGGACCAACCCCAGGAGCGTCCTCCTCTCGTCCCCGGCCGTCTACCTGAACCAGGTCATCCAGAACCGAGAGTCAGACGTTCCGCTCATCGCGGGCCGACAGGCGCTGCTCCGCGTCTTCGTGACCGCCGACCAGTTGAACTACTACCTTCCCCCCAAGGTGAGGGTCACCCTCTATCACGACGGCGAGGTGGTGCTCGCCGAAGTGCTGGAAGTTGAGCACCAGGTGCTCTCGCCCGAGGTCGTTGAGAGCAGTCTGACCCGCTCCCACAACCTGCTGGTGCCGGGTCGGCTGGTTCGGCCCGGGCTCGAGCTCTTGGTCGAGTTGGATCCGGAGGACGTGGTGCCCAAGTCGCCTGGGAGTCGGACGCGCGTGCCAGCGGAGGGCAGGATGGTCTTGGATATCGTCGAGATGCCTGTGCTGGAACAGACCTTTGTGCCCACCCTCCTCACGCTGCACCGGGACGAGGGCGTCTTCGACTGGACCGACGACATCTCTCCGGAGAGTCCGCAGGTGCAGATGGCGCGCACGATGCTTCCGGTCGGCGAGATGACCGTGACCGTGCACGAGACCTACGAGTCCGACGCCGACCTAACCACCTCGGCAGGGTGGAGCCAGTACCTGCGCGAGATCGAGGCCATCTGGAATATGGAGGGGCGCATCGGGTACTACTACGGGGTGGTGGTACTCCCCGAGGGGTCGCCCTCCGGGGGGCGCGGCTTCGTCGGTCGTCCGGTCAGCGTCGGCCGGCCCAGGCACGACACCTACGCGCACGAGCTGGGGCACAACACGTCGCTCCGCCACGCGCCGTGCGGGGGGGCGGCCTATCCCGATCCGGGCTACCCCTACCAGGATGGCCAGACCGGCCACTGGGGGTACGACTTCGCGAGCGGCAAGCTCGTCGACCCGAGCATACATCGGGATCTGATGGGCTACTGCCTCCCCGACTGGGTGAGCGACTACCACTTCGTCCTCTCGATGAGGCATCGGCTCGAAGAAGAGAGCGCCCCGCCTCCGGCTGGCGCCAAGGAGCCGACGCTGATGCTCTGGGGAAGCGCCAGCTCGGAGGAGGTGCTACTCGAGCCAGCCTTTTTCGCCGATGCGGTGCCGAGTCTGCCGGAGCGGCCAGGTCGCTATCGGCTCCAGGGGCTGGGGCCCGGTGGCGAGGTCAGATTCGACCTGAGTTTCGCGCCCACTCCGGTTGACCACGGAGGTGCGCACTTCCTCTTCAATGTGCCTTACGAGGCTGGGCGCGACGGACCGCTCGAGAGGGTGCTCCTCTCTGGGCCAGCTGGCCGTGCCGAGCTGGGGCCGTCGGGCGGGCGGACGATGGCGATCGTCAGGGATCGTGGGACCGGCGACGTACTGGCGATACGGCGGGACTGGGAGGGAGACCACCTGCCGGGCGATCCCACCGGCCCCTACGTTCTCGTCAGCGGCGGCATTCCCGGAGACGCGCGCTGAGGGTACGGAGGCCGCAGAGGCTGGGTCGGGTAGTCCGCTGCCTCCTCGGAACATCGGCTCTCACGCTGGCGGGATGCGGCGACTTTGCCCTAGAGGCCGCCCGAGTGCCTTCGGAGCTGATCATCCATCCTGACGACACGATCCTGAGGGTTGGAGACACCGCGCGCTTCAAGATCCACGTGCTCGATCAGCACGGCGTCCCCTTCTCGGGAGTCCCCGCTTGGGCCACCCCGAAGTGGAGGACGCCCGATCCCGCCGCCGTCTACCTATGGGACGACGGCCGGGTGGAGGCGGGGGTGCACGTCGACACCGAGGTCAGGGCGACCTTGGCGGGTCTTGTGGCCCGCACGCGGTTGCGCGTGAACCCAGAGAGGCTCGTACTCTCCGTGCCAGCGGTGACCGTGACGCAGGCCGTGCAGAGCATCGACGGAGATGTGCCGCTGATCGCCGGCCGCGCGGCCCTAATGAGGATCTTTGCCACGGGCGACCTGCCGAGCTTCTACCGGCCCCGCGCCACCGCCTCCTTCTACCTGGGCGACGAGCTGGTGCACTGGGCCGACGTCGCGCTCCAGTCGGAGTTTTTTCCGACCGAAGTCGACGAGGGTCGGCTCGACATGTCCTTCAACGTCCCGATTCCGGGCGGGGCTCTCCGTCCAGGGGTGGAGTTCGTCGTCGAGATCGACCGCGAAGGAGCCGTGCCACACGCTCCCGGCAGTCAGTTGAGGGTGCCCGCAGAGGGGAGGATGCCGCTCGACGTGCGCCAGCTCGGTCCATTCGAGCTGACGGTGGTGCCTGTGGAGATCGCGTCGGATTCCGCTCCCGAGATGGATGTCCGCGCCTGGGCGGCGGGGCTGACCGCCGACGGCGAGGAGCTGCGCCTGCCTCGCGCGGTGTTGCCGATAGCGGAGATCACTCTCCTTCCTCACGACGGGATTGTCACTACGGCCGACCTTGAGACAGCCGAAGGTTGGGGGCAGCTCCTGGCCGAGATCGCGTTTCTGCGAACTAGGGAGGGTTCGCGGGGCTACTACTACGGCGCCGTGGCGCCGGACCCATCGCGCCGCTGGCGCGGACTCGGCATTATCGGCTTCCCCGCCTCTGTCGGGACCGCCGATACCGAGACGCTCACTCACGAGCTGGGGCACAACATGGCCCTTCAGCATGCGCCGTGCGGAGGCACGGGCGATGCCGACGAGGACTACCCCTACGAGAACGGAGTGACCGGGGCCTGGGGGTACAACCCGACCACGCGTCGGCTCGTTCACCCGCTGCTCCACCGTGACGTGATGGGGTACTGCGCTCCGAGGTGGGTCAGCGACTACCACTTCGCGCGAGCGATCGACTTTCGCGAGCACGTTGAGGAAGCGCTCGTTGCTCCTGCGGCAGCTAGCGACGGCACGTTCGGCCGCGCCCACGGCACCACGCTCCTGCTCTGGGGCAGAGTCGGGGACGAGGGCGTCGTCCTGGACCCGGCGTTTGTGACGAATCTGCCCCCCACGATGCCCGCCGCGCCGGGTCCCTACCGGCTGGAGGGGTTCGGGGAAGGAGGGCAGAGCCTCTTCGCGCTGAGCTTCTCGCCGCGCCCGACGGAGTTCGGCGGCGGTATGTTCCTCTTCGCGGTTCCGTTCGACGCGGCCGTGGACGGCGCGCTCGCCCGGGTGGAGCTCTCCGGTCCGGCTGGGAGCGCACAGCTGGAGCCCTCCGGCGCCCCCCCAATGGCACTCGTGACCGACCGCGCCACCGGCGGGCTGCGGGCCGTGCTCCGAGACTGGAGCAAAGGCGACATCGTCCCCGTCCGGGGAGACATCGCCGTAACCTTCAGCGAAGGGTTGCCGCGTTAGCCGGACTTTCCGCTCCGCAGTCGGGACGGCCGGATTCGAACCGGCGACCCCCTGAACCCCATTCAGGTGCGCTACCGGACTGCGCCACGTCCCGCAGCCAACCAAGCTAAATCCTCGGGGGCGGGCCGCAAAGACCGAGCGGCCCCTGTAGCCCGTACCGCAGCATGCAGATGCTCCTCCGTCGGGAAGGCGACACCGGGCTCGGGGACTCCGCACAGTGCACATCTGCGGACCGCAGGGGCTGGTAGCAGCGCTACCGGCCCGAGGAGGAACGCAGAGCTAAGCCACGGGTACGGGAATTGTAAACCCCCGGGCTGCTAGCGGAGCTGCCGCCTTCCCGGTCAGAAGCTCGTCTCGACCGGCCCTGCCTCCTCCCCTCTGACCAGTGCCAGAATCGCCGCCTGCGGCACGACCAGGTACTCGATCTCCTCGAAGGCGATCTCCACGGCGGCCTTGCGGAAGAAGATCGCAAAGTCCCCGACGCGCGCCTGAACCGGTAGGTAGCGCGCCTCGCCCGATCCGATCTTCCAAGGCTCTTCGTCGAGCTCGGTAGGAGCTCCGATCGGGGTTCCGGGCCCGGTGGCCAGGACCCTGCCGCCCTGAACAGACTGCTTCTCCACGGCGGATGCCGGGAGGTACAGCCCGACCGAGGTGCGCTCCTCGCCCTCCTCGGGTTCGATCAGGACACGGTCGCCCACGACGATCAGCTCCTTTCCTCGCTTGCTCTTCACTCGTAGCCCTCCGTTGGTGGCACCCGGCGACGGCCAAACTACCGGGTGCGGGATTGTCGCGACAGTACGCCGAGGAGGGTGTCGGCCACATGGACGACCTGCTCCTGGCCCAGCTCGGAGTGGACGGGGAGTGCGAGAACGCACTCGGCTGCACGCTCGGCCGCCGGGAAGTCGCCCTTGTTGTGCCCCAAACTCCGAAAGCACTCCTGCAGGTGGAGCGGCAGCGGGTAGTAGACCCCCGTTTCGACTCCGGCTTGGGCCAGTTCGGCTCGCACCTCGTCGCGACGGGCGATCTTCGCCACGTACTGGTGGAAGGTGTGCCGCTCGGCTCGGTTGGCCGGGAGCTCGAGGAGATCGGGGTGCCTGGTGGCGAAGTCTCCCAGGAGCTCGTTGTACAGGCTGGCGTTGCGTCGGCGGGCTCGGTTCCAGTCGTCCAGGTGCGGCAGCTTGGCGTTGACGACAGCAGCTTGCAGGGCGTCGAGGCGGAAGTTCCCCCCCACCACCCTGTGGATGTAGCCCGCCCCCTCGCCGTGCGCCCTGAGCTCCCTGACCCTACTCGCGCGATCATGGTTGCCGGTGACGACCATGCCGCCGTCGCCGAACCCTCCGAGGTTCTTCGTCGGATAGAAGGAAAAGCAGCCATAGTGCCCGACCGATCCGGCGCGTGCGCCGTCGCGCGATCCCCCGAGCGCCTGCGCGGCATCCTCGACGACGACCAGGTCGTGTCGGCGAGCCGTCTCCAGGATTGCGCGCATATCGGCCATCTGCCCGTAGAGGTGAACCGGAACGATGGCGCGAGTCCTCTTGGTGACCAGCCGCTCGACAGCGTGCGCGTCGATGTTGAACGTCTTGGCGTCGATGTCGGCGAATACGGGCGTGGCACCGAGGCGGACCATTGCACCCGCAGTCGCGAAGAAGGAGAAGCATGTCGTGATGACCTCGTCGCCAGCTCCGATCCCCTCGGCCATGAGTGCCACGAGCAGTGCGTCGGTCCCCGAAGAGACGCCGATCCCGAAGCGGCGGCCCGCGTACGCGGCGACCGCCGCCTCGCACTCCTCGACCACGGGCCCCAGGACGAAGCGCTGCGAGGCGACGACGGGCGCGACGGCGGCCTCGATCTCGGATCGTATCGACCTGTACTGGGCCTCAAGGTCGATCATCGGCACCCTCGTCGGTGCCCTCCCCGGGGCGGGCGCGCTCACTCCCTTTCCTGGCAGCCTGTGAACAAGCCTCCCACGGCAGGAGCGGCGCTGCATCCCCCCTGGACCGCTTCGGTCGCCTCCCCACATTGTAATGTTTGCTTTACAATATGCAATCCATGATTTACAATGTCCGTACCTGCCATCTGTCAATCACACAGCCGGTAGAGGATCCACGCCGCCACCGAGCGGAGCGGCTGCCAGAGCTCGGCCCTTCGTCCGACCTCCTTCGCGGAGGGCCGTTCCTCGAGCCCATCCAGGCGTCTGACGCCCTCGCGGATGCCCAGGTCGCTCGTCGGCATGATGTCGAGCCGGCCGAGGCGGAAGATGAGGAACATCTGTGCCGTCCACTCGCCGATCCCCCACACGGTGGTGAGCATCTGTACGATTTCCGGGTCCGAGCGGCGAGAGACGGAGCGGAGCTGCACCGATCCCGAGTCGCACGCCGCCGCCAGCTCCCTGATGCTCCGAGCCTTGGCGGTCGACAGCCCGGCGCTGCGAAGACGCTCCTCGGGCAGCGCCAGGCACTCCTGCGCTCTGGGGAAGGCGGGACCGGGGGTGAGCGCACAGACCCGCTCGAAGATCGCCTTGGCAGCGCTCCCGGCCAGTTGCTGATAGACGATCGAGCGCGCGATCGCCTGGAAGTGGGAGCCCCGCGCGAGGGGGCCCCGAGGAAAGCCCGGAAAGGGTGCCACTCGCCGCATCGCGTCTCCGAGAACCGGGTCACGGGAGGCGAGCTCCTCGAGCTGCCCGGCCGTGGGGACTACAGCTCGCGGCAAGGCGGTGTCCGCCTCACTCGGCCACGAGGGTAGGGATCTCCACCACCGGGTCCACCTCCGCGTCGTAGTCCACGCCGGGAACCTCGAAGCCGAAGAGCTGCAGGAAGGCCTTGCGGTAGCCGTCGAAGTCGGTGACGGAGCGCAGATTGCCGCTCGTGACCGACTCCCAGATGCGGAGCACCTCGGCCTGCGTCCCGCTCCTCATCTCGAGGTCGTCCAGGCGGACCAGGCGTTCGTCGTCCGCCTGCACGCCGCGCCTTCCGTAGACCTTGTCGGCGTAGAGGCGCAGCGACTGCTCGATGGCGCCCTCGTGGTCTCCGGCCTCCTTCATGACCCGGTAGAGGATCGAGATGTAGAGCGGAACCACCGGGATCGCGGCGCTCGCCTGCGTCACGATCGCCTTCAGCACCGCTATGTGGGCACCTCCCCCGGTCTCGGCGAGCTCCCGGTTCAGCTCCCTCGCCGTGCGGTGCAGATCCGCCTTGGCGCGCCCGATCGATCCGTCGCGGTAGATCGGCCAGGTGAGCTCGGGGCCGATGTAGCTGTACGCGAATGTGCGGCAACCCGGCGCCAGGACGCCCCCGTCGCCGAGTGCCCTCATCCAGAGACGCCAATCCTCGCCGCCCATCACCGCAACGGTGGCCTCCACCTCTTCGGCAGTGGCGGGCGAGAGCTCGATCTCGGCGACCTCTCCCCTGGCGGTGTCCAGCGTCTTGGTGCGGTAGGAGGCCCCGATCGGCCTGAGCACCGAGGCGAAGCGCTCTCCGGTGTCGGGGTGCACCCGTCTGGGGGCCGCCAGCGAGTTCACGACGCAGTCGACGGGGGGGAAGTCGCGCTTCAGGGCGGCTACCACCACCTCCTTGGCCTCGTGCGAGAAGGCGTCGCCGTTGTAGCACGCGGAGACGAGTCCGGCCCTCGCTGCAGCCGCCTCGAAGGCGGCGGTGTTGTACCAGCCGGCCGTGCCGGGACGACGCGCCGAGGGGGGGCGATCGTAGAAGACGCCGAAGGTTGCGGCCCCTCCGCCGAACGCCAGCGCTATCCTCGACGCCAGTCCGTAGCTTGCCGAAGAGCCCAGCACGAGCACGGAGCTAGGCGCACGCGCGATAGGGCGTCGGCGCGCCTGCTCGATCTGCGATTCGACGTTGCGGGCGCACCCCACGGGGTGGGTGGTCGTGCAGACGAAGCCGCGTACGCGGGGACGGATGATCACGCCGGGCGCGCCAGTCTAGGCAACTCCTCGATCCGCACCAGCACGATGGTCTCCTCCTGCACCCTGAGCCTCTTCACGCCTCTCGTCAATTTCGAGCTTTCATCGTGGGGCGCACACACGGACGTCCCCGGCCCCTCGCGAGACTACGAACGGCCCGCCGTCCTCCGCGCACCTCCGCTCCGCTGACACCAATGTACCTGCCGGGCCGATGTGGTGCAGGTGGGAGGAGGCGAGACTGCCCCGAGGCCCCATGCGGTGCCCCGAGGTTGTGGCGTGGGGTGCCGAGCGGAGATGGTGCCTGCAGCATGGCTTCACTCACCTGTGTGGTCGCGCTCCCTCTCCTCCATTGGTCTGCGTGGGATCGAACGCGTATCGTAACCCATGAGGATCCTCACAGCCGCGCTCTGCGACCGAGTCACCACCGCGCCCGACGGGAAGCTCGACCTGCGGGGCGTCTTTCACGACCTCTACGCGCACGGCTTTCCGGCCCGCCAGGACGCGATGACCCTCGTCCTCGTGTTGGAGTGGGACCGCGACGACCACGGGCGGCACAACTTCCGCGTGGATGTGCGCGATCCAGAGGGTCGACCGACACTCACCCTCGAGGGGCAGTCCGAGGTCACCCCGGCCCCCGCCGACCGGCCCCCTGCCAGGACCCAGCTAGTGATGCCGATCGAGGATGTGGTCTTCCCGATGCCGGGGCGCTACGCGCTGGACGTCACGGTAAAGGGGCGAACCCTAGCGGGGCCGAGTCTGCATCTGGTCGAGATCGAGGACGGGAACGGAGACTCGCGGTGATCCCTCTCCAGAGGAGGGTGACGCAGATGGTGTGACAGATTCTGCCAGTTATCTGTCCAGAGTCTGAGCAACTGACCGAAAATCAGCCGCCGGCCTTGACGGCGAGCACCGCCATCGCCGCCACCGCCCCCAGCGCCGCCTCCCACTCGCGGTTCCGCATGTAGAGGGCGGGCGAGATCCGGGGAGGGCCGCTGGTGGTCCGACCAGAAAGATCCCCGCTCCGACGGTACGGAGTCACCCTGGGGAGCAGGGCGGGCACGCTCGCCCTGTAGCTCCGGTAGCTCTCTCCGAAGAGCCCCGTCAGCTCGGCCGACTCGCGCTCGATGGCAGGTGCGTAGCTCCAGGCGAAGAAGACTACGAAGGCGACGCCGAGCCACAGACTTGCTGCGGCCACCGCACCGCCAAGACCCATCAGCAGACTACCTAGGTAGAGCGGGTTGCGGGTATGCGCGTAGGGTCCCGCCACCGCCAGCTCGCGGTCCTTCCAGAGGAGCGAGGCGGCCCAGGCGCGGATCAGGAGGCCGATCGCGATCAGCGAGCCTCCGGCGATAAGCGACGTGCCGCTCGGCCTGGACAGCCAGAGACAGCAGATCGCCAGACCCCATGCGCCCCAGAAGCGGAAGCCCCGCGCGACGACTCCCCGTGGCCCCCACCTCGGCCGACTTGCGCGAGTGTCGAATGCCCTGGCCATCGACCGAGGGCAGACTACGGCCCTGGATTGGCCGAAGTTGTGTCACTCTGCTCAGCATCGCCCGGCGTTGCACCACCACCTTGCGCATCATCCGACCCCAAGTTGCTCTCCGGAGCCTCCACCGCCGCCTCGCTCGCCGTGTAGCCCGTACCGATCTCCTCCAGGTGCATCGTGATGTTGATCGGCAGCACCGGGCCGTCGACCTTCATGTAGACGACCAGGCGCCGCTCGTCGTCGGATAGGTGAATCTCGGCGCCGCCTCCCTCGGCGAAGAAGCTGCTCCCGGGGATCGTCGGGCGGACCACGATGGTGTTGAAGGTGCCCGCTCCGACGTCGCGCGTGTCTCTCCGCAGGATCTCCAGGTGTATGGGGTTGCCCTTCTCCTTGTAGAAGCGGTTGAAGGTGTAGGTGCGCCCCACTTCGAGCGGCAGGGTGCGGGTGAAGTAGACGAAGGAGATGTCGTCCAGCGGACCCGAGGTCGGGATCGACCAGGTGGTGTCGCGGTCGATACGCTGAACCATGCGCTCCTCGGGGAAGATGTCGTACTCTCGGTAGCGGCCCCGCCGCCTCTGGTCGTTCACGAAGCGGCGCGACGCCAGGGTCTCGGTGTCGATCCAGCTCATCAGCCAGTGGTCGAAGCGATACCCGAGCACGCTGGCCCTCATGTTGAGGTGGACAGGATAGACCGAGCTGCCGCGAAGCGTGTCCATCTCCGCCACCCCCATCAGCGCCTCGCCGACGCCGAAGATCCCGTACTTGACCCGGTAGCTGAGCCGCTCGCCGGGCTCGAAAGGGAGCGGAGCGACCACCTGCGGGGCGACGGCGAGCGAGTCGAGCAACAGGGTGGCGTGGCTCTGCGCCGCCGTGCCCAGGGGGAGAGCGGCGAAAACTGCCGCCAATGCGACCGCCCGCCTGGCGCGCGCGACCTCCCGCAGCGTGGCCACGAGCCGCCTTCGCGTGGGTCGCCGCCTAATGTCGTGACGCAGCGCTACGGGGACGTGCGCGACGCGACGCGCATGGGGCGCCAGGGAGCGCATGAGCTCGACGTTGGCGGCCCACCCGTCCGAGGTGGCGAGTGGGCGCTTGCGCTGCGCGAGCGCCTTCCGGACGACCGCGATCCGGTAGGCACGCAGGCCGATCAGGGGATCCGCGACCGCATCGCCCTTCGTGTGCCGTCCGCGAGCCGAACCGACGAGCCACCGCGCGATCCGCGCAAGCATTGGAGTGGTGCCGCCCTCCTCGGACGCATCCGCCCTCTCGCACGCGACGATGTCGGTGCCTCCCTCGAAGGTGCGCACGACGCGCCGCAGGGTGTCGGGGTGCTCGGTGAAGTCGGCCTGCATTGTCACGACAGCGTCCCGCTTCGGGTAGTCGGTCCCCTCGGAGGCCGCCACAAGCAGCTTTTCGAGGGCGGCCCCGTACCCGATAGGGGTCTCTTCGGTGAGGATCGTCAGGGGGAGCACGCGGCTGTACCTCTCGAGCAGCTCTCGGGTTCCGTCTTGGCACCCGTCGTCGAGGACGAGGATCCGGAAGTCGCGGCCCAGCTCGAGCATGACCTCGCGGATCCTCCAGAGGAGCACGCCGATCGTGTGGCGCTCGTCCCGACAGGGAATGCAGATGTGGATCATGGTTGAATCTACGCTGCCTTGAGACGCTATCGGGGGTGGGAACGTTTGCCTGCCGAGCGCTGGTCCGATGGGGCGGGCTGCTCCGCTCGCGGCTTCGTCTTCCACCTCCGGTGGTGCCAGAGATACTGCTCGGGGTGTGTGCGCACCGCCTCTTCGAGCGCCCCCGCTATCGCCTGGGTGAGCGCAGCCACTCGTGTGCGCCGACCACCACCCTCGGAAGCAGCGTCCCGGCGCACCGGGGCGATGTGGACATCGTAGCGCGGCCACCACCCTGGCCTCCGCACCGTGTGGAAGGTCGCGAGCAGCGCCCCCGACCGCAGCGCCAGGAGGGCCGGTCCACGGGCTGTGGAGGCCGGTCGCCCGCAGAAGTCGACAAAGACCCCCGCGCTCCTCGCATCCTGGTCCCCCATGATGCCGACGAACCGCCCCGCCTCGAGGGCATCCGCGACACCAACGCGGGCGTCCTCCCGAAGTACGACCTTCATGCCGAGTCTCTCTCGCGCACCGGTCAGGTAGCTGTCGAAGAGCGGGTTGCGCTGACGGGCCACGACCACGTCGACGGCGAAGCCGCGCGCGACGATGCCGGCAGTGCCCACCTCCCAGTTCCCCAGGTGGCCGCTGACTAGCATCACTCCCCGGCCGCGCGCGCGGGCCTCGGCGAGGAGCTCGCCCCCGATCAGGCGGGTCCGCTCCCTGATGGCCGCGCGACTCGCTCCGCCGAGTCTGAGCCACGCCACCATCTCCGCCCCGAAGTGCGCGTACGACCTGCGGGCCACTCGGAGCCGCCAGCGCTCGTCGGCCTCGGGAAAGGCGGTGCGGAGCTGCGCCGTCACGACCTTCCAACGCGGTCGCCACACCCTTGCCAGCAGCCAGCCGAGAACGGCACCCAAGCGGTCGGCCGCCACCTCCGGCAGCGCCCTCGCAACGGCACCTACCGCTCGCGTCGCCAGGTGCTCGGCCCGGTGCCGTGCGCTCGCCCTGCCAGCTCGGTGCACCGCCGCTCCCGGTGCTCGCGCGAGCTCATCCAATGGCTGCTAGCCGCCGATAGAGCCCGCCCTCGGCGAGGAGCGACTGGTGCGTGCCCTCCTGGACTATCCTCCCGCCGTCGAGCACGAAGATCCGGTCGGCACGGCGAATCGTAGCCAGGCGGTGCGCGATCACGATGACCGTGCGGCCCCGCATGAGCATCGCGAGCGCCTGCTGCACGAGCCGCTCCGAATCGGCGTCCAGTGCGCTCGTCGCCTCGTCGAGCACCAGAATGGGCGGGTCGCGGAGCAATGCCCGCGCAATGGCGAGCCGCTGACGCTCCCCCCCCGAGAGCACCGTTCCCCTCTCGCCCACCTGCGTGTCATAGCCCTCTGGGAGACGGGAGACGAAGTGGTGGGCACGTGCCGCCCTCGCCGCTCGCTCGACCTCTTCGCGCGACGCACCCGCCGTCCCGTAGGCGATGTTCGCGTGCACGGTGTCGTGGAAGATCGCGGCCTCCTGCGACACCATCCCGAGCGAGCTCCTGAGCGACCCGACCCGCAACCGCCGGAGGTCGATCCCGTCGATCTCGATCGATCCACTCGTCGGTTCGTGGAATCGGGCCAGCAGGTCCACCACGGTCGACTTCCCGGCCCCGCTCGGCCCCACCAGCGCCGCCACCGATCCGACCGGCACGAAGAGGTCGATGTCCCTCAGGACGGGTTCGCCGGGGCGGTACTCCATCGTTACGCCCCGGTAGCTGATCCCCTTGCGTACGCCACCGAGCGGCTTGGCACCTTGCCGGTCGCGGATCCCGACAGGGGCGTCCAGGAGCTCGAAGATCCGCTCGGCCGCGGCGAGCCCGGGCTGAAGGAGGGCGGGAAGCTTGCTCAGGTGCTTGACCGGGGCGTAGAGCCGCGTGCTGAGAAAGATGAAGCCGACGAACTCGCCACCGGTGAGCGATCTCTCGACGACGACTAGGCGGGCACCGTACCAGAGGAGGAGGGCCGTCCCAAGCGCGACGAGCGCCTCGGTCATGGGGCCAGCGAGCGCCCTGAGCCGCTCGGTGCGCAGGAGTGTGCGCAGGTAGCCCCCGGTCAGCTCCCGGAAGCGGTACCGCTCGAAGGCCTCCGCCGAGGCGGACTTGACCTCGCGAATCCCCGCAACCGTCTCGTGAATGCGGGCACCGACCGCTCCTGCAAGGTCGAGTACACGCGCATCCCCCCTCCTCAGCCGCCGGACGAGCGGCCCCCAGAGGACCATCGTGAGGGGGACCACCACAAAGGCCGCCGCTGTCAGCCGGAGCGAGATCGCAAGCATCCAGTAGAGAGTCGCCGTGAAGATCAACACCGACGAGAGCGCCCGGATCAGCTCGCTCGTCGCCAGCGTGCGGAGCTGCTCGACATCGTGGGTGAGGCGTGACGCGACCTGTCCGGTTCTCGCTCGCGCGAAGAAGGCGAGATCCATCTCCAGGAGCCCATCGTAGAGGGCGCGTCGCAGATCGCGGGCCATCCCCTGCTCGATCCTCGCCGAGAGGAGAGAACGGGCGAAGTCAGCCACATTCTTGAGGATCACCAGCGCGAGGATGAGCACGATGACCGCGACGACCACTGCCTGCGGGTCGCCCTCCAGATCTACCATTCGGCCTAGCGTCGCCTCCAGCGCCCTCTCCAGCTGCCCGGGGGCCTCCACCTCGGCCTTGGCAGTGGCCGGGGCCGACTCGCCGAAGACCGTAGCCAGGAAGGGGATGAGGAGGACGATCGAGAAGGCGTCGAACACCGCGTAGGCGAAGCTTGCCAGCGAGGCCAGGAGAAGCTGTGTCCGGTAGGGCCGTAGGTAGGAGAGCGCTCTGCCGACTACACCTCCCCGCAGCGATTCCCCTGGCGGCCTCGGGTCCCCCTCCCGGGTCACTGCGGGCGTGGCTTCAGAACCGCCACCGGCGCGATCATCTCCTCCGGCGATATCCCCCCGTGCAGGAAGGAGTTCCGGTAGCGCCGCTGGTACTTCCGCAGCTTGGTCGGGTAGACGAAGAAGTAGTCATCGAGCGCCAGCAGCACATTGGAGCTAGCCGGACCTGGCGGCAGACGAAGGGTGGAGAAGCCGCTCGGCGCGAATGCCGAGCGACGGTCCATGGCCCTGAGGTCGCCGCCGAACTTGTAGCGCAGACTCGCCGTCGCGTCCCTACGGGCGTAGATCGTGGCTGGGCGTCGGCAGTGGATCGATCCGTGGTCGGTGGTCAGGACCACCCGATGACCCCGCGAGGCCGCCTCCTTCAGCATCAAGAAGGCTGTCGAGCGCTCGAACCATGATCGGGTCAGTTGGCGGAGCGCCGACTCGTCCTTGGCGACCTCCATCAGGATCGGCGACTCCGAGCGGCCGTGGGTCATCAGGTCCACGAAGTTGAAGACGATGGCCAGGACGGTGCCCGGGGTCTTGAGCGCCGAGAGGATGCGCCCCCGGACCTGCGCGGCGTTCCGATCACTGAAGACCTTGTCGTAGTGGATCGGAACATCCCGCCCGGTGAGGCGCAGGAGCTGCTCGGCGAGGAGCTCGTCCTCGAAGGCGTTGAGGGAAGACTCGTCGCCGGTAGTGGCCCACCACCCGGGGTGCCTGGCTGCGATCTGGTCGGGGTAGAGGCCGGAGAAGATGGCGTTCCTGGCGTATGGCGTGGCCGTGGGTAGGATCGAGTAGTGGTAGGACTCCTCGATGTCGAAGAAGCGGCCGACCAGCGGCGCGATGGAGCGCCACTGGTCTAGGCGCATGCAATCAAGCACGACGAGGAATACCGGGTCGTCGCCCATGAGCGGAAGGAGGAAACGCTCGACGACATCGACCGAGAGGCAGGGCGCTCCCCTCCCTCCGCGCACCCACCCTGGGTAGTTGCGCATCACCCAGGGGCCGAAGTCCCGGCGCAGGTCCTCCAGGAGCGATTCTACGGTGGCCACCAGCCTCGTCTCGTCGGCTCGCTCAAGACGCAGGTGCCAGTCCACCAGCTCCTGGTAGAGGCGCGCAAAGTCGGCCTCGGTCGAAGCCTCCTCCCGCCCACGGGCGAGCTCCGGCCAGCGGGCGGCGAAGTCCTGGGCGGCGCGCTGCTGCTGAATCGACGACCCCTCCAGTATGCGCGTGACCACCGAGAGCACCTGGCGGGGGCTGGTCGGCTTTACCAGGTACGCCTCCACCTGACGCCCGATCGCCTCGGTCATCGTCCGGTCCTCCTCCGACTTGGTGACCATCACCACCCGTGCGTAGGGGTCGCTCTGGCGCAGGATCCGCAGGACCTCGAGGCCGCGCCGTCCAGGCATCTGCTCGTCAAGGAGGATCAGGTCGTAGGCGTTGTCGGCGAGGAGGGCGAGGGCGTCGTCGCCGTTGGTGATGGCGTCGACGTGGTAGCCGCGCTGCTGCAGGAAGAGGAGGTGCGGCCGCAGCAGGCCGATCTCGTCGTCGACCCAGAGTATCCGCTTGGCCGCGCGCTGCATCGCTCCCGAAGCCCGGGTTGGTGACATGGCTACTGCGACCCGGTCACGGTATAGTTGGTCCAGGCGGCCACTGGCACGCCAGCCTGCGTTGCCGGGTAAAAGCGCCACTCGGACGCCTCGCTGATCAGCTGCCGGTTCACTTTGCGGTCCCGTGTCGGGGGGTAGAGTCGGGTCGAGTCGGCCACCACGCCGCCCGCCGCGTCGACGAAGACCCAGACGTCGACGGTGCCTCGGAGCCCCTCGAAAGACGGCCATATTATCCCTCGCGAGCGGGGCCCGACGAACTCGGACTCGCCGCTATCGCCGGCACCCTGATCGCCCAGATCCAGTCCGGGAAGTCCGGGAGGCCCCAGCTCGCCGAGGAGCGCAGCCAGGTCGAAGTCGAGCTCCTGGGCGAGCTCGATCGGCTCGGTGTCGAGGGCGATGGGCACCGGCAGCGCCGGGGGAACGAGCGGAACCGGAGGGGGCTGACTCACCCGGATCGCCTCCACACCGCCCCGCGCGACCAGGAGCTCGGCCTTCCGGGCGCTGGCCTCGGCGGAGAGCGTCGGAATCTCGCGTCTCCCGCCAAGGGCGAAGACTGAGAGGTGGAATACCAGGGACAAGAGCAGCGCAATCCCGAGTACCTTCCGCTCACGGCGGCGGCGGCCACGAATCCCCGTGCTCCGTTCGTCCGGCATCAGCGGCGTTGCTCCTTGGGCCGGTAGCGCTGCCGCCACCCCTTGCAGCCCGCAGATGCACCCTGGCGGCATTCGAGGGGCGCTGCATCCATGCTGGATCGCTTCGCTCCTGCGTGGCTTCCTGGGCGAATGGCTCCACCACGCGCCCCGCGGAGTGCTTCGCCGTTCTCGGTGCAAGCGCGAGACCGTCCACGGTGGAGTGGACGCCCCCTCCCGGCGGCATCGCGAACTGCCGATGATGGTTGTGAAGCGATTCGTTGACGTCGAGAGGTCCGACCATCCGAGGGAGGAGGCATCCACATGGAAAGAGGTTAGCATCATCGGGATCGATCTGGCAAAGAGGAGCTTTCGGTTGCACGGGGCCACGGCCGGCGGCGCGAGATCGCGGGACCGTGGCGGGCCCGGATGCTGGCGAGCAAGCCGAAGAAACCGGTCGCGGTCGCGGTCGCCAAACCATGGTTTACAGTGTCCGTACCCATGGCTTCGCTCTGCGTTCCTCCTCGGGCCGGTAGCGCTTCGCCACTCTCAGTGCTCGCGCGAGATTATCCACGGAGTGCGGCAGCCCGTGGACAAGTCCATGGTTTACAGGGAGTGAACAGTTGAGCGATTCCGAGCGCGGGGGACGCTGGTGGGAGGCTGGCGGCGCATACTTCGAGCTGATCAAGCCGATGATCACCGCCTTCGTGGCCTTCACTGCGGCGGTCGGGTTCCTGGTGGCGGACGTCGCCCACATCGATCTGCCTGGAACCCTGCAAGTATTCCTTGGCGTCGCCCTCTGCTCCGCCGGCGCCCTGGCACTGAACCAGTTCCTCGAGCGCGAGGCGGATGCGCTGATGCTCCGGACCTGCGGTCGCCCACTCCCCTCGAGGCGCATTTCGCCCGGTCGCGCCTGCCTCTTCGCCTGCGTCCTCCTTGTGGCCGGCGTCGCCCACCTGATCCACTGGGTCGGGTGGCTCCCCGCCCTCCTCGCCAGCGGCTCGGCGCTCCTCTACAACCTCGTCTACACACCTCTCAAGCGCCTGTCGCCACTCGCCACCCCGGTCGGCGCCATTCCGGGGGCGCTCCCCGTCCTGATCGGGTGGGCGGCCCGCACAGGCGCTCTCGACACCGAGGGGACCGCGCTCTTCGCAATTCACTTCCTCTGGCAGCTCGTCCATGTCCTCGCGCTCGGGTGGAACCTGCGCCACGACTACGAGCGGGCTGGCTTCCGACTGATTCCGGCGGGCTCCGACCGCCTGATCGCCTGGCTGATGGTGGGTCATGCGGCTCTGCTCTTCCCCCTCGCCCTGGCACCTCGGATGCTGGGATTGGCCGACGACCTGTACGCCGCCGCCGCGCTCGTCCTGGGCGGCGGCATGGTGGCCGTGACGCTGGCCTTCCTCCTAGCTCCCACCGCGCGAAGCGGCAGACGGGTCTTCGTCGCGTCGCTCCTCTACCACCCGCTCCTCCTGGCGGCGCTCGTCGCAGGGGCATTCTAGCAGCCTGTTGACATCCTCCCACGCGCGAGATCATCCACGGACTGCTAGCCACTGGGGGAGCTCGGCACCCCCGGCCCCCTCCACATGGCTGGACGTGGCTTTGGGCCCGCTGGAGGCACCGTGGCGACGAGCATCCCGCCGCCGTCCAGCAGCTGAACCAGACCATTTCTCCGCACCCACTCGCGGGACGCGTCGGAGGGCCCGGAGATCACGAGCCTCCCTCCGTCGGCCAGCACCCGCAGCGACTCACTCCACGCCGCCTCGTCCCGGTCGCCTCCAACCGCCACCCCCAGCGCCGCGCCGTCCCGGATCGGGATCGTCCCCCCCGCCACGAACGCACTCAAACCCGGCCCAGCGACCCCTTGTCCACCCCAGCCGGCGACGACCACCTCAACGTCGTCCACTATCCCCGCAAGAGCTCGGGCGTCGCTCGCGTGGAAGTCGTCTAGGAGGAGGACACCCGGACCCTGGGCAACGCCCAGGGCGGCGGCCAGGCGGAGTGCGGCGTCGGGATCGGAAGCCACGCGGGCGGCGGCTGCTCGGGCCGACGGTGCCGGAGAGCGCGGCGGTGGCCTGAGGTCGCCGAATCCGGCCTCGACCGGGTAGCTGCCGCGACACTTCGGGCACCCGAACTCGCCCTGCTGAACGCGGCGCTCCCGCACTTCCTGGGCGAGGAGAATCAGGCCGTAGGGCGGTCCGCAGCGGGGGCAGAGGAGCTGCTCGACGAGGCCGATGTGCATGCTGACACCTCTATCCGCCCCGGTACTCCACCCGGTTTCGGGGCGTCTCCTGCACGATCACCGCGTCTAGGACGGCGGGGGGCGGAATGTGCGGCGATATTCGCTGCCAGATCCCGATCGCGAGGTTCTCGGTCGTCGGGACGACGTCGGCGAGCCAAGGCACGTCCAGGTTGAGGTTGCGGTGGTCGAGGTCGCCCACCACCCGGCGCTCGACTAGCTCCTTGAGCGCCGCCAGGTCCATCACGTACCCCGTCTCCGGATCCACCGGGCCTACGACCGCGACTTCGAGCTCGTAGTTGTGGCCGTGCCAGTTGCGGTGGGCGCACTCGCCGAAGGTGCGCACGTTCCGCTCCTCGCTCCAGTCTGGGCGGGAAAGCCTGTGGGCGGCGCTGAAGTGGAGTCGGCGGACTATGCGGACGCGCGGCATTTGCCTCCTAACATTCGCTCAGCAAAATGCAAAGGTCGGCGTCCCGAAAGGATCGCCGACCTTTGGGCCCACGCAAGGCAGACCGCAATCGTGCCGAAGAGCGGTGGATGAAGCCCGGGGCTCAATCGTCGGTGACTCCCCCACCGGCTCCGCCGTCCCCCCCTTGGGGCGTGACGTACTCGGCGGGAGGCAGTCCCGGCTCGTCCAGTGTTGGCTCAATGCTAAGCCCCCCGACACCCGTCAAAGATGGGGAGCGGCGGGGCCGCGCGCAACCTCGGGCGGTTCTGGCAGGTCGCGGTCACCCGCAAGGGAGTCAGTCGTGGCCGGAAATCCCGGGCTCGGTCATCTGGCGCACGTCCAGTGCCCGGTCGAGCTCCTCCGACGCAATCAGCCCCATCTCCTCGGCCACCTCGCGCACCGATCGCCGCTCGGCCGCAGCCCGCTTGGCCACCACCGCCGCACGGTCGTACCCGACGTAGGGATTCAGCGCGGTGGCTATCGCCGGATTGCGCTCCAGGAGCTCCCGCGCATGCTCCGGCCGGGGCTCGATGCCCGCCACGCAGCGGTCGGCGAAGACCCGGCAGGCAGATGCCAGCAGGCCGATCGACTCGAGGAGAGAGTCTGCGATCACCGGCATCATCACATTCAGCTCGAAGTTCCCCCGCTGGCCGGCGATCGTGACTGTGGTGGCGTTTCCGGCGACCCGGGCGCAGACCATCATGAGTGCCTCGCAGATCACGGGATTCACCTTCCCAGGCATGATCGAGCTCCCCGGCTGCACCGCTGGAAGCTGGATCTCGGCGATGCCCGAGGTGGGGCCGCTCGCCAGCCAGCGCACATCGTCGGCGATCTTCATTAGGGCGGCGGCCACCGTGTTCAGCGCGCCAGCCAGCGAGACGCACGCGTCCTTCCCCCCCTGCGCCTCGAAATGGTCCTCGGCCTCCCGGAAGGTGATTCCGTAGATGGTGGCGATCCGGGCGACCGCGAGGGCGGCGAAGCGAGGATGCGTGTTGATCCCCGAGCCGGTGGCCGTGCCGCCGAGCGCCAGCTCCGACATCTCCCGGGAGGTGCGCTCGACCCTCTCGATCCCACGCTCGACCTGCTTGGCGTAGCCACCGAACTCCTGCCCCAGGCGGACGGGGGTGGCGTCCATGAGGTGGGTGCGGCCCGACTTCACCACGCCGTCGAGGGACTTCGCCTGCTCGGCGAGTGCCTCGCGCAGCTTCGCGAGCGCGGGCACGAGCTCGTCGCGTACCGCCGCCCGGCACGCGACGTGGATCGCAGTAGGGATCACGTCGTTCGAGGACTGCCCGAAGTTGACGTGGTCGTTCGGGTGCACGGGGGGAGGGTTGCCATCGTCGTCCATCCGCTCCAGCAGACGGCTGGCGAGCGCGGCGATCACCTCGTTGGCGTTCATGTTTGTCGAGGTGCCCGAGCCGGTCTGATAGATGTCGAGGGGGAAGTGATCGTCCCAGTCGCCGCGAGCTACCTCGGAGGAGGCGGAGGCGATCGCGTCGGCCACCTGGTCGTCGAGCAGCCCCAGCTCCGCATTCGTCCTGGCAGCGGCTTCCTTGATCCTCCCCAGTGCCTCGATGAAGCGCCGTCCGAAGCGCCGCCCGCTGATCGGGAAGTTCTCGACCGCGCGCTGGGTCTGAGCGCCGTAGAGGGCGTCGGCTGGAACCCTCATTTCGCCAAGGGCGTCGCGCTCGATTCGGTGCGAGGAAGCCATTGTCGCCTGCGCTCAAGGTTGTGGGGGCGGGGGGCGATCCGGGACGAACGGCTCGAATTATAGCCTGTCGTACAGTGCCAGTGCGACGCGATGGCGAGGTGCCCAAGGCCCGTGGACAAGCCTCCCACGGCAGGAGCAGCGCTGCATCCCCACTGGATCTCCTCGCTCGCCCGGCCGTACTGTAATGTATACTTTACATTATGTAATCCATGTTTTACAATGCCTGTACCCGTGCTAGCTGTCATCGGCACGCCCGTAGCCGAACTCGCGGACCATGGCCCCCGCGATCGCCTGGTGCAGGGCTGCAGGCGCCACCTCGCTCCCCAGGATCCGTTCGACGCTGGTGACCGGCCGCTCCTCAAGGCCGCACGGGACGATCACCCCGAAGTAGGAGAGGTCGGTCGCGACATTCAGGGCGAAGCCGTGCGAGGTGATCCACCCCGACGAGACTCGGATTCCGATCGCGGCGACCTTGGCGCCCTCCACCCACACGCCCGTCGCCGTCTCGTCGCGGTCGGCCGGGATCCCGAGGGTGGCCAGCGCGTCGATCAGGACCGCCTCCAGGCTCCGCAGGTAGGCGTGAAGATCCCTGCGGTCGGGCTTCAGATCGAGAATTGGGTAGCCGACGACCTGCCCCGGGCCGTGGTAGGTGACGTCCCCGCCCCTACCCGTCTCGAAGAGCCCGATCCCCCGCTCGGCGAGCTCCCGACGCGGGAGAAGCAGGTGGCGATCGCCACCTGCCGACCCGATCGTGACCACATGGGGGTGCTGCAGGAGCAACAACGTGTCGGGCACCTCGCCCCGACGACGACGCCCAACAAGACGGGCCTGCAGCTCGAGGGCCTCCGGGTAGCCCACCTCGCCCAGGTGTCGAACCGAGAGCGCACGGTCTCTCCAGGCCCTCATGCGTCCATGGCAGTCCGCCGACTACTGGGGGAAATCCTCCAGCACCTCCTTGAGCGCCGACAGGAAGCGCGCCGAATCGGCACCGTCCACCAGACGGTGGTCGTAGCCGAGCGAGAAGTACGACCGCTTCCGAATCGCGACGGAATCGCCCCCGGTCACCGGATCGGTCAGCGCGACCACGCGCTTCTCGATGGCGCCGGTACCCAGGATCGCCGAGGTGCCCTTGGGGATGACCGGCATCCCGACCATGGTGCCGAGCACGCCCGGGTTGGTGATCGTGAAGGTCGCACCCTGGATCTCGCCCGGAGAGAGCTGCCGCGACTTCGCACGCGTCGCGAGGTCCACGATCTTCTTGGCCAGACCCACCAGCCCGAGGTCGTCGGCGTTGTGGATCACTGGCACGATTAGTCCCGGGTTCAGGTCCACGGCCATCCCCAGGTTGACCGCGCCCCGGTGAATGACGCTATTGCCCGAGATCACTCCGTTCACCGTCGGGAAGTCACGCAGTATTCGGGAGCACGCCCAGGCGACGAAGGCGGTGTAGGAGACCCGCGCTCCCCTCTTGGCCCACTGCTCCTTCATCTTGCGGCGTACCGTGTCCACAGAGGTGAAGTCGATCTCGACGATCGAGTGCACGTGCGCGTGCACGCGCTTGGCGAGGATCATGTGCTCCGCAGTGAGGCGGCGCATCTTGTCCATGGCCTCGACAGTGTCCTCGGCGCGGACCGGGAAGACAGGGTGTTCCACCTCCGTGCTGAAGCGGTCCCAGAGATCGTCGCCACTCGGGGCGGGGCGTGCGGCCGGGGTTGGCACGGGGGTTGGGGCAGGAACCGACGGAGTCGGCGTCGATGGCCGGGGTGCTGGCTGGACAGGATCGGCGACCGGCTCGGCTGGCGTCTTCTCGATGTATGCCAGGATGTCCTGCTTGGTCACCCGTCCCCCGTGGCCAGTGCCGGGCACCTCGGCTATCTCGACACCCGCCTCGCCTGCGATCCGCCGCACCACAGGAGTCGAACGGGCGCGGAGCCTCTCCTCGGTGGTTGTGGTGCAACCCGGGTCATCATCGGTGTCGGCTGCCCCCGAAGTTGCGCCCGAGGACGGTTCCGCTACTTCCGCATTGGCCGGTGGTGGGGCGGTCTCGGCCGACTCCTCGGCGGACGGGCTCGATGGCCCGGGCGGCACCGGTTCTTCGGAGACCGCTGCCTGCGCTTGGTCGTCGGAGCTTCCGTTCGGGTCTATGAAGGCGACGATAGTGCCCACCTCCACCGTCTCGCCCTCGGCTACCAGCACCTCGACCAGCGCCCCGGCGGAGGGCGAGGGAATCTCGGCGTCTACCTTGTCGGTGGAGATCTCCAGAATGGGCTCGTCGCGCTCGACGGCCTCCCCGACCTGCTTCAGCCACTTTGAGACCGTGCCCTCGGCGATCGATTCGCCCATCTGGGGCATCGGAACTTCAATTCGGGACACTATCGCCACTCCATGCAGGGGTCCAGACGAGGCCATGGGGGCCGGGCGGAGACGCGCGCAGCCCGTCCCCGTCCACCGTCAGTAATCCAGAAGATAACGTGCGGCGGTCACCACATCCTCCACCGACGGCAGGAAGTAGTCCTCCAGCTCGCCGCTGAAGGGGACCGGGGAATCGATTGCGGTGACCCGCAGGATCGGCCCGTCCAGCCACTCGAAGGCGCGTTCGTTCACCCGCATCGCGATCTCGCCCGCAATTCCCCCGGTACGGGTGTCCTCATGCACGATCAGGAGCTTCCCCGTCTTCCGGACCGAGGCCGAAATCGCCTCCTCGTCGAGCGGCAGGAGCGTCCGCAGGTCGATCACCTCGATCCGGGCGCCGTCGCGAGCGAGGGTAGCCGCTGCCTCCAAGCTGCGATGCACCATCAGCCCGTAGGTGACGACCGTGAGGTCGTCCCCCTCCAGCACCGTTCGCGCCTCGCCGATCGGCACCACGTAGTCCTCGTCGGGAAGGAGCTCGCGGCAGTGCGGGGCGCGGTAGAGCCCCTTGTGCTCCTCGAAGATCACGGGGTCGTCGTCGCGGATCGCACTCTTGAGCAGCCCCTTGGCGTCTCGCGCCGTGGCCGGGTAGACGATCTTGAGCCCGGGCGTGTGGAAGAAGGCCATCTCGACATTCTGGGAGTGGAAGGGCCCTCCCCGACTTCCCCCCCCCACCGGCCCGCGCACCACCAGGGGGAGCGGCCCGGCACCCCGGTAGCGCGAGGTGGCGATGTAGTTGGTGAGCACATCGTAGGCGGGCGAGACGAAGTCCATGAACTGGATTTCGACGACCGGACGGAGGCCCATGTGGGCCGCCCCGGCCGCCGCCCCAGTGAACCCGCCCTCGGAGATAGGCGTGTCGACCACCCTAGTTGCGCCAAAGCGCGCCAGGAATCCGCGAGTGACCTTGAAGGCGCCGCCGTACTCGCCAATGTCCTCGCCCATGAGGAAGACGCTCTCGTCGCGCTCCATCTCCTCCCAGAGCGCCTCGCTGATCGCCTCCAGAAAGGTCGCAGGCTCGCCCGATCGCGTTCGCGCCACCTGGGTAGGGATCGCTGCGGTCACCAGGCGGCCCCCTGCAGCTCCTCGACTGGCCTGGCCTGCGGCGAGGGCGGGTCGAGTCGGGGCCAGGGCCGAATGGGCGGAGCCGCGGCGCAGATCGGTGCCAGAGCTTCTTCCGGCGACGGTCCCGGTTCCTTGCCCAGACGCTCCGACGCATGCTCCACGGAGGCGGTTGCGGCGGCCTCGGTGTCGACCCTCTCGCGCTCGGAGATCGTGTCATCCGCTACCGCAGCCTCCGCCAAGCCGTCGTGCAGGGCCCACCTCTCTTCGTCGGGGAGCGGTCGGAGCTCCACGATCACCGGGCCATCGCCTCCGAGCGCCCGCTGGCGAGCGTCCGCAGCCAATCGGTAGAGCTCCACGAGTTCCATCGCCCCGACCGACACGAAATCGGCACCGTAGACTCCAGCCATCGCTCGCAGGTCGGTCGCGTCGGCCGAGTCCGGGGGAAAGCTGTCCTCCACCACCACGATCAGCGCCAGCGCCAGGGCGCCCGAGAGACTCATCCCCTCGTGCCACCCGCCCCCCTGCAAAGCCCCGCGCTCCTCGAAGACGAGGGCGACCCTGTCCTCGCCCCTCTGCCTGTGCGCCAGCGCCGCACCGGCCATCACCTGGGTCATCGTGCCGCCCCTCGGTCCTCCCCAGCCGATCAGCCCCCTGTCAGTGTCGTGCCAGCTCAGTCCTCCCGCCCGCGCCGACGCGGGCGATGTGCCCCTTGCGGTCACATGGCGCAGGAACTCGAGCGGGGTCGCGCCAAAGGCAAGCGCTGGACCAGGCGACAGGAGCCCCGGATGACAGAGATCGCCGCTACCGTCCGCAAACGAGCGCATGGCGCGTGCGATCGCCATGGCCCGCACGTCTATGTCGAGGTCCGCAAAGGCGGTACCCAACTGCCCGGACCCGGACATCTCCCTGACCACCGCTTCCAGGAGCCGACCCTGGCAGCCGAGGTAGAGCAGATCCTCTACAACCCGGTCGGGGAGTGCCGCGCTGCCGCCGTCGCGTTCCATTACCGCCGCTTTGGACCCTGCGGACGACTCCGGCGAGAGGCTCAAGCTGGGTGACGTCCGCCGCCCGGAGCGCAGTCAACCACTAGCAGTCCGTGGACAGTCTCGCAAGAGCGGCGAAGCGCCCCGCTGGCAAGGCGCGACGACGCGGGAATAGCAGGGCTATTCGTGCGAGGAGCAACGCAGAGCACCGCCGCCCAGCGGGGATGCAGCGCCGCTCCTGCCGTGGGAGGTTTGTCCACGGACTGCTAGCCGTCGTCGTCGGAGAGCTCGATGCCCTGGGGCTCCGCGTCTGCGCCTCCGATCGGCACCTCGATCTCCGTCTCCGTGTCGGAAAGCCCGGGGATCTGGAGCGGATCGTCGTCCGTGGCCGGAAGCAGCGGTTCGGGCGCCTCCTGCGACGGGCTGACCATGTTCTCGAGCACCGATTCAGGGGCAGTCGAGCGAGTGGACATGATGGCCAGCACGAGGGCGACTGCCATGAATCCCGATCCCGAGATCCAGGTGGCGCGTGTCAGGAGCGTGGTCGCCTGCCGCCCTCCGAGCACGTCGGTAGCTGCGGCACCGCCTCCCATCGCCGCAAGACCTCCGCCCTTGCCGGCCTGGAGGAGGACTACAACCGCCAGAAAGACCCCGTCCAGGACGAGGAGCGTCAGCAAGAATCCGTACATTGGGCCTCGGGGATTGAAGTTCTTCGCCTAGCTGAGCGATACCCTACACTGTGGAGAGGCGAGCGAAGCGGCCCAGCGGGGATGCAGCGCCGCTCCTGCCGTGGGAGATCTGTCCACGGGCTGCTAGCTCCCCCGTCGAATCAACGCTTCCTGGATCTCGATGAACGTGTCGGTGCCGCTCGTCAACTGCTGGTAGTGCGCTGAATGTCTGCCGCGGCCGTACTCCGCCACATGCGAGAGCGCCAGGATGCGCTTCACCTCGCGGAACCTGGGCAGGCTCTGCTGTGCGCTGGCCAAGGTCTCGGGCATCTGCTCCGCCTCGGCCTGGAGGTACATCGCGTAGGCGAGAAAGTAGCCCACCTGGCCCAGGAACCTCGAGTCGGTGATCTGGTCCTCGAATCGCTTGGCCATCCCAATGAGACGAATCGCGAAGGCCGGCCGCTTCGGCTCAGGCTGGATGCCCTTGTTTACCGCCTCGCGAAAGAACATCGTGGCGACAGTCAGCGCGGTTTGCTCGCCCCTGCGCACGACCTGCTCCAGGATCGGCAGCGCCTCTTCCTCCCGCCCAACCTCCAGGAGCCACTTCCCCTGCCTCACCCTGACGTTTCGGTACTCGGGGTCGCGCGCTAGCACCTCGTCGAGCGCGGTCAGCGCCTCGTCCGTCCTGTCGAGCCGAAAGAGTATGTCACCCTTCATCGACCAGAATCTGGGCTCGCCTCCGTGCGTCTCCAGCGACTCTTCGGCGACCGCTAGCGCCTCTTCGGGCTGCCCGACCTCGTTCAGTCCGGCGATCATCAGCATCAGGTGGTCACCGTCCATCCCGGCGCCGAGCTGCTCGTACGCCACGCGGTACGAGTCCAATCCCTGCTGGTAGTACCTGGTCGCCTCCGGCGTGAGCGGCTGCCCCTCAACCTTCCTGTCCTGACCAGCCCTGATCGCGAAGGAGGCGTGATGCAGGAGGAGTTGGACGTCGTCGAGCGCGATGTCGAGACCCTCCTGCACCAGCGCCATCGCCAACTCGGGCTCGCCATCCTGGGCGAGGTTGTAGGCGATGTTCACCCTGACCGGAACGTTGCCGGGATCGAGCTGCAGGAGCTGGCGGAAGTATTCCCTCGATTCGTCGGGCATGTCGAGCTTGGCCGCCAGGTAGCCAGCCAGCTCAAGCGCGGTCTCGTCGACCGGGCTAAGCTCGAGGACCCTCTTGATCTCCTCGAATGCCTGTTCGGGACGGTCGGTGCGACGCAGCACCTGCGCGTATGTGAGGCGCACCGGGACGTCGTCGGGCGCGAGGTTCAGCGCGATCACACATCGCGACTCCGCTTCCCCCATCGCCTCCCTCTCGTAGTATTCGCGACAGGACTCAGCGTTTCGGAGCTGGGTGACGAACTGCTCGAAGAACGTCGCGATCTCCTGAGCGGCGGCGCGGTGGGCGTCCCTCGGCCAGGTCCGGCCGGCGATCTCGATCGGTGCCGTCCCCGGCGCGACAAACTGTGCGCCCTGGACGAAGACGGTCTTCGCCTCCCGGTCCTCGGTGTAGGAACCACAGAAGGCGATGCGTGCGACGCGCGCGACCAGCAACTGGAGCGACGTGATGCAGTCGAGGTCCTCCATATCGACCTTGTACTGCCTGAGGGCGTCGCGGATCTCCTTCTCCTCGACCGCCCTATGCGAGACGAACCCGTTGATGTGGTCGCGAAGCTCCTCGGCCAGCTTCCTGCCGAAGTCGTCGTTGGCCCCGTCCTGGGGCACCAGGTTGGTGACCATGACGGAGTGCCGCTCCTGCGCCGAGGTCGGAACTGCGCCCAGGAGTCCCAGCATCGCCACCGCCACCCCGCCTCCGACACAACCGAATCGTAGCCGCCTCGTCATTCTTGCCTTCTTTCCGTTGATCGATGAGCCCGCCGCCTCTGGCGCGCCCCTGGCGACCGTAATGTACAAACCGATGGTACCTAGTCAAACTACGGTTGCCCGTTACAGCGCCCGATACGACTCGTTACACCGCCCGATACGAGCAGGCTCCTCGCGAGCGCAGCGGGATGAAAGGTCGGTTGGCCGGTTCACGCTGCGATAGTCCGGCTGCTGGAGTCCGGTGTCGATCACGGTTGGGTCGAGGTCGCGGGCAAAGGCACCGGCTTCCAGCCTTCGATTGGCCAGCGCTTCTCCCAACGGGGTCAGCGCCCGCACTGGGTAGATCCCGCACAGCGGCTCGAATCCCCACGGCGACCCGGCCAGCGGCAGCACGGTGCGTTTGTGCTCCCTCCAAGCCTCCGCGAGGCGGCCCAGCGCCTCCGTTCCCACCCACGGCATGTCCACCGCCAGCACCAGCGTGGCGTCGTGCCCCGTGCGGATCGCGCGGGCCAGCGCGGCGTCGATCCCGCCCAGCGGACCCATCGGCACACACCGGTCCGGGATCGTCTCGATACCGATCGCGCTCGCGACCTCCGGGTCGTTGGCGATCGCCACCACGTCGTCGCAGACCGCGCCAAGGCGCTCCGCCGCCACCTTCCAGAGCGGCTTGCCGTGCAGAAGAGCCAGTGCCTTCGGCGATCCGAAGCGCCTACTGCCCCCACCCGCCAGGACCGCGCCCAGAAGCCTCACAGCGCCGGGGTGGGCTCGTCTGCTCCGGCCTCCCTCAGACCCCGGATGCGCTCCGGCCCCGAGTACACATTGTACCCGTCCGGCTTGGCGAACCCGACGAGCGTCATGTTGAACCGGCGCGCGAACGACACGGCCAGGCTGGAGGGCGCGCCCACCGCAACCACCATCGGGAAGCCCGCCATCGCCGCCTTCTGCAGGATCTCGAAGGACGACCGCCCCGACACGACCAGCCCGTACCGCGACCCGGGCAGCTCGCGCCGCAGCACCAGCGCGCCCACCACCTTGTCGACCGCGTTGTGCCGCCCCACGTCCTCGCGCACCAGCGTCACCTGCCCGCCGACGCCGAAGAGCCCGGCCGCGTGAATGCCGCCCGTCCGGTCGAAGACGCGCTGGGTGCTCCTGAGGCGTTCCGGCAGGGCCCGCACATCCGCGTCGCCCACCTCGAGCGTCCCGTCCGGCACCGCCTGGCACCCCATCACCTCCACGGATTCCAGCGACGCCTTTCCGCACACCCCGCACGACGAAGTCACGTAGAAGTTGCGCGTGAGGCTTGCGGCATCGAACGCGCCGGGTCGGTTGAGCCCCGCCGTGACCACGTTGTACTCCTGCGGGTCCGCCTTCTGGCAGTAGCGCAAGTCGCCGATTGCGTGCGGATCCGTCACGACGCCCTCGGTGAAGAGAAACCCCGCCGCCAGCTCGAAGTCGTCGCCCGGCGTGCGCATTGTCACGGACACCGGGTGTTCGCGCGCGCCGCCGCCGGGTTCGGGTGCCTCGAGGCGCACCTCCATCGGCTCCTCCACCGCGACAGCGTCCTTGCGGGGTGTGCGACGGGCGTTCCTGACCATCTCGACCCGGATCCGGGCGGCCGCGCGGCGCGAGGTGGTTGTCATGGTTGCGAAGTCGCTCTAGCGGTGTCGGCGGCCCCGGAAGTCCCATCTCTCTGGGCGGGCAGCCGACCAGCCAAATGTTTCCCCGGAGGGTTTCAGAGACTATATCTATGGTCCCGGACCGGCCTTCTCAAACTACACACCGATGGCGACGCCGACCGACCAGGACCTGATCGAGCGCTGGCAGGACGAGCCCGCGCCGCTGCTTCCGCTGCTGCACGCCTTTCAGGAACGGGACGGCTACCTCTCCGAAGAGGCGATGCGCGCCGTTGGGCGGGGGCTCCGCATTCCCATCGCCGACCTCTTCGGCACGGTCACCTTCTACCACCACTTCGCACGGGAGCCCGCTGGCCTGGAGCGGCCGCGCGTCTGCGACGGCCCGGTGTGCCAAATGCGCGGGACGGAGGTGCTGACGGCGAGCCTGCGTGCGGCTGGCCACGACCCCTCCCCGATGCCCTGCCCCGGGCGCTGCGACCAGCCGGTTCCGGTGATCACGGGCAGCGAGGTGCTTACGGGCCGCACGGCCGGGACTCTGGTGGGTGGGCCCTCGCCGCTGCCGCCGCTGCCGCCGGACGGCGCCGAAGAGTGCGTCTTTGCGCGCATCCGCGAGCCCGGGCGGGCCACGCTGGAAGGGTACCGCACGGGCGGCGGCTACCAGGCGCTGGAGGCCACAGTGGCGCAGATGGCACCGGCGGAGGTGATCGACGCGGTGGACGCAAGCGGGCTGGTCGGCAAAGGCGGCGCGGGATTCCCCGCGGGACGGAAGTGGCGGGCGGTGGCGGAGGCACAGGGGACGCCCAAGACCATCGTGTGCAACGCCGACGAGGGCGAGCCCGGCTGCTTCAAGGACCGGGTTCTGATGGACCACGACCCGCACGCGCTGATCGAGGGAATGACGCTCGCAGCCTACGCGACCGGCGCGGTCCGGGGCTTCGTCTACCTGCGCTACGAGTACCCGGACACGACCGACATTCTGGAGCGCGCAATTCGGGCGGCGGCGGCGGCGGGGCTGCTGGGCGACGGGATCCTGGGGACGGATTTCTCCTTCCGCCTGATGGTGCGGCGCGGCGCCGGCGCCTACATCTGCGGTGAGGAAACGTCCCTGCTGAACTCGCTGGAGGGCAAACATCCGTTCCCCCGCAACCGCCCCCCCTTCCCCGTCACGCACGGATACGAGGAGCTGCCCACGGTGGTGAACAACGTGGAGACGCTCTGCTCGGTGCCGCCGGTATTGGTGCGGGGCCCGGAGTGGTACCTTGGCCTGGGGACGGACGACCACGCCGGCACCAAGGTGATCAGCCTATCGGGCGACATCCGGCGGCCGGGGAACTACGAGGTGCCCCTGGGGCTCCCGCTGGCCACGCTGCTGCACGACTGGGCCGGTGGAGTGCCGGACGGACGCACGGTGCAGGCGGTCACTATGGCGGGGCTGTCGGGAGGCTTTCTGGCGGGCCGGGACCTTGACGTGACGCTGGACGAGCCGTCGATCCGGCCCAAGGGCAGCTTCCTGGGTGCGGGGGGGATCATGGTGTTCGACGACTCGCGCGACATGGTGGCGGTGACGCGCCAGTCGATGGAGTTCTTCGCCCACGAGTCGTGCGGGAAGTGCTTCCCCTGCCGGATAGGGACGCAGCGCCTGGTGGAGCGGCTGGACGGCGGGGGGCCCGGTACCGTGGACGCCTGGGTGGACGAGGTCACCGACCTGAACGAGGTCATGAAGAAGACGAGCGCGTGCGGATTGGGGCAGGCCGCCCCATTGTTGACGGAGAGCCTGATCCGGTACTTCCCGGACCGGGTCCGGGCGCATTTGGAGAAAGGGCGATGACGATGAAGCGCAACGGCACCCCCGCGACGAGCGGCAGGGCCGTCCGGCTCACCATGACGCTGGACGGCGAGAAGGTCGCGTTCACCCGCGGCGAGACGGTCTACGAGGTCGCGGAGCGGCACCGCAGGGAGATCCCCACGCTCTGCTACGACCCCCGCCTCGAGCCCTTCGGCGGCTGCCGGCTCTGCGTGGTCGAGCTGGAGGGCGCACGCAACCCGGTGGCTTCGTGCACCGCTAAGGCCGAGCCCGGGATGCGGGTGCGCACCCGCTCCGCCGCCCTCGAGGTCCAGCGCCGCATCCTCATGGAGATGGTGGCGTCCGAGAACCGCGACACCGACGTCGACCCGATGCACGGATACGCTTCGCAGGAGATGGCCGGGCTGCTCGACCGCTACGACGCCCGCACCGGGCGCTTCAGGGGGGCCACCTCGGGCACCTCCCGCCCCGACGACGACAACCCCTTCATCGGGCGCGACTACGAGAACTGCATCTCCTGCTACCGCTGCGTGCGCGTGTGCGCCGAGCAGGAGGGCGACTACGCGATCTCGATCATGAACCGCGGCTTCCACACGCAGATCACGACCGAGTTCGGCGGCCTCCTCAAGGACTCGGCGTGCACCTTCTGCGGACAGTGCATCCAGACGTGTCCCACCGGCGCGCTGGGCGACCTCAAGGCGCTGGCGAACAAGGACGTGCCGGGCGAGACGGAAAAGACGCGCACGATCTGCACCTACTGCGGCGTGGGCTGCTCGGTGGACGTGATGACGCGGGGCGACGAGATCGTCGGCATCCTGCCCGCCATGGACGGCCCTGCCAACGAGGGCGCGCTCTGCGTGAAGGGCCAGTTCGCCTTCGACTTCGTGGGCCACCCCGACCGTCTCTCGACCCCCTTCGTTCGCGACGGGAAGGACGGCCCGCTCCGCCCCGCGACCTGGGACGAGGCGCTGGACTTCGCCGCCGGGAAGCTGCGCAAGGTGGTGAAGGACCATGGACGCCGCTCCGTCTACGGGATCGCCTCCGGGCGCGCCCCGCACGAGGCCGCCTACATGATGCAGCGCTTCATACGGGCGGGACTCGGGACGAATCACATCGACAACTGCAGCCGTGCCTGACACGCCCCCACAGTCGCCGGTCTGGCGGCAACGATCGGAAGGGGCGCGATGTCGAATCCGCTCGCGGACATGGACAAGCCAGATGTGATCTTCTGCATCGGCACCAACATGACCGAGTGCCACCCCGTCGCGGCGACGCGCCTCAAGCGGGCGCTGGCGAGGGGGGCGAAGATGATCGTGGCGGACCCGCGCCGGATCGGGCTGGCCGAGATCGCGGACGTGCATCTCCCCCTCCGCGTCGGGTCGGACGTATCGCTCCTGCTGGCGATGGCGCATGTGATCGCGCGCGAGGGGCTGGCGGACCAGGCCTTCATCGACGAGCGCACCGCCCACGGCGAGGACTTCCTGAAGCACGTGGAGAAGTACACCCCCGAGTGGGCGTCCGAGATCTGCGAGTGCGACCCCGACGACATCGAGAGGGCGGCGATCATGTACGGCGGGGCCGATCGGGGCGCGATCTACTACACCGTCGGCATCACCGAGCACATCTGCGGAGTCGACAACGTGCAGAGCCTCTGCAACGTGGCGCTGATGACGGGGAACCTGGGCCGCGAGGGCACGGGCGTGAACCCAATGCGCGGCCAGAACAACATCCAGGGGGCGGGCGACGCGGGGGCGCTGCCCAACAACTACCCCGGCTTCCAAGCGGTCACCGTCCCCGCGCACCAGGAGAAGTTCGAGGGCGCCTACGGGCGCCGGGTGGACTTGGAGACGGGGATGACCAAGGTCACCGCGCTCGACCTGTGCGGCGACGGCATCCACGCCATGATCATCGACGGCGAGAACACCCTCGTCACCGACCCGGACCGCCACCACTGCGAGCATGCGCTCAGGAGCCTGGACTGCCTCGTCGTCATCGACCTCTTCATGACCGAGACGGCGAAGGTGGCCGACGTGGTGCTGCCGGCGACCGCCTGGGCAGAGACCGACGGCGTGTGCACGAACACGGAGAGGCGCGTGCAGCGTCTGCGGGCTGCGGTGCCGCCCCCGGGCGACGCCAGGCCCGATTGGTGGATCGTCTCGCAGCTGGCGCAGCGGATGGGCTGGGAGGGCTTCGAGTTCGAATCGGCCAAGGAGGTCTTCAACGAGCTCTGCTCCCTGTCGCCGATCTACGCGGGCCTCGACTGGGACCGGATCGAGCACGGCGAGTACCAGTGGCCGGTGCCGCACGAGGAGCATCCAGGGACGCCGCGCCTGCACGAGGAGCGCTTCGAGAACGGCCGCGGGGTCTTCAAGATGCTCGCCTACCGGGACCCTGAAGAGGTCATCTCGGACGAGTACCCGATCTGGCTCACCACGGGGCGGCGGCTCGCGCAGTACCACACGCGCACTCAGACGGGGAGGTCCGGCGGGATCGACTACCTGCTGCCCGAAGAAACTCTGGAGGTGCATCCCGACGACATCGCCCGGCTGGGGCTGGAGGACGGGGGCTGGGCGGAGATGAGCAGCCCGCGCGGGCGTCTGCACGTGAAGGTGCGGGGGACGACGAAATCGCCCAGGGGGACCGTGTTCGCGTCGTTCGCCTTCGAGGACGTGCCGGTGAATGTGCTGACGGGGGGCGGGTACGATCCGGTGACGCAGACGGCGGCGCTCAAGGCGTGTCCGGTGGCGTTGAAGCCGGTGGGGCCGCCGCCGGGGGTGGGGCGTGGGGCACCGGGGCCTCAGATAGGGCTCGGGCGGTTGTAGCCGATGGCGGAGGACAGGCGGCTCGTCAGGCGGGTGGTCCTGCGCAACTACAAGAGCATCGCGGCGTGCGACGTCTCGCCGGCCCAGTTGACTTTCCTGGTCGGCCCCAACGGCTCGGGGAAGAGCAACTTCCTCGACGCGCTCAGGTTCGTGTGCGACTCGCTCGGGCACTCGCTGGATCATGCGCTACGCGACCGGGGCGGGATCAACGAGGTCAGACGCCGGTCCAGCGGCCACCCCACACACTTCGGCATGCGAGTGGAGTTCGACGTCGGCGTAGCCACGGGCCACTTCGCCTTCACGGTGGCTGCAGAGCAGGGGGGCGGCTACGGGCTCAAGGAAGAGGAGTGCGTGGTTCTGCCAAAGGACGACGCCCCGGCGCACTACTACCGGGTGTCGTCCGGGGAGGTGAAGAGCAGCGCCTCGCCCTTCCCCGCCACTTCGCCCCATCGGCTGGCCCTTGTGAGCGCTTCGGGACTGCCTGCGTTCCGTCCGGTCTACGACGCATTCTCGCGATGTGGGTTCTACAACCTGAACCCCGCCGCGATCCGGGCCATGCAGTCGCCCGACCCCGGAGACCTCATGAATCGCGACGGCAGCAACGTCGCCAGCGTACTGGACCGAATCGCGCAGCGGTCTCCGGAAGCGAAGAGGGTGATCGAGGAGTACCTGGGGAAGGTCGTTCCCGGCATCGCCGGGGTGGACCGGAAGTCCGTTGGTCCTGTCGAAACCCTGGAGTTCAAGCAGCGTGTTACCGGGGCGCAGCATCCATGGCGCTTCTACGCCAGCAGCATGTCCGACGGCACGCTCCGGACCGTCGGCTTGCTTGTGGCCCTATTCCAGACGAATGGCAGCGGCGGCGAGGGACGGTCGCTAGTCGGAGTCGAGGAACCGGAGGTGGCGCTCCACCCGGCGGCAGCGGGGATTATCGCGGACGCCCTGGGCGACGCGGCGGAGGGGAAGCAGGTGCTCGTGACAAGTCACAGCGCCGACCTGTTGGACGAGGAGGAAATCGGCGGTGTCTCCGTCCTGGCCGTTGTGTCCGACGACGGTATCACTCGGATCGGGCCGCTGGACGAGGTAGGGGCATCCGTGCTGAGGGACCACCTGTACACGGCGGGCGAGCTGCTGAGAATGGACAAGCGGGAGCCGGACTCGATCCTGTCCAGGCCGACAATCCGCCAGAGGGATCTCTTCGGCACCAACGGCCCGTAATGAAGACCGTGGCAGTCGCTGCGGAGGGACATGGCGAGGGAACCATCTTCCGCAGGAAATCCTCCACCGGGAGACACCAGATCCCGTGCATCCGCAGCCGTTCGCGACCGCGGTGGAGAAGAGCGGCGTCCGCTTCGGGGCAGTCGGTGCGGAAGGTGCGCAGGGCCCGCAGATCGGCGGAGTGCACGGCGCGCTGGTGCTGATCGACGAGGTCGAGGCGGGGTTACACCCGTGGGTCCAGCAGCTGCTCATGCTTCACCTGCAGGAGCTCGACCTGTGCAGGGACCTTCAGATCATCGCGACGTCCCACAGCCCCGTCGTGCTCGAATCGGTGCCGAGCGGGGCGGTGCGCATCGGCCGCGACACGGGCGCCGGGGAGTTTCCGACCCACGCCGCCGCGTTCAGGAAGTTCGGGCAGATCCAGAACTTCGTCTTCGTTCTCGACGGCGACGCCAGGGACGCGGATGTCCGGCGGAAGATCCGGCGCAACGCCGACACGGACGTGCCAGTGCTGTACCTGCCGGGGCGGGAGTCGCCAGAGGCGTGGATTTGGAGGACCCTTCCCGGATGTGCGGAGAGGGAGGCCGAGAAGCTCGGGATCGATCCCGGAGAGCTCGCGCAGAGGATGGCGCAGGTCGACGCGGTATACGCGTCGGCGGGGGGCCCGCGCTCGGAGACCGCCAAGGAGAAGCTGAACGAACTCTCGCAGCGAATGAGACGGGAGACGGCGGACATCTGTCGCCTCGTGGGCCGTCTGGAAGCCAAGCGGGACGACAGCGACATCCAGCCGCTGGTGGAGGAGCTGGAGGCGGCGTTGCAGGCGTGGCGGTCGAGGTAGTCAGAATGGCACTCGCCGTCGCTCGCAAGTTGCACAGAGCTGAAACGCCTGTTTCCGGCCTCCAGAACCGCCCCGAACCGGCCTCGGGGGTTGCGAGAGGTCCTCAGCCCTCCGTATTCCCCTCGATACGTCAGTTCATGAATAAGGCAGCCTCAGATTAGCCCACTCTGCCGGAGCCGGTCGGGTGGGTTGTCGTTCGGCCCTAATACCCCCGAGTCCACCGGTAGGTCCCGGTGTGGCAACCGTGGACCGGTGCTTCTCGGGTCGTCGCGCGACTTCCATCCTTCGGGCGCGGGTCGTTGGTAGTGACGGACGGCCACGGTAGTGGCGTAGTGGGCCAGCGTGGCCGCGATGGCCACGCCGGAAAGCAGGTGAGTCCATCGCTTCATGATGTTCCTCCGCAGTCTCGGATGATCCCGCAACCGGAGTCCGATTGTCCCAATTAGACCTCAATGTCGATAACGCGTGTGAGTGCGTCTGCGAGGAAAAACCCGACAATTTGTAGGGGAAACCCATGCCTGTGGATGCGGGGAAAACCCCCGCAGCTCGCGTGTCAACGTGTCGATGACCACTCCCTCTGATATGTCCGAACGAAGACAACAAGGTGGCGAAGACTGGACGGTGGGCGCCACGTAGGGTTCCAGGGCGTACCGTACGGTCTCCGCCGGCCATCGCCGGCAGCACTCGGCGACAGGGATCTCCCTTCGTGACGAAACCGGGGATTCCCCGTCAAAACCACCAGGTTTTCCCGGTAGGAGCGCTGGAAAGCGGTGTCAATATTTAGATACGCCGCAAGTTCCAACCCATTCTTAAGGAGAAATCGAAATGGAAGACAACCCCAAAACACCGTCTCTCGGGCGACCGCGCACGCGGCCCTCCCGGGAGACGCTCACCATAGGATCTCGCTGCCTGCGGATCCTCCGGCGCGAGGCTGGCTCGGAAGGCCGGGGCAGCGAAAAACCTCCCATCCCCCCACAAGAGGAACGGAAGACGATGAACAGACTCAAGCTGCTGGCGGCTGCCGCTTTGCTTGCGGTCCCTGTGATCAACGCCTGCGGAGAAACGACTCCCCCCACGCCCATGGGGTCGATCACCGGCCAGGTGGCGATCGAGGGTGAGCAGCAGGCCGGAGTCACGGTGAAGCTCAACACCGGTGCCACCGCCGTTCCTTCGGCTTCGACGACGTCGAGGCCGGGACCTACACCCTTACGATCAGCGGCTTCGCGGAGGACGGGAGCTTCGATAAGACCGACGCATCCGCGACGATCGAGACCGACGGCCAGAAGGTTACGGTCAACTTCAACGGCTCCTGGATCCGCACCTCGGCCGTCACGGGTGCGGTGACGGTGGAGGGGACCGGGCTCGAAGGAGTGGTCGTGAAGCTCACGGGGGTGTCCGAAGCCGAGACGACGACGGCTGCCACCGGGGCCTACAGCTTCACCGGCCTCCGAGCGGGCGTCTACACCGTCGAGATATCGGGCTTCGACGACGAGGACATCGGCTTCTCGGCCACCACCTCGGTCGCTGAGCTCACGGTCGGCGCGACCGAAGAGCTCGACTTCCAGGCGACCTATATGCGCGTCTCGGCCATCATGGGCCAGGTGACGGGCTGGCTGGAGTCACGGTCAGCCTGCAGGGCGTGGACCGGAACCTCGAGGTCGGCACCAACAGCGGCGGTCAGTTCAGCTTCGCGGACCTTCGCAAGGGCGAGTACTCGCTCGCGATTTCGGGCTACGACACCGACGAGTACGGCTTCGACGTGACCTCGCAGACCATTGCGGTCGCCTACGGCGAGACTGCGGACGTGCCCTTTGACGGGATCTCGCTTCGCACCGCGGCGGTCAGCGGCGCGGTAACGATCGAGGGCACCGGCCTGGAAGGCGTCACGGTCAGCCTGACCGGCCAGGGCGCGGAGCTGTCGGTGGTCACCAACGCGGCCGGCCAGTGGACGCGAGTACGGCTTCGAGGAGACCTCCAGCAACGTGACGGTCGCGCTCAGGGAGACCGCCACGGTCGACTTCGACGGCATCAAGCTGCGCACGGCCGCTATCTCAGGCCAGGTCAGCATCGAGGGCGAGCCTCTCTCCGGTGTCACGATCACCGTGAACGGCAGGGGCGATGAGCACGCCGCGACGACCGACGCCGCGGGCAACTACGCGATCGGTCACCTCCACGCGGGTGACTACACGGTCACCATCTCCGGTTTCGACACCGACGAGTACGGCTTCGAGGAGACCTCCAGCGACGTGACGGTCGCGCTCAAGGAGACCGCCACGGTCGACTTGGACGGCATCAGGCTGCGCACGGCCGCTATCTCAGGCCAGGTCAGCATCGAGGGCGAGCCTCTCTCCGACGTCACCGTGACGATATCGGGCGGCAGAGCCGACGAGGAGGTCACCGCGACGACCGACGCCGCAGGCACCTACGAGATCGGTCACCTGCACGCGGGCGACTACACGGTCACCGTTTCGGGCTTCGACACCGACGAGTACGGCTTCGAGGAGGCCTCCAGCAGCGTGACGGTCGCGCTCAAAGAGACCGCCACGGTCGACTTGGACGGCGTCAAGCTCCGCACGGTCGAGATCTTCGGTACTGTAGCCGCCGAAGGCGAGCCGCTCGCCGACGTCACCGTGACGATATCGGGCGGCAGGGCCGACGAGGTGGTCACCGCGCTCACCGACGCCGCGGGTGCGTACTCGCTCGATCGTCTCCACGCTGGCGACTACACGGTTGCCATCTCTGGATACGACGAGAGGGGGTTCGAGTTCGACCCGGCCGAGCGGTCGATAGCGGTCGCTCTGCGCGAGACGGTCGAGGTCGACTTCGAACACGGCATTCTGATCCGCACCGCCAGCATCAGCGGCCGCGTCACGATGGACGGCGGTCCCGCTGAGGACATCACCGTCACCCTGAGCGGTGAGCAGGAAGCCGAGATAGAGACGAACGCCGACGGCCAGTACAACTTCCCGGGCCTCCCGGCTGGGGACTACACGCTCGAGCTCGGCGGCTTCGACGCCGAGGAGTCCGAGTACACGCCGGAGAGCGTGGACGTCACGCTGATACCCGACGAGGGCAGGATCGAGAACTTCGCGGGCCGGTCGCTCCGCACCGTGGCCATCACGGGCGCGGTCACGGCCGAGGGCGAGGTGATCGCCGGCGCGAACGCGAATCTCTTTAGGGTGGCCACCCCGACCAAGATCGTCCCGGTCATGGGCGGCACCCAGCTCACGGACGCCAACGGCGAGTTCACATTCGACGGCCTTCTCGACGACACGTACGCCGTCCTGATCACGGGGTACGACGACGAGTATGACTTCCCGAAGATCCGCTTGGCTGGCCAGGAGTTTGTGGCATGGAGCGGATACGTCGCCACCGACGATACGGCGACGGCCAACTTCGTCGGCACGATCATCAGGACCGCGACGATCGGCGGCACAGTGACGGCGGACGGCGATCCCATCTTGGACATCGAGGTCATTATCGAGGGCGAGCATGCGCCGGACGACAACACGACGGTGACCGACGCCGACGGCACGTACGTGTTCGACGGCCTGCGCAAGGGCGACTACACGGTTTCGATCGCCAACCCCGACGAGGAGGTGTACGACTTCCAGACCACCGAGCGCGAAACCAAAGTCGCGGTAGGTCAGGAGCGGGACGACGTCTCCTTCGCCGGCTCGGTGCTGCGCAGCATCAGCGGCCAGGTGCACGTCGAGGGCCACCCCCTCGAGGGCGTTGCGGTAGTGCTCTCGGGAGGTGACGCCGACACGACGATAGTGACCGACGCCGACGGCACGTACGTGTTCGACGGTCTGCGCAAGGGCGACTACACGGTTTCGATCACCAATCCCGATGCGGACAGGTACGTCTTCGAGGTGATCGAGGTGGACGTCGACGGCCGGGATTTCGACGAGACAGAGATCGTCGACTTCAGCGGCGAGCATGTCCGCGATGCCTCCATCAGCGGCACGCTCTTCCTGGACGAGATCGACAAGAACGGCGACCGGGACGACGGCGAGCCCGTCTTCGACGGCGCGGCCGCGACCGTGGCCAAGCTGATCCTGGAGGACGAGTACGGCAATGTGTCGCGCGCGGGCGCGGACTCGACGGGAGCCTACGAGTTCATTGGCCTCAAGGCCGGGACGTACACCCTGAGGCACGACACGAACAGCGACCGCAACCTGTACAACGCCGGCTACGGCTTCGCGGGCGACTCCGACGGCGTGAGCGTCGAGCTGACTAGCACCTCCGAGGAGACGGTGGACCTTCCGTACGAGATCACCAAGCAGACGATCAACATCGGGGCGGTCATGGCCAACGAGGACACGACGACGACCACCGGCGTGGAGGGAGTGCGCTTCGATGTCTATCCGAACCTTGCGGCGGCCGAGGAAGGCAACGATGTGCTCGGTAGCGGCACCACTGCGGCGAACGGCATGGCGGCGGTGACCTTCGCCCGGGCGGACGACTACGGCGACGGCGGGCCGGAAACGCCGACCGATGGCGTGGTCGTCGTCGAGGTCGACCCCGACGGTTCCACCTACCAAGACGATCTGGTGATTCTCGACCCCTCCGGCCGGTTCGTGGCGGAGTTCGAGTTCACCGAGCGGACCGCCGACGCGACGTCAGCGGTCAAGCTTGTCAACACCGCTTCGCAGTTCCGGTGGAGCGTGAAGAGCGCCAACAGGGAGGTCGGTGGGGAGCCTCTGGAAGGATGGACGGTAAGCGTGACGAGCGGCAACGAGCCGCTCAAGAGCCTGCTGGTGGCCGGCGCCGACGGCTACGCCACGACAGGCGAAGATGACATCCCCGTCGCTGAGATTCCGAGAGAGTACACGGTAATCCTAGACGCCGAGGGCCAGCCCGACACAACCGGGGAGGAGTGGGAGAGCAGCGGGGCGCTGTCGTACACGCACACCGGGCTCGATCTCCCCGACGCCGACGTCGCCGAGATCGGCGCGATCTCGGTCAACTGGACCACGCAGTCGCTCTACTTCGGCTTCTACCGCGAGGTGGACGGGCTGCCCGGCCTTACGGACAGCCGGGTCGGCGGCGACGTGCCCCTAGACCATCGTCCGGTCGGCGATCACCTCGAGGACGACGTGAGCTGGACGTTCAGATCCCCGGACGGAGGCGGCCGCAATGTAACATTCGAGTGGGATCACGACGGCGACCCCGATACTGAGGACGTAGGTGCCGACGAGGCAGCCGAGTGGGTGAGCCACTGGGTGGTGCGCTTCCCGAGGATCCCGACCGACGCCGAGTTCGAGATCAATCTGACGGACATCGGCACGGACAAGAGCCACTACGCGGGCCCGGAGGTGATCGACGCCTTCGGCAGTGGCCTGACGCGCGGAGTGTTCAACACCTTCGGCGCGGATGGCGGCGGCCACCCGGAGATGTGGCTGTGCGGCGAGTCTTCCGGCGACATCGACCCCGACAATGGGCACGACGATTGCGTCACGCACGGGTACCAGTGGACGAACAACGAGGTGACTGGCGAGTTCTGGCCGCGCAGCTACACAGGGCTCCCGTACGAGGAGGACGCGGAGCTCGAAGAGGATATGACCGTCACGCTGGAGGGCGTTAGCCCGACTGCGAACGTCGCCTCCTCCACTGCCACGGATAAGGACTTCGAGTGGGGCGAGGTGAACGACGGGGTATACATCCTGAGGACCGCCGAGACCGGAAGGTACGGGCTGGACTCCGCCAGCTACTCGTACTCGGGCGACCCACACGGGGAGGGTGAGGAGGTCGACACCAAGTACTATCTCGACACCCTGTATGTGTTCTATCAGGAGCGCGACGACGGTCAACGGGACGAGGGGCAGTACCAGCGCGAAACCATCTTCAAGGTCACCGACATCGATCCGATCCTCGCGACGCTGAAGAACCTGACGGTCCACGGCGACACTGTGCCGGGATTTGAGGCCGGCGATCCCGACGGCAGCAGCTACGAGCTGACTGTCGGCTGGGATAGAGACTCGGTCGAAATCGCCGCCGAGGCCGACAGTCGGGCGGAGGTGTCGGGCGATACCGGCTGGGTACAGCTGAGAGCCGCCGGACGTACGAGCACCTTCTCTGTCACCAGCACGGCGGAGGCGGGGGACAGCACAGTGACCGCCACGTACACGATCGACGTTTTCCGGACTACCGACCGCGTCAAGGTCACCGACGAGGACGGCGAGCTGGTCGACACGGTTGAGATCGAGGAGGGCGCCGATGCGGTGGAGCTGGGCGTGTCGCTCTGGGCCGATCCTCCCGCCGGTACTACCGTTGACGTTGTTTTTGAAGACAGTACGTGGACCTTCACCGGTGCCAACTACGACATCGAGAAGATATATGAGCTGTTCCAGACTGAGGACGACAACGGCGAGGACGAGGATAGTACCTTTACCATTACGGCGAGTGGGGGCGGAGCCGGTCACGCGGGCAGTGGGACGATCACCGTGACGTTCGTGGACGACGATGCCAAGCAGTTCGTGGGCCCGACGGAGATTTCGGCACTCGAGGGTGCCGCGGCTGATTTCCGGACACCGGTGGTCACGACGCTGGGTACAGAGCCTACTGCTGCTGTTAGTATGGTTATCGCCGCGACGAGTGGTGGAGAGGCTGACCCGTTGTCGCTGGATATCGACGCGGCTGGTTGGAATACTGGAGCTACCTTCAACGTCTTTGGCGACGTGGATGGAGACGACTTTGACGTTACGGTGAACGCCAGCGGCGGCGGATACGACGAGGTTGACTATCCGGACATCGCCGTGAACTGGATCGACAGTGCGGACTATCAGCTTGTGGTACAGACGCAAGCAGCCAACGTCGTTCCCGGACGCGCGTATGCCACTAGAGTGGTTTTGTGGAAGCGCGATGCTACGGATGACCAAGACCGGCCAGTGCTCGACAACGCTGTGGTCTTCGATTCCCTAGATTTGGTTCTCGGTTGTCCGGAAGAATGGACCTGCCTGTTTAACGACGGCACCGGCGGACCCACTGTTTCGTTGGACCAAACCACGTATTCTCTGAATGTCAATGTTAGTCCGGATGCGTTGGCTGCGCCCGGTGATTATACAGTGACGTTAGTTGCGATGGAGCAGGACGACACCAACGACAACGGGTACTTCATCGGAGGAGATGAGGTGGAGTACGCGATCAGATTCACTGTGCTGGACACCGAGAGGTAGTAGGTACAGCGTTGCGGAAGGGGATCTGGCGGCTAGGTAGTTCGCGAGTTCCCTGAAGTGAAGCGTGAACGCCCCCGGCCGGATTGGCCCGGCCGGGGGCGGCCTTGGAAGCCGGTTAGCTCGGCTTGTTCATGAACCTCCAGGATGGGCGAACTTGCGGCGCGACGTGGACGACAGGGCCGGGGAGACGACGCTCATCAGCTCGCCCAGGTGGCCCTCCGCCTTGCCGCGCCTGTGTTGCAGCGCCAGGAGGTCGTCGCCGGACATCTCCTCCGAGGACATCGAGGTCAGCAGCCAGAAGCAGCGCGGAATGAATTCGCCCGGGCGCTCGACGACGACCTGCACGACCCTGCGGGACCGGACCCGGCCCGGTAGGACGACTCGCAGACCTAGGCGGGGGGTCGCCGCCGCCGGGCACCCCTTTGCTCGGCGCATCCCAGACCACGGCGTCGATGGCCAGAGGCAGCGCCAGACGCTTCAGCACGGCGTTGCCCAAGCACCCGGGCCACGCAGTGCGTAACCCGCTCCTCCAGCGCCGCCATCAGCCCCTCGCCGGGATATCGCGCGTCGCCCGTGCCATCTGAGCGCGCCCTCGCCACGGATCGTCTGCGAGCGCCTCTACTGCGCACGGGGCAACATGGAGAACCCGATCAAGGGGCAGCAGCTCGATCTCTTCTCCGACCGGACCTCGGCCACCTGTTTCGCCGCCAATCAGCTCCGGCTCCTCTTCTCCTCCTTCGCGTCGATCCTCTTCGACGCTCTCAGACAGGCCCATCACGGCACCCGGCTGGCCCGCGGCACTGCGGGAACGCTCCGGCTCGGACTCCTCAGGATCGGTGCCCGCGTCACGGTCTCGGTCCGCCGGGTCAAGGTCGCCATGGACTCCGCGCACCCCGCCGCCGCAGCCTTCGCACGGGTCCACGCTCGATTACCGGGGTAGGCTCACCGACCGCTTCCCCGATCACCTTCCCCACCCACCTTCACGGGCACCACTGCGTCCTGGAACCCGTCCGGGCCTCTTCAGCCAGTCAATCTCCTCTGTTCGCTGCTTCGAAAACCCGCCAGGGGGCCTGCTGTCCCTCACTCCGACACGCTTGGCCACTCTCGGTCACACCCTCAAACCCCCCCTCAGGCCTCTGACTGGCCTGTGTGAGAAATGCGGGCTAGGTTTACTGGGTCCGTCCCCCTTCAGCCGGAGACCCCATGCCCTGCTGTCGATCTGGCCGCACATTCTTGGGTCTTGCTCTTCCTCGTTGCCGGGCTGCTTGGTGGTCTCCTGCTGGAAGCCTGTGCGGATGACACCCTAGTGGCTCCGGCAGAGGAGGATGCGCCGGCCCTCCCGATGAGAGGGAAGCTTCGAACACGTGGTTGACTTCTCGCGGCCCTGCGCGGGGCGTCACGCGTGGACCTGGGGGCGGGGACTGCTCTGGTGCCCGTACCGCTCTGGGACGTGTGTGCTCGGGCCTCTCTGGGCGCAGCGGAGTGTCCAGAACTCTGACTTTCTGGATGCCGGTGGACATCACTACCGATCGGATGCCTGTTGACTTCGTCCGGCGGAGCGCTTTTCGTGGATGAGAGTCGCTGGGTACCGGAACCCTCGGCGACCGCGTGATGTCGATTCGTGCCAACGACGAAACGGAGCAGCCGCTGCTCTGCAACAGGGACTACCGGGCCGTGTTCGAGGCGTCGCCCGACGCGACGTTGGTCGTGGACGCCGAGGGCGTGATCCGGGATCTCAACCCTCAGGCTCTTGCGATGTTCGGATGGACCCGCGAAGAGATGGCGGGCTCCCAAGTGGAGATGCTCGTCCCCACCGCCAGCCGTGGGCGACACGAGCAACACCGTCTGCGCTACGCCGAGGCACCGAGTCCTCGGCCGATGGGGCGGGGACTCGATTTGCAGGCCTTGCGCAAGGACGGCACAGCCTTCCCTGTGGAGATCAGTCTGAGCCCCGGCAAGCTGGCAGCGGGGCCGGAGCACGTGATCTGCACGATCCGCGACATTACGGGCTTGAAGCGCGTGCAGCGGTTGTCCCGAATGAAGGTGATGGCTGCCGAGAATGAGCGGAAGCACATCTCCCGCGAGTTGCACGACGAGTTCCTTAGTTCCTCGTGGCGTTCAAGATCAGAGGGAAGCTCCTGGTAGACGAGACGGACCGGGAGGAAAGAGAGCGGGCGTGGGCTGTGATCGCCAACGAGATCCTTGACGCGATCCGGGGGGTGAAGCGGATGATTCGGGGGCTGCGGCCTCCGAAACTCGACCAGCAGGGGCTTGTTTCCGCCCTCGCCGCCCTGTTTCGTGATGCCCGGAAGGTGCATGGAGTCACGATCCACGCCAGCGTCAGACTCGACTGGGTGGCTGACGAGCTAGATCCTGTCACCGTCTTGGCCGTGTACCGGATCGTGCAAGAGGCCGTGACCAACGCAGCGACGCACGCGAGGGTGAGCGAGGCCGTCGTGACGCTCAGGTCGGCCGACGGGATGATCATCGCGGAGATCCGAGACGAGGGGTGCGGGTTCGAGTTGGCCAATTCTGGAGCGGCACCCGACGACAACATCGGCCTCACCGCGATGCGCGCGAGAGCGGAATCGGTCGGTGGCAGCCTCACCGTGCTCACCTCTCCCGGCAAGGGAACCACGATTCAGGTCACCGTGCCGATGGTGAGGCCGGACGGCGAATAATGGTGAGGGTGCTGCTCGTTGACGACCACAAGGTCGTGCGCGCCGGTCTGAGAGCATTGCTGGAGTCCACAGGTCGGGTAGATGTCGTGGGCGAGGCATCGTCAGGGGAGGAGGCGGTGAACAAAGCCCAGAGGCTGGAACCGGATATCGTCATCATGGACTTGGCGATGCCCGGAATGGACGGAGTCCAAACGACCCGGCGCATCACCGCGCTCGATTTCGAAACGAAGATTCTGGTCCTCACGATCCACGACGAGGATAAATTCCTGTTGCCGGCAATGGAAGCAGGAGCGGCTGGCTTTCTGAACAAGTCCGTGGCCGACACCGATCTCATGGGAGCCATCGAGGCGATCATGCGCGGCCACTCCTATCTGCCGCGCCGCGCGGCTGCCCTGGTGGCGCGCCTGAAGAGCGAAGGAGCCTCGGCGAGGCGCGACGCAGGGGCCGAAGTGCTATCCTCTCGCGAGCGTAGGGTGGTCGAGTTGTACGCGCAGGGGTATTCGGCCTCCGAGGCGGCCGAGGAGATGTTCCTCAGCCCGAAGACCGTCGAGGGCTACATCGGCCGGGCCAAGACCAAGCTCGGGCTTCGCAACCGGCGCGACATCGTGCGCTTCGCACTGAAGAGCGGGATGCTGCGCGCTGAGGAGTGAGTGAAGACACCGGCTATTTCGATCCGGCGGAACCAGGCGCGGGACAGCGCCAGGAAACGCAGATCGTGCAGTCCTGTAAGTAGTTAGACGATCTCCTGCAGTGATTCTGGCTTCCGGTGTTCCGCCTACCCCTTGCGGGTACAAAGGCGCTGCCGGGGGCTCCTTCCCTTCGATCCCCAGAAAGCTCCGAGCGACCGAGAGGGTCGCGGCTCCATAACGGAACCCAACTACCATGTGTGATGCGAGTTGGCAATACTCTGCTGCGCCTGCCGCCCGCCATCTTCTACGCCGAGGGGCTCAAGGCCAACTTCCTCTTCGTGGATGATCTGCCAGCGGCACCGGAGGCGTTCGAGGCCGTCGCATGCGAAATTGAGCCAAGGGGTGGCATACTCCGGGGCGCGAGCCGCAGGGGTGGACAGCCTCGCGATTGAGGAGGAATTTGCAACATCCGATGGCGAGATGCAGTATTGTGCGCAACAAGCATAGTACGATGGGCCGGGTGGGCGAGAGGGGATCGCGGTGGCTCGTCAGAAGCAAAACGTAAACTGTAGTTGACAAAATGTAATCTATAGATGACATCTGATAGTGTAATCGAGACCTTCGAGCTGACGAAGCGCTACGGGAGGCGCGGTGCGCGGTCGGTGCTCGCCGTGGACGGCGTCTCGCTATCGGTCGAGCGAGGACAGGTCTTCGGCTTCCTGGGGCCGAATGGGAGCGGCAAGACGACGACCATCGGGATGCTTGCCGGGGTCGTGCGCCCGACGGCGGGCTCCTTCAGCCTCCTGGGCGCAACCGGTCCGAGGGAGCTGGTGGCGGCCAGGGCCCGAGTCGGCGCGACCCTGGAGACGCCCAATTTCTACCCGTATCTGAGCGGTCGCGACAATTTGCGCATAGCGACAGCGATCAAGGGGGCCGACCGAGCCCGCGTCGATGAGTGCCTGGAACTCGTGGGGCTCGCCGACCGAGCCGGGCACCGCTTCGGCAGCTACTCGCTCGGGATGAAGCAGCGGCTCTCGCTCGCCGCCACGATGCTGAACGACCCGGAGCTCGTGATCCTGGACGAGCCCGCCAATGGACTGGACCCGCAGGGGATGCGAGAGATCCGGACCATCATACGCGACCTGGCCGGCTGCGGCACGACGATCTTCCTTTCGAGCCACCTGCTCTGGGAGGTGGAGCGCATCTGCTCGCACGTTGCGATCGTGCGGAAAGGGCGGATTGTGGCTTCGGGGCCGGTCGAGGAGATTGCGAGCGGTGACATCTCGGCGCTGGTGCGGGCCGAGGACGAGATGGCGCTGCTCGAAGCCCTCGCCGGGTACCCGGACGGGAAAGGCGCGCAGCGCGGACAGGAGGGCGTGATCGTCTCGCTGGCGAGCGACGACCTAGCCGCCCTCAATCGCTACCTGGCCGGGTGCGGCATCCACCTCTCGCACCTGGCGCGGCACCGTCAGAGCCTCGAGGAGGTCTTCGTGGAGCTCACTGCGGGCGATTCCCGGACGGAGGGGGGAGGATGAGCGGGTCCGCCCTGGCCCAAGGGGCGCGGACTGCCCGATTGGCGGGCAGCGTCGGGGTGCTGGTGCGCATCGAGCTCCTGAAGTTGCTGAAGCGACGGATCTTCTGGGTTGCAGTGGTGCTCTTCGCACTCCTGGCGACGATGAAGTTCGCGACCGCCTCTACTGCGGCGGGTGGCGAGATGGCCTTCCTGCTTGCGCCCCCCGGTGTCTGGCCCGCGACGTTGGCGATCCCGGCCACGGTCGGCCCGGCCTTCCTGGGCCTCGTCGTAATCGCGCTCGTCGCCCCGGAGTTCACCTGGCGGACGGCGCGCCAGAGCGTGATAGACGGGCTCGGCGTGGAGCGCTTCTACGCGGCAAAGTGCATGATGATCCTGGCGTTGTCGGCGCTGTCGGTGGTTCTGGCGTTGGTGGTGGGCCTTGTCGGAGCGGCCGTCGGCTCCGTAGAGTGGGAGTCAGCCGCCCTTGGCGCGGGCGACGTGCAGTTCCTCGCCAGCTACACGGCGGCCTCGCTGATGGCTGGCGCGGCCGCCCTCTGGCTGGCGTGCACCTTCCGCGCCGGCGCTCCCGCCATGGTCGCCTTCATCGGCTACGCCGTCGCAGAGCCGATCGCGGCCGCGATCCTCGGCGGCAGGAGCGAGCTGCTCGACGTGGTGCTCTCCTACCTGCCCGTCGAGCTGGCCATGACGCTCGGGAATCGCATGGCCCACTACCCGGAGGCGCTCTCCGGGCTTCGCGAGATGATGGAGATCGTCGGCATGAGTCCGCCCGACGCTACCGCCGTGAAGGGCCTCCTGATCGCGGTGCATCTCTACGCGATGGTGCTCTTCGCCGCGGGCTATGCGACGATGCGCTACCGGGACCTGTGAGCCGCGCTGGGCGCCGAGCCGAGCTGCATCCGCTCTGGACCGCTGCGCTCCTGACGGCGGTTGGCTGCGGCGACGACGGGCCCGTCGTCGCCGACCTGGTGATGCGCGGCGGCGTGGTCGCCACGGTCGACTCGGCGAATTCGCTCGTCGAGGCTCTGGCGATCGACGACGGTTGGGTCGTGGCCACCGGGGACGACGGGGAGATTGCATCGTACATCGGCCCCGATACCGAGGTGATCGAGCTCGACGGGCGCCTTGCGGTGCCCGGCTTCATCGAGGGGCACGGTCACCTCCTGGGTCTGGGCGCCGGCAAGACGATACTCGACCTGAACGCGGCTACGAGCTGGCAGGGGATCGTCTCCATGGTCGCCGATGCCGTCGCCGATGCCGATCCCGGCAAGTGGATTCGCGGGCGGGGCTGGCACCAGGAGAAGTGGGACGAGCCGCCCGACCCGGCGGTGGCGGGCCACCCAACCCACGCCTCGCTATCGGCCGTCTCGCCCGCCAACCCGGTCCTCCTCGTCCACGCCTCGGGGCACGCCGCCTTCGCAAACGCGGCCGCCCTTGAGGCCGCTGGCTACGAAAGGGGATCGGAGCCGCCCCCTGGCGGGGAGCTGCAGCGCGACGCCGAGGGCAATCTGACGGGGCTGCTCCGCGAGACGGCGCAGCGACCAGTGGCGGCAGCCTATGAGCGCTCGCTTGCCGACCTCTCGCCCGAGGAGACCGAGGCGCGCTTCCGGCGGGAGGTGGCGCTGGCCACCGAGGAGGCGCTCTCGAAGGGAGTGACATCCTTCCACGACGCTGGCGCGTCCTTCGCCACGATCGACCGCCTCAGGCGGCTCGAGGACGAGGATGCGCTACAGATCCGCCTCTACGTGATGGCGCGGAGCCAGAACGAGGAGCTGGAGCGACGACTCGCCGAGTACTATATGCCGTCGGAGGGGGACGACTACCTGGTCGTGCGGTCTATCAAGCGGCAGATCGACGGTGCACTGGGGTCGCACGGAGCGTGGCTCCTGGAGCCATACGCCGACTTGCCGAGCTCGACCGGCCTCGTGCTCGAGAGCGTCGAGGATATCTCCGCGACGGCACACCTCGCGATCAGGCACGGCTTTCAGCTCAGCACGCACGCGATCGGGGACCGAGCCAACCGCGAGGTTCTCGACATATACGAGGCGGTATTTGACTCGGCCGATGCCGGAAGGGACCTCCGCTGGCGGATCGAGCATGCTCAGCATGTCCACCCAAGCGACATCGCGCGCTTCGCCGAGCTCGGGGTCATCGCGTCGGTGCAGGGCATCCACGCCACCTCCGACGCCCCCTGGGTGCCCCTCCGGATAGGCGACGAGAGGGCCGCCGAGCGGACGTACCTGTGGAGGACCCTCCTGGACGCCGGGGTCGTGGTTGGCAACGGCACCGACACGCCGGTCGAGGACATCGACCCGCTCGCGAGCTTCCGCGCTTCGGTCACGCGCCAGACGGCCGCTGGCTCGGTCTTCCACCCCGAGCAGCGCATGACGCGCGAGGAGGCGCTTCGGAGCTACACCCTGAGCAATGCGTACGCGGCTTTCGAGGAGGAGTACAAGGGGTCGCTCGAGGTGGGCAAGGTGGGCGACGTGGTGGTGCTCGACCGCGACATCCTGACCGTGCCCGACGCCGACCTGGCCGAGGCGCGCGTGGATCTCACGGTCGTCGGAGGTGTGGTGCGCTACTCCCGGCAGGTGCGCCATGTCGTCGATCCGCTTCGGTGATGGATCGGTAGGGCAACTGCGGGGTACTTTCTTTCCCTCAAACGGCGGCGCGGGGCGTCGGTTGACTCAGCTGGTTTCGCGATCTCCGCAACCCAAAGGGGGGGCACTGGGATGATCCTCAGGAGGTACGGCCGCTGGTACCACAGCGTGCGCACCAACTTCAACCCCTCCGCCCTTACGGAGATAGGCTTTCAGCGCGACCGCGCCCTCTCGATCTCCGCATCTGACCTCGAGGCGAAGTACGCGAGTGTCGCCGATCACGAGGTGGTCGCCGAGGCGGGGGGCGACGTTCAGCGGCACGCCGAACGCGATCTCCTGGCCAGGATGGACGAGGCGATCGAGCGGCGGGTTGCGGCGCTCGAGCCAGGGCAGCTGCTCGTCGTTCGGAACGAGCGCGACGACTGGCCCAAGACGCGCGAGCGTCGCGAGGCGGTCGTCGTGGGGGGCGAGAACCGCTTCCGCTTCCAATGGTCGGTCGAGCCGCCGCTGCGCCTCGGAGTGTGCGCGGAGAAGTGAGCTACCGTCTCTCTCGGGCCGCCGTCCTGGGGGCCTTCTGCGCACTGGTCGCGCCTCTGGGCGCCGCAGCGCAGGAGGGTGCGGTAGCTGGGCGGGTCCGGTCGGCCGAAGGGCAGATCCTCGCGGGTGCCGGGGTGCGGTTGCAGGCGCTGGCCGACTCGTCGCGGGTGCGCTTGGCCCAAACCGACCGGCTTGGATTCTTCGAGCTGGGCGAGGTGGTGCCTGGCGTCTACGAGTTGACGGCAACCAAGATCGGCTTTGAGCCCCGACGCGTCGAGGTGCGGGTGGACGATGCGGTCGTCCAGCTCGAGCTGGTGCTCGCTACGCGGGCCGTCGAGCTGGGTGTGCTAAGGGTCGAGGCGGCGCGCAGCCGCGCCCTGGAGCGCTTCGTCGAGTCGGCCGGGATCACCGTGCAGGAGATCGAGCGGGAGGCGATGAAGTCAATTCCCGGACTCGTCGAGACCGACCCGATCCGGTCGATCGAGGTGCTGCCGGGCGTAGGCACCGTCTCGGACTTCTCGGCCGCCTTCAATGTGCGTGGAGGGTCGGCGGATCAGAACCTCATCCTCCTGGACAATGTGCCGATCTACAACCCCTTCCACCTGGGCGGCCTCTTCTCGGTCTTCAACGCCGACATGGTGGAGCGGGCGGAGCTACGGGCGGGCGGCTTCCCGGCTGAGTACGGCGGGCGCGTGTCGTCGGTACTGGTCGTCGAGACCGACCCGGGCGACGGCGAGCCCTCTGTTGACGCGGGCGTCAGCCTCCTGGCGTCGCGTGCGGCGGTGGACGGATCGCTCCCTGCGGGCCTCGATGGCAAGCTCGGGCTTGCGCACTCCCGCTGGCGCGTGTCCGGGCGGCGCTCCTACTTCGATGTCCTCGTCAGGCCGTGGACCTCCTTCCCCTACTACCTGACCGACATGCAGGGTGTCTTCGAGGGGTGGACACCCGGCGGAAGCCGCATCCGGGTCACCGGGTACAGCGGGCGCGATGTCCTCGACATCTCCGACGTGGGCGACAACCCGTTGCCGCTCCGGTGGTCGTGGGGCAATGATGCGGTCGGCCTCTCGTGGGCGCATCCGATGCGCGGAGGCAGCTCGATGGACGTCGCGACGCATTTCTCGCGCTTTTCGTCCGACTTCGAGCTCACGGAGGTGGAGGCGCGCTTCCGCACGCGTGTGCAGGAGGCGGGCGCAACCGCCAACTTCGAGCTGCGGCCGACCGCGCAGCTTCGGTGGAAGTCTGGGGTTTCCGCCAAGGACCTAGGCTACGACTACGGTCTCAAGGCCAGCGGCACAACCTTTGGCGAGAGCCGCGGCGAGGGGTTGGGGTTGTCCGCCTACAGCCAGGTCGGCTGGGACTCGGGGCGGAGCTGGCTGATCGAGACGGGGCTTAGGCTCGACCACTGGGAGCCGGACCCCGGCGAGAGCGTGACGACGGTCGCTCCGCGCTTCGCGGTCAAGCGGTTCTTCGGGGACCGGACTGCGGCCGTACGACTGGCGGGGGGGCGCTACTCCCAGTTTCTGCACTCGCTGCGCGACGAGGAATTTCCGCTTGGGATAGACATCTGGGTGCTGGCTGGAGAGCTGGCCCCCAGGATCGTCTCGGACCAGGTGCAGATGGCGGTCGAGGGGTTCTTCGGCAACAACGACTGGTTCGCCTCGCTCGAGGGGTACTACCGCACCTACGACGGGGTGATCACGATCAATCCGGCCGACGATCCCGGCGATGATCTGGACGACGTTCTCAGGGGGGACGGCTGGTCGTACGGCCTCGACCTCATGGTTCGGCGCGACGCGGGCACCACCACCGGGTGGATCTCCGCATCGTTCCTCAGGACCGAGCGCACCTTTCCCGACTTGCTCTCCGGGGTCGATCCACCGCCCTCGATCACCTACCCGCCAGTCTTCGACCGTCGCGTCGACATCGACCTGGTGCTCAGCCGTTCGCTGACCTGGTGGGGGCTCGAGGCCGGGCTCCGCGCCAACTTCGGGACCGGCACGCCGTACACCCCGGTGCTGGGGCAGTTCGACATGTACCGGCAGCGGGCGGTCGAGGGGCGGGTCTACTACGACAATGCCACTGCGGTGGCGCTGGGGGATCGCAACAGCGCCCGCTACCCGGTCCGCCACCGCCTCGACATTTCGCTCCGAAAGCGGCTCGAGAGGAGCTGGGGGAGCATGGTGCCCTACCTGAGCGTCGTGAATCTCTACAACCGGAAGAATGTCCTCTTCTACTTCTTCGACTACGGGGCCGATCCTCCGACGCGCACCGGCGTGTCGATGATTCCCCTGCTGCCTACGATCGGACTGGAGGTTTCCTTCTGATGAACCCCCGGCCTATTGCCAGGCGGGCAGGCGCGCTGGGCGCGGCAGCGCTCGCGGGATGCGCCCTGCTCGATGTCCGGATCGCCGATCCCGAGGACGTGATCATCGCCGAGGTGCAGGTGCTACTCACCCACGAGTGGAACGGGAACGGCACCTCCTTCGAAGCGGGGGCTCTGCTGCACCGCACCTTCCAGCGCGAGGAGACGCCCACGCTCCGGGGCTCCACGGTGGTGATCTCCGAGCCCACGAAGGGGTCGGTGCGGCTGGAGGAGAGGCGCGACGTCGAGGAGTGCGTGATTCCCAGTCCGCAGGGCAGGGACTCGATCCCTGGCGAGCTAGCTCCGAACGCTGTCTGCTACCGCGCCAACGTCGCGTTGTCGCCATTCGATCCGGGAGACCGGCTCTCGCTGGAGATCACCGCCCCAGACGGCCGCGTATTGGTGGGGAGCAGCTTGGTGCCCGGCGCATTCGACCTGGTGGAGCTGGACGAGGAGGATGGGAGGTGCCGCCTCGATCCCGACACCAACTACCGCTTCCAATGGCGCTTTGCCGAGAATGCGTGGTCGTACCTGGCCGACGCCCGCCTCGAGGGTCTCAGACTTCCGATGGCCCAGCGCGATATCGATTCGCCCGACACGCTCTACCTGCTGGGCTTCGCGATCGACGCCGAGGACTCGACGCTGGTATTCTCCTCGGAGTTCGGGATATTCGAGTTCTTCGCAGCAACGGACGAGGAGCGCGACGTCATCCGTGAGCTTCGACGGGGGCTGCCGGGCGGGGTCGGCGCGACGGTGGCGATGGCTGCGGCCGACCGCAACTGGGTGAACTGGGAGCGGGGCGGCAACTTCAACCCCTCGGGCGAGGTGCGCATCCCGTCGGTCTTCGGGGACGGCACCGGCGTATTCTCGACGGCCACCCGCAGGGTTGTGCGCGTCCGGGCCACGGAGTTCCGACCGGGCGCCCCCCCGCTCTGCGGACCTGCTGTGAGCTGAGGATTAGAGGCACAACAAGCCCACACCCCAGCCCAGGCCGGTCGTCAGCGGCCCTCCGCCACCACCGGCAGTCCCCGGCTCCGGAGCGCGGTCAGGTTGGGGTCGAAGGAGCCATCGGGGCGCACTCCGCTTAGGAAGGCCCGGAACTGGCCCGAGTCGGGATCGCGGAGGATCGTCATCGGGTCGTCGGTCTCCATGTCGACCGTGACTTCCCCCTCGGGCCCCGAAAGCTCGATGCTTGCGAGTGCGCCCCGCCAGACGGGCCCGACGGGCAGCAGGTGGGCGAAGGCCTTGGCGTCGCCAAGGTCGGAGAGCCTATCCATGTCGAACGAGAGCGAGAACAGGGTTCTGCCGTCGCCGTCCCTGCCCGTCAGCGAGTAGGGGCCGGGCATCGGCACGATCGCCGACTCGGCGTCCACGACGAAGGCGGGCTTCAGGACCAGCTTGCCCTGCTCGTTAACGCCGCCCCAGAGGAGCAGCGCCGGTCCGTCGATCCTGATGCGCCGCTCGAACGCCTGCGAAAGTCTGTAGCTCGCCGCCTTCGAGGCGTGGTACTCGCTGATCCAGTAGGCGCGGTGGCTGCAGTAACCCATCACGTCGTATGCGTCGGGCTTGACGACTTCCTCGTCGCGGTGGTCGTACCCGTAGCTCCCGATCTGGCCGTCGGCGTCGGGAAACAGCGGGTCGGGGCCGGGGGCGCCGCCGCACGGCGCGTGCCGCAGGCTGAGGTTGTGGCCCAGCTCGTGCGCGATGATCGAGGCGTCGGGCAAGACTGCGCTCGACCATCCCGCAAGCTGGGCGACGCCGCCGATGTTGCCCTCGAAATCGGCGATCATCCCGGTCCAGTGGCCTTCGCCGTCCTCGGACTTCCGCATCGCTATCACTGCGGCGATGATGTCGAAGGGGCTGTCGGAGTCGGTCTCGACGGGTTCGTGGGCGATGACCGACAAGGTGGCCATCGGCAGCAGGTCGTAGGTGTCCTGAAGGTACTCGTGGTCCTCTTCTTCGTCCTCCATGTCGTCGGCGATGTCGATCACCGACGAGTCGGGGTCGTCCTCGAACAGGAAAGGGATCACGGTCAGCTCGAAGTCGGAGTGCTCGTCGACCCCGATGGACATCCTGCCCTCGCTGGGGATGCGCCTCGTCACGAGCAGCTCGTCGTCGAGCTCCCCGTCGGGGTCGATCTCGATCACCACCTCGAGCCCCGGCTCTATCACGCTCGCGGGTATGTCGGCGTTCGACGACTTGGCGAGCGAGCCCTCGTCGAGCTCCGTCGGGATGGGTCCGGACTTGGAGGCGATCGTCGCCTTGTGGGTCTCCTCGTCGTCGACGTAGAAGGTGGCGACGACTTCGGGAATGTCCTCGCTGTTGGCTTCGGTGGCGAGCACGAAGACGCGAAGCAGCGCCTCGCGGTCGGCTATCAGCGAGACGGGGAAGCCCCAGTCCTGCACGGGCTGGACCAGGTAGGCGAGGCGGTCGGGCGCGCAAGTCGCCAGCCTATGGTCGGCTACGCCTCGGAGCCACTCGAGGAAGTCGGCGTCCGTTGGCGCGCAGAGGTCGGTGCCGTCGGCCCGAAAGGTGTTCAGGCTGGTCATCCCGGTGAAATCGAGGGGCACCGGTCCAGAGAGTTCGGAGTTGTTCTCGAGCCGCAGCTCCCGCAGTCCGTCGAGCTGGCCTAGCTCCGCAGGGAGCGGTCCCGAGAGGTCGTTGTCCTGGAGCCTGAGGGCCCTGAGACTGGCGATGTCGCCCAGCTCCGGCGGGATCGGGCCGCTCAGGTTGTTGTCGCTCAGGTTCAGCGTGTCGAGCCGGTCCAGCTTCCCCAGCTCCGGCGGAATCGGGCCGCTCAGGCTGTTGCGGTCCAGCCTGAGACGCTCGACTCTGGCGAGGTCCCCGAGCTCGGGTGGGATCGGTCCCGACAGCCTGTTGTCCGAGAGCCACACCGACTCGACGGACTTGAGATTGCCTAGCTCCGGCGGGATCGATCCAGACAGCCTGTTGTCCGAGAGCCACACCGACTCGACGGACTTGAGATTGCCTAGCTCCGGTGGTAGGGGTCCGCTCAGGTCGTTGCGAGCCAACCGTAACCTAGCCATCCTGGTCAGGTTGCCCAGCTCGGCGGGGATGCTTCCGGAGATGTCGTTGGCAACGAGGGAGAGGACCACAAGGTCGGTGGCTCCCCCAAGCAGCGGCAAGACCGCGCCCGAGACGTTGTTGCGGTCCATCAGGAAGGCTTGGAACCGCCGTGCGTGGTACGCGACTCCATACCAGTCGTCGAGATCGTCGCACCGCTTCCAGCAGGTAGTCACGCTCCACTCGTCCCCGTTGCCGGCGTCGTAGAACGCCTCCAGCATCTGGCGGACCGGGTCGGACACGGTGACCGCGAAGCTCTGCCCGGCCGAGAGGCCGCCCGGGTCGGTGGCTGTGACCGTCACGGTGGCGGTCCCCTG
>JAGWBP010000027.1:702-53643 GCA_021295835.1 Gemmatimonadota bacterium | reverse complement strand
TTCCACCTCGGCGGCCTCGACCTCTACCCCGATGGCCTGCCCGCATGACCTGCTACCCACCAGAAATGGGGAAGAACCAGTCGACGGGTCGTCGGGGAAGTGGGCGCTGACGGATTCGAACCGCCGACCTCCTGCTTGTAAGGCAGGCGCTCTGAACCAACTGAGCTAAGCGCCCCGGTGGAACTTAAGTAGCATGCCGTAAGCCGCTGCACCCGGCCAATAACGAAGGACCGCACCCTCATCAACCCACCCCTGCCGGGGGAGCCGCGGTGTCGTGGGGCTCCGGCTCGCTGCCCTCTACGGCCCTGAGCCGGTCTACACCCCGTTGACACATCTCTCACGGCCGTAGCGACGCCGGAGAGTGGCTGCGACAGGCCAGCGGCCTCACTGGTATCGTATGCGGAACAGGAGGCAGTAGAGCGCTGGAACGAAGCCGAGGGTGAGAACCGTGGCGAACACCAGCCCGAAAATGATGGCAACGGCCATCGACACGAACAGGGGGTCCCCGCCGAACCAGAGTGGCAGCAGTCCGCCCACAGTGGTGACGGTGGTCAGTACGATCGGACGGAGGCGCCGCTGTGCGGCTTCCAGCACGGCCCTCGGGGGGTCGAGACCGTTCTCGTCGGTTTCTATGCGGATGCGGTCGATGAGCACGATCGCGTTGTTGATGACGATACCGGCGAGCGAGATGACGCCGAGCAGCGTCATGAACCCGAACGACTGGCCGGTCACCAGAAGGCCGATGACTACGCCGATGAGGCCCAGCGGGATGGTCAGGACGATGATGAGCGGCTTGCGCAGGGAGTTGAACTGCCCGACAAGCAGGAGCAGGATCAGGAGACCGGCCAGGGGCAGCTGCTTGGCTATCGAGGCATTGGCGCTGGCCGAACTCTCGAAGGTGCCGCCGATCTCGTAGCTGTAGCCGAGCGGCCAGCTTTGCCGCTGCTCCGCCAGCCACGGCTCCAGGGCGGCGGCAATGCTGAACGCGGTGGCGCCCGAGCCGGGGTCCAGGTCCGACAGCACCGACAGCGTCTTGGCCCTGTCGCGGCGGAGAATCTTGGATGGCTCGAACGCGAGCACGATGTCCGCGACCTGACGCAGCGCCACGTTCTGACCGGACCGGGCGTAGACGTTGATCGACTCCAGCTTGCCGATATCCTCTCGTCCCCCGACCTCGGAACGCAGCACCACGGGAATGGCTTTGTCACCCTCGCGGTACTCGGTCACCGTGGAGCCCGAGAGAGCCATGCGAAGGGAGACGGCGACGTCCTGGTTGGTGATGCCCGCCCGCCTCGCTCGGGCGTTGTCGATGTTCACGATCAGCTTCTTGGTCTGCTTCCCCCAGTTGTCCGAGATGTTACGCGTGCCCGGGAAAGTCGCCAGTTGGGCTTTCACGCCGTCCGCCAAGTCGAACAGTACGTTGTGGTCGTCTCCGTAGAGCCGCACTTCGACCGGCGTGGCGCCAGCCGGACCCGCCGCCAACCGCTTTAGTGTCACGTCGATATCGGGGTGACCGGCCTCGACGTATTCGCGGAGGCGCTCGATCAAGCCGTCGAGCCCGTCAAGAGTCGACGCGCAACCGGGCCTTCTTCGTGGGCGCGGGGCCGCCGCCCTTCACCCTGCGCTACCGTCCAGCCCAGACCCACGCCGGATACGCGGCCCTGATCGCCAACGGACGCCCTCGCGACCATCGCGGGCGGCCAACTCGCCCGACATGAATCGTTCGATGTCGAGCATGGCTGCCTCCGCGTGCGCGAAGGATGTGCCATAGGGGAACTCGAAGTCGCCGGTGAACAGGAGCTCGGTGCTGTCCGGGAAGAAAGCCTGCTCGACGAAGCGGAACAGCCCGAGGGTTGCAACCAGCAGCCCGAACGCTCCGACGACCGTGACCAGGGGGCGTGCGAGGAGGTACCTGAGGACTCCGCTATAGCGCCGGTAGAACGGTGTGTCGAACTCCGCGCCCATCCGGTCGTTCGGGGCTTCCTCCTGGGCGTCCGTCGCTGTGACATCCGCCGCCTCCGCCCTCCCGTCCGCTCCCGATTCGGCGGCCCTCGCCGATAACTTCCGCTGCTTGACCCTCAGGCAGAGCATGCACAGGAGCGGGACCATGGTAATCGCCAGCAGCCAGGAGGAGAGCAGCGTCAGGGCGATCACCTGGGCCAGCGGTGCCGTGTATTCTCCGACCGCGCTCTCGGCAAGCACGATGGGCAAGAAGGCGACGATGGTGGTCAGGGACGACACCAGCAGGGGAAAGCGCAGCTCCCTGGACGAGGCCAGGGCCGCCTCCCGGGCGTGCTCGCCCGCCTGCATCCGAACGAGCATCGATTCGCTCATCACGATGGCGTTGTCGACCAGGAGCCCCAGCGCGATGATCAGAGCGACCAGCGACATCTTGTCCAGCCCGATGCCCAGGTAACGCATCAGCATCAGCGTGGCCATCATCGCCATGGGAACCAGCGCGGCGACCACGAGCCGGGTACGGAGCCCCAGGAACAGCAGCATGCACGCCAGCACTATTCCAACGGCCTGCAGGATCGAGTTCACGAACGTGGACACGGCGCGGTCGACCACCTCCGGCTGGAAGGCGAGGATGTCGAAGGCGACGCCCACGGGGTAGCGCACCTCCACCTCCGCGATGGCCGCCCGAATGTCCTCGCCCAGCGCGATGATGTTGCCGCCCGCGCGCATCGATACCGCCAGCACCAGAGCCGGATGTCCGTTGGCCCGCACCTTTGAGCTGGGGGGATCCACGTACCCCCTCTGGATGTCGGCGACATCGCCCATATACAGGGTCTCGCCGGTGCCCGGCAGCGTGATCAGAGTGCGCCGGATATCGTCTACGGAGGTAAAGTTGCCGGTCGGCTCCAAGCTGATCCGCTCGACTCCGGTCTCCACGGCTCCGCCCGGGATGATGATGTTGCTGGACTGGAGGATGCCCTGCAGCTGCGGGACCGAGAGCCCCAGGCCGGCGAGGCGCGCGTTGTCGAAATTCACAAAGACTCGCTCTTCCTGGGCCCCGTGGATTTCGACCTTGGCGACGTCGTCGATCCTGAGGAAGATATTCCGCACCTGCTCGGCGATCTCCTCGAGTTCGGCGTAGGAAAACCCGTCGGCCGTGAGCGCCAACACGGTTCCGAAGACATCCCCGAGATCGTCGCCCACGACCGGTACTACGCCTTGGGGCAGTTCGGCGGCGGCCCCGGCCACCTTCCGCCGCAAGTTGTCCCACACCGGGCGCAAGTTCGTAACGGTCTCCCGGAGCTCGACGCTGATGATGGATTGTCCGATGCGGGACTCGCTCGTGATGTGCGCGACCTCGGGGATCTCCTGGATCGCGCTTTCCAGCTTGTCGGTCACCAGGAGTTCGACCCGTTCCGGCGCGGCCCCGGGGAACCGCGCTATCACGATGGCGTGGCGGACCACGAAGCCAGGGTCCTCCGCGCGCGGGAGGGACCGATACGCCGAGTAGCCGGAGAACGCGACCACCACGAGCGCCACGAAGGTGACGACCCTGTTGTCGATCGCGTACCGGGTCAGATTCATGGGGCGGCGAGAGGCGAGGCCACTTCGCTATCGGGTGCCCAGCAGCCGCACCTGCTGCCCCGAAACCAGGGTCCGCAGTCCGGCGGTGGCCACCAATTCGCCGTCGCTGACGCCCTCGAGGATCTCCAGACCCTCGGGCGTCAGGGAACCGGTTTCGACGGTGCGACGCTCTGCCGTGGCGACATTTCCGGTATCCGGTGCCGCGAGAACCCACACGAAGCGCCCTCTTTGATCCTGCCCCACCGCTTCCGGCGGCACCAGCACTCCCGCAGCACCGGGCCGGCCCTCGATGCTGAAGGTGACTTCGGCCGCCATTCCGGGACGCACCCGCGCGGCATCAACGCCCTCGTCCAGACGCACCGTAACGGGAAAGCCCCCGGCGCCCGTGGCCGCAGTGCCGACTTCGGTCACGGTCGCGCCCACGGCCCCGCCCGCCAAGGCGGCGAAGACCACCTCCGCCGGGCGCCCCGAGCGCATGCCGCCAATGAAAGCCTCCGGCACCGTCACCTGGACCTCGGGGCTTCCGCCCGCGTCAATGACGACCACAACCGTCTGGCCTGCCCCTACCGCCTCGTTCACATCCGCCAGTACACGGCTGACGGAACCGTCCACCGGCGCTAGCAGGCGCGTGTAGACCACCTGTTGCTCGGCGAGGCGCAGCGCGGTTGCGGCCGACGCTTCGGACGCGTTGCCCGATTCGTACGACGCGCGGGCGGCGTCCAGGTCGCTCATCGAGGCGTTGCCGCTCTCGTAGAGCGCAACCACCCTCTCGTAGCTCGCCTGGGCGTTGCGACCCTGGGCTCGGGCCTGGGCGAGACCGGCCTCGGCCTGCTGCCGCCTCAGCTCGAGGTCACCGGAGTCCAGCCGCGCCAACACCTGCCCTCTCCGCACGCCGCTGCCCACATCGACCTCCACAGCCGTGACCGTGCCGGCGACTCGGAATGCCAGGTCCTGTTCGGAGGCCGCTCGTGCGACTCCCGCGAAGGTGCGGGTCCGATCACTGCCGGCGACGAACGCGCGGGTGTATCGGACCGGGCGGATTTCCGCCGCAGGCACCGCTTCCTCGCCCCCGCAACCAGCCCCCATGACGGCCACAGCCAGGAGAATCGGCCACACCGCAGCCGCGTATCCCCGGTCCGGCGTGCCACGCACCGATCCCTTCACGGTGCGGCACCCCGCGCGACGGCCTGCCATACCAGTGTTCTGGTCGGTCATGATCCACCCTCCCGCGCCAGAGCGTATTCCTCCAACTGCCTCCCGAAGTCGGCTCGTTCCTGCGGCGTCGACAGCACCTCGAACTGCCCGATAGCCCGCTCGACGCGTTTCAAGTTGATGAGGTAGTCGTATATCGCGTTGGTTACGCCCCTCTCGCTGAGGAGCGCGCTGGTCTGAGCTTCCAGGAGATCGACGACGCTGGCCAAGCCCTGCCCGAAGGCCTCGGTGACCAGCTCCAGCGACCGTCGAGCGGTTTCCGCCGCCGTCTCGTTTTCGGCCACGATTCCGAGGCTGGCCCGGGCGAACTGGAGCTGGATGCGGACATTCTGTTCAATGCGCTGGGCCACGAGTTCCCGCTGGAGCCGCAACTGCGCCACGACGGCGGCGGCCCGTCCCCGGCGGGCGAGGCGGGCGCTTCCCTGAAACAGCGGCAGCGTGACCGCCAGGCCCGCGTTCCACGGGTAGTCTGTCACCCCGCTCTCCTTCGCACCCGGGGGGGAAGTCGAGCCGGCGCCTTCCCGCAGCAGGTTCGTGGACACATTCCCCTGGAGCGCCACTGTGGGGAGGTAGAACGCCTGGCCCGTGGAGGCGACAAGCCGTTCCTGGGCCGCGACCGCCGCGTCGATGCTCCGGATCTCGGGGGCGAGGCGCAGCGCCGTGGCTGCCAGGAGGTCGGCGAGGACCGCGAACCGGTTGAGGTCGGCCAGATACGTTGTGGCCAGTGTGCCCTCCAGCAGGGAGCGGCCCTCGAAGTCGGCTTCGGGCGTCAGGAACTGCTCGTCGAGAGGTCGGTTGAGCACCTGGTTCAGCGTCATCTCGGCGGCGGATCGCCTCGCAAACGCGTCGATTCGGTCGGCCCGCCGCCGGGCCAGTCCGCTTTCGAGCCGAAGCCGCTCGCCGGGGCCCGCCGCGCCGATCCGCTCCCGCTGCAGGGCCAGGCGGAGCGACGCGAGGGTCAGATCGAGGTTGTCCTGCTGGACCTGCTCCAGCGTCTTGGCGCGCAGGACGTTTAGGTACGCCTCGGCGGCTTCGAGCGCCACGTCGAGCTCCAGCGACGCCCGGTCCCACTCCCGGGACGCCTGAAACGACGTCTGGATGGACACGTTGGCATTCGCCTCCTGGGAGAAGACCAGCTGCCGGAGGGTCACTGCGCCGTCAACGTTGTATTGGGGACGCCCTCCCAGGGAGGCCTGCGCCACACTCTTCGCAATGGTCGCGCCTGTTACTCCGGCTTCCAGATCGGGAAGCCGGCCAGCCCGCGCCAGGCGGATCTCCTGCGCGCCCGCCAGCACCGCCTGGTCCTCTGCTGCAAGCGCCAGGTTGGCGGCCATGGCTTCCTCCATGGCGCTCTTCAGGGTCACCTGGCGCTCCACGCCCTCGGGAGCCTCGAAGAGGCGCCGGGCTTCGAGGAGCGCCCCCAGCGGCGGCACAACACCCGTCCTCCGAACGGTGCGCATGTTCAGCACCAGCTCTTCTTGAGGCACGAGTGTCACGGGGAGCGTGGCCGGATCGTCGCCCAGCAGGATGCGGTACGCGTCGAGGGCGATCCGCCGGGCCAGGAGGGGAGGATCGATCGCCCCCACGGACGCCATGATGCCCCGGGCGACATCGTCGGCCGAATAGGAGAAGGAGGGCAGGCGGCGCTCGGCGATACCCTCGGCGAGGAGTTCGAACTCGCCGGGGTTCATCCGGTCAAGCGGAGTCACGTATACCGCTTCGGCTTCGGCGGGGAGGCGGTCCAGGCCGCTCGTCGCCGACGCCCCCACGGGTACGATCTCCAGCGTGATCCCCACATCCGCCGAAGCCGCTCGCAGCTGCTCCAGGAGACCCGCAAGAGTCACGGCCACTTCCTCGTCGACCAGGATGGCCGCAGCCGAGAAGGACGCGAGCTCCCGGAACTTCAGCAGGTCGCGGGCAACCGGGCCAGGTGGGGGCGGTGCGATGTACGCCAAGTTGGCCACGCCGCTCGTTCCCGTGGTCTCCGGAAACCCCTGCAGGCCCGCATCGAAGACCGTGGACGCGATGACGGGCTTCGGCCACGGCGCGCCGCGGACGGCCATCTCCGAAGAGAGGAAACCCTGCGCGACGACGATCGCGACCTCATCATCGGCGAACACGCGCTCCAGAGCCTGAGCGATGCCCTCGACCGTGCCGTCTGCGATGACGGCAAGATCGGCCGGAAATCGCAGATCGAAATCGTCGCGTACGAGCGCAGTCAATTCTTGGCGTACGAGGGCGCGAACCTCCTCCCTAAAGGCGTTCGCATCGTCCGCCACGAAGGCGATGCGCGCGACCGGTCCGCTGGCTGGCTCCTGAGCCTGGAGAGCCGGGGTCGGCCACATCCCGGACAGGAGAGCCATGCCCGCCAGCAGCACCGGCAGGCTCGCCAAGACAGGTTCTTGCTTCCATGTTCCAGAGCAGGGCCTTACGGAACCGTTTGACGGGAGAAATCAGGACGGTGTCCGAGTCCTCCAGCGCATGTCCCCTGCAACACTCCTTCACCAGCGTATGTATCGACGTCCTTTCTCCGGGTTCGCGCAGATCGACGTACGATGTGCTGATGACGTTGCCCGCGTCGTCCAAGAAGAACCCTTCGTTGATCCAGAGCATATCGCTGTCCCTTGCCCTCCTCTCCTGCATGTATCGCCGTCTACAGGTCCCGACGAGCACCAGCCCCACCCTATCGAGTGAACCGCGATACCGTAACAGATGCGACCTTGGAATCTAGTCAGGAAGGGCCGTGGGGACTCGTCACTCGTCAGCCAAGTGGCTCGCCCAGACATCCATGAGCTGCCGCCGGTCGAACAGATCCTCGCGCCGATGGGCCGCCTCGATTCGGGATACGGCGCTGCATCCCCGCTGGACCTCTTCGCTCACCTCTCCATACTGTAATGTATGCTTTACAATATGTAATCTACAGTTTACAATGCCAGCGTCCCTCGCTTCGCCTGCCCTAGCCGAAGACGCGCTCGAACTCGTCGCGCTCCGATACCGTGCCCACGAAGAGAATGTGCTCGCCCTTCCCGAGGATGCGGCCAGGCCTCGGGTGGGCCTCGATGGTGCCCTTCCCCTCGACGGCGAAGACGGAAAGTCCGGTGCGGGCAAGGATGCCGCTGTCGCTGAGCGGCTTCCCCACGAGCGAGCGCGGCACCTCGGCACCGAAGAGGTCGAGCCCCTCGCCCAGGATCATCGGCTGGCTGCCCCGCACCGCAGCCAGGATCGACTGGATCATGATCTCGGAGTCGCTTACGGCGAAGTCGGCACCGGCGCGGTGGATGGCCTCGACGTTGGCGGGACTCGTCACCCGGCTGACGATTATCGCGTCGGGGTTCAGCTTGCGGCAGTAGACGGCCAGAAAGATGTTGGTGGCGTCGTCGTTGGTGGTAAGCACCAGCGATGAGGCGGTCCTTATCCCCACCTGCTCGATCACCCGCTTGTCGGTCATGTCGCCGATCGTCACCTCGTCGGCGATCTCGACCAGTGCGTCCCGGAGCGACGGCCTCCGGTCCACGATCCCCACCGAGGCCCCGCGCGCATCGAGCGACCTCACAACTTCGCGTCCCACGCGCCCTCCGCCGATCACCACCACGCGCCCGCCCTCCGATGCGCCCTCGGCCAGGTAGCGGTTGAGGGCGTCGACCTGCTCGCTGCTCCCCGCCGCCAGCCCAATGCAGTCCTCCCGGAGCACGGTACCGGGCAGCCCCCGCTCCAGGTGCCCGCGCTTGGCGATCGCAAAGACCGTCAGGCCGGTGTGCGTCCTTACCGCCGCCTCCTTGAGCGTCAGCCCGCCAAGCCGCGTGTCCCGAATCGGAAACTCGGCGATCGCGATCCCCTTGTAGCGTCCGACGGTCAGCGCCTTCGCCGGGCCGACCGGCACCCGGATGGCCAGTTGTCTCCCTAGCCGACGGGTCGTCAGCACAACCTGATTCGCCCCGGCCAGCTTGAGCACGGCCTCGCCCTCGGGATTCGTCGCGGTGGCGACTATCGGCACCCTCTCCGAAGCCTCGCGCGCGGTAAGCACGATGTTGGTGTTGACTACGTCCGACGCATTCGCCAGGAGGAGCTTGGCCCGCCCGAAGGCGCTGTTCTCATAGGTGGCCCGCATCCCCAGCTCGCCCCGCACCACTGGCACCTTGTCCGCGTGCATCGAGGCGGCTCGCACCGGATCTGCCTCGATAACCACGCTCTCGACCCCCGCGTGGGCGAGGCGCCCGACTAGCTCGTCCGCAACATCGTCGTACATGCTGACGATCACATGCCCCTTCAGGTGGCGTGGAACCCGCGTGTCTACCCGGGTCCTGAGCTGTGCCTCCAGCCAGACGATCATCAGCCTGATGAATCCGAAGGGGAGCACAACCAGCACCAGGAGCACGCCGGTCACCAGCACCAGCATGCTGAAGGCGCGACCGAGAGTCGACTGGAAGACGATGTCCCCGTACCCAAGCGTGCTCATCGTGGTGAGCGTCCAGTAGACACCGGTGAACCATTCGTGCTCCTGCCCTTCCGCCGCCATCACCAGGTGGAAGAGGACCGAGAAGAGAGCCACCACGAGCGCGAGCAGCGCCCCGAAGCGAAGGATGATCAGGGGGCCCAAGTCGTTCCGCCTGGCTTCGCCGCCCAGCAGGTCGACGATCGTCGCGATGGTGCTCTTCACCGATTCGCCCCGAGACTGCCTCGGAGTCCGTGGATGAACCCTGGCGAGCACCGAGAGGCGCGAAGCGCCGGGCTGGCGAGGCGCGACGAAAGGGGAATAGCAACGCCATTCGCCCGAGGAGCAACGAAGAGCGGAGCGGCCCAGCGCGGATGCAGCGCGCCTCGAATGCCGCTAGGGCTTTGTCCACGGGCTCCCAGGCCACCCACCGCCGTGTCGATGACTATCTGCCCCCGATCCCCGGCTACCTCCGGGGTCGGCCCGGTTCGGCCCCGGGGACCACGATCTCGCGGCCCGTGAGATCGAGGCGCTTGCCCACCGTGCGGTACACCCGGATGGGGAAGGGCGCGATGTCATGGCCGAGACGTACGATTCTCGGCTCGCCGAGCCTCATCTCGTACGCAAGGGTGTAGCCGTCGGCCTCGGCCGGGTCCACCTCGTAGCCCAGATCGTGGAATGTCCCGACCGTGATGGCGCTCAGCGGCTGCTCGTCGCCGGTCAGGCTGGGGGTCATCAGCTCATTGCCCATGACGTCGGCCCGCCAGTGGGAGTCCGAGACGCCATCCTCCGCTCCGTCCTCGAGCGGCACCTTCCCGTATTCGTAGCCGCTCCCCCCGGCGGCGTCGAAGGCCGCCAGCGCCTCGGGGCCGTCGAAGTGCGGATCGGCGTCGGGGTTGTCGGGGAGCGATGGATCGCGAAGCAGGTCGTGGCGGTTCCAGAGGCTTGGCACGAAGCCGAGCGCGTGCGCCATCTCGTGCTGCATGAAGGCGTCGACCAGATCTTCGTCCAGATCGGCCAGGTCGTCCTCGTCGATGACGATCGCCGCCAGCGTGGGCTGCAGCCAGATCCCCTCGCCCCCCTCGAGCGGGTACGGCCGCACCCAGCAGGGGCCGGACTTCGCCATCGCGCCGCCGCTGCCATCGATCGAGTCGAAGGTGACGAAGATGCGGATGTCGTCCACCAGATCCGAAACTGCCGGAGATCCAGGACCGCACGTCCCCGCAGGCACCGGATCGAACTCCTCATGGTCCCAGTCGTAGACGTCGCGCACAATGATCTCCTCCCACCGCTCCGCCGCATCCTCGACCTCCTCGCGCTCGGAGGCGCTGCCCCCCTCCAGGAAGACCAGCTCGATGTCGAAGGACTCGACCTCCCTGCCACCGAGGGTGACCTTGAGCTCCGACGGTCCGAAGGCGGTGAAGGCGTGGACGGCGATGTGATAGACGCCGGCGCGGGTCGGCACGAGCTGGCACGCCTCGCCGGTATCGCCCTCGATCGAGAAGCACCGGTAGCGGTAGCGGTAGTCGGGGCGCCTTCCGTAGTGGGCGAAGAGGTCGGCGTCGCCGCTTCCCCCGCTCAGCTCCACATTGAGCGCCTCGTCCGACCCCTCCTCGATCTCGACCCGGAAGAGGAAGACGCTGCCCTGCTCCTCGGACTCGACCGTGACGCTCTCGCCGAGTCGGATCTCACGCTGGCTGACAACTCGAAGCTCGACGCTGTCGGCATTGTTGCCCTCGTCCCACTCGACGACGGCGTCCGCCGGATCGATGGCCACCTCCACCCAGCGAACCCCCGCCTCGAGCGGACCGCCTGGAACAACCACCGCGGCCGTGTCGCCAGGCTCGATTCGCTCGACCTCGACCGAGTGAGTCCCGGCACCCTCCGAAGTCGCCTCGACGGAAAAGGAGGGCGGCCCCGGCCCGTCGCCGAGATTGGCGATGAGCGCCCGGATCTCGAAGATCTCGCTGTCGAGCGGATCCGACCTGGCGGGCTCCAGGTCGCCGATCAGCGCGTAGTCGGGCTCCGGAGGGTCGGAGATGGCCTCGGCGGCGAAGGCGACCTCGAACTCCCCCGCGGCCGCCACCCCGGACTGTTGGCGAGTCGCGCCCAGCGTCCAGGTCGTCTCGGCGACTCCCTCCGCGTTGGTGCGGACGACGCTGTCGCCGAACTCGCCGCTTCCCTCCGCCGCAAGGAAGGTCACCTCGACCCCCTCTGCCGGAGATCCCCCGGAATCCTCCGTGTAGACAGCGACCATTTCGGCCAGCGTCTCGCCCCGGGCACCGGTCTGGCCGTCGCCACCCGTCGATTCCAGCAGCGCCGGGCCCTGAGCCACAACGAGCGAGGCCGCGCCGGTGACGCTCCCCACCTTCGCCTCCAGCGTGGCGGCACCATTTGCCACGGCGGTCACGATCGGCCCCAGAGCGTCCACCTCCAGCTCGATCACCGCCTCGTCGGTGGTGGACCAGTCGGTTGTGGTGTCCATCTCCTCCCCGTACTGGTCGAAGACCTTCGCACCGGGGTGCTCCACCTGGCCCAGATAGGTGAAGGTGATCTCCGTGGGTAGGACAAGAACGCTCGAAGGTACCGGGTCGTCGATCTCCATCTGCTTGCCATCGCACGCGGCGAGCACGAGCGGAAGCACCGGCGCGAGGAAGGCGGCAAGGGAGCGAGGCACCGCCGATTGCGGGACCGAAGTCGATCTGGTTCCTCTCACCTGCGCTCCGCTCTCCAGTTGCTCCATGCGATCCACCGTGTCGGCACCGGTCGTGGTCGGCAGCACCCTTGGGAAGATGACTGCACCCAACCGCGCCGCACCTGCCCATCTCTCCCTTCGAGGCGCTCCGCAATCTACACAAAGCGCCATTCGTGCGAGGAGCAGCGCCGGGCGCAGCCGTTCGTGACCAGGGGCAATGCCGAGCGCAGCACGGATACGGGTACTGTAAACCAAGACTTGCCCACGGGCTGCTGGCTCGTAGAATGTTGCACTCCCGGCGTCAGAGTGTCGTCGGCGGGGCACGACAACCCGACCGGCCCAAGGAGCACCATGCAACCGCAGTCACGCCCACAGGCAGTCGCCATGACCGCCGCCCTCGTCGCCGCTCTGACATCTTCGCCCCTGGCAGCGCAGCCGCAACCCACCCGACCGGAGGGGCCACGTCTCCTGGCGATCCAGGGGGCGCGCGTCGTCACCGTATCGGGGGCAACGCTCGAGGGCACCACGGTCGTGATCGACGACGGGATAATCGTCGGCGTCGGCGAAGGGGTCTCGCCGCCACCCGGCGCGTGGATCGTCGACGGGACCGGTAGGACTGTCTACCCCGGCCTCTTCGATGCCTTCACCACCCTCGGGCACGGCCGAATTGTAGGGGTGCCACCCACTCGTCGGAGCGCGGATCAGGAGTTCGATCACCACTCGTGGGGCCCGGAGGACCGGCCGGGTACGACGCCCTGGCTCTCCGGGGCAGAGAGCATCGACGCGGGCGACGACCGCTTCGAGAGGTGGCGCGAGGCCGGCTTCACCACGGTGGTCAGCGCACCCCACGCCGGACTCGTGCCGGGTCGGGCGTCGGTCCTCAATCTGGGTTCATTCGAACGTCCCCGCGAGATGGTCGTGGCGACCCCGGTCGCGATGCGGATCAACCTGCGGGACAGTTCCGGTGTGTACCGGGGATTTCCGGGGAGCGCGATGGGGGTCTTCGCCTACCTCAAGCAGCTCTACTACGACGCCGCGCACTACCGCAGCGTATGGGCCGACTACGACGCCGACCCGCTGGGGAAGCGCCGCCCCGAGTGGGACCGGGCGCTGGAACCGATCCGAACGCAGTTGATCGAGGGCTGGCCAACGCTCTTTCCCGCCAGTAGCCGCTCCGATATCGGAAGGGCGCTCGCCACGACCGGCGAGATGGGTGTGCGGCCGATCGTCTACGGCGCCCAGGAGGCGTACGCGGGGGCGGAGCTGCTGGCCGACGCCGGAGTGGCCGCGCTCGTGGACCTCGACTGGCCCCAACCGCCCAAGGACGACGACCCGGAGCGGAGACCGACGCTCGCCGAGCTGAGGAGGTACGACCGGGCCCCTACCACGCCGGCCGCGCTCGCCGAGGCGGGGGTCCCCTTCGCCTTCTACACCGGTGGCCTGAGCGGGCCCGGCGAGGCGCTGGCTGCGGTCCGGCGGGCGGTAGCCCAGGGGCTTGCCGAGGAGATCGCGGTGAAGGCGCTGACGCTTGCCCCGGCCGAGATCTTCGGGGTGGCCGACCGGCTGGGATCGATCGAGGAGGGGAAGATCGCCAACCTGGTCGTCACTTCGGGCGGACTGCTCGACGAGGACTCGCGGATCGAGATGATCGTGGTTGACGGCGAGCTCTTCGAGGTGGAGGAGGAGGACGGTGGGGCCGAGGACGGCGTGGAGGAGGCCGAGATCACCGAGGTTGGGGATCTCGACGACGGTGACGAGGCGGATGAAGCGGAGGACGATGCGGATCAGGCGGCAGCCCCCGATTCCGACGCGCCGCCCGTGCCGATGAGCGCCAACACCGGGCCCTACCGCGACGACCCCGTCACGCTGATCAGAGGCGCGACGGTGCTCACAGCCTCGCACGGCACCCTGGCCGATACCGACATACTGGTCCGCGACGGGATCATCGTCGAGATCGGCAGCGGCCTGAGCGCCCCGTCGGACGCCGTCGTCGTGGACGCGGCCGGGAAGTACGTCACGCCGGGCATCGTTGACGCGCACTCCCACCTCGCGGCGCTGAGCATCAACGAGGGGACGCTCAACAACTCCGCGATGGTGACGATCGAGGATGTGCTTCGCCCGGAGGACATCGGCCTCTACCGGGCGCTCGCGGGCGGAGTCACCACGATCAACATCCTGCACGGCTCGGCGAACCCGATCGGCGGCGGCAACTCGGTCATCAAGCTGCGCTGGGGCGCCGACGCCGACGATCTACGCATCGGCGCGCGGAAGGGGATCAAGTTCGCACTGGGCGAGAACACGACGCGCGACCGCGATCCGGACCGCTACCCCGCCACGCGGATGGGGGTGCAGGACGTGATCAGGCAGTCGTTCCTAGACGCACGCGCCTACCTGGAGGAGTGGGATGCCTTCGAGGCGGGAGATGGACGGGGAGCGCCGCCCAGGCGCGACCTCAAGCTGGAGGCGATGGCCGAGATTCTGAAGGGCGAACGCTGGGTGCACGCGCACTCCTACCGCGCCGACGAGATCCTCCAGCTCCTCCGCCTGGCCGAGGAGTTCGGATTCCGCATTCGCACCCTGCAGCATGTGCTCGAGGGGTACCGGATCGCCGACGAGATCGCGGCCCACGGGGCGGGCGCCTCGACGTTTTCGGACTGGTGGGCGTACAAGGTCGAGGCCTACGAGGCGATCCCTCACAATGCGGCCCTCATGGCCGAACGGGGCGTCCTCGTCTCGATCAACTCCGATTCGGGCGAGGAGATCCGCCACCTCAACCAGGAGGCCGCCAAGGCGATCAGGTGGGGCGGGATGGGAGAGGAGGAGGCGCTGCGGCTGGTGACGCTGAATCCGGCGATCCAGTTCGGCATCGACGACCGGGTCGGCTCGATCGAGATCGGAAAGGACGCCGATCTGGTCGTCTGGGAGGGGCACCCGCTGAGCGTCTACGCCAAGGCCCTCCAGAGCTACGTGGACGGCAAGCTGTATTTCGACATCGAGATGGACCGCGAGCGCCAGGCCGCCATCGAGGCGGAGAGGGCGGCGCTCATGGAGAAGCACATGGGAGAGAGGCCATGACTGCCGCGAGACTCGCGCTAGCCGCAGCGCTAACGATCGCAGCCGCCGCTACGCCGGTGGCCGCGCAGAGCTACGCGATCACCGGAGGGACGATCCACACCCTGGCGGGCGATCCCTTCGTGGGGACGGTCCTCATCCGGGGCGGGAAGATCGCCGCCGTGGGCGCGGACGTCGAGGTACCCGCCGACGCCCAGATCGTCGACGCGACCGGTCAGCACGTATATCCCGGAATGTTCGACGCGGCGAGTCGGCTCGGCCTGACGGAGGTCGGGGCCGTGAGCGTCACGAACGACTATCGGGAGCAGGGCGCCTACAAGCCGCACCTGCAGGCCGCCACCGCGATACACCCGGCCTCGGAGCACATCCCGGTGGCCAGGGCCAATGGGATCACCCACACGCTGACCGTCCCGCAGGGGGGCAGGGTGCCCGGCCAGGCCTCGCTCGTTGTGCTCGACGGGTGGACGATCGAGGAGATGGCGATCGACCTGGGCGCAGCGATGGCGATCGCCTACCCGAGTCAGGGCGGCGGCGGCGGCGGCGGTGGCGGCGCAGGGGGCTGGAAGGCGGCCGAGAAGCGTTACCGGGAGGCCGTGGCTGAGCTCGACGAGTGGCTGGAGGCGGCGCGGAGGTACGATGCCGCGGCTGCGGCGGGCACGATCGCGGAGCGCGACCTCAAGGCCGAGGCGATGGCCAGGGTGGTCAGAGGCGAGATGCCGGTGCTGCTGGCCGCCAACGGCGAGCGCGACATCCGAAGTGCCGTGGAGTGGGCTGGACGGCAGAAGCTCCGCTTCGTGATCGCCGGAGGCCGGGAGGCGTGGAGGATCGCCGACTGGCTGGCCGAAGCGGGTGTGGACGTGGTGCTATCGCCTACCCAGTCGCTCCCCTCAGGCCCGGACGAGCCCTACGACGAGGCGTACGCCAATCCGGGCAAGCTGCACGCCGCCGGGGTGCGGATCGCATTTGCGACCTTCGGCTCCTCGGATTCGCGCACCCTGCCGTACGAGGCCGCGCAGGCGGTGCCGTACGGCCTGCCCAGAGATGCCGCGATCGCAGCAGTGACGAGGAACGCCGCCGAGATGCTGGGCTTCGGCGACCGCCTCGGCACGATCGAGACGGGCAGGATCGCCAACCTGATGATCGCCGACGGGGACCCTCTCGAGATCCGCACCCAGGTGACGGGGATCTTCATCCTGGGCAGGGAGGCGTCGCTCGACAACAAGCACGAGAGGCTCTACGAGCGGTATCGGGCGCGACCGCTCGCCGGAGGAACCGGCTCCTAGCCGGCCAGCGCAGCGGGTGGTCGGCTGGCCTCGGCAGGGCTCCCGACCCAGGTGCCCCTGCCCCCCCCCAGGGAGGCCACGCGGAAACTCACGCCGTGCCGCATTGCGTAGGCGAGCGCCTTCTCCTGCACGACGCCGCCACCGATCCGGCGGGCACCCTCCCACCCGAGGTAGTCCATAGGCACGGCGTCCGGGCGCTCCCTCGGATCGGCTGCGCAGATGCCGTTGACGTCCTTGACGAGCCTGAGCTCGCGGGCGCCAAAGCGGTGGCCGAGGAAGATGGCGGTCATGTCCGACCCTCCCCGGCCGAGGAGCGACGGATCTCCGGTGGCATCGACCCCGACGAATCCCGGATAGACGACAACGTCGCTCGACTCGAGATGGGAGCGGATGGGCTCGGCCTCCAGGCCGACGGGATTCGCGTTGTCGAGGGGGCCCCGGGTGTGGATCGGAGCATCCGATCGGGTGAACGCACGGGCAGAGACACCGCGAGCCGCCAGTGCCAGGGCGAGCATTCCGGCCGACATCTCCTCGCCACTAGCCAGCACGAAGTTCAACTCCGGGTCGCCCGGCTCTGGTGCCACCCGCCCCGCAGCCGCCAGGAGGGCGTCGGTCGTGCCCGCCATCGCCGAGACCACAGCCACAACCTTGCAGCCGCCCCCGACTTCGGCCCCGACCTCCCGGGCCGCGTCGGCGTAGTCCTCCGGCCGCCCGAGCACCGACGACCCGAACTTCAGAACGCTGAGCGCGCCACCCCCTTCTGGCATGCGGCCTCCATCCCAAGACGACCCTGTTGCCCTCCGTAAACTAATGGGGAAGCGGCATCCTGTGCGGTGGCAGCTACGCCCCGCGCTCGGTCTCCACCACCTCCCACTCCTCCATCAGCCTATCGACCTGCGCGGCGAGCTCGCGCCTTTCCCTCTCCAGTGCGAGCAGCTCAGAACGATCCGCCCGCTCGTAGTACGAGACATCGGCGAAGACGGCGTCGATCTCGCCAAGGCGCTCCTCCGCCCGTTCCACCCGATCGGCGAGCTCGCGGGCGCGGGCACCAAGCCGCCTCACCTCGGCCGGCGAACGCTTCGTGCCAACCCGTGCTCGGGCCACCCTGCCCCTGCCAGGGCCATCGCCCCTTTCGCGCCGCGCACCGCTGCGCCGGGCCCGCTTTGCCGCAGCCTCCGCGTCCAGGTGATCATCGCCCCGGCGCCTGACATACTCGCGGTAGCCGCCCCGGTAGGAGCGTGCGCCGCTGGGCATGATCTCCAGAATGTGGTTCGCGAGCCGCTCGACGAACCAGCGGTCGTGCGAGACGAAGATCAGCGTGCCTGGGAACTCCTCGAGGGCGGCGGCCAGGGCCTCGATCGACTCCAGGTCGAGGTGGTTGGTGGGTTCGTCGAGGAGGAGCACATTGGGGCTTCTGACCATGATCCCGCAGAAGACCAGTCGCGCCGCCTCGCCCCCCGAAAGCGCAGAGATCGGCTTCCTTGCATCGTCGCCCCCGAGGAGCACGAGACCTAGCTGCGCCAGCGCGTAGCCAACCCCCTTCTCGGGCACGAGGCGACCGACCCACTCTTCGGCCGTCCGCCCCGACCGGGATCCGCCCAGGTGGTCCCTGGGATCCTGCGCAAAGTACCCCGGGCGTGTCTCGTACCCCCACACGATCGTGCCAGCATCTATCGCCAGGCGTCCGGCGAGCGCCTTGAGCAGGGTCGACTTCCCCACTCCGTTCGGTCCGACGACGGCGAGACGGTCGCCCCGGGCCACCTCCAGGTCGATCCCATCCAGGACGCGATTGTCGCCGAAGGACTTGCTCACGCCCTCCAGCTTCACCACCTCCTTGCCACTCGGGCGCGCCTGCTCGAAGCGGAAGCGCGGGGTGCGCCGCGAGCTCTGCGGGAGCTGCACCAGAGCCTCGGCCCGCTTCTCGATCATGCGCACCCGGTTCTGGGCCTGCCGCGCCTTGCTGGCCTTGGCGCGGAAGCGGTCGACGAAGCGCTGGTGGTGCGCGATCTCGCGCTCCCTGACCAGAATCTCCTTCTCCCGGCGCTCGCGCTCCTCCCGCTTGGCGCGCACGAAGCCGCTGTAGCCCCCAGGGTATAGGGTCGCCGTCTCGTAGTCGATGTCCAGAAGGTGGGTCGCCACCCGGTCCAGGAAGCGGTGGTCGTGGCTGATGACCACAACCGCCCCTCGGAAGGCTCGCAGGAACTGCTCCAGCCACCGAATCGAGAGGATGTCCAGGTGGTTCGTCGGCTCGTCGAGGAGCAGCGCGTCAGGAGCACCGGCGAGAACCTGCCCGAGCAGCACCCGGAGGCGAAGGCCCCCGGAGAGTGTTGAGAGGGGGTCCTGGTGCAGCTCGCTGGCGACCCCCAGGCCCTCCAGGATCTCGGCGGCGCGAGCCTCCGCCGTATAGCCGCCGTGGCGCTCGAAGGTCTCCTCCAGCTCCGAGAAGCGGGCCGCGTCGAATCTCTCCCCGGCCTTGGCCAGCAGCGCCTCGCGTGCGACGGTCGCCTCCCAGAGCTCGGGGTTGCCCATCAGAGCGACGCTCATCACCGACTCGTCCTCGTAGGCGAAGCGGTCCTGGCGGAGCACCCCCAGGCGCGTCCGGCGCGGAATCGAGACCGTGCCCTCGCTCGGCGCGATCTCGCCCGCCAGGATATTCAGGAGGGTCGTCTTCCCGGAGCCGTTGGCACCTACCAGCCCGAAGCGCTCCCCGGTGTTCACGCGGAACGAGACGCCAGCGAAGAGGGTGAGGTCCCCGAACGACTTGCCTAGCCCCCCGACGGCGATCATGGGAGAAAGGTACCGGAAGTCTCCCTGCTCCGACCCGCACTGGACGGAACCTCCGCGAGTCCTTATGGTACCTAGGGCTAGTGAAGTGGGCGGTCCGCGCATGTGCGGACCGTCCCGGAGTGTCGATTCTCACCAAAGGAGGCGATGATGCCCCACAATTGTCGAAAGAGTAGAGTGACTGGCCTAGTAGCGCTCCTAGTTGTGTCCGGGGCGGGCTGCGGAGAAACTGTCCCCCCAGATATTTGCCTTGAGCCCCCTCTGGCTCTGGGCAATATGCCAGATCTCGACATGATGATCGGGGATACGGTGGAAGCGTCCCTCGTGGACCACTTCGGCCACCCGTGCGGCTACGAGCTCAGCTACACGGCCAGCTCGGCGGACTCGGCGGTTACCGTCTCGATTTCGGAGACCGATCTCACGATCGTCGCCATCGCGGCGGCAGACTCTGTGCGCGTAAACGTGATGGTAACCGACTCGGCCGACAAATTTGCCGTCCACGTCTTCTACGCGGGGGCCGAGCAGCCCAACCGGGGGCCGGTGGCCAGGGGAAACATCCCTGACGTCTCGGTGTCCCCCGGCAGGTACAGAGAGGCGGGCGACATCAGCGAGTACTTCTCCGACCCCGACGGCGACGTGCTCTTGTTCCACGACCCACCAGAGAGCGCCGACCCTACAATCGCGACGGCGTCGGTATTTAGGGACGGCTCCCGGTTCGACGTGTTCGGTGCGGGGACACTTGGCAGCACCACGGTCACTATTACAGTCTCAGACCCGGAGGGGCTCACCGCGAGCCACGATGTGACTGTGTACAATGTCGCCGAGGACGGCAGTTAGGCGGGGGAGCTCGCCGAGGCCCCCACGGGGCGCCGCAGGCTGCCAAGCGGCACCTCCTGGGATCACGCGAACGGCGGGCGCGCGTGCCTGCCGCGCGGGCGTGCGCCCCTGCGGGCCGAACTAGGTGCCGGCCGTACATCAACTTCGACTAGGTGCACACACCATATGGGCACTGTGTGACTCCGAGGCCTGCGGGACTCCGCGAGGCCTGTGGGGTGCCTCGCGTCTGACTTTCACCGATCTCAACAAGGAGGCCACGATGCCCCAGAGTTGTCGAAAGAGGAATAGCGTGACTGGCCTTGTAGCGCTCCTGGTTGTGTCCGGGGCGGGCTGCGGAGATCCACCACCACCTCCTCCCCCCGAATGCGACGAGCTCCCTCTGGCTCTGGGCAAAATGCCAGATCTCGACATGCTGATCGGGGATACGGTGGTAGCGTCCCTCGCGGACTACTTCGGCCACCCGTGCCGCTACGAGCTCAGCTACACGGCCAGTTCGGGGGACCGGGCGGCGGTTGCCGTCTCGATCTCGGAGGCCGATCTCAGGACTGTCGCCATCGCGGTGGCGGACTCTGTGCGCGTGAACGTGACGGCAACCGACACGAGCGACAATATTGCCGCCCAGGACTTCTACGTGTCGGTCGAGCAGCCCAACCGGGCGCCGGAGGTCACGGGACGCATTCCTGACGTCTCGGCGTCTCCCAACAGGCCCACACTCCGTGGACGGTCTCCCGCGAGCCGGGAGCGGCGAAGCGGTCCGCGGGCCGCTGGCCCGCAGCGGCCAAGCGTCAGAACGCCGCGATCCCCGTAACCGCCTGCCCCAGAACGAGCGAGTGGATGTCGTGCGTGCCCTCGTAGGTGTACACGGACTCCAGATTCGCCATGTGGCGCATCGAGGCGTACTCGGCCAGGATGCCATTCGCGCCGAGCAGCCTGCGCGCCTCCCGGGCGACGTCGCACGCCATATCGACGTTCGCCCGCTTGGCCAGGCTCACCTGCTGAGGCGTCATGGCGCCCTCGTCCTTCAGCCGTCCGAGCCGCAGGCATAGCAACTGTCCCTGCGTGATCCCGGTGAGCATGTCGGCTAGGCGCACCTGCTGGATCTGCTTGCCGCCTATGGGGCCGTCGAACATCACGCGCTCCCGCGAGTAGCTCAGCGCCTCGTGGAAGCACGCCATCGCGGCCCCCACCGCTCCCCACGCGATGCCGTAGCGCGCCTGGGTCAGGCACATCAGCGGCGAGCGCAGCCCGGCGCTCCCTGGGAGCAGCGCATCGCTCGGGAGCTCGACATCGCTCAGCACCAGCTCGCTCGTGTCGGAGGCCAGCAGCGACAGCTTTCCCTTCTGGTCGCGGGCGCTCACCCCGGGGGTGTCGGTGGGCACCACGAAGCCGCGGATTCCCTTGGCGTCGCCGATCTCGCGCGTCTGGGCCCAGACGACCGCCACATCGGCCATAGAGGCGTTGGTGATCCACATCTTGGCGCCATTTAGCACCCATCCACCGTCGGTCTCGCGGGCCTTCGTGATCATCCCGGCGGGATTCGAGCCGTAGTCGGGCTCGGTCAGGCCGAAGCACCCCACCATCCTCCCTGCGGCCAGCTCGGGGAGCCAGCGCCTCCTCTGCTCCTCGGAGCCGAAGGCGCATATCGGGTACATGACCAGCGCCCCCTGCACCGAGGCGAAGGAACGGATACCCGAGTCGCCGCGCTCCAGCTCCTGCATGATCAGGCCGTACGCCACGTTGTTCAGCGCCGCGCATCCGTACTCCTCCGGCAGATTCGCCCCCAGGATCCCCAGCGCGCCGATCTCCCCGATAAGCTCCGTCGGGAAGCGGCACTCCACATAGGCGCTCCCGATGATCGGCATGACCCGATCCTCCACCCACTCCCGGATCGTGACCCGCACCATCCGTTCCTCCTCGGAGAGGAGCGAGTCGATGTCGTAGAAGTCGACCCCGTCGAATCTGTCGGCCACGTCTACCCTTTCACGTTGGTTATCACCTGCCGTACGTGGATGATCTAGCGCGAGTGTCGAGAGCGGCCAAGCGCCGTCCTAACGCCGCAGGAGGCTTTTCCACGGGCTGCCAGAGCGCCGCGCCGCACCCTGAGCACGCCGTAGGAGAGCTCGGTAGCCGCCCGCGCAACTAGCCAGAGAGTGGCGAGCACGGCCCCGATCCACCCCCCTATCAGCATCGCGGACGGCCGCTGCACGAGGTAGATCCAGCTCGCGAGCCCAGCCGCCACGACCGCTCCGCTCAGCAGGCCGATTCGCTTGGCCCTGGCACGAGCCCGCGCCACGCAGCCGTCGCACCAGAGCATCCGGTCCAGCTCCCGCGCCCGCCGCGCACCGTCGCAGCTCGTGCACCTCAGGTCGTCTCCACCGGGGCGAGGCGTCTCCGCGCGGGTCAGTCGCAATCGGGGCGCCGATGCACCTTCACCCGAGCCTCCGCGCAACCGCAGCCGCGAAGGCGCTGGTGTTGTCGCTCCCGCCCATGTCCGGCGTACGCGCGTCTCCATGGAGGACCACCGCCTCCAGCGCCGTGCGAATGCGACGGGCCGCCTCCCCCTGGCCGATGTGGTCCAGGAGCATGCACGCCGAGAGGAGCAGCCCGGTTGGGTTGGCGACGCCCTGCCCAGCGATGTCCGCGGCGGATCCGTGCACCGCCTCGAAGACCGCGCAAGACTCGCCGATATTGCCCGATGGCGCAAATCCGAGCCCGCCAACCAGCCCGGCCATCAGGTCGCTCAGGATGTCGCCGAACATATTGCCCATCACGAGCACGTCGAAGCGGTAGGGGTCGAGCACAAGGTGCATCGCAGTCGCGTCGATTATGCCGTCCTCGAAGGCCACCCGCCCGGCATACTCGGGCGCCATCAACTCGCCCGTCTCGAGGAAGAGGCCCTGCGTATGCTTCAGGATGTTGGCCTTGTGCGCCAGCGTGACCTTGGAGCGGCCATTTGCAATCGCGTACTCGAAGGCGAAGCGCAGAATTCGCTCGCACCCAAATCGGGTGGTGATCATCGCCGATTCGGCCGCCGCCCTCCTGTCCCCTGCAATGCTGATCGAGTGCTCGACTCCGACGTAGAGACCCTCGGTGTTCTCGCGGATCAGCACGAGGTCGATATCCTGGTAGCGCAACCCCGGCAGGATCGTAGATACCGGGCGAATGTTCGCATACAGGTCGAACTCCTTGCGAATGGCGACGTTCACCGAGCGGAAGCCGCCCCCGGAAGGCGTGGCCAGAGGACCTTTGAGTGCCAGGCCGTTGGACTCGATCGAGTCCATCGTGGCCTGCGGCATGGGGTCTCCGTGCCGTTCGAGTGCGTACACGCCCGCGTCCTGACGATCGTACTGGAGCCGGGCCCCCGCCTCGCCGAGGACCAGCGTGACCGCCTTGGTAATTTCGGGGCCGACGCCGTCGCCCGGAATAAGCGTGATCGTCGGCGTCATGGGTCGCCTGCCCTATCGGCTCGCGGAAGAACCTCCTCCGGCTCAAAGGCCAGTGCGGCCGAGTTGATGCAGAAGCGGGTGCCATGGGGGACCGGACCGTCCGGGAAGACGTGCCCCAGGTGGGCGTCGCAGCTTGCGCAGACCACCTCGGTGCGCCGCATCATCAGGCTCCGATCGCTCCGCTCCGAGACGCACTCGGGCGTGGAAGGGCGGGTGAAGCTCGGCCACCCTGTCCCCGAGTCGTACTTGTCGCCCGAGGAAAAGAGGTGCTCCCCACAGCACACGCACCGGTAGATGCCGCTCTCCTTGTGTGCCCAGTAGGCACCGGTGAAGGCTTGCTCGGTGCCGCCACGGCGGGTGGTTCGGTACTGCTCCGGGGTCAGTCGCCGCCTCCACTCCGCATCGGTCTGCGGCCCCGTGCCGCCGGACGCATTCATTCTTCTTGCTACGCTCTGCCTCCGTGCTTGATCGAGCGCCCCTCGACGAGCAGCACCACGTCCTCGGCGATATTCGTGGCCAGGTCTCCGATGCGCTCGAGATTCTGCAGCACGAGGATCATCTCCTGGCCGGGAGAAATGTAGCGAGGTTGCTCGAGCATGTACGACACAATGATCCGGGTTCCCGAATTCCGGAGGTCGTCGACGCGATCGTCCTCGGCGACGACCCGTCGTGCCAGCTCCGCGTCCCGGTTCACCATTGCATCGAGCGCCGAGCTCAGCATTCTCCGGACCTGGCCGCCCATCTCCCATGCCTCGGTGACTTCGGGGAGGGGCGGATGCGCGAGCATGCGGCGGCTCGCCTTGGCCACATTGACAGCGTGGTCTCCGATGCGCTCTACATCGTTCGAGGCCTTGAGAGCCACAAATACCAGGCGGAGGTCTCCGGCGAGGGGGTGCTGGAGGGCTAGGAACTCGATCACCCGCTCGTCCATCTCGACCTCGAGCTCGTCGATGCGATCGTCGGCCCTGCGAACCAGTTTGGGCGCATTCGGATCGCGTTCGCGCAGCCCCTGCACGGCCATCCGCACCAGATCCTCCGCCCGCCCCGCCATGTCGAGCAGGATCCGTTGAAGCCGGTCGAGCGCAGCCTCGGAAGGGGAACTGGCGAAGCGTCGATCACTCATCGGAAGCGTCCCGTAAGGTACGACTCGGTGCGTGCGTCGCGCGGGTTGGTGAAGATCGTCTCGGTCGGACCGTGCTCCACCAGCTCCCCCCCCTCCAGGTAGGCGGTTAGCTCCGAGAGCCGCGCCGCCTGCCGCCTGCCGCTGGTGGCGAGCACAATGGTGTAGTCGCCCTTGAGCCCGTGCACAAGCGACTCGATGCGGGCGGTGGCGGCGGAGTCGAGCGCAGTCGTCGGCTCGTCCAGGAGCAGAACCTCGGGGCGGAGTGCGAGAGTCCGGGCGAAGCAGAGGCGCTGGCGATCCCCGGGAGCGAGCGAGAGGGCGCGGGCGTCCAGAGTGTCGGCGATCCCGGACCAGAGCCCCACCGTGGTAAGCGCCTCCTCGATCCGGTTGTGCAGCTCCTCGACCTGTCCGCTGGCCCGCAGTCCGAAGGCCACGTTGTCGAAAATCGACCTGGGGAAGAGGGTCGCCTCCGGGAAGACCATGCCGACCTTGCGCCGCACCGTCGCAGCGTCGACCCCACCCTGGTGAATGTCAACCCCATTGAGGCGGACTATACCGGCGGTGACCGCGCCGGGCGTCAGCTCGTTGAGGCGGTTGAAGGACCTGAGCAGGGTGGACTTCCCCCCGCCCTCCGGCCCGATCAGAGCCGTCAGGCAACCGCGCGGAATCGCGAGCGACACACCCTCGAGCGCCACCTTGCCCGCAAAGCTCACCGAGAGATCCTCGGCGACCAGCACCGGACTCCGACCCGAAGCCGACCGGTTCATCGGGCCGACCGCTGCAGGGCGCGTCCGAGCACTGCCCCCGCCAGCCGCAGACCGACCATCGCCGCAAGTAGCGCGACCGACGCTGCGGCTGCGAGCGCGGCAAAGTCGGCGTGTGCGCGGGTTGTCCACGCAAATACCTGGGTGGGGAGAGAGACGAGTGGGTCGCCGGGTGCGGCGGGGACAAAGGTGATGAAGGAGACCGCTCCGAGCACCAGAAGGGGGGCGGCCTCCCCGATGGCTCGAGATAGCGTCAGGCAGCTTCCGGCCACGAGAGAGGGGGCGGCCGTCGGGAGAAGCTCGCGACGCACAACCTGCCACTTCGTAGCACCGAGACTGTAGGCGGCTAGGCGCACTTCGGGCGAAACCGAGCGGAGAGCTTCCCGCGCAGTGGATACGACGGCGGGTAGCGCGAGAGTGGCCAGCGTGCAGCCGCCAGCCAGGATGGTTGCGCCCATCCCGAGGGCGCGCACGAAGACCGCGAGCCCCACGACCCCGTGCACGACCGGTGGCACTGCGGCAAGTCCGTCCAAAGCCCGCCCGACTGCGGTCGCGGTCCTGCGACGCCGCGCGTACTCCTCGAGGTATACCGCGGTGCCAATCCCGACCGGCAGCGCGAGTGCCGCGGCGATCAGCAGAATCCAGGCCGAGCCCACGACGGCGGGTCCGATGCCGGTGCCATCCGGTAGTCGGCTCGTGCTCGGGGACAGAAGGAAATCCAGCTGCAGCGCCGGAAGCGCATCGATCAGGAGGAAGCCCATGAGCGTCAGGAACGCACCCCCGCTGAGAACGGCCGCCGCGCCGCTCAGCCCTCCCAGCCAGTCGCGGTCGCGCGCCGCCCTCACGGACGCCTCCAGCCGCTTGCTCTCGCGACAACTAGGCCGGCGAGGCCCCGCAGGCCCCATGAGACCGCGACGAGCACGGCGCTTACCGCGAAGAAGGAACCGTACTGAAGCGTCCCGGTGGCGGTGTCCCCGAGGCTCGCCTGCGCGATGTACGCGGTCAGGGTGCGGAGTCCCTCCAGGGGGCTCCAGCCCAACTGCGCCTGATTGCCCGCCGCGAGCGTCACGATCATCGTCTCGCCGACAGCACGGGCGAGCGCCATCAGCACGGCGGCCGCCATCCCTGCCCCCGCCGCAGGAAGCTGCACCCGTAGGACGACACGGCCCCTCGGCGCTCCGAGCGCCAACCCGGCCTCCATGAGGGGGACCGGCACCCGGGCGAGGGCGTCCCGGGAGAGCACGACCACCGTCGGGAGGAGCATCGCGGCAACGGCGATGCACGCAGAGAGCGCGTTGAAGGCCTCGACCCCTGCCCACAGACTGCGGAGCGCCGGGGTGACCAGGTTGAGGGCCAGGTACCCGAGGATGACCGTGGGCACTCCCGCCAGACCCCCCATTATCGCGTTCAAGCCGCGCGCCACCGTCTCGCCCGCGTATTGCGCGATGTAGAGCGCCATCAACAGGCCAAGCGGAGCGGCGATGCAGAGTGCGCCCACGGCTACCTGGGCGGTGGCCGCAAAGAGCGGCAGCACCCCGAAGTTGGGCGTCTCGGCCAATGGGGCCCACCTTGTCCGCGCGAAGAACTCCAGCGGCGACACCTGCGAGAAGAACCGTGCCGTCTCGACGCCGATGACCGCGAGCAGAACGATCGCCACGCTGGCCGAGAGGAGTGCGCACACCAGAAACGCCGGACCGGCCAGGCGATCACCCAGCCCCGGCACCCTGGACGCGGCCAGCACCTGCGGCCTCATGGCAACACAACCCCCGAGTCCCCGAGGAGTCGCAGGCCCCTCTCGTACTCCGGGGCCGGGAGCGGAGCGTACCCGAGCTCTGGGGCCAGCCGACCGCTCGCCCTGAGGTAGTGGGCCGCGAGCCGGTGCGGCTCCTCGAAACCATTGTAGGACCTTCTGACTAGTATGCGCAGCTCGCGGGCAAGGGGCGCGTAGCTGCCGTCGGCGATCGTAGTGGGCATGGGCCGAATGCAGCCAACCCCCGAGTCAACGCCGAGAGTGCGCACCCGGTGGCCGGACGCTGCGTCGCTCGCCAGGCTGTAGTACCCGAGAGCCCAGCGGCTCCCAGCGACACCGCGCACTATGAGGTGGTCGTCCTCCGTCTGGTAGTGATCCGTGCGGCTAGCGCCGGGACGTCCGACCACGACCGAGGTGAAGAAGTGGAGGGTCCCGGAGTCGCGGCCGGGAGCGAATAGCCTGATCGACTGGGAGGGCAGAGAGGGGCGCAGGTCGCGCCACTCGGCGATGACGCTCTGCGGTTCCCAGATCCGCCGCAGCTCGGCCATGGTGAGGCACTCGACGGCGGTGTTGGCCGGGTTGGCGACCACCGCGATCCCGTCCCGGACAACGGGTAGGGAGATGTAGTCGATCGAGGCTGCACGGCAGCGCGATGCCTCGGCGGCGGTCATCGCACGCGACGCCCCGGCGATGTGAACCTCACCCTCGCAGAAGCGCCGCAGCCCGCCCGAGGTGCCCGACACGCCCACTACTATGCGACTGCCCGGATGCAGTGCGGCAAAGTCCTCGACCACCGCCTCGGAGAGCGGATAGAGGCTGCTCGATCCGCCCACTACCACGATGTTCCCGGAGTCGCCCACCCCCCCCGAGCATCCGAGGGCGGCAACGCAGAGCCACGACGACCATCTGCCGCCCCTCATACGGTCGCCAGCCGCGCCCGCGCATGGGCGCCTCCGGGTATGGTGAAGACGATGGTGGTGCCCTCCCCCCATTGGCTCTCGGCCGTGACCTCGCCGCCCATGCTAGAGACGAGATGGCGTACTATCGCCAGCCCGAGCCCCGTTCCCCCCTCCTCGCGAGAGCGGGCCGTGTCCACACGGTAGAAGCGCTCGAAGACGCGGGGCAGCGCCGACGCCGGTATGCCGGACCCGTTGTCGCTCACCGTTACCCTTTGCACCCCATGGCCGGCGGAGATCTGAACCGCCATGCGTCCCTGGCCGTCGGAAACGTAGCGGAGCGAGTTCTCGTACAGATTCCGGAAAACCTGGTATACGGCCGCCTCGTCGCCCAGCGCCACACCCTCGCCGGTCACCTCGAAGGCCACGCCCTGCGCCGCCGCCCTCGCCTCATGCTCCTCCCACGCCGACCAGGCGACAGCTTCCAGGGGGAAGGGCTTCGCCTCGGGGCACCAGGCACCGGACTCGTAGCGCGAGAGGTCGAGGAGGTCGTCCACGAGACGCTGCAGCCGCACGGTGTTGTCCTCGATCGAGGCGAGGAATTTCTCCCTCAGATCCGGGGGCAGCTCCTCTTCCTGTACCGTCTCGGCTGCGGCCCGGATCACGGTGAGCGGCGTCTTGAGCTCGTGCGAGGCATTCGCGACGAAGTCCGCGCGGACCGCCTCCAAGCGCCTGAGCTCGCTAATGTCGACGAGTAGCACGACGGCGCCACCCTCCGGTCCCATCTTGGTGCGCACCTCGAGCTCCCTCTCCCCGACGGCGACCTCGAGCCGCCCCCCGTCGCGCACCACCGACTCCTCCAGAAGGTCGCGCAGGACCGGGTCGCGCACGACCGATCCGACCGGAGCGAATGGGACGACCTCGGCCAGACCGAGTAGCGCACGCGCCGCTGGGTTGATGCGCAGTATCCTGGCGTCGTCGGTGAGCGCCATCAGCCCCTCGCCGACCTCGTCCATAAGGTGGGCAAGCTCATCGCGCTCGCGCGAGACGCGCGCGACCTGCTCCTCGAGCTCGGACCGGACGCGGTTCGCCGCCGAAGCCAGGCGGGCGAGATCGGTCACGCCGGGAAGCCGGAGGCGCGGACCCGGGGGACGGCCTGCGGCCAGGCGCTGCAGCAGCCCCGCGACTTCACCCAGGAAGCGGGCGCCCGATCCCAGCGACCGATGAAGGAGGAGGACGGCTGCGCCGCCGACAGCAAGAACGACCGCCGCAACCGTGTGTGCGGTCCCCTTGGCGGCGGCGGCGATCGGTGCGATTGGATCGCCCAGGCGTATTACCGCCGGCTCGCCCCGCCAGTGGCCGCGGGCGGCGCTGAAGATGTAACTCCGTCCGTCCATCGCGCTCGTGCGAAGCGAGGTCCCGTCCGCGTGCAGCAGCGCATCGGCCACCTCCCTTCGAAGCTCCCGGTCAGAGAGGGTGTCGGCGACGCCAGGCCCCATGTCGGAGTCCGCCAGCGCCCTGCTCTCCGGATCGAAGATGGTGACCCGGTACCCAGTCGCGACGGCGAGAGCACTTGCGACGCTGTCGAGCGGCAGCCCCTGCGACGCGCGGAGCTGAGCGACCGCCAGGACGGCGCTCGCGCCAAGCCTCTCGCGGGCTTCGTCGCCGACTGCGCCAAAGGCCACGTGCCTCGTTGTCGCCCACGAGGCGGCCGCCATCGCGACCACGGCTGCCGCGCCCCCCGCCAGCGCGACCGGCCCGAGGGGGACTCTCACGGGGACGGGGGTGCCCTGAAGCGGTAGCCGAAGCCGCGTACCGTCTCGATCCACGAACCCATGTGAGCCAGCTTCGAGCGCAGACGGCGGATGTGGATGTCGACAGTTCGCCTCCTGGTACGGCGCTCAGCCTTGCCGTCCGAAATCCACGCCTCCCGGATCAGGCGATCGCGGCCGAGGGTGCGCCCCTTGTTCTCGACCAGAGCGGTGAGGAGGCGTATCTCGGTGGGGGTGAGGTGCACGTGCCTCCCAGCAACGCTGACCCGCATAGAGCCCAGGTTCACTCGCAGCTCCCCGGCGCCTAGCACCCGGCCGCCCCTCGTCGCCCGCCCCCATGGGCTCCGCGCGCGGCGCAGAATCGCCTCGACGCGAAGGACGAGCTCTCTCGGGCTGAAGGGCTTGGTCAGGTAGTCATCGGCACCCATCTCGAACCCCTCGATCCGCTCCGACTCATCGCGCCTGGCCGTCAGCACCAGCACGGGCACAGCCCTGGTGCCGGGGTCGCTCCGCACGATCTTCAGCAGCTCGTCTCCTGACAGGTCGGGAAGCATGCGGTCGAGAACGACCATGTCGGGGACGTTGCGGTGCAGCGACTCGAGCCCCGCGGTGCCGGTGCTCGCGGTCTCGACGCGAAATCCGGCCCGCGTCAGTTGGTGGGCGACAACTCCCGCGATCCCCGAGTCGTCCTCTACGACGAGGATCCGGGAGGGGTCAGCGGGCGGCCTGGGCATCGGTGGCGCTTGCACCCACTACCTTCGCTTCGCCTCCACGCGTTCACCCGCCCCGCGCACGATCGCCAGCACCTCGTCTTCTTCCAGAGTCCGGTCGGCCCCCTTGGCGCGATCGAATATGCGCCTGCAGAGCTCCTCGTCGCTCGCGTCGTAACCCCGCCTACCGAGCCAGTACCTTACATTCGAGAGTCCGGACATCGGCCCGATCTCCACCTCTTGCTCGCGGCCAACCAGCGAAGCGGGAACGCCTGAGTAGACCCGGTCCTCGAGCCAGTCGGCACCCTTGGCTCTCGCCTTTGCGATCGCCGCCGCATGCACACCGGTCGCCGTCCGGAAGGCGTCGCGACCCAGCACGGGGTAGTTGGGCGGGAGGGGCACCCCGACCTCCCGCGCCACCACCGCACAGTACTCCGACAGCCGGGAGAGCGGCGCCTCATGCACTCCCGCCAGAACGAGATTGACGAGGAGCAGATCCATCTCGACGTTGCCGACGCGCTCCCCGATGCCGAGGGCCGTTCCGTGGATTCGGTCTGCGCCAGCCTCGATCGCCGCCAGCGCGTTGGCTAGGCCGAGACCCCGGTCCCGGTGCCCGTGCCAGTCGACCTTCACCTCCTCGCCCGAAGGCACCACGATATCGCGCCGCACGAAACGCACTAGCGCCCTGACACCTGCCGGCGTCGCATGGCCCACCGTGTCGGATAGGCAGATCCTCCTCGCCCCCCACCGGATGGCGCTTCCGTACAGCGTGGCGAGCGTCTCGGGGTCCGCCCGTGTGGTGTCCTCGGTCACGAACATGACCGGAAGGCCTTCGCGCACGCAGAAGGATACCGACTCCTCGGCCGTGCGCAGCATCCGGTCGAGCGTCCAGCCCTCGGCGAAGAGACGAATCGGCGAGCTCCCGATGAAGGTGCACACCTCCAGGGCGATCCCCGCCCTCTGGGCGATGCGGGCCGCTGGCTCGACGTCCACCATCATGGTGCGGGCGGCGCAGTTCGGGGTGATCCGGAGCCTGGCGTCGCGGATCTCCTCGCAGAGCCGCACCATGTCCGAGACTGCCCTGGCACCCGCGCCCGGCAACCCGATGTCGGCGGTGTGGATTCCGAGCTCGTCCATCATGTGAAGCAACTGGATCTTCACATCGACAGGGGGATCGATCGCCGAAGGGGACTGAAGGCCGTCGCGCAGCGTCTCGTCGTCAAGCTCGACGCTCCTGCGCCACGACGGGCCATCCACGTCGGCGGTGTTCCAGTCGTGCATCAGCCGCTTCTCGTCCATTGCAACTCCGATCGCCATTGCCCCCGTTCCGGTCGAGCGCCCGTGCCTGACCGAAGCGTCAAAGATTGGCTGCCAGGTGCCCCGGGCGAAAGAACCCGCCTCGGAACCCGGACCATTTCGGTTGACCTGGAACGGTCCTCTGCGACAGCTTTCCGTAGAGTCGAAGCCACCCGGCGGGGACCTCATCCCGAGCGGCGAGCATGTACAAGAGGCTTACCGAGAAGTCGGCACGCACGAACCCCGAGGCTAGCGACCCAGCACTCCTCGGACGAACCTACGCGATTCCATTCGACACTGTATGGAGATCCGCCCTCCTGCTGGCACACGGGGGTCTGCGCGGGTGGAAGCTCGTCAGCAGCGACGACGAGCTGGGCATCATCAGGGTGGACGTGAGGGCCAAGCTCGTGCCGCTGGAGGCCAAGGCGCTAGTCTCGGTGACGCTGGACCCCGACGGCCAGACGCGAGTCGACATGTCGGCGCGGGGCGTACACAGGTGGGGCGACTTCGGCGTGAACCGTCGCCGCATCCGGACCTTCTTCAGGGTGCTGGACCGGGAGCTCTCGGTGCGGCCGGACCAGATAGTCGTTACTTGGTCTCAGGTCGAGCACGTCGCGTAGCTCTAGGCAGCCCGTGGACAACCTCCCCGCTGGACCGCTTCGCTCTGCGTTGCTCCTTGGGCCGGTAGCGCTGCTACCAGCCCTTCGTCGCGCCTTGCCAGCGGTGCGCTTCGCCGCTCTCGGTGCTCGCGCGAGATTATCCGCGGACTGCTGGCAGCCCGTGGACAGACCTTACAATACTCGTACCCGTAGCTTCGCTCGCCTCTCCCAAATTGTAATGTACGCTTAACAATGTGTAACCCATGGTTTACAATGCCCGTACCCGTGGCACCGCTTCGCCACTCTCGGTGCTCGCGCGGGACTACCCATGGGCTGCTAGCGCTGGCGCTCGCGGCCTCTGCCTGCGCCGGTCCGGGGGGTGACGAGCATCCAGCGGGCGGAGGCGACTCCGCTGGGACGGGTCCGGCGGCACCCAACTCGGCCAGTGCCGGCGCGGAGTCGACCTACTATCGCACCGTCGCCTTCCTGAGCATGGCCAACCGGCAGACGATGATCGTGCCGTGGGACTTCGAGAACCGATCCACCGGCGAGGGTGTGCAACGCACGTTCAGGGGTTGGCTCGGGCGCGGAGGCCGGTGGTCGCAGTTCGCGGACGAGGAGGACGAGGAGTGGATCACGCCCCCCTCTCGCTCCCCGTGGGGTATCCTGCTCCGAGGCGAGGCCCGCCTGATCGTCGGCGACGGAGGCGTCGTGCGCGAGCTGTACTACCGCAAGGGAATTCGGGACCTCTCTGTGCGCCCCGGAGCGCTGATTGCCGAGTGGAGGGGCAGTGGCGGCGACACCTACCGGCTGCACACAGCCCGCGCCCGCCTGGCCGAAGTGGAGTACGGCGGAGTGGCAATAGACGCCTTCGCGACCGGCCCCGGCGGCCAGAGCCATCCGCCGGGCTGGCTGCTCCTCGTGGGCGACGGCCCCCTTTACCTCCTGGTGGCCGAGAGCAGGGGCGCAGGCAGTCACCGGGCGTGGGCGCTACGGGGCGACGACGAGACGCTATGGCCTGCGGTGGCACTCTCCTGGACGGAGACGGCCACCTATGGCTCGGTGGGGCTCGAGGTCCCGGTTGCGTGGACCCTCGACTCGGGCGACGGGACGCTCGTCGGCGAGATCGAGCCGGTAGCATCGCAACTGCAGGCGGTTGGCGGCGAGGGCGGGGTGCTCCCCGCGCTAGGCGGCTTCGAGGTGGAGGGCGAGGTGCGGGTCGACGGCGCAGAGGTGCGGGTGAGGGGATTCCTGCGTAGCTTCGCAAGCCGGTGAGGAGCCGCTCGTGAACGAGGTGCTGCTCCGAGCCGCCGTCTCGGTACTCATGGGCGCTGCCGCCGGAGGGCTGACCAACACGCTGGCGATCTGGATGCTCTTCCACCCGCTCCGCCCGGTAAAGGTGGCGGGATGGCGCATCGGCTTCCTGTACGGGGCGATTCCCAAGAACCAGAAGCGCCTTGCGGCGGCGATCGGGCGCACGGTCGGCAACCGCCTCCTGACTGCGGAGGACCTGACCCGCGTACTCGCCGAACCCGAGTTCAGAGACGCTTTCGACAAGGGGCTTGCCAGGTTCTTCCGCGAGGTGCTCGAGGTCGAGAGGGGCCCGATCGGAGATCTCTTCGGCCCCGAGGCGCGTGCCGAGGTCGGAGAGATCGTCGCGGACATTGTCGATCACGGTGTGGCAAGGATCGGGGAGTACCTGCACTCCGATGCCTTCGAGGACGCCATCGAGACACGGACCGGAGAGCTGCTGGAGCTAGCGGCGGACGAACCGCTCGGCGACCTGTCGACGCTCTCGCGCGAGGTTGGGCTGGTGACCGCAGCGGAGCGGTGGCTCGAGGCCGCGGTGGAGAGCGACCGGCTGCAAAGGGCGCTCGCGGAGTATGTGGAGGCGGCTTCCGAGAGGGTCATGAGGACCGGACTGGCCGTGCGCGACATCCTGCCTGCCGGGACGACGCAGGTACTGGAGCGGGTTGCGGAGGCATACGTCTCACTCGCGGTCGAGCGCCTGAGCATCGTCCTCGATAACCCGGCGTCCAGGCGGCGGCTCGAGGGTCTGGTGCGCGACCTCCTGGACCGCTTCCTAGACGACCTCCGGCTGCACAAGCGCGTCCTTACGCGGCTGATCGTCACCGAGGACACGGTGAGGCAGGTGATCGATACGCTCGAGGCGCACGGCGCCGAGCAGATCCGGGTCATGCTCGCGGAGGATCCGCTCAGAGAGGTGATCGGCAGGGGGATCGGCGAGGCGATCGCCGACCTCCTCGACCGGCCGCTCGGCGAGTTCCTGGAGGGCCACGGCGAGGTGGTCGCCGAGGCGAGGGAGGCATCGGTGCGGTGGCTCCTGGGGCAGCTGAGGACCCCGGCCACGCGAAGCTTCCTGGCCGCGAAGCTCGAAGAGGGGGTTGAGCGGGCCACGGGCCGCAAGGTGGGGGAGGTGCTCGCGGGCGTCCCGGCCGACGCGCTCTCGGGTCTGTCGGTGCGTGCGGCCAGGAGCAAGCTGGCGGAGAGAGTGCTGCGGGAGTCCGCGCACGCGATGGCGGTCGCTGCCCTGAATCGTCCACTCGGGCGTCCTGCCCGCGTCCTGCCTCCCGGTGCCGCGCACCGAATCGAGGGTGCCCTCAGCGGGCCTCTCTGGCAGTGGCTTCAGGCGCAGACACCGGGGCTCGTGCGGCGGCTCGACATTGCCGCCCGTGTCGAGGCAAAGGTCGTCAATCTGCCCGTGAGGAGGATGGAGGAGATAATCCGGGGCGTCGCGCAGCGGGAGCTGAGGGCGATCGTCTACCTCGGCTACGCCCTGGGGGCGGCGATAGGCGCAGCCACATTCACCCTGAATTCCCTTCTGTCGTAGCGTCCCCACGATCGGAGGCATCCTCGGGAGGGGTGGTGCGGAAGTAGCGCCGCGAACGGCGACGGTGCGAGCTGCGCCGCTCCTTGCGCAGCAGGTCGAGCGGGGTGAAGTGGCGTTTCGCTCTGCGCCGACGGGCATCGGGGCGACCCAGTAGCAGCTCGAGATCCTGCAGCCCCTCCTCGGAGTGCACGCCGTCGGCCTCGCCGTGCATACCCTCTCGCCGAGCGCTCCTGGCCTTCCCCCTCCTCCTTCGGCCCTCGCCCGGTGGATTGCCCGGCATTCCGATCCATATGCCGATCGCCAGTGCGAGGAGCGCACCCACAACCTTCAGGACCATGCGGGCACGTCCTCCGCAAGTCCATCGCCGTCGCACTCGCTTCGCACCCACTCCAGGTAGTCGGGATTGCCCCCAGCCACCTTCTGGACGAGGAGCTCTGGCACCTCGTAGGGGTGGCTCGCCCGGGCGGCCTCGACCACACGCTCTGCGAGTCCGTCGGTCGTCTTCAGGATCACCACCACCTCGTCGGCACGCTCGAGCCTGCCCTTCCACCGGTAGATGCTGACCGCACCCGGGATGATGTTGCCGCACGCCACCAGCCCCCGGTCCAGCAGCTCCCGCACGATCCCCTCGGCCGAGCTGGCGTCGGGCACCGTCATCAGCACGGTGACGACGGCGTCGCCATCCGGCGTCGCCGTCTCCTTCGCCGCAGCCGATTCGTCCACCGGATTGCCAGCCTCAGGCCACAAAGACCGTCTTGTCCAGCGACTCCGGCCGGTACATCGTCTCGATCAGCTCGGCGTACATCGCCTGCACTGCCGAGCGGCGTACCTTCTGGGTCGGCGTCAGCGTGCCCGCCTCCACGTCGAAGGGCTCCACGATCAGACCGATCTTCTTCGGCGTTTCGAAGGGGGCCAGCTCTTCCACCGACGCGAATATCTCCCGCTGGAGCTGCTCCTGACAGCCGGAGTCGGCGACGAGCTCGGCCCGCTCTCCTCGAATGCCAGCCTCCGAGGCCCAGGCCTCCAGGCGCTCGAAGGCCGGGGCTACCAGCACAGCGGGAAAGTTTCGCCCCTCGCCGATCACAAGCGCCTCCTCGACGAAGGCGCACTGCTTGAGCATGTTCTCGATCTGCTGGGGGGCGATGTACTTCCCGCCCGAGGTCTTGAAGAGGTCCTTCTTGCGGTCGGTGATGCTCAGGTAGCCGTCCTCGCTCAGCTCGCCGATGTCCCCCGTGCTGAACCAGCCGTCCTCCGAGATCGCGGCGCGGGTGGCCTCTTCCTGACCGTGGTAGCCCTTCATCACCTGGGGGCCGCGGATCAGGATCTCGCCGTCATCTGCGATCCTGACCTCGGTGCCGGGGACGGGCCGTCCAACCGTGCCGATTCGGAAGTGCTCCAGAGTGTTCACATTGGTCACGGGCGACGTCTCGGTCAGGCCGTACCCCTCGAGGATCGTGACCCCCGCGCCCAGGAAGAAGCGGTTGATCTCGGGCGCCAGCGCCGCGCCACCGCTCACGAAGAAGCGTAGCCTGCCCCCCACCGCCTCGCGGATGCGGGCAAAGACGAGCCGGTCGGCCACCGCATATCGCATACGCACCCAGAGGCCAGGGGGCACCCCAGACTCCCGACAAAGCGCTACCCGCCTTCCCACCCCTGTCGCCCACGCCACCAGCCGACCCTTCAGCCCGGCGGCGCCCTGCACACGCTGGTAGACCTTCTCATAGAGGCGGGGCACCGAGACCAGGAGAGTCGGCCGAAGCCGCTTCATGTCGTCGGCCACCGTCTCGATCGACCCGTGCGTAACGGTGCACCCCCTGGCGAAGAGGAGGTAGTCCACCATCCGCTGCAGGACGTGCGAGAGCGGCAGAAAGGAGATGCTCGAGTCCGCTGTGCCGATCTCGATGGCACGCTCGGTCGCCCGCACGTTGGAGGTCAGGTTGGCGTGCGTCAGCATGACCCCCTTCGGCCTCCCCGTGGTGCCAGAGGTGTAGATCATCGTCGCGACGTCGTCCGGCTCGGCCTGTCTCGCCTCGGCCACGCATTCGGAGAGCTCGGAGTCGTCGCCCATCGCGAGGAAGTCGGGCCAGGAGATCGCGTCGCCCTCGGCGGCCGTGGGATCGAAGACGACGATCCGGATATCGTGCGTCAGGCCAGCGGCGGCCGCTCGCACCTTGGCGAGCTGCTCGGCATCGGAGACGAAGACCAGCGCCGCCCCCGAGTCCTCGAGTATGTAGGCGACCTGGTACGGGGGCAGGGTGCTATAGATCGGCACATCGGCAACGCCCGCAGCGAGACACGACCAGTCCGCGAGCGCCCATTCGAGACGATTCTCGGAGAGGATGGCGGCCCTCTCCCCACGCCCGAGGCCCAGGCGCCGAAGCGCCCCCGCGCCCCTCCGCGCATGGTCCTGCACCTCGGCGTACGAGAGCCCCGAGTCGCCGGGTCCTCCGTATGCGGGGCGATCGCCGTGCTCTTCGACCGCGTCCAGAAGGAGCTCAGCTAGCGTGCCGGCGGGGATGTCGGTCGGATTGGCGTAGTAATCGGTGTCCTTGGGCATCTTGTTTCGCTGTTATCGGGACCCGGCGCAGTGCCGTGGCCGCCTCCATGTTTGGATTACATGTGACAGATTCTGGCCATTATCTGTCACGGATTCACTCTACACACCCTCGACGGCGATCCGCAGCTCGAGGTCGCCGCGCAGCGAGAGCAGCACCGAGCAGTACCTCTCTCGTGACAGCTCGGCGGCCCGCTCGACCTTCTCGCGGCTCCCGGGCGGCGCTCCAGCGACGCGGAAGGTCAGCTCCAGAGCCGTAAAGTGGCGAGGCGGCTCGTCGCGCCGCTCAGCCCGCGCCACCACATCGAGGGCGTCAAAGGGAACGCGCCCCTTCCCGAGGATCACCTTGACATCGATCGCCATGCACGCGGCGACCGCGCTCAGCACCAGCTCCATCGGCGACGGACCGGTGGCGGAGTCCCCGTCCACAACGATCTGGGGGCCACCCGCAGGGCCACCGTCGAAGACGAGCCCCGATCCCGTCCAGGAGAGTCTAGCCTCCATCTGTGCTCGCGTCGGCTTCGGGCTGCGCCTCCCCACCTTCGTCGGCCCCCTGCAGCTCTTCCAGCGTCTGACGCGCGTAGTCGACGTGCGCCTGCGAATCCTCGTCCGTCGGGTGGCTGGCCAGGAAGTGCTCCAGGTGCTCCGCCGCCTGGTCGGATTCGCCCCGCCGCCGCAGCACGAACGCAAGGCCGTAGTGGGCGCCAACCTCCTCCGGGTGCCTGTGGAGCACATGCCGGTAGGTCTTGATCGCCTCCGCCTCCATCCCGATCCTGGTGTAGGCGATCGCGATCTGCTGCAGGACGATGGGGTCTCCCGGAGACTCCCTGAGGGCCAGACGCAGCGAGGTGAGCGCCTCGTGGTGCTTGCCCTCCCGGGCAAGGGCGAGTCCCTCTTCGTAGTAGTCGATCTGCTCGGCCCTGGCCGGACCGCCGAAGAGCTTGTTCCAGAGCGACATGGACGAGGGTGTTAGCGTCCTGCTGGAGGAAGTGCAGGGGTGCGCGAACCGGAAATCGAGTCGTTACAAGGTACCCGATTCCCGATTGCGCAGACAAGCCGGATTCCCGTTCACGTACATGCGAGCCCGAAGGGAAGGGCGATTTCAGCGTGAGACAAGCCCGAAGCAGGGGGTGGCCTTGACATTGTCCCAGACAGACCCCTGCCGCCTGCCGGGATGGCTCCGCGTGGCCGCCCGTGCGGGCGCGGGGCTTGCCTGGACGACCGCGGTCGCCGCCCTCCTGGTCGCGAGCTGGACACCCACGGTCCTCTCCCGACGGTCGGGGGCCACGAAGCGGGCTGGTGCTCGTCGCCTTGCCAAGCGGATCTGGGCGCGGGGCCTCCTGCTCGCTGTGGGTGTCCGAGTGAGGGTCGAGGGCCGGCCGCCCCCTAGCGGAACGATCGTCGTCTCGAACCACCTGGGCTACATCGACATTCCGGTAGTGGACTCGGTTGCCCCGACCGTCTTCGTGGCACGGGCCGACCTCAGGCGCTGGCCCTTCCTCGGGCCGCTGGCATCGCTGGGAGGCACGATATTCGTGGACCGGGCCACCAAGAGCGACGTGCTGGCAGTCCGCCGCAGGATGCTCGAGGCGCTCGCGAGGCGTGAGCGGGTCCTGGTCTTCCCAGAGGCGACAAGCACCTCCGGCGCGACGATTCTGCCCTTCAAGTCGGCGCTCCTAGCCGACGCCGCTGCGCGCGGGCTCCCAGTCTACTGGGTGACGCTGACCTACAGGGCCCCGGGCGCTTCGGCCGGGGATCGGGTCTGCTGGGGGAGCGATGTGGGATTCGTGGCGCATCTCGCCGGGCTACTGGCGCTGCCACGCGTCGAGTGCACCGTCCGCTTCGGACGTCGGCCGGTGCTGGCAGGCGACAGGAAGGAGCTCGCCAGCGAGCTCAGACGCCGAATGATGGGAGCATTCGAGCCGGTGGAAGTCCTCCCTAATCGATATCCCCCGCAAGGCGACGCACGAACGGGCTCACGATCAGCGCCACCAGGCCGCCCCCGCCGACGATCAACGCCACATTCATGAAGAGCGGGGACGGATCCAAGCCTTCGAGCAGGCCCGCCACCCGTCCGGCCATGAGGTTCCCCAGCGCAGCCGCCACGAACCAGACGCCCATCATCTGGCTGATGCGGCCCACCGGTGCAAGCTTGGTCGTGGCGGAGAGCCCGACGGGGGAGAGCGCTAGCTCGCCGACGGTGTGCAGAAAGTACATCACGACCAGCCATGCCGCCGAGACCGTCGCATCGGGGCCCGCATTGGCCGCACCCCACGCGATCACCAGGAATCCCGCGGATAGGCCCATCAGGCCGAGGGCAAACTTCACCCCCACCGACGGATTCGCGTTGCGCCTGGCGAGCCACACCCAGAGCGCCCCGAAGACCGGGGCCAGCACGATTATGAAGAAGGCGTTGACCGACTGCAGCGCCGAGGCGCCGTACTCCCAGCCCAGTAGGGTCCTGTCGGTGAAGTCGCGAGCGAAGATGTTGAGCGACGAGCCCGCCTGCTCGAATCCCGACCAGAAGAGCGCGGCGCACAGAAAGAGCCAGAAGATGACGAGGACCTTCTTGATCTCGCCGGCGCTGTGTCCGCCCCAAGCTACTACGTACAGGAAGTAGAGGGCGATGATGACGAGGATCGCGATGGCCAGGTTGTCGGCTATATCGGTGAGCGCCATCGGGATGGTGCCGTTGGACACGAGGAGGCCGAAGGCTACCAGCGCCACCGCCACCGCGGTGCAGATTCCGTAGAAGGCGCGGGCGGTGCGGGCAACCTGCTCCCGCGTCCTCTCCGTGCGCAGGAGGCCGGCGTTACCCAGCGGCCCGTAGCCCAGCCGGAACTGGATCAGCCCGAGAACCATGCCGAATCCGGCCGCGGAAAATCCCCAGTGCCAGTTGCCCTGTTCGCCTAGGAAGCTGCAGACGAGCGGACCAGCCATGGCACCCACATTGATCCCCATGTAGAAGATCGAGAACCCCGCGTCGCGGCGGGCCCCGCCTTCGGGGTAGAGGTCAGCCACCACCGAGCTCACATTCGGCTTGAGCAGCCCGGTGCCGATGACGATCAGCACGAGTCCTAGGAAGAAGGTGAAGCGCGTCGGCACCGCCATGCTGAAGTGCCCGGCCGCAATGATGCAGCCGCCGACGAATACCGCCTTGCGCTGGCCCCAGAGCTGGTCCGCGACCCAACCGCCCGGGAGCGCGAGCAGGTACACCATCGAACCGTAGAGCCCGTAGATGGCCGTCGCAGTGACTAGGTCGAAGCCGAGTCCCGGGTTCTCGCCGATCGTCGCGCCGGTCATGAAGAGGACGAGGAGGGCCCGCATCCCGTAGAAGGAGAAGCGCTCCCACATCTCGGTGAAGAAGAGGGTGGGGAGGCCCCGTGGGTGGCCGGGGAACAGGCCCGGTTCGAACTCGATTCCTCTCTGGTCTGCCATGCTCAGCCCTCCCGGGCCCGGTGAAGAAGGTCGTCGCTCCGGCCGCGCGAAGTCGCGGTCTCGGAGTGTCGGCAGCAGTCCTTGGATAGTCTCGCACGAGCACCGAGAGGCGCGAAGCTCCGGGCTGGCAAGGCGCTTCGCAGCGCGAATAGCAACGCTATTCGTGCAAGACGCAACGCAGGGCGCAGCGGTCCAGCGCGGATGCAGCGCGCCTCGAACGCCGTGCGAGGCCTGTCCTCGGGCTGCCTAGCTGACATACTACGGCCCGCGAGTCCGGGCGACCAGAAGCTGCCTCTCAGGGCCCGACCCCGGCCGCTCCCGGCGAATCCAGCTCGACTGCCCAGAGCCCCGAGTTGCGGTCCGAGACCACGACTCCTCCCCGGTGGGACTGAACGCCCGTGGCCATCGGCAAATTGGCGATGTGGCCGTCGGGGGCACCGGTGGGGACTCTGGCGACCTCGCGGCCCTGCCGATACAGATCACCCCGCAGCTCGCCCGAGATGTCTACCACTCGCAGCCCGGCCCGGCCGTAGGCGACGTACAGGCGGTCGTCCTCCACCCACAGGTTGCGAGCAGCCGCCTCGGGCACCTCGTAGCGCGCCACGGCCCGTGGAGCCGTCGGATCGCCGATGTCGAGCACGCGGACGAGTGCGTGCGATCGGTGGGCTCGCCTACCGGCTCCCGAGCGGCACGCGTCGCAGACTAGCGTCTCGTCGACGACGAACAGGTAGCTGTGCCCGTCGGCACTCCTGTACGGCAAGGCAACCCTGGAGCTGCCCTCAGGGTGGGCGTAGCTGCCGACCGCGACCGGCTCGCTCGGGGTGCCGCCCCAGCGACGGTCGCCAATGTCGAGGATGTGGACCCCATCGGGCCCGTACGCCAGGTAGGCGAGGCCGTCGGCTACCCGGAGATCACTCAGGCGTGCCCCAGGTCTCTCGATCCCCCATCGTCCTATCTCCTCGATGTCGGTCGGATTGGATGCGTCCAGGATGTGCAGGTAGGGGGAACCGGTGGGCACTACGTACAGGAGGCTGTCGGCGAACAACACCTTGCTAGCCCCCTCCTTCAGGCCCTTCGTGTAGTCGTCTGCCACGACGGGATGGGCCGGATCGGCCAGGTCGAGGATCACGATGCCGTTCTCGCGGTCGGACGCGCCATCGCGGGTGATCGCGGCAAAGGTCCCGGCAGCGTTGACAGTGACGTCGCCCACGGCCCGCGCGTCCACCTCCACAATGTCGGTCAGCGTCGGGTTCGCCGGGTTGGTGACGTCCCACGCCAGCATCCGCTCGGAGCGGGTGCCCGTGTATACGTAGTCGCGTCCATCGGTGCCGGTGAAGACCCATAGATCCGCGGTCGGCCGGTCGGGGACCACTCCGCGCCCAACGACCCGGGCATCCGCATCGACGCTACGCGCGACCGCCTCGACCACGGCTTCGCCCGAACGCCCGCCGACTGTGGCCACAACGCGGTAGAGCCCCACACGTTCGGCCACGAATCCGCCGTCCTGGTAGATCAGCGCAGCGTGCCCGGCCCCTTCTCCGACCGCCGCCACCGAGTGGTGAGCCGCTACCCCCTCGACCTCGTTGCCATCCGCGTCCAGAGCAACGACGCGGTAGTGGAGCACATCGCCTGTTCGTCCCCGCGCTGGGCCGGTCATCTCGACCGCTACGACCGGGCTCTCGTCGACCTCTAGGACGAGGCTCCCCTCGACGCCCTCGACGGTGGCGTACACCATGGCGGCACCGGACTGCAATGCCCGCACGAGACCCCGCTCGTCCACAGCGGCCAGATCCGGCCGGTTGCTCCGCCACTCCACCGCGAAGGAGGTGCGGAGGTCACCGGCGGCGGTGTACGCCCGCGCCTGGAGCCCGACCACCGTGCCGACTAGGAGCCGCAGACCCGGATCCGCGATCTCGACTCTGGCAACCGGCCGACCCACCACCGCCACCGGGGCGGAGAATGTCCGCATCTCGGGTGGCCCGGTACCGCTGGCGGGCGGCGCCCGGATCGCCATGCGCAGCTCGGCCGTGCCCTCCGCTAGCCCCCGGAGGTATCCTCCCTCCAGAACGGCGAAGCGGCTCTCCAGCGCCGACCGCACCACAATGCCCCGGACTGGCTGGTCGCCAGCGTCGTAGGCGACCAGGAACACGTCCTCGCCGAGCGCCACCGAGTCGCCCACCTGTATCACGATCTCGGCTGGGTCGCTTCGCACGTCCTCCACCCGCGCCCCGATCAGCACCGCCGCCGGGTACCCGGGCGCACTCGGAGGGAAGGGTGCCAGCCCGTCGCCGCCACGTGGCTTCGCCTCCTCGGGATCGGAAGCAGGTGCGGAGTCCGACTTGGGATCGCCGGGCGTCGGCACCACGGCAGCAGGTGGTTCGCGAAGGGGTGGAGGCCGCCTTGAATCGTCGATCTGGGCCCTCGACGAGGCCCCACTGCCGCACCCGGCGAGGAGCAGCGATGTAAACCACAGTTTACATAATGTATACTTCATATTACAATACTATCCTCTCTAGCTCGACGGTGTTCGTCTCTGATCACTCCCAGCGGGGCTCCAGCCCCGTTTTGTCTTTATCCTTACGGCCATAGTGCAGGAAGAGCGTCGGTACCACCAGCATGTTGAGGAACGTCGAGGTGAGGAGGCCGCCCAGGACCACCACCGCGAGCGGCGCCTGCAGCTCCTTCCCTGGTTCGCCCATCCCGAGCGCTAGCGGCACCAGCGCGAGTCCTGCGGTAAGGGCGGTCATCAGGACGGGCGCGAGACGCTCCAGAGAACCCCGGCGAACGCTCTCGGCGACCGCCACCCCCTCGGCCTCCAGGTCGCGGTAGCGGGCGACGAGCAGGATTCCGTTTCGGACCGCGATGCCGAAGAGGCTGATGAGGCCCACCAGCGTCGCCACGTTGATGGTGATGCCCGTCACCCAGACCGCCAGCACTCCGCCTACGAGCGCAAGGGGCAGGTTGACCATCAGGAGTGCAGCCATGCGCAGCGAGCCGAAGCTCTGGAAGAGGATGAGGAAGATCGCGGCGATCGAGAAGACCGACAGAACCGAGATGGCGCGTGCGGCCGCTCTGCCGGACTCAAACTGGCCGCCGTACTCGACCTGGTAGCCCCGGGGCAGCGCAACCTCCTCCTCCACCCGCGCCTGCAGCTCCGCGACCGCGCTCTCGACGTCGCGTCCCGCCACATTGGCGCTGATCGCGATCATGCGTCGAGCGTTTTGGCGCGAGATGGCGTTCGGGCCCCTTGCCGGGGCGATCGTGGCCAGCTGCGAGAGGGGCACGGTCGCGCCGGTCGGCGTGGTCACGAGCGACCTGCCGATGGCGGCGGCGTCCCGGCGGTGCTCGTCGCCGTACCGGACCACCAGGTCGAATGAGCGCTGGCCCTCGCGCACCACGGACACCTCTTCGCCCCGAAATGCCACATCGACCGCCCTGGCCAGCGCCCCAGGCGTCACGCCATGGCGAGCCATCGCATGACGGTCGCTCCGGATCTGCAGTTGGGGGACCTCGGCCTGCTGGTCGGCCGCCACATCCACCAGCCCCGGCACCTCGTCGGCCACTGCCTCGATGGCGGCGGCGAGCTCGCGCAGCTGCGCCAGGTCGGGCCCGAAGAGATTCGCGGCGATGGCAGCCCGGGTGCCCGAGAGCATATGGTCTATCCGGTGCCCGATCGGCTGACCAATCGTCACGTTGGTGCCGGGGAGGCCCTCCAGCTCGTGGCGCAGCTCGGCCATGACCTCCGCCAGATCGTGATCGGAGAGATCGAGACGGGCGTCGATCTCGGAGGCGTTGGCCGCCTGGGCGTGCTCGTCCAGCTCGGCCCGTCCGGTGCGGCGAGAGGTGGCGGCGACGGCCCGATGCGCGAGCAGCTGTCGCTCCACGCGGGTGCCGATCGCGTCCGCCTCGGCAAGCGAGGTCCCCGGCAGGCTCACGACGGAGATCGTCAGCGACCCCTCCTGGAAGGCGGGGAGGAAGGAGCGCCCGAGGATGGGGATGATGGCCAGTGTCCCGGCGATGAGCAGCACGACGGTCGCAGCCACCATTCGCGGACGCGGGAGCGTCCAGTCGAGCACACGTGCGTAGGCCCCGGTCACGGTGCGCATCAGCCAGGGGCCGCCATTGGAGGCCGCGGCCGCGGGGGGCAGGAGGCGGTGGCAGAGAGCGGGCGTGATGGTGACTGCAACCAGGAGCGAAGCCAGTATGCTCACGATGTAGGCTACGCCGAGCGGTCTGAGCATCCGCCCCTCGACTCCGGAGAGGAAGAAGAGAGGCACAAAGACGACCGTGATGATGACCGTCGCATTCAGGATCGGAGTGCGGATCTCGCGGGCCGACGATGCAATGACGGCCAGCGCCGAGCGGCGGAGATCAGGCTCCAGACGCGCATTGTCGCCGAGGCGCCGGTGCGCATTCTCGACGAAGATGACCGCATCGTCCACGAGTGCCCCGATCGCGATCGCCATCCCGCCCAGCGTCATCGTGTTGATGGTGCCGCCAAGGGCGTGCAGCGCCAGGACGGCCAGCGACAGCGACAGGGGGATTGCCAGGACCGAGATCGCCGTCGTGCGGACGCTCCAGAGGAAGAGCAGCAGTATTACAACGACCAGCGCGGCGCCCTCCCAGAGCGCGGTGAAGACGTTGTCCACAGCCAGCGCTATGAAGTCGGCCTGACGGAAGATCTCGCGCTCCAGGGTGACGCCCTGGGGAAGGTCGGCCGCGATCGCATCCAGCTCGGCGTCGATGCGGCGGGTGAGATCGAGCGTGTTCGCGCCGGGCTGCTTCTGGATGGAGAGGACAACGGCCCCGGCGGCATTCACGGACCCCGTGCCGAGCCTCACCCCCGGTCCTATGCGTACCTCGGCCACATCCCGGACGAGTATGGGGACCCCGCCCCGCACGCGGATCACCGTGAGTCCGATCTCCTCCGCCTCGCGCACTCGCCCTATGCCACGAATCGCCACCGCGCCACCACCCGACTCGTAGAGCCCGCCCGATACGTTCACATTCGACTCTGCCGCCGCTGTCAGCACCTCGTCGAGCCCGACCCGATAGGCACGGAGCTTTGCGGGATCGACCAGCACCTGGTACTGGCGCACATCCCCCCCGATCGGCACGACCTGCGCCACCCCGGAGAGCGCCAGGAGCCGGGGGCGGACCACCCAGTCGGCGGCGGTCCGCGCGTCCATCAGCAGGGCAGGGGGCGCGACGAGCCCCACGAGCATGACCTCGCCCATGATGGAGCTTGCCGGCGCGAGCACCGGCGGTCCGACGCCATCCGGCAGGTTGGCAGAGGCCAACTGCAGGCGCTCCGCGACGACCTGGCGGGCCCGGAAGATCTCCGTCCCCCAGTCGAAGTCCACCCAGACAAGGCTGATCCCCTGCGCGGAGCTCGAGCGCACCCGGCGCACGCCCGGCGCACCCGTCACCGAGGCCTCGACGGCGAAGGTGACCAGGCTCTCGACTTCCTCCGGTGCCATCCCGTGCGCATCGGTCAGCACGGTGACAGTTGGCGCCGTCAGGTCGGGGAATACGTCCACTGGAAGCGTTGCCGCAGCCCACCCGCCAGCCGCCAGCGCCAGCGCCGCGCCGCAAATCGTCAGGAGGCGGTGCCTCAGCGAGGCCGCCACCACCCGGTCGAAGAAGGCACCGTCCGCCCGGGGGGTGGAACCCGTCAGAGCTCCGCGCGAGGTCCCTCCCACAGTCCCTAGTGAACGTGGCCGTGGCCCACGGCGGCGGTGCCCACCGAGGCCAGCTTCACCTGGTACGCCCCCGTCGTGACCACCAGCTCGCCGGCATCCACGCCCGTGACGAGCACCCACTCCCCGTCCGATGGTCCGACTTCGACCGGGCGGCGCTCGAAGGTCTCGGCACCGACGGCTACGTACGTCACCGGCAACCCGTCTTCGTCCTGAATGGCGCGGGCCGGGACCGCCACGCCGGAGACTGGCTCCCCCACCTGAAGTCGCCCGTCGGCCAGCATTCCCACCCTGATTGCACCATCCGGGTTCGGCACCGAGAAACGCACCTCGACCGTGCGCGTCAGCGGATCGACCACGCTTCCCACCGAGACGACCTCGGAGGTGGCGTAGACGAGCGAGCCACCCTCCACCGTGAACCACGCGCCCCACAGCTCGTCGAGCGGGGGGACGTCTGGCGACGGCACCCTGGCCAGGAACCACACCGTGGAGGGGTCCACGACCGTGAAGGCCGATTGTCCCTCCTCAACGTGCTCGCCCGGATCCAAATGTCGTGCGGCAACGACGCCCGAGATGGGTGTGCGAAGCGCAAAGAGGCCCCGGTCCGGATCGACGTCGGCACCGGGCTCGGCACCGTCGCCACCAACGCCGGCGAGAGCGGCCGCGGCGACCTCCAGATCGTGACGCGCGTGCTCCAGACGGGTGCCTGTGATCGCCCCGGACTCGAATAGACGCTCCGCCCGCTCCGCTTCTCTCCGAGCCTCCATCGCGTCCGCACGCAGACGAACGAAGGAGTGGTCGGTGCTGGTGGGCGCGACGAATGCCAGCGCGTCGCCCTCCAGGACTGGCCGACCCACGGCGGGCATCGGCGAATCGGTGGTCACGAGCCCCGAGACCGGCGTAGCGACCTGTACCAGCTTCCCGACCGGGGCGACGATCTCGCCACCGGCACGTAGAGTGCGTCGGATGCTCCGCTCATCGGCCGCCTCGACCGCGAAGGGCATCCTCCGCTGCTGCCGCTCCGGCAGGGTGATCAGCGCTGGTGGTGCCGACTCGTTGTGGGAGTGGTCGTCGTGGACGTGGTCGTGCGGGGTAGGCGCGTCGGATGCGGGAGCCCCGCAGGCGAGAAGGAGCGCCGAGAGCGGGACCAGTGGCCAGAGGTGCCGAGAGTGTGTGCGTGAGGAGCGAATGACGGCCAATAGCGCGGAGGGAGAAGTCCGTGGAGTGTCGGAAAATAGCGCCACCGCCCCTTGCGAGCCCAGTTCTGGGGCCACGATCTTCAATCCATGACCTTCAGCGTGCAACGAGCAGCCTCCCGACCACCCCGAGTCGTGCGCACACTCGAGATCTTCGAGGCCGCGCGGCTACCCCTATTTGCGGTCCTGGACGGCATTTCGCGAGCCGACCTGGATTGGAGTCCGACGGCGGGGGTGCGCGGGATCGGGAAGATCTGCCGCCACCTCTACCGGGTGGACATCTGGTTCCTGCGACGCCTGGGGGTCGAGCCGGTGACGGACAAGGACGGACCGGAACCGGCGGAGCTGATCGCCGAGCGGATGCGGGTCATCCAGCTCCAAATCATACACGAGGTGGAGAGGTGCGCAACCGACGCCGACCTGATGATCGAGCGAACCTCGCTGCTTGACGACACCGCCGGGGCGCGGCTGGGACCCGCCGTCCTGCACATCGCCCAGCACTACATGTACCATCTGGCCCAGATCACCTACCTGCGCCGCATCCGCGACCCCCAGTGGAAGGCGCCCCTGGACGAGTGGGAGGCCGCGACGCACCTGATCGAGGACGGCGTGCTGGAGTAGGGTGGCGCGGCTGGAGCGGAGTGAGGGTGGGACGAAGTGCCGCCTCGGTCTCCTAGCAGCCCTGGCCGAACTCGCGCGAGCACCGAGAGTGGGCGAAGCACTGGCTAGCGGTCGCCGTGCCCAGCCGCCCACCGGGTAGAGAGGGTGATGCCCCCAGCTTGTGCAAGCGAAGACGCGGCAAAGGCGGCGATCGGTGCATCTTCACCAACTATGATTGCCACGCCAACGCCGGCCGCTAGCCCCAGCAGAGACCCGAAAAACGCTGCTCCGGGCTGGGCACCTGCAAGCCACGAAGCGCCGGCTGCAGGGATCGCGACTGCAGCCGTGGCCACTCCGCAAAGGAATAGCTTGGGGTTGATCGGAGGTTCGTATTCACCAAATGTCAATGCAAAGAGAGAATAAAAGGCGGCAGATTGCGACACCGCAGCCACACCCCAGGCATAAAGGAAGACCTGCGACAGCTCCGCTGGGGTGGGCTCTTCACTCACCTGTCGGCGGCGAGTCTCCGAGCCGTGCGTGAGCCCGAAGGCCGCTGTCGAGGGAGCGGCGGCGCGGGCGTGGAAGGGGCTCCTGCGCACCTCTTCAACGGCCGCGCCGAGCGATTCGGCCGTCCGGTTGGCGACCGCCTGGGCGACCGCAGAAGGGACGGACGCTGCCGACGCGCCAGTCGCAGCCAGAGCGGCAAGGAGCCGGACTGCACCTAGTCTGATGATGGCTGTGGCCTCCCCCGGGGCGCTACGGCCCCTGCACAGTGACGGCGCGTCCTCGGGCGGGCAAAGGACGCACTTCCGATGCACCGGCCCCACGGGGCGAGCGCGAAAATAGTTCCAAGTGGGCTTGTTCATTCATAATGAACCTCATGGCTAGCGCCTTCAGGCGCTCGTCTCTCACTTCACGTGCCGCGAGTTCTGTTTCGTCAGGCATGTTAGGAGCTCCCTCCCTCGGCGCCAATGAAATACACCTCGCCTCGGGCCAGGCGTTGCCGGGTTTCGGGGTGTCCCAAGTCCCGCATTGTGACAGTCTCCGCGCCGTCAGGAACGTCCCAACCCGGGTTTTCGAGTTTTGCCTCCAACCGCCGTATCCGCGCCTTCAATGCTTTCGTGTTGCTCATTGCTGTTGCGCCTTTCGCAGCCGCGCCCGCGCCGCGTCCACGCGCCTTTCTTGTACGGCTTGCGCCGCCAGCTTCTTACGGGGGTCGGGCGCGCTCTTCTCTATCGCCCGTTGCCCGCCCTCGAAGCGGTCTTTGTCCCAAGTCATTTCTGTCTGCCTCCGTGTGTGTGTGGTCAGTCAGTCCGTATGTGGAAGTTAGCGAACCAGCGTTGCTCCGGCAACCGGAAACCGCTAGCCTACAAGGCATGGTGTGTGGGGTCAGTCGGCGAGCCCCCAACCCGAGTGGGTTGGGGGCTTCGCTTTGCCGCCAGCTTTGCGGACTAGTCCGATAAGCTGGCCCACCCGCCCCACCGATCACCCGGTTGCGCAGTCGGGGCCAGCCGCACCGTCGTTGCCGGCGCCGACAGCGCCGCCGGCGACAAGCGGCTACCGGGGGGTCGTGTCGGTTGCCGGGGGGTGGGGCGGGGTGGGGGGGGGGGGGGCAGTTCACTACCGACAGCGGGGAGCGCAAGCGGAGCGCCCCAGCGCCTCCGCGACAGCGCCTCCCCGCCCCCTACCTACTACTGTCGTAGTCGTAGTCGGGGTCGGGCCGCGCCAAAACCTTGAGTTCATAGGCTCTAGCGCAGACTCGGTTCCCCGGTTAGCGCCCTCTGGTTCCCCGGTTAGCGCCCTCTTCTGGACGGCCTCGGCCGCCGCGTCCGGCACGATAACCCAGCCCCGCCGCCCGTCCGGGGTGCTGGCGCTCCGGGTCAGAATGGTGCAGCCGGGGAGCGCCTTCCACGGCGCGTCTTGCTCCGCTCGCGTCCGGTGGCTCGCGTCGGCCGCACCGAACCCCAGCCGCCGCCGGTCCTCCGCCGTCTTGACGTGGTACTTGCCGGGGTCGCCGGTCCAGAGTTTCACCCTCCGGTTCCGGGGGTGCGGAATGCGGGTCCGGCCGGGCAGCCAGGCCACCGAATGCACCGCCAGGTACGCCCGGAAGCGGGGTGCGGAGTCCACACCCAGCCGGGACAGTTCGCCCCGGTCAATGACCGGCCCGTGTGCGCTCCCTGGGGGGAGCTCCACGTCGATAAGAACCACGTCGTCTAGTCCCGCGCCCTCCCCGATACCGCCCGCCAGCCGAAAGGGTATCCACCCGTGGACGTTGCCGCGCTCGTGCTGGTAGACGCCCGGCAACATGTAGTCGCCCGCCCGTAACAGCGCCTCGCGAATGCGGGGCCAGTCCCGCCGCCGCTCCCACCCGTTGGGCAACAGGAAGTCCCGAAGCTCCCGCACTGTGACGGCTATCCGCCCCCGTGCGGCTCGGCTACTGTGGGGAGTCCAGAGCACCGCCCCCACGAACAGCCGCAAGTCCAGGGGAGCGCCCCGGCCCTTCGCCATGATGGGGCCGCCCCGCACGTCGGCCAGCTCCAACAGCGGCACCCGTGGGCCGTCCGGGGCGGGGAGTAGCGGGAGCTGGCCGTCCATGGGTTCCCGCCCCGCGACCAGGCCACCGAAGGCCAGCCGTCCGGCCGTGCGCTCCGGAGCCTCCCGGATGGACTGGACCACGGGGAGCAACGGGTCGGGCCTTGTCTCGGCCAGCACCGGCCGGGGGGGCAGGCACTCCACGGGGAGCCCAACCTCGGCTACCGTGTCGCGAATTGCCCGCCAGGTCGTCAGGGGGTCGCGCCCCCGTCCCCGCCACTCGTCGAAGACTTGCTCCAGTCCCCGCCGTACCTCCGCCAGCTCCTCGGGGCTGTCGCCTCCGGCCGGGTCGGCCGGGTCAATATCGGGGGTATCCCTACCCTGGGGGGGGTCGCGTTCTGCCGTCTCCGTCGCTCTGTGGGCCTCGGTTTCTGGCGGATCCGCCGAATTCGGCCCGTTCGGGGTCGCCCCGGCCGATCGGCGGCCATAGGGCGACGTGGAGCGCCTCGGGGTCGCCGGGCGGGTGTTGGCCCGGGCGAAGGGGTTCGGGTCCGCCGTGCGCCGCGAGCCGTGCGGCCACAGGGCATTGCGCAGCGCCTCGAAGCCGCAACCGCCGTTGCAGCCGCCAACCAGGCCAGTGCGCCCCGGCCGTATCCACCCGGAGTCCGTCGAGCCGCCCCCGCAGCCCGGGCAGGGTGCGAAGCGCAGCCCCCGGCCTTCCCGGCGCACCGTCGCCCCGGCGCTTGCCAGGCGCTCGCGCCAGGCGTCCAGGGACTCGGGGCCGGGGTGCCTCGAGGGGGGGCTGGGTTGCCTCGAGGGGGGGCCGGGTTGCCTCGAAGGGGCTGTCACGCTCCCGGCCTCGAGGGGGGTGTCACAAGCCCGGCCTCGAGCGCAGTCGGCGGACGGTCTCGTAGCTCACCCCGAGCATCCGGCCGATGTCTCGAAGCGACAGCCCGGCGGCCAGTCCCTCCCGGATCAGGGGCGGCAGCGCGGCCCGTTCGCCGTGGTTTCACGCCGGGGGGGGGCGCACCTCCACCGCCCCACCCCGCTTACCGAACCCGCACGTGGAACTCGTGGAAGTTGCGCTCGCTCGGACCCAGGTCCCATGCACCACCCATCGTCGACCACACTCTCACGCGCACGGAGTCCGCCACGCCGAGGGCGACGATCGAGAGAAGTTCGCCCTGGTCATCAAACGAGACAGCGACCGCCGCCGAGTCGGACGAGTCGGCCGCGTGTGGTCCCGTGGAGAAGCCATCGGGAAAGCGCTCGTCCAGTCCCGGGCCCTGGCACCGTTCCGGGAGGAAGTGCCTCCAGACCTCATCAATCACCACGGTGTCCCCGACCTGGATGTCGAGATCCGGCATCTCGACCCAGGGATCGCCGCCGCGCGAAAGCTGGCAGGAGGCGCACCCACCGGACGAGGCCGCCGCCACGGCAGCGGCGGCAAGGGCGAGGGCGAAGCCTCCCACAGCTCTCATAGCAGTTCCCGTTCTCATTCCCGCCTCCTCATTTCAGGTTCTTGAGCCAGACGGCCGGTACCAGTCCGGCGGCTCCGTGGCCTTCTCCTTGACATCCACCGGACGGCGAATCCCCGGGAACACGGAATCGTGAAACACGGGGTGGATGTAGTTCTCGAGGCACCAGACGATGTTGCAGACGTTGGTCCGATCCCACCATATGTATACGTTGGGCAACAGCCCGGGCATTTTGTACTCGTTCCTGACCTCGCAGCTCTTGAACACCTCGGCTACGTAGCGGCCCGGGTACTCCGTGTAGTCGCCCTTCTCCCCTGTGTCGGCGTCGGTCAGGTCGAGGAAGAGCGCGGCGACCCACGCCTCGCTCCTCGGCTTCTGG
>JAGWBP010000027.1:0-522 GCA_021295835.1 Gemmatimonadota bacterium | reverse complement strand
CATCCGCTTCCACCACATGCCGCCGAGCGCCTTGTGGTGCAGCGCGTGCCCGTACTCGTGGGCGGCGGTCCAGTGGAGACGTTCCTCGTTCTCCGAACCCCATACAAGGGTGATCTTGTCGGTGACGGGGTTGTAGTAATCGGCGTTGAATATGTCGTTAATTCTCCACTTGATCCGGTCCCGCCGCTTGTGTCCGAAGTGCTTCTGCAGGGTGTCGGCGGCGAGGTTCAGCAGGCGCCAGGGGAGGTACTTATGGTCCTCGACCTCGAGTTGTACCCACCGCCCGCAGTGGCGCTCGTTGATGCCCCATCTTACGATGTTCGTCCTTCCCTGAACAAGATCGGTACCGGGAGCGTGGCCCTCCCCCTCCACCCGCCCGTCGAAACCCGGACGACACCCGAAGGCTACGATCCCGTCATCGGGGACGGTGACGCTCCTGCCCACTCGCCGATCTTCCCCCTGCCAGAAACCTTGAATCACCGCGCCCACCGCAGGCTTGAAGCCGACTTTTTTCGAAATTGT
>JAGWBP010000026.1 GCA_021295835.1 Gemmatimonadota bacterium | reverse complement strand
AGGAGCGCACCCCAGGTCGGCACGTCATCCACGAGCAGACGCAACGACCGAAGCTGCTGATCCAGCGATCGCCGGTTGTCATCCAGGACCTCCTGCGCGACCGCCTGCGGCAGGTAGTGTGACTCGATATGATCGAGACTGAGCTGCTCCACCGTGGCGTCCCGAGCTGGCCGCTGATCGAAAGGACGCTCCCCTGCGCGTCGCCGCTCGCTCAGCCGCTGCTCCTCTTCGGGGGTCGCCTGTCTTACCGTAGGGCCGACTCTCACCCAGACCCGCCCCCGGTAGCGTACCGGCGGACTTCGCGAAGGCTCGACGACGATCGCGGCGACTTCGCACCCGGAGAGGATGTGCTTCTGGACGACGAGGGATGGAATGGGCATGATGTTCCCGTCGTCCTTCATCGCAGCGAGCTTCGTCAGGATCCGGTCGTCGACGGTGATGCCGGCGCAGCCACCGTCGTCCTTGACTCCGATGAAGACGACACCGGGCAGGGCATGGCCCGGGAGATCGTTGGCGAGCGCACAGATGTTCCGCCGAAGCTTGCTGGCATCGGCGGCTGATGCTTTGCGTTCTACCCGGTCCGACTCGAGGTCGATTCGCAGTCGGTCCAGGTCGGAGTGGTCCAGTGGACTCATCTCATTCTCTCTCTGGCCTGCTGGTCTCTGGCCTTACGGTTCATGCAAGATACCGACGGCGGTGGGGGTCTCCAAGGCCCGGTGCCCGAGGCACCCACCGGACTGCTACTCTGGCCTCACAGGTCAGTGGTAACCCTAGCCGCGTCTCTGGCCTTGCGACCCTGCTTCCCGTGGTGAACTGTGGCCTCCAGACTCATCTGGCCGATTCCGCCCGACGCCGCGGCGGCCAGCTCACGTCGATCACGATGACCGTGATCTTGAGGCGGTCTTGCGGGGCTAGCTGGTCCTCCAACCGGCGATGTCGTGGCTGCGACCCGGTTTCCAGCGCGGCGCACTTGCGGGCCTCCGGTCAGCTTCCGAAGCGTGCCCCGTTGACAAGGATGCGGCCAACTACGCCGACGAGGCATTGTGGGTGACGCTGTATCGCCATCACCCCGACGAGTGCCTACTGAGAACTAGCGCTTCGGGTCGATTCCCCTGATCTCCAGGACTCTGACGAGCGCTTCGCCGATCTTGTTGTTGGGCGTCGACGCCCCTGCGGTGATCCCCAGCACGAAGGGCCCCGGCGGCAGCCACTCCCTCGTCACGACCTCGGGGGCATCGGGGTCGAGCTCCGGCTTGTGGCGGATCCAGCCCGTCGCAGTGTCGATGCACGCCGAGTCGGCGATATGGTAGGAGGCGGTGTACTCGCGACAGAGGTGGGCCAGGTGGTTCGTGTTGGACGAGTTGTAGCCGCCGACCACGACCATAACGTCGGGGGGATGATCCTCCATGAGCTCCAGCACGGCGTCCTGACGTTCCTGCGTGGCCGAGCAGATGGTGTCGAAGGAGCGGAAGTTCTCCTCGGCGTGCGCCTCGCCGAAGGCCTCCGCCATCATCCCGCGCAGGCGGCCGGCGATAGCCAGCGACTCGGTCGCGAGCATCGTGGTCTGGTTGGCGACGCCGACCTTCCCCAGGTCTTCGTCGGGGTCGAAGCCGTCGGAGCAGCGGCCCTCGAAGCGACGAACGAACTCCTCGCGACTCGGGGCGCCGGGCGCGGCGGTCATGTACTCGCCGACCACCTCGGCCTCGGCCATGTCGCGCACGATGATGTACCGGCCGCCTGGGTACTTGGTCACCTGGCTCGCCGTCGCGCGCGACTCCTCGTGGGCGTACTTGCCGTGGATTACGGCCGTGTAGCCGTCGCGGGCGTACCCGTGCACGCGCTTCCAGACGAGCAGCACCGATCCGCAGGTGGTGTCGACCAGGACGCAGCCGATCTCTCGAAGCCGCTTCATGTCGCCGAGCGTTACGCCGAAGGCGGGGATTATCACGACATCGTCCGGCGTTACGTTGCTGAAGTCGAAGACGCCCTGGCGGGGGGAGACGACCTCGATGCCACACTCGACGATGCGGTGGTTCACATGCGGATTGTGGATGATCTCCCCGACCAGGAATACGCGCTTGTCGGGAAACTGGAGCCGCGTCTCGTACGCGTAGTCGATGGCACGATCCACCCCGTAGCAGAAGCCGAAGTGCTTGGCGAGGCGCACGGTGACCTCGCCGAAGTGGTCGGCGTAGCCGCGCGAGCGGATCCGCTCGACGATCCCCGAGTGGTACTCGGTCTCGATGACCGGGGCGACCTGGGCCTTGAGACCAAAGCCCCTGCGGAAATAGGTCTGGGTGGCTTCTGCTGGCACGGCGACTCCGGGCGACTGGATGGGCTCCCCCCCACAAACCGGCGACAGCGCTGTAGAATATAGGCAAGGCGCGGCGATCATGGCACCGGGTCGCCGCCGATCCATCCCGGCCAAGGGCGTGACGAGTGAGCGGAGACATCTCCTTCCTGAAGCGGCTTCTCGCCGAACCGGGTCCATCCGGGTTCGAATCGCGGGCCGCGCGCGTGTGGAGGGAGGAGGCCACCACCTTCGCCGAGGTATGGTCGGATGCTGTCGGCAACAGCTACGCGGCCCTCGGGCGGGACTCCCGTCCCCTCGTCCTGTTGGCGGGCCACATCGACGAGATCGGGCTTCAGGTCACCCACGCCCACAAGTCGGGGATCCTCTACTTTGCGGGGATCGGCGGGTGGGACCCTCAGGTGCTCGTCGGACAGCGAGTGAAGGTGCTGGGGGCGAAGGGGGACGTCCCCGGGGTTGTCGGACGTCGTGCGATCCACCTGATCAAGCCGAAGGACCGGAGCAAGGCGGCCGAGGTCGGCAAGCTCTGGATCGATGTCGGCGCCGAGTCGAGGGAGGAGCTGCGGGAGCTTGGCGTGCGCGTCGGCGACCCGGCGGTTCTCGACGCTGGGTTTCTTCCCCTGGCGGGCGACCGCGTGGCGGGGCGGGCGCTCGACAACCGGGTCGGCGCCTTCGTCGTTCTGGAGGCTCTCCGGATCGCCGCTTCGGCGCAGCGGAAGGCAGGGGTGGTGGCGGTTGCGACCGCCCAGGAGGAGATCGGCTACACGGGGGGTGGCGCCCGGGCCAGCGCCTTCGGCCTCTCGCCCGATGTGGCACTCGTCGTCGATGTGACGCACGCCACCGACGTGCCGGATGTGGACGAACGCGAGGTCGGGGAGCACGAGCTCGGCGGCGGGCCGGTCCTCACCCGCGGGTCGGCGACCAGTCCGGCGGTCTTCGAGCTGCTCGCCGAGACCGCCGAGGCGCAGGAGATCCCCTACACGATACAGGCCGCACCGCTCCGCACCGGGACCGACGCGGACGCCATCCACCTGGCTCGGGACGGCGTGCCGACAGGTCTCGTCTCGATCCCCAACCGCTACATGCACTCGCCCAGCGAGATGGTGGCCACTAGCGACCTCTTCCGAGCCGCGGAGCTGCTGGCGGCGCTCTGTGCCCGCCTCGGCGTCGACGATGTCGATCTGACCAGAAGGTGAGGGCGCATTGACTGGGGGAGAGGTCGGCGTTCCATTGGGCGTTGCCGTGCTCGCAGCGTGCGGACAAGCCTCCCCGAACCTAGGGTACCAATGGTAGATGCCAACGCAGTGGTAAAGGAGCTCCAGCAGATGCGGGAGGAGGGACACCTCTCCGACGCCCTCCTCCGCCGCGCGGTAAGGTCGCTGCACAGCGCCGACCAGCGTGCGGACTGGGTCGGCACCTACCTGCTGGACGACGAGGCGGGCGAGCTGTGGCTCCACAACTACGTCGGCGTCCCGACCGAGCACGCGAAGATCCCCGTCGGCCAGGGGGTCTGCGGGACGGCCGTCGAGCGGGGGACCAACCTGAACGTCCCCGACGTCTCGGAGTTCGAGGGCTACCTGTCGTGCAATCCCGATGTGAAATCCGAGCTGGTGGTTCTGATCAGGGCGGGCGAGACCATCTACGGCCAGCTAGACATCGACTCGCACCGGTCGGCGGCCTTCGCCGAGGCCGACGAGGCGAAGGTGCAGGCGATCGCGGACAAGCTCGCGGAGCAGTTGGCCCGCGAACGCAGCTGACGACTCACCGCAAGGTGTCGGCGGCGCGGCCCGGCACCGGGGATCACGCGCCAAGGTGGCTCGTGGCGGGCAACGCAGGCCCCCTCACCCTGGACGGGACGAGGAGCTACATCGTCGGGCAGAGCGTCGTCGTGGTGATCGACCCGGGGCCGCCGCTCGAGGAGCATCTGCAGGCGCTCGCCACCGAGCTGGAGTCCGCGGCCGAGGTCAGGGTGGTCGCGACGCACGCCCACGGCGACCATGCGGGGGGAGCGGCCGCGCTGGCGGAGAGGACCGGAGGCGAGCTGTGGGGACCGGGAGTCGGAAGGGACCTCTGGGACGGCCAGGAGCTGGCGACCGACTGGGGGCCCGTGGTTGCCGTCTCCACGCCGGGCCACTCCCGGCGCCACTTCTGCTTTCGTCATCCGGCCGCGGGAGCGGTCTTCACCGGGGACCTCATCCTGGGCGAGGGCGATACGACGTGGGTGGGAGAGTACTCCGGCGCGGTGGCCGAGTACCTGTCGTCGCTGGACACGGTGGAGTCGCTCGACGCGCGAGTCCTCTATCCGGGCCACGGTTCCCCGCTCGCCGACCCGGCCGAGGCGATCGCGCGCTACCGGACGCACCGGCTGCGGCGGATCGAGCAGGTGCGCCGCGCCCTCGCCGAGACGGGCACTGGGGACCCCCGCGAACTTGCCCGCGCGGTGTACGGCAATCTCCCCCCGGAGCTCTTCGAGATGGCGACGGCCGGAGTGCGGGCCGCCGTGGAGTACATAGGCGGTTCGTGAACCCCGATCTCGCCGATTCTCTGACAGAGATCTGCGGCCCGGACGCGGTGATCGTGGACCGCGACCGGCTGCTGGCGTACGAGTCGGACGGACTCACCGCATATCGGCACCGGCCGGGCGCGGTGGTGCTGCCGCGCACCACGTCGCAGGTGCGCCGCGCGGTCCTAGCGGTGGCGAGACACGGTCTGGCCGTCGTCCCGAGGGGGGCCGGGACCGGGCTCTCCGGCGGTGCGGTCGCTCTGGACGGCGCCTTGGTGCTCGGGACCGCGCGGATGGACCGGATCGTCGAGATCGATGCGCCCAATCGCCGGGCGGTCGTGCAGCCGGGGGTAGTCAACGCCGACCTCTCCGCCGCGCTCAGGCCGTACGGGCTCCACTACGCCCCCGATCCGTCGTCGCAGAGCGCCTGCACCCTGGGGGGGAATGTGGGGGAGAACTCGGGCGGACCGCACTGTCTCAAGCACGGGGTGACCTCGCGCCATGTGACCGGACTTGAGATTGTTCTCTCCGACGGCTCCGTCGCGCGGCTGGGAGGCATGGGTGGAGAGGCGGAGGCGGGCTACGACCTGGTGGGCGTCGTGGTGGGCTCGGAGGGTTGCTTCGGGGTGGTGACCGAGATCGAGGTCGGGCTTCTTCCGCTCCCCGAGGGGGTGCGCACCCTGCTCGGGATATTCGACCGGATCGAGGACGCGGCCCGGGCCGTCTCGGAGGTCGTGGGCGTAGGTCTCCTCCCCGCCGCCATGGAGATAATCGACGGACCGACGATCCGCGCCGTCGAGGAGAGCGTCTTCGCCGCCGGGTACCCCATCGACGCCGGCGCGGCGCTCGTGATCGAGTTCGACGGGGTGGATGCCGGCCTGGACGAGGAGTCGGCCCGCGCCGCCGGGATCTGCGACCGCATGGGCGCCCGCGAGGTGCGGCGGGCCAGGTCGGAGGAGGAGCGGGCTGCGCTCTGGAAGGGGCGCAAGAAGGCCTTCGGGGCAATGGGCAGGATCGCCCCCGACCTGCTGGTCCAGGATGCGACGGTTCCCCGCACGGCGCTCCCGTCCACCCTGAGGGGGATAGCCGAGATTGCCGCGCGCTACCGGCTCTCGGTCGCGAATGTCTTTCATGCGGGCGACGGCAATCTGCACCCCAACATCGTCTTCGACCGGCGCAACCGCGAGGAGTCGGGGCGGGTCGAGTGCGCCTCGGCCGAGATCATGCGGCTCTGCGTCGGGGCTGGTGGCACGATTACCGGCGAACACGGGGTCGGGCTGGACAAGAGGCGCTACATGGAGCTGGTCTGCGGCCCGGCCGAGCTGAAGGCGATGCGGGGTGTGCGGCTGGTTTTCGATCCGGCCGGGACTATGAACCCCGGGAAGGTGCTGCCGGACGCTCCGGGGGGAGGTGGCGATCAGGGGGGGGCGCAAGGTGGCCCGAGCACTCGGCGATCGGTGGGAGGTGGGAGAGTGCGCGGCGTCGGGTCCGTGTTGGATCTGCTGCCCGCCGGGCAGGCGCTCGTCGGGGAGGAGGCCGCTGAGTGGCTGGGCGGCTCCGGTGCCGAGGCCGTCGTCTTTCCCGAGAGCGCGGAGGAGGTGGCCGCGCTGGTGCGCAGGGCAGCCGAGTCGAGCGTTCCTCTCCTTCCCGCAGGAAGCGGCAGCCGCCTCGGGTGGGCCGGTGGGTGGCCGTCGGGCACCGGCGTGGTCGTCGTCTCGACCAGGCGCATGGCCTCGCTCGTCCACTACGAGCCAGCCGACCTGACGTTGACTGCGGCCGCTGGCATGCGGTGGCGGAACCTCGACGCGAAGCTCCGGCTCAAGGCCCAGTGGCTGCCCCTCGAGACGCCGGGTCTCTGGTCGGGGACGGTCGGCGGAGCGGTGGCACGCGGGGGAGCTGGGCCGCTTCGAACCCGCTACGGCGCCGTGCGAGACAGCGTACTGGGTCTCGAGGTGGTGACGGGCGCGGGGGAGGTGCTTCGACTCGGGGGACGGGTGGTCAAGAACGTGGCGGGGTTCGATCTGGTGCGCCTCTTCACCGGAAGCTACGGTACGCTCGGGATCGTGACCCAGGCCTCGATGCGGCTCTTTCCCCGTCCCGAGGTCGATCTGACGCTCTGCTTCGAGGGGGCGCGGGAGCGGATGCTGGAGGGTGCCGCTGCGCTCCGCGCGAGCCTGCTCCCGGTCGCGGCGGCGGAGCTGCACGATAGGTCGGTTGCTGGCCGCGAGGGGCGTGCGGCACTTGCCGTGAGGGTGCTCGGCGGAGCGGCCGAGGCGGAGGATGTGCGCACCCGCGCCGAGGCCACGGTGGGGATCGAACCGGTCGATGTGCTCCTCGGCAACGAGAGCGAGAGCTTCCACCGTCGCGCCACCGAAGTCGCGCCGGAGCCACTCCGGTCGGCCGTGGTCGCTCGCCGGGAAGACTCTGTGAGCAGTCGGCTCGCGGACGGAATCAAGGGGCTCTTCGACCCGCACAGGGTCCTCCCGAGGCGGCCGTGAAGCTCAGCGAAGACGGGCTGGCCCGGGCGCTCGCCGAGCAGGACGACGCCCTCGCGAACTGCGTACACTGCGGCTTCTGCCTGCCCGCATGCCCAACCTACCGTCGCCTGGGCGACGAGGCGGACTCGCCGCGCGGGCGCCTCTACCTGATGCGGGCCATAGTCGAGGGCAGGCTGGACGCCGGGTCGGACGCCTTCGAGACGCACATCTCCCGCTGTCTCGGCTGCCGGGCCTGCGAGCCCGCCTGCCCCGCCGGGGTCGAGTACGGCCGCCTCCTCGAGCTCGCCCGTCAGGTCGGGGGAAGCGTGCGGCCGCCGCCCCGCATCTCCCGGCTGCTGCTAGCCACCTTTGGCACGAAGTGGGCGAGCCGTCTGGCGATGCTCGGGGCGCGGCTGCTGCGAGCCTCCAGGATACCCGATCTCCTGACCTGGGCGGTGTCCCGGGTGAGACGGCGGTCGGGCGAAGAGTCCGCAATCGAATCCGAGTCGCACTGGGCTCGACAGCGTTCGACGGCGCGGTGGAGGAGCCTCTGGCTGGCCTTCGCGATGGTCTCTGCATCCGCCCCGCCACGTCGGCTCTTCGCCAAGGTACGCAGACGTCAGGTGGCGAGCGATGCCGCTGCAGCCGCCGACCTTGGGAGGTCCCGCCCTCGCGGGACTTCGACAGCCGACGACCGGCCAACGGTGGGCGTGCTAGCCGGCTGCGTGCAGGCCGGGCTCTTCTCGCGGGTGAACGCCGCCACCGAGCGGGTGCTGACCGCCAACGGGTACCGCGCCCTGAGGGTTCGGGCGCAGGGCTGCTGCGGGGCGCTTCACGCCCACGGCGGGGACCTCGGACGCGCCCGGGCCCTGGCGCGGCGCCATATCGCCGCCTTCGAGCAGGCGGGTGTCGATTTCGTCGCCTCCAACGCCTCGGGGTGCGGCGCCGCTATGGCGGACTACGGCTCGCTCCTCGACGACGACGATGCCATAGCCGAAAGCGCCCGCGACTTCGCGGCGCGGGTGAGGGATGTGTCGCAGCTCCTCGCCGAGCGGGGGGACCGCGCCGGGGCACCGCTTCCCCTCAGGGTCACGTACGACCCTCCCTGCCACCTCCTCCACGCCCAGGGGGTCGCAGAGGCCCCGCTCGCGGTGCTCCAGTCGATCCCCGAGCTGGAGGTCGTTCCCCTCGCCGACGCGGCCGAGTGCTGCGGAGGGGCTGGAATCTATGGCCTCGCGAACCCGGAGCTCGGCGGATGGATCGGTGCCGACAAGGTGCACAGCGCGCTGAAGACCGGCGCGGAGGCGGTCGTCACAGGGAATCCCGGATGCATGATGCAGATCGGGGCTGGACTCGCGCTGGCGGGCAGCCGGGTTCGTACGGTTCACCTGGTCGAGATGCTCGACGAGAGCTACCGCCTAGGTGGCGTGTACGGGGACACCCAAGGACCGGGCGCCAGGTGACCGGTAACATGACGGCTCCGGGTGCCAGGACGCCGATTGCCGTTGCCGACGGCGACCGGCTCGCGCCCGAATGCCTGGACTTCCTCCGCGAGCTGGTCGAATGCGAGTCACCGACCGGCGACACCCGGGCGAACCTGCGCGTAGCCGCCATCCTGGAGGCCTTCCTGACGGGTGTCGGCGGCCAGGTGGAGCGCATCGAGGCCCCCGGGTACGGCGACCATCTGCTGGCGCGCTTTTCTGCGAAGATCCCGGAGTCCGGGCGGCCCGTCCTCCTCCTGGGGCACATGGACACGGTGCATCCGGTCGGGACTCTGCGGGAGCTTCCCTTCGAGGTCACCGGCGATCGGGTCCGGGGCCCCGGCGTCTACGACATGAAGGGCAGCCTCGCGGTGTCGCTCTTCGCTCTGCGCCTGCTTGCGGAGCGAGGGTCGGGACCTCGCACGGGCCTCACCTGCATGGTAACCTGCGACGAGGAGGTGGGATCCCCTCACTCGAGGGAGCGCATCCGGGTGGAAGCCGGGGGGCACCGGGCCGCCCTCGTGGTTGAGCCTTCGGCGCCCGGAGGGGCCGTCAAGACCCGCCGGAAGGGGGTGGCGGACTACGTGCTGAGCGTCAGGGGGGAGTCGGCGCACGCCGGCATCGAGCCGGAGGCGGGGGCGAGCGCGATCCACGAGCTGGCGAGGCAGGTCAGCGGGATCCACGACCTCTCCAACCCGGAGGCGGAGACGACTCTGAACGTCGGCCTGATCGAGGGCGGCACGAGATCGAACGTCGTGGCGAGAAGGGCGAGCTGCACGATCGATGTTCGCTTCTTCAGCAATGCGGAGGCCGAGCGCGTCGAGGCGGCGTTACGTAGCGCGCGTCCGCACGACCCGCGTTGCAGGCTCTCCGTGCAGGGAGGCGTCAATCGCGCTGCTCTGGAAAAGACGGCTGCATCGGGGGCGCTGTCCCGCGCCGCGGCCACCGTGGCTGCCGATCTGGGGTTCGGGGTGGGCGAGGCCTCCACTGGCGGAGCGAGCGACGGCAATCTGACCGCCGCCGCCGGGTGCCCCACCCTCGACGGCATTGGCCCCGACGGAAGGGGTGCGCACACGCTAAACGAGCATATATTTCGAGAGGAGATTGGGCGCCGCATTGCTTTTCTGGCTAGATTGATTGAGACTCTATAGCCGCGGGGTCTTCCGCCCGCGATCGATTACTTCAACGAGAAAGGCCGTACCCGGATGGATGCAACGAGCAGACGCCACTTTCGCGCAGCGCTGAAGCAAGCCGAAGCCGATCTGGCCGCACACGAGAGGAACGGTGAAGCGCTACGCAATACCGTTAGCGCCCTGCATCAGCTACTCGGCGTGGGCACCGCCGCGCCGAAGGCGAGGCGCAAGAAGGCGAAGCCGCGCAAGCGTCCCGGCCCTAAGCGCTCGGGCGCAGGTCACCCCGATGTGCCAGCCAACGCCTACCGGGGAATGGGGCCTTCAGTAGCGTACAGGAACTTCGTGGCCGACTACGGAGATGGCTACACCGCCCCGCAGATTAGGGACGCACTGGTCCAGGGCGGGGTAAAGTCCGCTTCGGAATCGTCGCTGCTCACTGGCATTCACGCGGTGCGCCGCAGGGATCTCGCCAAGGCCAAGCAGGCTGCCAAGGCCGCCGCTGCGGACTAGCGTCCCGTGGACAAAGCTCCCACGGCGTTCGAGCGAGCCTATCCCCGGGCTGGTGGGGAGGCTGGCGGCTAGCTGGCAGATAGCCAACGCGGCCTCGTGACACCTGTCCGAGGCCGTGTTGGACGGCGCGGGGGCTGGTGAGGATCCGTCGGGCGATGCTTCGCGAGGTGTTGCTGGAGCTCGCGGAGCCCTTCGAGATCAGCAGCGGCTGCACGACGACTCGTCGCACGCTCCTCCTTACCCTCGAGGGCGATGGCCTGGAGGGCTGGAGCGAATGCGTTGCTGGCGGGTCGCCCACCTACTCCTACGAGACGGTGGACACGGCGTGGCATGTCCTGGCGAGGTGGCTGCTTCCGGATCTATTGAGGCACGAGGCTGACGACGCCAGGCATCTTGCGTCCGCCCCGTGGCTGCGGGGCCACCCGATGGCGAGGGCCACCGTCGAGATGGCCACCTGGGACCTCGAGGCGAAGCGTCGCGGCGTTCCGCTGAGCGCTCTGCTCGGTGGACGTCGCCGTGAGGTTCCGGTCGGCGTCTCGGTGGGCATTCAGCGAGACGCCGACGCGCTCCTTGGCAAGGTCGACGAGTACCTGGCGGAGGGGTATGCCAGGGTCAAGGTCAAAATCAAGCCGGGCCGCGACGTGGAGATGCTGGCGGCGGTGCGCAACCGCTATCCAGGTGTCTCGCTGACCGCCGACGCCAACTCGGCGTACAACTTGTCCACTGACTTGGATGTCCTATGCGCGTTGGACGAGCTGTCGCTTGCGATGATCGAGCAGCCGCTCGGGCACGAGGACCTGTTGGACCACGCGGCGCTTCAGCGACGCATGGCAACGCCCATCTGTCTCGACGAGTCGATTCGGTCGGCGGGCGATGCGCGGCTTGCCATCCACATCGGAAGCGGGGCGATCGTCAACATCAAGCCGGGGCGGGTGGGCGGATTGGCCGCCTCGGTGGAGATTCACGACCTCTGCTGCGCGGAGGGCTGGCCGGTCTGGTGCGGCGGCATGCTCGAGTCGGGGATCGGGCGGGCGCACAACGTCGCGCTCGCGGCGCTTCCGGGGTTCACCTTGCCCGGAGACATCTCCAGCTCGAGGCGGTACTGGAGGGAGGACATTGTTCACCCCGAGTTCGAGATGCGGAACGGGTCAATGGCGGTTCCGACCGGGCCGGGCATCGGCGTAACGCCCCGCATGGGGCGGATCGAGGCGCTGACTGTTCGCAAGGAGGTCTTCGCGCCCTGATAGCAGTATCCATGTCAGTAGAGCACCCACGTTGCGTCTGTAGGAGGGTCGCCGACTCGCACCCGCCAGTCAAGGGCCGTCGGGAGCTAACGGAGCGTCACAAGTAGGCGCAGCGCCGGTACCAGTCCTCCACGTGCTCCGGAAGCCCGTCGGGAATCGGCCCCCTGTCGATAAGCCCCGGCGGCGCACTGCTCAGGACCTCGTCCACGGCGTCCTGGTACAGGATGTCTCCCGCCCGGCACCACGGCGAGTCGCGTACGACGTTCCACCAGTCGGCGCATTCCGGCGCATCGTCTTCGGAACCAAGCCAATGACTACGGGAGCACTCCGGCGGTCGCTCGCTCAGCTCGAACACGTCCCGCACGTAGGCCGGGCCGCGCTCATCGCCGGCCAGCCAGATGGCGAACAGCGCACCGTCGTAGGTCCCCTCGTACACCCGCACCAGCAGGTCGAAGGCGCGGGGGTAGGGCGTGCCTCCCAGGTGGGGCTCGTCGGTGTCCGCCGCACCCATCAGGACGTACTTGGCATTGCTCTGGGCATGCTCCGGAAGCGTGGCGTCGGCCATCATCGCGGCCACCCTGTCGGCGAAGGCATCGAGCTCGGCCGCCGGGCGCGGCCCGGACGCTTGGCGGAGGATGTCCTCGGCCGGGCGGTTGGGGCGGGGCAATCTCCAGTCCCTATCGGTGTCGTGCTTCCGCTCCAGGTACTCCAGCGCCTCCTCCTCCTCTGCGGCCGCCGGGATCGCCGGAAGCGGCCAGGCCAGGGCCGCCGTGGCGGCCATCGTCAAGCAGGTTCTCATCGGTCGGTTCCTCTCTTTCGCGTTGTCCCGGTTATCTAGGGGCAGCCCCGCTTGCCGTCGTGAGGCCAGAGGAGAACGGGGCCGTCCCTCCACGGGCCGGGACGCCAGGTCCAGATATCGCCGCTCCACTGGTTGTCCTGGTTGGTCTCCGCAGCTTTCAGAAGGTCGGCGTAGACGCCGTTGGTCCATAGCTTCTTCGCCTCTCTTTCGGCCAGGTCTCTACTGGAAGCGACAATGGCCTCGATCGCCCCCAGCCTGCCGTAATGGCCGAAGCGGTTCACGGTGCCGACGCACTCGTTGAGGCTGTTCTGGTGCTCGTGCTCGTGCGCCTCGACTAGGTCCTTGAAGGTGCCCAGCGCGACACTATCGCGGCAGGCGCTGTTGAGATCGTGCACGTTGAGTGAGCCCGACACCTTGCAAGTCCGGACCTCGCACCCGCCACGCATGCCGCGGTCCGTGCCAAAGCAATCCAGCCGTAGCGCCCCGCCGCCCCAAACCCCTCCCCCTTCTTCTTCGCTTCCTTCCCCTTCCCCTCCTCCACATCCGCCTCCGCCGCCCGTGCAGAAATCGCAGCCCGGCTCCCCGAAGCAGCAGCACCAGTCTTCATTTTCGATGTCCTCTTCGCAGGTACACGTGTCGGAGGGTCCATCTAAGCACTTCTGGACGCAATTCTTGTCGATCTCGTCGCACCTGAAGCCGTCGTCTTCGTCGCCGTAGGCCAGGGAGGTTGCCCTCGGCAGCGAGGCCCGTCGAGGAGGCCGGAGAGGTGATCGTGGCCTTCATCGAGCGCTACCACAACAGTCTGGCTCCTCCAGCGGCACGGGTACATGACCCCGGCCGGTGTCCGCGAGAAGCTCAGCCGGAGGGCGGCATGATGTTTGTGCCGTCCACTTGTCCAGTAAACCGGAACCGGTACACGCCTTACTCGGGGCTTCGCTCTGCGTTGCTCCTCGGGCCGGTAGCGCTGCTAGGAGCCCGTGGACGATCCCCCCACGGTATTCGGACGTAGGCAGGCGGTACAGTACCGCCAGTGAGGCTCCAGGTGCTCGCCACAGGAGCAGACGTTGGCTCGGACGCGCCCGCACATCGGGCACCCAGCCGCCCCGGCGGGCAAGGCCGTGCCGCAAGCCTCGCACTTCTCGCCCACGCCGCCGGTGAGCGCCATCACGCGGCCCGCCTCGTGGGGCGTTGTCACGCGATCGGCCACCTGTCTCTGGGCGTCGAGCTCCATGGAGCGCATGCCTCCCCGACGGGCGAGGACGCGCAGGGTAGCGATCGAGGCGCCGTTCGCGATCTCGGTCCTGATCTCGTCTTCCACGACAAGCACTTCGAACACGCCGCTTCGACCCCGGTAGCCCTCGCGGCACACCGGACATCCCTCGGCGGTGCGTCCCCCGCACCTCGCGCAGAGGCGGCGGACCAGGCGCTGCGCGACCACGCCCGAGAGTCCGCCCGCGACGAGAAATGGCGGCACCCCCATCTCGGCGAGGCGCGAGACCGCGCTGGGCGCGTCGACGGTGTGAATCGTCGAGAGGACCAGATGGCCGGTGACGGCCGCCGACATCGCGATCTCGGCGGTCTCGCGGTCGCGCACCTCCCCCACCATGATCACGTCGGGGTCCTGGCGCAGGATGGCGCGCAGGCCGTCCGGGAATCCCACCCCCGCCTTGCGATCGATCCCCACCTGGGCTACGCCGGGGAAGTGGTACTCGACGGGGTCCTCCAGGGTGACGACGTTGATGCTGTCGGCGGCCAGCTCGGATACGGCCGCAGCCAGCGTCGTGGTCTTGCCGCTTCCGGTCGGACCGGCGGCTAGCACCACCCCCTGACTCCGCTCGAAGAGGCGGCGCAGGCGTCCCAGGTCATGCTCCGACATCCCCAGTGCGCGAAGGTCCGATGGCGCGTCCGCCGGGTCGAGGAGCCGCAGGACCGCCTTCTCGCCGCTCCTGGTGGGGATCGTCGAGACTCGAACGCCGAGCTCGGCGCCCTCATGCCGGAAGGTGAAGGCGCCGTCCTGGGGTTTGCGCCTGACCGAGATGTCCAGGCCAGCCATGATCTTGATACGCGAGATGACGCCCTCGTGGGTGTCCGAAGGCAGCTCCGTGGCGGTCGCGAGGACCCCGTCCACCCGCAGGCGAACGCGCGACCCGGACTGGGACGCCTCGATGTGCACATCGCTGGCGCGGCTCTCGACCGCTGTGGCCAGGAGGTGATCGACGACGCCGATGACCGAGGCCGCCGAGGCCTCCCTCTCCAGCAGATGGAGTCCACCCTCCGGAGGCGGGGTGCCGGAGCCGTCGGGTCTGTCCAGCAGCCCGGGCAGCTCGCCGCCGTACGCCTCAAGCACGGCCCGTCGCACCTCTGACTCCGGCGCCACGACCGGGTCGACCTGGCATCCGGAGCGAAAGCGCAGGTCGTCCAGGGTGTCCACATCGAGAGCGTCGGCCATGGCCACGGTCAGGCGACGCCCCTTGAGCGCCAGCGGCAGCACGCCCCGGCTACGGGCGACATGCGCCTCGATCTTGGCGATGGCGCGGGGCTCCGGGCGGAGAGGCGCTGGCAGGAAGGGTATGCCGAGCTGGGCGGCCAGCGCGCGTGCGACCTGCACTTCGTCCACCACGCCCCGGCGGAGCAGTACGTCCCCGAGTCGCCTCCCCGAGCGATCGCGTTCGGCGCGAGCGTCCTCGAGAGCCCCCTGGGCGACCGCCCCGCTCTCCAGGAGGATCTGCCCGAGTAGCTCGTCTTGCCCCGTCATCGGAGCCAAGAGTGGGTCTAGCCCGCGGGCGTCTCCATGGCCCTACGGGACCGGACCGCCCGGACGCAGGTCCAGGGTCACTTCTGCGGCGACATGGCCGATGTCCGCCCGCTCCTTGAGTGCGTCGCGGAGCCGCGGGTCGATCTTCTTGTACGCGGCCAGCACGCCGTTGCGGAGCTTGAGCCGCAGCACTCTGGTGGCGTTCACGTCGGGGCGGCTGGTGCGGCTCTCCTTCTTGGCCTCCTCGAGGTGGCGCGGCGTGACCTCGAAGGGCACCACCCCGATGTCGTCGTGGCGGTCGTGGTCCAGGTACTGCACCGAGACGCTCACGTCGCCCCGCGCCATCTGGTGCGAGATGTCCCCGATTGCGCGAAAGCGGGCCGCCAGGGGGCTGATCTCGGCACTCTGCGCGGCCCTTTGGTAGCCGGATTCGATCAGGGCAAAGAGCCGCCGCATGCGTTCTGGAGTGGTGGCGTCGCCATCGGGGATCTCAGTGTCCATCTCGCGGCCGCGCGCCTGGCGATCGTTGAGCGATAGGGCGCGCTCCATGTCGCGGGTACGAGCCCGGTCGATGTTCTCGAGGATTCGGTCGGGGGTGGTCCTGTAGCTCATCTGGCCAGTGTCACCCTCCGAAAGCCGTCTGGAGCGCTGCGGCGATCGAGGCGAAGACGACAACCAGGACCAGCATCACCGCCGCCGTGCCTCCCCATTTTGGCCGATTGCCGACAATCGAGAGGCCGAAGCCCGCGATCAGCGCGCCCCATATCCCGAAGAGCTCCATCGCGTTGAGGAGCGCAAGGAGGAAGCCGTCCGGAATTGGAAGAAAGCCCACTAGGTCGGCAAGCGAGAGCGTCTCCTGGACATTGCCGCTGGCAATCTTCAGCGGCGTTGTGGCAAGCGCTCCGACTGCACCGATGAGCACTCCATGGGCCATGACCGAGAGGTGGTGCCTGTAGGTGGTGCGGTCGCCCCGAATAACGACGAAGATGACGTAAGTGACCGCGCTCACGACGAAGAGCATCGCCAGCATGAACGGGCCAGCGATGACGCCCTGTGCCTTGAACAACCACGCGGGAACGTCGCGGGCGGCAGCCGCAGCCTCCGGACTCATTTGGGAAAGGGCGGCGTCAACGAAGAGGTCCGTCGGAAGGAGGACGATCGAGAGAGCCACCATGAACGCCCCAAGTAGCGCGGTTACAAACCACACCGGGCGCGCCGCCAGCCCACGAAACAGATCGCCCGGCTGGAAGAACACCATCCAGAGCCGCTTGGGAAGAACCGGCACCGGCTCGGCGACTCCGTCATCCACCGCAGCCCCTCCCGCCGCATGGGCACCCGTCCCGTCGTAGTGCGAATCCGTCATTTCCTCATCCGTCAGGGTTGTGGTTGGTCGGTCATTGGTCGCGGGCGATCCGCTGCGGCCCCATCAGCGCGATCTCGCCGGGCAGGCGCCCCTCCATCGAGGCACTGCCCCTGAGGTCCCGATGCAACTCGGCGTAGTGAAGGAGACGGTCCTCCGGGTCCCAGAAAAGACGCCCCATGACGATCCCCTCGATATACTGGCTGGTTGCGATCCCCCCCTGGCTCCCGCTCCCGGAAATCTGCACCTCGGCGAGAAGGGAAATCTCGAGCACCGAGCGTCCGTCCAACAAGGTGTCGCCCACCAGCCCATAGGCGCGACTCGCCGTCGAGGTGGTCGCCATGCCTCCCGCCGAGGAGCGCCAGACGACCGAGTCGCTCCAGCTATCGCCCGCCTCTACAGCGCCTCCTGGCAGTCCGGGGAAGAGGTCGTGGGGGAGCTGGTTGAAGAGCGAGAACTGACCCGCGTCGTCGGAGAGGTCGGGGCGGGAAACCGACTCGGTGACGCCCTTGCTCCCCACCAGGAAGACCATCTCGCCCTGTGCGTCGTCCTTCTCGAGCGTCTGCATCCCCATCTCCGGATTTCCCACCGAGCCGCCGAAGTCGACGATCTCGGCCACCACCCGCATCCCGTCCGACTCCTCTTCGAAGGCCAGCCGAAGCGAGGTGATGGCCACCGCAGTCAGCTCGATTCCTCCCGGTGCCAAAGCGATCGTGGTCGCCATTGTGTCTGCCGAGGCGATCGTGATCGCCATCGTGTCGTGCACATGGTAGGTGGGGCGCTCGTCCGCCGGCTCCCCGTGAGCGACGATGATCTGCGGCACAGCGAACACCGTCGTCGGGAAGGCGCAGACGGCGGCTATCGCCGCAGCGATGGCCCAATGCCGATTCGTTCTCCGAGTACCCATGGCTCCAGTGAGCTGGGGGGTTGCCACTGAGGACCGGTACAGTCCTGGCGGGGCTCCAGCCCCGCAAGCTACCGGGTGCGGACAGGCCGGGCAATGATTGGGAGATCATGCGCACAACACGCGGCGCCGACAGTGCCTCGACGTTCCCCTACCGCGCCGCCTCAAGCGCCGCCAGCACCTCGTCGATCGTCATCCCGGTGTGGTCCGCGTTGATCTGGAATCGGATCGACTCGTCACCCCTGGGCACCACCGGGTAGGCGAGGCCGGTAGCCAGCACGCCCGCCTCGAAGAGGGCGGCGACAAGGCGCCGAGTCTCGACGGTGTCGCGCACCATGAGGGGGGTGATCGGGTGGTCGCTCGGGATGGTTTCGAAGCCGATCTCGACAAGGCCCGACTCGAAGCGCTTCGTAAGCTTGCGGACGCGCTCCAGCCGCCCGGCACCCTCGTCGCTCTGGACGATCTCGAGGGCCCGTAGAGCCGCCGCCGCCTCGCCCGCCGTTATCGGATTGGAGTAGATGTAGAGGGGGGCCGTCTCGCGCAGGTAGCGAACCAGGCCGCTCGTCGAGGCGACGTAGCCGCCGTTCACCCCCAGCGCCTTGCCGAGTGTCCCGATCAGGATATCGCAGGGAGGGCTCCCGGTGTACTCCTCGGTGCCCCGCCCCGTGGCCCCGAACGCCCCCACGCCGTGCGAGTCGTCAACGACCACCACCACATTCTCCGGGTAGTCGGGGTCGTGGCGCTCGGCCAGCTCCATCACCTCGGCCAGGTTGGCGTAGTCGCCCCGCATAGAGAAAACCCCGTCGGTCACGAGGACGACCCTACGCGCCCTCCCCTTCCACGCCTCGAGCTCGGCCTCGGCCGCCGCCAGGTCGAGGTGCGGATAGATCGCCTTACCCGCCGGGCGCGACATCCGGATCGCGTTGATGATGCAGTTGTGGTTCAGCTCGTCGGAAATCAGGACCGTTGCGCGGTCGGTTAGCGCGGAGATAGCACTCACCACGGCCGCGTAGGCGGAGGAGAAGATCATCGCCTCCTCCCTTCCGTGGAAGACGGCCAGCTCACGCTCCAGCGCCACATGCGGCGCGTAGGTCCCGGCAACGAAGCGCACCGCGCCGGGCCCCGCCCCCATCTCGCGTGCGGTCTGCTCCTCGGCTGCGACCACCTCGGCGTGCAGCCCCAGGCCGAGGTATGAGTTGGAGTTCATGCGGATGAACGGCTTGTCGCCATGCCCCTCCAGCAGGAAGCGCGGACCATGGCCGCCCTCTGGTGGTAGAATCCCGCGAACCACCACCTCGGCACCCTTGGCGGTGCCCTCCTCCTCCATCCTAGCGACGATCGCGCCGAGCGTCCCGGAAAGTCGATCCATTGGCATGGGGCTACCCCACCGCCTCTCTCGCCAAGGTCGCGGCCCAACTCGTTCGCTCTGCCTCCAGGCCCTGCAACATCGCGTCGACCATCTCTGGGAGCTCGTACTCGTGCCGCCACCCCCACTCCTCGCGCGCCCTGGCGTCGTCGATGCGCGTTGGCCACGAATCCGCAATCGCCTGGCGGACCGGGTCGGGCTCGAAGGCGATCGCGAACTCCGGATGGCGCACCCTGATCGCATCGGCGAGTTCGGCGGGGGTGAAGTGCATGGCGGACACGTTGTAGGCGTTGCGGTGGCGAAGCGAAGACGAGTTGGCGTCCATCAGCTCGACGATCGCCCTGATCGCGTCGGGCATGTACATCATCGCCATGCGGGTGTCGGGGTGCAGCGGGCAGCTGTAGCGACGGCGCTCGACGGCGGCGTGGAAGATCTCCACCGCATAGTCCGTTGTGCCGCCCCCGGGCGGTGCCGTGTACGATACCAGACCGGGAAAGCGCAGCCCCCGAACATCGACGCCGAAGCGACCGTGGTAGTAGTCGGAGAGCATCTCGCCGGCCACCTTGGTGACGCCGTACATCGTCGTCGGACGCAGCACGGTGGTCTGGGGGGCCAGGTCGCGGGGAGACTCGGGGCCGAATACCGCGATGGAGCTGGGAGCGAAGACCCGGCAGCCAGTCTTGGCCGCCACCTCGAGCACGTTGACCAGCGAGTCCATGTTGACCCGGTAGGCCCGGTGCGGACTCGCCTCCGCCGCCGCCGATAGGATCGACGCCAGGTGCATGATGCAGGTGGTGCGGAAGTCCCTCGCTGTCCTGAGAAGCGCGTCCGCGTCGAGGCAGTCCAACTGCTCGACCTGCGCACCGGGCCCACCGCGAGCCCATACGGAGGGATCGCGAACGTCGGTCGCAAGGACGGCGTCGGTGCCGTGGCGGTCGCCAAGGCGCCGGACTAGCTCGGTGCCGATCTGTCCACCGGCACCGGTTACGAGGAAGCGCTCCATTCCATGAAATGACGCCCGGAAGCGACCACGGGGCAAGACGCTAGCGGCGCATCTCCCGACCGGGGCGACGAAACCAGGGCCCGCCCTCCCGGCGGAAGCGGTCACGGTCGCGACGCCGGAAGTCGCGAAAGCCCTCGCGCTGCTCCTCGGTCAGGAGCTGGTCGATCTCGGCGTTGAGCGAGTCGAGGCTGCGCTCGAGCCTCGGCAGCACCTCCTGCATGGCGGCCTGCGCCCTGGTCCGTCTCCGTTCCATGGCCTCCTCGATTGCGCCACGCTGTTCCTCGGTGAGCCCCAGCTCCTTGGCCATTCGCTCCGTTACACGGGTGCGCGCGAGCTCCCGGTAGCCCGGGTATCCGTCGAGCAGACCGCCGGGTCCACCGGGAGGGCGACCGCCCGGACCGTCCGGGAAGGGTGGACGGCCAGCCGCCGAGTGGCCGTCCCCTCCGTCGTCAAGGAGACGCATGGCTCCCACCGACGCAAAGGCCCCCGCTAGGAAGGACGCCGCCAGCACCAGCACTGCCGTGGTTCGACTCTTCATGGCGAGTACTCCTCGATCGCCAGCGGCGCATCGCTCCCATCCATCCATGCCACCACCGACCACGCTACCACCTCCTCGCCGAGGCCGGCCTGGACCGGAGTGGGAGTGTCGGCCGTCGGCACGAGCAGCAGTGTGGCGAGCACGGCCGCCATCAGCCCGGCGGCACCCACCATGACGGGCCTGCCCCACTGCGTCAGCGTCAGCGAGAGGGTGCGCCGCCTGGCCTCCAGAAGCGGCTCCGCCTCGGCCACGATGCGGGCCACGAGCGCCTCCCAGCGTCTCGGATTGCGCTCGGGTGCGAGCTCGCCGACTTCAACCCTCCTGGACGCGCCACCGGTGCGCATGTCCTGCAAGAAAATTGCTCTCATCGCTCTCGGATCCTCTCCTTTCCAGCGTTTCACGGTGTTCCAGGCGCGACCCGCCCCGCAAGCAGCTTGCGCATCGCCTTCCTCGCAACGTGCAGGTGAACGCGCGAGGACCCGGACGAGATGCCGAGCTCTCCCGCGATCTCCTTGTGACTCCAGCCCTCCAGATCGTACAGGAGGAGGACCCTGCGCTGCAGCTCCGTCAGCTGCCTGATCGCCTCGCGCAGCTGCCCGCGCAGTTGCATCCTGCCGACGGCGGCCAGGGGGTCGTCCCCCGAGGTCGCCGACCGCGCCTCCTCGAGCGGAAGCGTCGCCCTAACACGGCTGTGCTCGCGGCGGTTGTGCGCCGTGTTGCGCACGATCGCCAGGAGCCAGGAACCGAACCGCCCCGGATTGCGGCAGTCGTCGATGCGCTCCAGGGCCCGTATGAAGGCATCCTGGCACACATCGTCCGCGTCGTCGGGATTGTCGAGCGTGGAGCGCGCCACCGAATGCGCCAGCCGCAGGTGACGCCGGACGAGCTGGTCGAAGGCCTTCGTCTCCCCCAGCCGCACCCGAGCAACAAGGGCTGCGTTGGTATCGTCGCTGTCCATCCAGTCAGCCCCAGCCTTCGCGGAAGTGGGCCATCCCCCTGTTGGAAATGTGGACAGCCCCCGCAGGCAAAGCGTTATCGCGTCCGCTGGCCTGGAGACCCTCCACTCGGCTCGCGCGGCGTCCACCGGCCCGCGTCGCGCTCCTCGTACTTGTCCATGACCCGCTCGAAGGCGGCGTCCAGGTCGATCCCGCGCTCGTTCGCCAGGCAGAGGAGCACGAAGAGCACGTCGGCAATCTCCAGCTCCAGCTCGCGGGGATCCTCGTCGTCGCGCTTGGGCTTGGCGCCGAAGCGGTGATTGACCTCGCGCGCCAGCTCGCCCACTTCTTCGATAAGCCGGGCCAGGATCGCGAGCGGCGGCCAGTACCCCTCCTCGAAGCGACCGATCCAGCCATCGACCCGCGCCTGCGCCTCGGCGAGCGTCACGTCGCGGCCTCGCGGTCCGTATTCGGGTGCGGTGTGAGCACGACCTTCCCGAAGACCTCGCCCGCTTCGAGCAGCCGGTGAGCCGCGCGCGCCTCGGCCAGCGGGAGCTCCGCGTGTATCGGGGGCGCGATGCGACCGTCGAAGACGAGCGCCATGACGGCTCTGAAGTCAGCCGGCGTGCCCATCGTCGAACCGACAATCGACTGCTTGTGCCAGAAGAGGCGCCGGATGTCGACGTGCCCGTGGCGTCCCGTCGTCGCTCCGTAGCAGACCAGACGGCCCCCGACCGCGAGAGCCCGCAGAATGTCGGGCCAAATCGCCTCCCCCACCGAGTCCAGGCAGATGTCCACGCCGCGCCGACCAGTCGCCCGATACAGCTCGCGAGGCCAAGCCGGTTCCCGGCGGTCGAAGATGTGGTCGGCCCCTAGCACGCTCACCTCTGCCGTGCGCGAAGTCAGCGCATAGACCTCGGCGCCCGCCAGCCTCGCTATCTGCACGGCGACCGTCCCCACGCCGCCGCTGGCTGCCGTCACCAGGACACGCTTCCCGGCGCGGAGTCCCCCCTGGGCGAAGAGCCCGTGCCAGGCGGTCACCCCGACGAGAGCCCCGCCGGCGGCCACGGAAGCCGGAAATCCCTCGGGCAGCTCAACCAGATTGGCCACAGGTGCCACCGCAAATTCAGCGAATCCACCCTGGGTGTGCTCGCCGATAATTCGAAGCGGATCGGCTCCGGCCAGGGTGGCCAGCCCGTACCAGGCGTACCCCAGCGAGGGATCGACGACGACCCGCCTTCCGATCCACCCCCGATCGCCACCGCTCCCCACGGCGTCGACCGTCCCGGCGAAGTCGGCGCCGCCGATGTGCGGCATCGGGATCTCGATCGGAAGTCCGTGCCGCACCCAGAGATCGAGGTGGTTGAGAGAGGCGGCCTCGACCCGGATGCGGGCCTCGCCCGGTGCTGGCTCAGGCCTGTCGACCTCCTCGACCGAGACGACCTCCGGGCCACCGTTCTCGCGGAACACCGCGGCGAGCATCTTCACTGGCATGTGGCGGCTTTGGCGATTGTCGGGGATTGCACTTACTTACTAGACGCAGGGTTGGAAGATAGAGCAAACGGAAGAGCCAACCATGAGCGAGAGCGCCGCAGCGGCCAGTGCGGGAGAGAGCGCGGAGGACCGCACGCTGGGCGGGTACCTGTCGGTACACGATCGCCCGCCAGCCTTCGAGGCGATCGACGGCCAGCCCTACACGGTCTCGATCGAGGTGGAGAAAACCGGCGACCTGAGGGAGCCTGTGGTCGGCTACCTGGTCTTCCCGCGCTGGGCAGAGACCGGGCTCGGGATAGTGGGCCACGTCGAGAGCCCCGTTCTCTGGAGGGCCGCGACCCGAGGCGGTGTGATGCAGCGGGCCGGGGCGCTGGAGCTGACCGAGGTGCAGCGTCTCCTGAACGAAGCCGTCTTGCGCGGGGCGGGAGCCGATGTGGCTGGGCGCCGGTCGTGACGGAGCCGCAGGCGCGCGCCGCCGGCGGGACCTCTCTTCGGGTGACCGAGATCTTCCACTCGATCCAGGGCGAGTCCACCTGGGCGGGGCTGCCGTGCACCTTCGTGCGCCTCACCGGGTGCCCGCTCCGGTGCGTCTGGTGCGACACCGAGTACGCCTTCTCCGGTGGCGACCGCGTCCCCCTTGGCGTGATCGAGACCCGCGTCGAGGCCTTCGGATGCAAGCTGGTGGAGATCACGGGCGGCGAGCCGCTGGCGCAGAGGGCGACGGCAACCCTTGCTCGGCGCCTCCTCGACGAGGGCTACACGGTTCTGGTCGAGACGTCGGGGGCGCTGGACGTGGGAGTCCTGGACGACCGCGCGCACCGCGTCATGGACCTCAAGTGCCCGGGGTCGGGCGAGGCGGCGCGCAACCTGTGGTCGAATCTGGATCGGCTGACCGGGCGCGACGAGGTCAAGTTCGTGGTCGCCGATCTGGATGACTTCGATTGGGCGGTCGGCATCGTTCGCCGACACCGGCTCGCCGAGCGACTGGACGAGGGATCGCTCGGCGCGCTTCTCGTCTCGCCGGTCTGGGGAATGGAGGATCAGCACGAGCTCGCCGCCGCGATCCTGGCAAGCGGCCTACCAGTGCGCTATCAGACCCAGCTGCACAAGCACATCTGGGGCCCTGATCGAGCCGGCGTCTAGGACGATACCCATGATTGGAAGTCGAATAGCCCTGCCGACCCTCGCGCTGGCCGTTGTGGCGGGTGCCTGCTCCGATATGCGGGATGACAACCTGGCCACCGATCGTCCCCTGATGGCGGAGTTCGTCGAGGTGTTCAGGGTGGGTGCCGTGGACCCGCCCGACTGGGCTCAGTTCGGGACGCCTCCGAGCGTGGCGTTCGACGGCGACGGCAACCTGTTCGTGCTGAACCCGGATGTGCCGGTCGTCGCCGTTCTGGATCGTGATGGCGAACTCGTCCGCACCCTGGGACGGCGGGGCGAGGGCCCCGGGGAGTTCCGCAGCCCCGACGACATCTACGTCTGGAGAGATGGCACGGCGGCGGTGGCCGACCGCGGAAGTGGAGCCTATGTCGTGTTCGCTCCCGATGGTTCCTTCGACCGTCAGGTGGGCATGTCGGCGAGCCACGTCGGACGTTATGGGATGATGGCGTTCCGGAGCGGTGCCAGGCCACATCCCGATGCTGGCGTGCTGGTGGCGCGCGGCATGAGCTACCACGCTCAGGAGATGTTCCGACGGATGGAGTTGGCCAACCCGACGATCGGTCCGCGGGGCTTGGAGCGGTTGACGCTGGGAGCTGTGGGCACCACCGCCGAGCCGATCGTGAAGGCAGGCGAAGTGCGGGTGCCGGCACCCGGTGAGGCAGAATCCAATGCCACGGACGATCGGAGAAAGTTCGATCCGGGACTGCTCTTCGACGTCCTGCCCGACGGGTCGGTGGCCTATTCCGATTCCGCCCGCTATTCAATCAAGCTCGTTGCGGGCGACGGTGCACCCATCGCTACCATCGCAAGACCCATCAGCCCCGAGCCGGTGACCGCCGAGATCGAGACTGCCGTTCGGGACTCGGCCATGGCGGAGTTCGATCGCCTCTACGCCGACCCCGCCAACCTGCAGGGGCCGGACCAGGCGCCGCCGGAGTTCATGGCGGCGATGGTTGCGGAGCTGCGCGAGAGCATCGAGGGCATGCGGTTCAATCATGAGATACCGGTGGTCCTCTCCCTGGGGGCCACATGGGAGGGCGGGCTCTGGGTGCGGCACCGACGCGAGGGCGACCCCTGGGCAGGAGCGGTCGGCATGATCGATGTCTGGAGCCCCGACGGACGCTACATCGGCACCCTGCCGCCGGACGGGCTGCGAACGCCGGACGCCTTCGGCCCCGAAGGGCTCATGGCCTACATCGAGCTCGACGAGATGGAGGTGCCGACCGTTCGCGTGGTCAGGCTGGTCGCGCTTGAGCCGCAAGGGTAGGGCTGTTCGCGAGCTCCGCCAACGGCCGCCGCCAGCGTTGCACGGTGTTCCGTTCGGGAAGCTATCCTCGGTAGCTGCTGCGCTCGCGTCGGCACATGGTGCCGCGGACTCGGCACGGCCGGACCGGGCCCGACGCAACGCCGCCGTCGCGCTGGTGCTGCGTCCGCCACTCGGGGAGCCTGACCCGCCCCTGGGTCTCTGCGAGCTCCTGACGATAGAGCGGGCCAAGTCTCCCCACGACCCCTGGTCGGGCCAGATGGCGCTCCCGGGCGGGCGCCTCGATCCAGCCGATGGTAGCCTTATTGAAGCTGCGGTCCGTGAGACGCGCGAGGAGACCGGGGTGCGGCTGGAAGCGCCGGAGGGAATGCTCGGCCGGAGCGAGCCGCTTCGCCCGCTGCGGCCGGAGAATCCCCCTATCTCCGTATGGCCCTTTGTCTTTCGGGCACTCTCGCAGACCACGGCGCACGTTGCCAGCCCCGAGGTGGCGTCCGTGCACTGGTTCGCGCTGGCCGACTTGGCCGACCCTCGCAACCTGGGGTCGGTCGCGTGGACCGGTGGGTCCGCGGCACGCAGCCTCCCGTGCATCAGGCTCGAGGGCCGGGCCATCTGGGGGCTTACCTACCGGATCGTGACGCGCTTCATGGAGGTGACGCTACCCTAGCGGCCCGTGGGCAAACCTCCCGGTCGCCCTGCGTGATCAGCGCTCGATCGGGTAGACCTCGATCAGAGTTTCGTCAAGGGCGCCCTTTGCCCGGACGAGTACCCGGCCCTCCGAAATATCCAGAACGTCCAGGCTCGTGGGCATCGTGATCCGCTTCTTCCGTTCCCACGCTTCGCTGAAACCGACCCAGACCACCTGGTCCTGAAGCGGGTTAGGGTACTCCCGGATCCACAGAAGGCCGTCGCCGCCCTTCATGGCGGAAAAAGCGGGAAGGGTGGGGCGGGCCGGCAGATCCTCGAGCAGGCGGAGGCCAAGCTCCGATATGAACGGGTTCGCCCGCAGGGTATCGCTGACGAACCGCACCCACTCTGCCTCAGCGCTCTCTCGGGGCTGATCGAATGAGACTTGCGCGTGATCGTGATCGAGTCGGTATCCGCCAGGTAGGCGTAGCGATCGGTGACGGCAGAGACGGCAGTCCGCCCGAAGATCACGGATTCCCAGCCCCAGCTTAGACGGCCGTCGCTATTTAGCTCGCTCACCGCCCACCACTCTTCACCGGGAGGGGTGCCCTCGAAGACGACCTCCCCGTCAGAAAGACGAACGATCTCATATGTCACCGTCTGCCGGGTCTCCATCGGCTCGGCGGGCGCGCCCTCCCATCCCATCTCCCAGCTTTCGAGCAGCGCGCTGTTTCCGAAGGCTCCAACGATCCTGCTCATTAGATAAGGACCGACCAGTGTGTGTTTCGTCTCCCCGATGTACCCCCCGGACGCGTCGAGCCGGGTTACTCGCAAGTGGAATGCGTCCCAGGTGACCAGTCCGTCCGCGTGGCGAGCGAGCGAGGCCAGATTCATGTACTCGCCGGGACCCTCTCCCTTCCTGCCTTGCCGAGAAAGCAGCCGGCCCGCAGCGTCCAGGATCAGGACTTCGTACGCCATCCTATCCGCGATAGCGATGCCGTCGCCGAAGAAGACCGCTCCGGAGACCCAGCCCAGCGGGAGGGACTCGTCCAACCCCACCACCAGGCTTGGTTCCGCGGCGATCCGGAACGACTCGTCACCTGGCCACTCGGAGAACAGGTCCACGGCCTCCGCGCGACCCGTGGCCCCCGGGTCCGATGGCTCGTCCCGACAGGCGGCGCAGAGCACCAGACAGGAAACGGCGAGCATCGATTGCGCCAGCGGCCTGCTAGAAATGTAATTCTTGATTGTCATTATGTAATCTACAGATTACAATTCATCGATCCACTCGACCAGGAAGATGTTGGTGTTGCCGTCGTGCGACATCCTGCGGTTGGACCCGATGACGAGGAGTTCGCCGTCCGGATGAAAGACGGGGAAGCCGTCGAAGCCCTCCGACCAGGTCACCCTCTCCAGGCCCGTGCCGTCCACGTCTATCAGGTAGAGCTCGAACTCGCGCCCTCGCGGGTCGTGCATGTTCGAGGAGAAGATGATCCTCTCGCCCGACGGGTGCCAGTAGGGGGCGAAGTTGGCTGCCCCGTTGTCCGTAAGCTGGCGTGGGTTCGAGCCGTCGGCGTCGGCGACCCAGATCTCGAGCGCGGAGGGACGGATCAGCCCGTCGGCCAGCAGCGACCGGTAGTCGGCGATCTCTTCCGGGTCTTCGGGGTAGTGGGCCCGCCAGACGATCCTGGTGCCGTCGGGGCTGTAGAAGGCGCCGCCGTCGTAGCCCAGGCGGTCGGTTACGCGCCGCACGTCGGAGCCGTCGGGGAGCATCGAGTAGAGGTCGAGGTCGCCGTCGCGCGCCGAGGTGAAGATGATCCGGTGGCCGGTGGGCGAGAAGGTGGCTTCGGCGTCGTAGCCAGGGGAGCTCGTAAGCTGCGTCGGGTCCGATCCGTCAACGCCGGCCGCGAATATGTCGTAGCTCGGATACACGGCCCACACATAGCCCTGCGAGCGGTCGGGTGGTACCGGGCAGTCCTCGTCGTGGTGGTGTGTCGACGAGTAGAGGACCCGGTCGCCGGCTGGGTAGAAGTAGGAGCATGTCGTCCGGCCCAGTCCGGTGCTGACGAGAGCGGTGGCGCCGGTGGCGGGGTCGAGCGTGTAGATCTGGTCGCAGCCCTCGCCGGGGATGGGGCTCGACTGGAAGACCAGGCCTGTGCCGTCGAAGGACCAGTAGGCCTCGGCGTTCTCACCGTCGAAGGTGAGCTGGCGCATCTCGCCGAAGCGGCGCTCGCCGGGTTGTACGAGAGGAGGGGCGGCGCTGTCGACCGGATCCTGAGCGTCCGCCATGGCGGACGGCAGGACCGCGGCCGCGATCAGGACGACGACCGGCGGTCCGTGGACGATGCTCCGCAGCCGACTCACTACGCGTCCTCCTGGCTCAGTTCGACGGGGATGCCCCGCCTCTCCAGCTCGCCGAGGTAGGTGTCGGCCGGAATTACGACGTCCGGTGTGCCTACGCCAACCGACGCGACCTCGCCGCGCACCTGCATCAGCGCGACGATCGCGAGCGAGAATCCGGTAGTTCTGGCCATTGCGGTGATCCCGGTCGCGGGGTCGTAGCGGTCCACGACATCGTAGCGGATGCGGGTCGGCCTGTCGGCAAGGAGGCCCGTTGCCTCGACGCGCGCCACGACCATGTCGTCGCCGTCGCTGTTGGTGAGGTGGGGGGTGACCCGCTGTATGAAGAAGCGCCGAGGGTTGACCGGTGTGCCGTCGTAGTCGGTCTCCTGGTCGCTCAGCAGCCCTAGATCGCGGATCGTGCGCATTGTGCAAGCATGGCCGGGATACCGGAGCGTCTTGTACGCCAAGGTGTCGATCCGTCCTTCGTAGCGCACGGGCAGCGTCGAAACCCCCCCGGCGGTGTAGAAGGCCTCGAGGGGCCCGATTGGAGGGGGGAAGTCCACCGTCTCGAGCCCCGAGAGCGCCTCGACGGTCACCCGCCTGCCAGCTCGCAGGATCTCGGCCGGAGTCACGTAGTAGTCGAGCATCCCTTCGAGCGAATAGACGATCTGGTAGTTGAGCGGTGGCCTGGGGTGCTGGGGGAGCCCGCCGACCCACATGCGCACGGACTCCGTCGACTCGAGGCGGTCGATTCCGCCCTGGGCCAGCACATTCACCATGCCCGGCGCGAGTCCCACGTCGGCCACGATCGAGAGCCCCAGGCTGCGGGCGCGGGCGTCGAGCTTCTGCTGCTCCTCCACCACGGCCGTGTTGCCGCCGAGGTCGGCGAAGTGGCACCCGGAATCGAGCGCCAGGCGGGCCATCTCGGCATTGAAGTAGTACGGAAGCGCCGAGAGCACCCCATCCACGCCCTCCATCGCGGCGAGCACCTCGGAGGTGCAACTGGCGTCGAGGACGACCGTCCGGAGCCTGCCGCCAAGATGGGGAGTGAGCGCGGGGTGGAGCCCGCCGAGATCCAGATCGGCGATCGTCACCTCGCTTCCCCCCTCCACGCTCAGCAGGTCGTAGGCGGCGGCAGAACCCTGGGTTCCTGCCCCCAGAACGAGAAACCTCACCCTGACCTCGCAGCCGTTGTGAGCAGATCCATGCGGCCCTCCGCCGCCGGCACCTCGCCGAAGAGGCGGGTGAGGTGGACAATCGTGTCGGCCGAATCGGGTGGCAATATCGGTGTTGCGGCGGCCCGGCGCGGCCCAATCGGCACGTCGGAACCCGACACTCCAATCACTTCGCCGCTTGCAGCGACGAGCGCCACCCGGTCGTCGTCCACCGCCTCCAGCGCCCCGACGACCCCAGCGCCGCCTCTTGGCGAGGGGAGCGCCAGGGTGCCGAGCCCCCCACGCCGCTGTGCCGGAAACTCGGAGGCGAGCGTCCGCTTGGCGCCGCCGTCCTCCGTCGCCAGGAGCACCGGAAGATCGCGCGCGGCCACCACCACCCCTACAACCCGGTCCTCGCCCCGAAGCCCGACGCCCTTCACACCCTGCGCCGTCCGGCCCACCACCGGGACCTCGCGCTCCGGAAAGCGGATCGCGCGGCCGCCCCCGGTGACGAGCAGGAGGTCGGCGTCCCCGGTCGTGCAGACCACGTCCAGCAAGGCGTCGCCGCTCCGCACGGTGGATGCGATGAGCGTCCCGCCGCGAGGCCGGGCGTACTCGGCGAGGCGAGTGCGTTTCACGAGCCCGCCCCGGGTGGCGAAGACGAGGTAGCGGTCTTCCTCAAGATCCTCGATGGCGCGGAGAGCGACAATCCGGTCCCGGCGGTCGACTCCGAGCAGCGCCCAGATCGCCTTGCCGCGCGAGGCGCGCGACGCCTCGGGAAGGTCGTCGATCCGAAGAAAGTGGGCGCTTCCCGCGGCGGTGAAGGCGAGGAGCCAACCGCGCGAACGGGCGACTCGGACCTTCTCGATGAAGTCGCCGGGGTAGCGCTCCATCGCGGCGAGCGAGAGCCCGCCCGCAATCCGCCGACGGTAGAGGTGGACCGGCATGCGTTTGAGGTAGCGCTGCTGCGTCACCGTCACCACCACATCCTCCTCAGCGGTCTTGGTCGCGGTGCGGACCCTCTCGGCGGTCTTCTCCGAGTCCAGGATCACCGTGCGGCGCCGGTCGCCGTGGCGGGCCACCACCTCGTCCAGCTCCTCGAGCATCGTCGCCAGTTGGAGGCGATCGTCCGCCAGGAGGGCCCGCAACTCGGCGATGGCGGCCCTTAGCGACCCTTCGCGCTCGAGCAGCTCCTCTCCCTCCAGCGCCGTGAGCCGCGAGAGGCGCATGGCGAGGATTGCGTCGGCCTGGGCACCGCTCAGACCGAAGCGATCGCGGAGCCTTCTGAAGGCCTGGGCACGGTCGGCCGAGCCCCTGATCGTTGCGATCACTCGATCGATGTGCCGAAGTGCGAGCAGCAGCCCCTGCACGATGTGAAGGTCGGTCTCGGCCTTCTCGAGGTCGTGGCGGGAGCGCCGCCGGATCACCTGAAGGCGGTGGTCCCGAAAGCGTTCGAGGAGCTCCTTGAGGGTGAACTCGGTCGGCTGCCTGCCGCCGTCGAGCGCGAGCAGGATCGCCCCGAAGGTCGTCTCGAGCGCTGTGCGCCGGTAGAGCTTGGCCAGGATGGAGTCCACTTTGGCACCCCGCTTCAGCTCGACTACGAGGCGGATGCCCTCGCGGTCCGATTCGTCGCGCATGTCGGCCACATCGGGAAGTGCGCCCCTCCGTGCGAGCGCTGCGATCTGCGAAATCAGCCGCGACTTGGAGACGGCGTAGGGCAGCTCCGTGACGACCAGCCTGCGCCTGCCCCCCCGCACCGCTTCGGCCACGACACGGCCCCGCACCCTCATGCGTCCCCTTCCGGTGCGGTACATCGACTCGATCCCGCTCCGCCCCACTATGAAGGCACCGGTCGGAAAGTCGGGGCCGGGGAGAGCCTCGGCGAGCTCCTCGACACCGCACTCGGGGTTCTCGGCCAGGGTGCGGAGAGCCGCCGCCACCTCGCCCAGATTGTGCGGGGGAACGTTCGTGCTCATCCCGACGGCGATCCCGGAGCTGCCATTGACGAGGAGGTTGGGGATGCGCGACGGGAGAACGGTCGGCTCCTGCAGCCGGTCGTCGAAGTTGTTCTCCCAGTCGACGGTGTCCCTGTCGATCTCGGCGAGGATCTCCATCGCCGCCGGCGCGAGGCGCGCCTCGGTGTAGCGGTACGCGGCGGCCGGATCGCCATCGATCGAGCCGAAGTTCCCCTGGCCATCCACCAGCGGGTAGCGGAGCGAGAAGTCCTGGACCATCCGGACGAGCGCGCCGTAGACGGCCGAGTCGCCGTGCGGGTGGTACTTGCCGAGCACCTCGCCGACCACCGTCGCGCTCTTCTTGTGGCTCTGTCGGTCCTGGAGGCCGAGTCCGTGCATTGCCACGAGGATTCGGCGGTGGACGGGCTTGAGGCCGTCGCGGACATCGGGCAGCGCGCGTCGCACTATCACGCTCATCGAGTAGTCGATGAACGACTCGCGCATCTCCTCCTCTATCAGGCGCGGCACGACGCGGTCGCGGAGTCCGGGTACGGTCATCAGGCCTCCCTAGCAGGCGGTGGACGGTCTCGCGAGAGCGCCCCGGGGACGACGCCGCGCTCCAGCACCTCGATATCGTCGCCCACGGCAATTCGCCCCCGGCCCTCGTGCACGACATTCACCCCGAAGTAGACGAGCGACTCGATCCGCCGGTAGAGCGCGAGAGAGCGCAGCGGCTCCTGATCGGCGTCGAGCACCCCGCTCCGTTGATCGACCGTGGTGACGCTGCAGCGTGCGCAGAGCTTGACGCCCCGCAAAACGAGACCCCCCACGGCGAAGCGCCTCCAGCGGTCCTCATCGTGAGGGTGAGGCGAGGTGACGAGCAAATTTGGCCGGAAGCGCTCGATCGGGATCCTGCGCCCGGCTCGGCGGCCCAGCTCCTCGAGCGAGGCCTGACTGGCCAGCAGCACTGGATAGCCGTCGGTGAAGCTGGTGCGGTGTCCGGCGGCAAATGCCGGATCGGTGGCGCGGGCGTCCTCGGTCGACAGGTAGAGCAGGTGCCGCTTCGCGCCCAGCACCTCGGAGATCCATGCGTCGGCCTCGGCGGACACCACACGGCCGTGGATGGTGGCACCGTGGATGCGCAGGCGAATGCGCTCGCCAGCGGCGCCGATCGGGATCGCCAGCGGCACCATGTGGCGATCGGAGGCCTCCAGGTGCAGCGAGTCCCCGTCAAGGCGGGCCTTCACGGTGGCCAGCAGGGGAGCGTCGCGCTGGGTGACCGGTTGGCCGTCGGGGCGGGCGACGATCCAGCGGCGGTCGAAGCGGGGGCCCATCTCGTCGAGCTCCAGCGAATCGACCGGAGTCCCCCGCATGCCCTTCACCGGGTAGCGCCAGAGGCCGACGATCCGGGGGGGCGAATCGAGAGCGGCGGGGCTGCCCGTCACCGTGTCAGGCTAGCGCCGCGCCTCCGCCCCGCTCGACGATCGAGAGGGGGAGGGTGGCCTGGTGGGACCCGTTCACCATGATGTGGAAGGTATGGATCCCGGCCTCCTGGAAGACGATGCCATCCAGGTTGATGACGTGGGGGACCCGGACGCCGGTCTGGAGGCTCGAGCGCCCCGGCGAGACATTCAGCTCGCCGCCGAGCGAGACCATCTCCCTGCCCGAGGGGGCGGAGAGCTTGATGGTGATCTGGTGGGTGCCTGCGTCGGCCGCGCCGCCTAGGAAGCGGAGCACGAGCGAGAGGCGCCCGTGGCGGGCGGGGAAGCGCGCCACGCTGATTCGGTCGAAGACGCCGAGCAGGTTCAGCTTGCCCGACCCGTCGATCGTGGCCGCGTCGGCGGTGAGCACGAGATCTACGTCCACCAGTCGCCTTGTTCCGTCGCCAGGGTGTTTTCCGCTGCGGGTTGTGGCCCAGGGGCCGAATTGTAACCAGATTTCCGTGTGCCGTCGGAGCTGCCCGAGCCGCCGACGATCACCCTCGTCCAGTTGGGGTGCCGTGAGCCAGGTCAGCGAATCAGCCACCTCCTACCGCGTCATCGACGCCCTGGATCACCCGCACGGCGGCCGGATACTGCGCCTCAGGCTGCGCCAGGGGAAGGCTCTGACCGCCGGGAAGCTGAAGAGCGGGTCGCTCGTGGCCGCTTCGCCGGAGGGCGAGGAGCTACCTGTCCGGGTGAAGGGGTTCGCCCTCTTCGGGGGTCGGCCAGCCGACTCGCGACTGGCCCGCACCGGCCGGGTCGATGTGCGGGTGGCGGGGGAGGGGACGAAGAAGGTCGATGTGGGGTGGCTGGTGAGGGCAGCCCAGCAGTCCGTGGGCTCCTAGCCGGGCGGAGAGCCCCCGCGCATCCCGGGCGGCTCCCGCTCGAAGGTGTGTCTGAACCAGGCGGCGTAGGCCTCGCGAGCGTCGGGCTCCTGGGCGTGCCACTCGCGTCTCTCCTCGACAAAGAGATCTGGACGAGCGGTGAGGATGAAGGCATCCAGCCAGCTGTTCTCCTTGGCGTAGACGATCTCGTCAAGTATGGCGTTGGGGCGGGCGTCGAAGACCGAGCGCTGGTGCAGCCAGGAGTCGGCCACCCGCGAGAGAATTGCCCTCTCGATCTGGAAGGGCGTCGCGTCCGGTGCCAGCTCCGGGAGCCAGCGGTCGAGACGATTCTGAGCGTCCATTATGTGGAGGTGGGCGTAGATCAGGTACGGCCCGTAGGTCCCCGTCCGGGCCTGGTACCAGATATGTGCGGTGTCGCCGCTCGCGTTCAGCTGCAGCGTCTCCCACGGGTAGGCAGGGGCGTCCTGCTCATGGGAGATGATCAGGAACGAGGGGTCCTCCCGGATGCTGTCCACCTGCTCGCGCACCCACTCCTCGACCGCCTCCATGCGCTCGGCTGTCGGCGCGATCCGCTCGCCCGAGTGGACGACCAGGCGGCGCGGGGTAGGGTACCCCAACGCGCCGGTCCCGCACGCGCCGAGCCCGACCGTCGCCAGCGCGGCGATGAGGAGGGCCCCGCTACCTGATACTCCGATTCGCATGACAGTCAATATAGGGATTCAGTCTGCTACCAGTCTGCGCAGTGCGAAGCACGGGCACAAGTAGCCGGCCTCTCGCCGGGGGAGGGTTGGCCGCCGCTGGCGCTCTGGCCGGGGGAGGTGGCCGAGGGATCAGCCACGTCGTGAGACAATACCCCGGGAGGGCAAGACACTGGCAGCCTCACCGCCGGGAATGGCCGATTCGGAGGTTGCGGCGCTCGTGGTTGCGGGGGGCTTCTTGATCAGCCTAGCCCCATTCGCTATTCCGTTACGATGAGCCTGTATCTCAAGCAGCACAGGCGCACCTACTACGAGCTACTGGAGGATATGATACCACACTACAGGCAAGAATGATATCACTTTTCATGCGTTCTTCGGCTCGGACTCCGATACGGGCCTTCGCCATCGCGGCGACGGGTGCGTCGATTCTCTTGCCGAAGCCAGGAGCAATTCCGCGATGAAGCGCCTCGCCGTTGTGCTCCTGCTCGCATTCGCCGCCTGCGAGAGCCAGGAGCCCCCCGCCCCCTGCGGCCCCATCCCGCAGGTGACCGTCAACGCGGGCGAGACGGCCACCGCCACCGCGTGCTTCGACGATCCCAACGACCGCCACATCGTCGAACCAAGGCGTGGCGACGGCGTCCATCTCGGGCGCCACCATCACAATCACGGCCATCGCCCCCGGGAACGCGTCCGTCACGGTCACGGCGAGCGATCCGGGTGGCTTGAAAGGCGAGCAGAGTCTTCAGGTCATGGTGCCGAACCGGGCTCCGCAGCCGACGGGCACCATCCCTCCGATCACGGTTCCCGTCGACCAGGCGGAAACGGTGGATGCATCCTCATACTTCGCTGAGCCGGACGGAGAGACGCTGACCTACTCCGCCACGTCGTCGAACACCGCCGCAGCCACGGTGACGGTGGCGGGCGGCACGGTGGCGGTCACGGGCCTGGCCAAGGGGACGGCCAACGTCATGGTTACGGCTACGGACCCCGGCGGGCTGGCCGCGACGCAGACATTCGAGGTGACGGTGCCGAACCGGGCTCCGCTGGCGGGGGACCCGATCCCGGAGATGGAGGTGTTCGTCGGCGACGCGGCCGAGGTGGATGTTTCGGAGCACTTCAGCGATCCGGACGGGGACGCGCTGGTCTATTCGGCGTCTTCGTCGAACGGCAACGTGGCGCGGGTGTCGGTGTCGGGAGCCACCGTGAGGGTGGAGGCCGCAGCGCAGGGATCGGCGACCGTGACGGTGACGGCCACCGACCCGGAGGGGCTCTCGGCGGAATCGAGCTTCGAGGTGACGGTTCCGAACCGGGTTCCGCTGGCGGGGGACCCGATCCCGGAGATGGCGGTGTTCGTCGGGGACGCGGAGTCGTTCGACGCCTCGGAGCACTTCAGCGATCCGGACGGAGACGAGCTGGCCTATTCGGCGTCTTCGTCGAACCGCAACGTGGCGCGGGTGTCGGTGTCGGGAGCCACGGTGCGGGTG
>JAGWBP010000025.1 GCA_021295835.1 Gemmatimonadota bacterium | reverse complement strand
GCGCCATTCCGCATCTCTCTGCCTCGCCCTACTCTAATCTCCTCTTCCTCTCGTGTCTCGCGCGTGTTGGCAGAGAGGGGTCACTACCAATAAGTGGGCTGACCCCGACCACGATCCGGAGGTAGGTGCAAACGTACTTGTGATTTGCGCAAACGGACGAGATGCATCGCGTATTGAGTACTTGTTGACTGAACACATCGGCTCCATGACGATCACGATACACGGACCTGGAGGACCGAGCGTGTCTAGCCGGTCACGAATGCCCGGCGGGCCATGGCGGATGTATTCGGATGCTCTAGCTTGGATGGAAGCGGCAAGAGGACTGCCGCGTCTGCCAGATGTTGGCCCCATCGGCGACTCACCGCCCCACGATCTCGTGGAGGTGGATGATGAAGGTGAGCGTCTCGTTCGGACCAACCAAACCGGGGATCCCCTCGCGGCCGTACGCCAGCTTTCCGGGCACGATCACCCTGTAGCGGCTGCCGACCGGCATCAGCTCGAGCGCCTCGCGGAAGCCGCGCACGACGTCGCGGAGCGCCATCACATCGGGTTCGCCGCGCTCGAAGGAGGAGTCGATCACGGTCCCGTCTGAACGCGCGGTCGAGTAGTGCAGGCGCACACGGTCCCCCCACTTGGGCTTCGGGCCCTCGCCCTCGGCGAGGATCTGGAAGCGGAGGCCGCTCCTGGTCGTGTAGAACCCGTCGGCGTCGGGCACCAGATCCTCGACCTGCACCGTGCCGCCGCAGGCAAAGAGCGCCACGATCGTCGGTGCGGTCAGCGCCAGATTGTACTCATCCGGATTTCTTTCCGCAGAAGCGAGTGGGGCGGCAGTCGGTCGAGCCGCTATGATGATGCTCATCCAGTCGAGCGAGATGCGTCCGATAACGCCCAGTCCCCTTCAACCACGATACGGCCGGCCCCGGTCTCGGGCCAGAGCTGTCGCCGCCAGCCTCGCCAACCGCTGCCAGATCGCCCGGGCCGCGCTCCCGCTCGCCGTCGCGCTGCTCGCCGGGTGCATGGCTGCCGATGCGCCCGGACTGCGGAGCGGTGACCCGGCCCCTGCGCTCACGGTCGCCTCGCTCGACGGAGAGCGCAGGGTGAGACTCGCCGACTACCGGGGCCGGGTGCTGCTGGTCAACCTCTGGGCCACCTGGTGCCACCCCTGCCGCGAGGAGATCCCGTACCTGGGCGAGCTGTACGATCGCTACCGGGGCGACGGACTAGCCGTGCTGGGCATCTCGGTGGACCTCCGCTCCGACGTCGCGGCCGTGCTGGAGTACGTGGACGAGATGGAGATCGAGTACGACATCGCTCTCGACCCGGATGCCCTCTCGAAGGAGGCGCTTGCGGCTCGGGGGCTCCCCACCACACTGGTCGTCAACCGGAACGGAAGCGTTGCCTTCAGTTGGATAGGCCCGGTCCCGGAGGGAGAGCCGACCTTTGTCGCCGGGCTGGAGGCCGCGCTAGCGAGGGGTGGGAGCGAGTTCCCCGAGCAGTCTCGGCAACTGCCGCCAAAGGGGTCAGCCGCCAGCTCTTCCGAAGCTGCCCGACGTCGCCTCCGTAGACGACCGCGCCATGGCCGCCGCCGAGCTGGCCCCGCACCCGCCTGGCCCGCTCGAAGAAGCTCGCGGTCGGGGTGGCGGCCGATCTGGTCTCGACGAGCAGCGCGTCGCGTCCCTCGCGGGGCACACTCCGGCGGGATTCTCTGTCTACTCGCCGTGCAACCTGGGCGCGGTGGCGGTGCAGCGCTTCGAGGTGGCGCTTCGGGCCATCACGGTCGCTTGGTGCCTTCTCGGCTGGCTACGCCTTCCTGGATGCCCCTATTCCTCCCCCCGTCCTCCTCCTCCGCCCGCGAACGCCGCCGCAGCCACACCCCAAAGCCCGCCACCAGTCCGAGCGGCAGGAGGGTAAGGAGCCCGGTCGTGGCCAGGAAGGCGATCCGCGCCTCGTCGTCCCGGTCGAAGCAGACAGGACAGGCGAGGGCGGCCTCGGGAAGAGTCGCCAGACCAAGAAGCGCGAGTGCGATTGTGATCTTCATTGGTGGTTCCCAGCCCTCAGAGGTACACCTGAAAGTAGAGGAAGGGCCACACCAGGACCACGAAGTACCAGAAGATGGCGACCGAGGAGATCGCCTCGCGCGAGAGATTCGACCTGGCGACCCGCACCCAGGCCCAGGCGAGCACCCCGATGGCGACGACGGCATGGGCGGCGTGCGCGCCGATGATCGTGTAGAAGAGAGACCCGTACGTCGAAGATGTCATCGTGAGCCCCTCCCCGATCAGCGCCGCCCACTCGACCCCCTGCAGGAAAACGAAGGCGCTGCCGAGAAGCGTCGCTAGGGCCAGAAGTGCACCGACGGCACGCGGCGATCTGTCCTTCAGATGCATCCGGTGGGCCGCCAGAAGCAGGATGCCGCTCGCCAGCAGGGCGCTGGTGTTCACCGCCGTCTGCTCGAAGGGCAGCCGCGGCTGGTTGGGGGGGGGCCAGACGGAGCCGACGGCCCGCGCCCTTATGATCACGAAGGCCGAGATGAACCCAGCGAATAGCATGATCTCGACGAAGACAAAGAGGGTCATCCCGAGCACGCCATTCGAGATGACCTTCTCGCTGCGCCTCGGCCTGGGCCGGAAGGGCAGCACGGTCGTGTTGGCGGTCATGCCAGGTCGCTAGCGGTCCAGCGCCTTGGCAAGGCGGGCGTGCACCTTGCCGACGCCCGGAAGTCGTCGGAGAAGACCGACGAGCGGGCCCATCATCAGGCGCACCAGGGGGCTGTGGCTGAGCGTCTCGAAGACGAGGATCAGCACCCCGATCGACAGGATGATCGCGATCGCGTTCGTCCCGACCGCCACCAGCACCAGGACGGTCCAGAAGGCGGCGTGGGCCAGATTGTACCCACCGGGGAGGAGGTTCTCGGTCGACTTGGCGGTGGGCACCAGGCTGACCGGCACCGCCTCGGCGCCGTGCACCGCATGGTCGTCGTAGTGGTCATCCGCCTTCGCTATCCCGCGCTCGACCGCCTCCTTGGCGGCCAGGTTCTCCCATCCGCGCCCCTCGTGAAGCTGGACGTCGGGCGCGACGCCCCCCCAGAAGAGAGCCAGAAGGAGAACCGACGCGGCCAGGAATATCTTGGCGATCGGACGCTCGATCGAGAGGTGCATGAAGTGCTTGATCACCAGCCACGCCTTCCAGACCGCGATCCCAAAGGCAGTGATCAGCGTCAGCGTCACCCCAAGGCCCAGGCGAAGGCCGAAGAGCGAGACCTCCCGGTCGAATCTCTCGCCCACCTCGGGACCGGCGATGCTGACGGCGAGCAGCGCCAGGAGAAGGAGGTAGATCCTGACGTAGTGGTTGCCGAAGAACCCGGAGTCTTCTGAGTGGCCGGCCATCTCGTCCTCTACTTCGCTATGTAGAGCAGCGGGAACAGGAAGATCCAGACGATGTCGACGAAGTGCCAGTATATCCCGATCAGCTCGACGCGGTGCAGCTCGAGATTGCGTGCCGCGTCGCGCGCCACGACCGCCATGATCGCCGCCCCGGCGATCACGTGGAATGCGTGAAGCCCGGCCGCCGAATAGTAGAAGGACCAGAAGCCGTTCGAGGTGATCGTGTACCCGTGGCTGATCTCGTACCACCACTCGTACGTCTTGACCCCGATGAAGGTCACGGCTCCGCCGATCGTCATGTACAGGTAGCGCGCCGCCAGACGACCGTTGCCGCGCTCCGCCGCCTGGTGCGCAAGGACGGCGGTGAGGCTCGACGTGAGGAGCACGAAGGTGTTGAAGGCCCCAATCTTGGTGTTGGTGAGGGCGGCCGCGTCCGCCCACTCGGGGTGTCCGAGGCGGAACATTACGTATGAGGCGAGCAGCCCGCCGAAGATGACGACCTCGGATGCGAGGACCCACCAGACGGCGAGCTTCCCGGTGGCGATTCCGGTCGCGGCCCGCGTGGTCGCGATAGGTCTCATCGGGAGCCTCGGCTATCGGGTTCGTTCTGCGGCCAGTAGTCGTCGTCCCGATCCGGCACGCTGTACTCGTAGGGGCCCCGATAGACGACCGGCAGCTCGTCGGGACGCCAGTTGCCGTGCGGAGGAGGCGACTGGGTGGTCCACTCGAGCGAGTTGGCCTTCCAGGGGTTCATCGGTGCCTTCCGGCCGCGGCGCCAGCTCTTGTAGCAGTTGTAGAAGAAGATGAGCTGCGCGGCGAGCATGACGAGCAGCGATACCGTTGCCACGATCCTCATGTTCTGGAACCAGGGAATGGCCAGCTCCGGGAAGTGCGCGTAGTTGTAGATGCGGCGGTGCTGTCCCCCCATCCCCAGCACGAAGAGGGGGATGAAGATGAAGTTGAAGGGGATGATCGTGAGCCAGAAGTGCCACTTGCCGAGGCGCTCGTCCATCATCTTGCCGAACATCTTGGGGAACCAGTAGGTGAAGGCCGCAAAGGTCCCTATGATGGCGATCGGAAAGAAGGTGTAGTGGAAGTGCGCAAGCACGAAGTAGGTATCGTGAAAGTAGATGTCGGCGCCTGCGGCGCCCAGGAAGATCCCGGTGACGCCCCCTATCAGGAACTCGGCGATGAATGCCAGCGCCCAGAGCATCGGCGTAGTGAGCCTTATCGAGCCGCCGTAGAGCGTTGCGATGTAGACGAAGCACATCTCGGCAATTGGGACCGAGATCAGCAACGTGGTGATCGTGAAGATGTTGGCCATGCGCGGGTCGATGCCCGCGATGAACTGGTGGTGGGCCCAGACGAAGAAGCTGAGCACCCCCGTCGCCACGATCGTGAAGATGACGATTCGGTAGCCGAAGAGCTTCTTGCGCGCAAAGGTCGTGATGATCTCTGCCACGACCCCGATCGCCGGTAGGAGCACGACGTAGACCTCGGGGTGACCGAAGAACCAGAAGAGGTGCTGCCAGAGGATCGGATCGCCCCCGGTCGCCGGGTCGAAGAATCCGGTGCCGAGCGTCTGGTCGAAGATCAGCATAATGGCACCGGCCAGCAGCGGACCCACTGAGAGCATGAAGAGGATGCTCGCCACGACGATCATCCACACCACGATCGGTACGTCGAAGGCGCGCATGCCGGGCGCCCGCGAGTTCATGAGGGTGGTGATGAAGTTGATCCCGCCCAGGAGGAAGGCCACGAACTCGAGACCGACTCCGACGACCCAGAGCGTGCTCCCGAGCGGCGTCAGGTTGTAGGTCTCGTTGGCCGATAGCGGCGGATACGCGGTCCATGCTCCGGCAAAGCCACCCCCCTCCACGACGAGCGACGCCAGGATGACGATCGTGCTTAGGAAGAAGATCTGGAACGAAAGTCGGTTGATCTTGGGGAAGACCATGTCGTCCGCCCCGACCATCAGCGGAATCAGATAGTTCCCGAAGGCCGCAAGGAGCACCGGCATTGCGACCCAGAAGATCATCAGAGTGCCGTGGTTGGTCACCAAGGCGTTGTACTCGCCCGGCGAGACCATCCCGAAGCCAGGCACGTTGATGCCGGGGAAGGCGAGCTGCATGCGAAAGACGTAGGCCATGAATCCGCCGATCAGCGCCATGAACATGCCGGTGAACATGTACTGCATGGCGATGACCTTGTGGTCCGTGGACCAGAGGTACTTCAGCCATCCCCCGGGACCGTGGTGCCCGTGGTCCTCCTCTTCGTGGTGGGCCATCACGGCGACTGCGGGCTCGGCCATTCGCTCTCTCCGTTCTCGCTACTCTGCCAGCAGCGCGGGCGTGTTGGCCTCGATCCACGCGGAGTGGGTCGCGGGATCCTCGACCATGACCTTGCCCGCCATCACCCCGTGCCCAAAGCCGCAGATCTCGGTGCACTGGACGTCGAACTCCCCGATCATAGTCGGCTGAAACCACCCGGTGATACTGCGTCCCGGGATCGCGTCCTGCTTGATGCGCCATACCGGCACGGAAAAGCTGTGCAGGACGTCGAGCGCCTCGAGCTTAAAGTGGTATAGCTTCCCGTTCTCGACGTGCAGCTCGTCGATGGTGAAGATGTCGTCGGGCGTGTCCAGTTCGGCGTCCGCCCCCGGGTGCTGGAAGGTCCACGCCCACTGCTGGCCGATCACGCGAATGACGGCGTCCGGGTTCTCCGGAAGGTCTATTTTGATCTTATGCCAGACCTTGAAGGAGACCACGACGATGAGAACATCGAAGACCAGCACCGCCAGGTGAGGATAGGTGATCCACCGCTTGTGGCGCTTGTTGGTGCCGTCGATGTAGTCGGCCCTGCGCCCGGGCTTTTCCCGGAATTTCACGATGAAGTACATGAAGACGAATTCGGCGGCGAGGAACCAAACCCCCACCACTACGAGGACGAGAATAATCAGAAAATCGATGTCCGCCGCGTACGACGACCCGATCCTGATCAGCCCGATGTCGTCGAAGAAGTGCCCGACGCGCTCCATTAGACCCACCAGTCAGCTCGCTTTTCTCACTGCAGTATGAAGGTGTAGATCACCGCCACCCCGATGAACCCCACCGCCAGGCGGAAGGTCCAGACGAGCGTCTTGCGGGCGAAGATTATCGCCTCGTTGGACTCGTCGGGAGGTGGCGGCGGAATCGCCGCGGCGAGCTCAATGTGCTTCGGACCTGGGGTGGGATTTCCTGTAGCCATTTGGGGTCAGCGGCTGAGCGTGTAGACGTAGGCGGCGACCGCGCGCACCTGTTCGTCGGTGAGCGGTCGGCCAGCGCGGGGCTGCATCACGCCGGGATATTGCGTGGGCTGGGGGACCCCGGCGACGACGATCTTCACGATCGACTCGTACTCCCCGTCGATGTTGAGCCACTCGGCGTCGGTAAGGCTGGGTGCCAGCGGACCTCCCGTTCCCTCGCGCAGGTGGCAGGTGAAGCAGATTCCCTTGGCGCCGTTGAAGATCTCCTGGCCCGCCTGCGCCATCGCCAGCGTCACCCCCTCGGGCAGGATCGCCGGATCGACATCCACAGGGTCGAGGGGAGGCGGAGGGGGAGCGGCGACCTTCCTCGGCAGGCGCTGAAGCGACATGACGTAGGCGGTGACGTTGCTAATGCGCTCGGCGGTGAAGTCGGCCACTGGTGCGCGCATCGTGGTGCCGGCCGCGTCCCCCACTCCCCTGGCGCCGTCGCGGTACTTGGCGATCGAGGACTCCAGGTACCAGTCGTTCAGGTGCAGGAGCGAGGGGGCGTCCAGCTCGCGCACACCGGTCTCGACCCCGCGCCCATCGCGGCCGTGGCAGTTCGCGCAGAGAGCCAGGTACTCTGCCTCGCCCGCCTCCAGGTCGCCCCCCTCGATGGTGGGCGGCGGATCGGGGATCGGTAGACTGACGATGTACTCGACCACCGACTCGATGTCGCCCCGGTCGGCGAAGAGCGCACGCGACATCGGCCGCATCCGAAGCCCTTCGAGGTCCGTGTGGTGGTAGCCCCGGGCACCACCCTGGAACTTGAGTAGCTGCGCCTTCAGGTACCAGTCCGACGCGCCCGCGATCGCCGGCGCCGCCAGCTCCTCCCTCCCGGCACCGTCCTCCCCGTGGCAGGGAGCGCAGGCGTCGTAGATGAGCTTCCCCCGGGCCAATCCCGGCTCGGAGCCCCCGCACGCCGACAGGAGCACGGCGATTGCGCCAGCCGCGGTCGTCAGGTGTCCTGCGGAGTGTCTGGTCATTGCCCTCGCTGAGAAATTCGGCGCCTCGCCACCAAGGCGTAAGTTCGTGGGCGACCCGTGCGGAGGCAATGGCAACGACCGATGTCGGTGCGTCCCAGTCGGAGGGGGCATAGCAGGATGGGCCGGTATCCCGCCGTGCGTCATTGGCGGCCGCCGGATCTGCTGTAGAGGAGCAGCACCCCGTTGGCGCCCCGATCGCCGTAGAGGAACCCGGCCTCGATCGGGTTGATCACCTGGAGCCAGCGCACATCCTGCGGGTTCAGCTCCTTCAGGAAGAAGATCGGCTCGGGGACCGGGCCGTCGTTCAGGCGCACGTCGACCATGTTGCAGGCGTTGGCTGTGCCGCCCCTGCGCCGCCGCTGCACCTCCACGCAGAGCCCCTCCCTCACCAGCCCGTGGGCGTCGGGCACCCAGACGGTCCGCACCGAGAGGCCCGGAGTGGAGGAGGCCCTTAGCAGCGACGCCAAGTCCACCACGCGCGGAAGCACAGAGTCGACCTGCGCCTCGGTCAGTCCGGAGAAGCGCGTACCCGGGGTCGTGTAGACCTCCGGCGCACGTCTGCGCCCGGTGACGACGAGCGGTGCCAGCTCCACCGCCTGGGGTGCCAAGTGGATCTCTAGGCCCAGCGCCTCGCGGCTAAAGACGGTCAGCGAGTCGGTGCGCGACGCGTAGCCGAGGTGGTCGGTCCTGATGACGTGCACGCCTGGGGCGACCCCCGAGAGCGCGAAGCGCCCCGCGCTGTCGGCCAGGAGGTCCCGGTCGGTGCCGAGCAGACGTATCCGTGCGCCAGGGAGCGGTGCCCGGGTGGCATGGTCGAGCACCGTCCCCGAGATCTCCACCGGGTCGGCGATCCGGATCCTCAGGTCGACGATCTGGGGGCCGGGACGCCCGACCCGGTGCGGCCTGGACTCGCTCGTGCCGAAGTGGGCGGTCAACGACGGTTCGAGGACGCTCACCAGATTGCAGAAAAGGTACCTTCCGGTCCGGTCGGTGCGGGTCTCGACCACCCGGGGCGGTGCTCCCGCCTTCCTGCGGTGGGCCGCGGCGACGCGCGCCTCTGGCAGCGGCACGCCGGTGATCTCGTCGGTCACGGTACCTCCTACCGATACGTCGCCGCCGCGCCCGGCGACCGAGCACCTGATGCCCAGCATCGTCTCGTGCGACGGTACTGCAAGATTCGCCTCGGTCTCCTCTTCGGCCGCCACCAGAACGCCGGTCTCCCCGGCCCCTACACCGAGCACGCCCAGTCGAGGGTGGAAGAAGGTCAGGCGCTGCGCGCCCGGCGGGACACCCTCGATTCGGTAGCGTCCCCACTCGTCGGTGTCCGAGGTCGCCGATGTCCCGACCACGGCGACCCTCGCGCCCGCCAGCGGAGCCTGGGCGGTGCTGTCGTAGACCACCCCGAAGATCGTACCCGCCGCCCTCCCGTCCTCCTGTGCCGTCGCCACCGCACCCCCCGCCGCACCCGCGAGCGCAGAGAGCAGCAGCAGAGACCGGGCCGTCCCCCGCCCAGCTACGCGCGAGTGGCCGTCCCGAGGCGTGGAGAGTCGATCCACCGGCTACTCGGCTACTCGGCCACTCAGACTAGGAACCGAGGTGCTCGCGCGCCTCCTCGAGGAGCACCGGCAGGAGGTCGGCGTGCCCCGTCTCGGAGCTGTACTCCGGCAACCCGGAGGCCACTTCCTCCGCGTAGGCGTCGACGAGCGTGCGATAGTGCCCTCGGGCCCTGGCCTCGTCGCTGACCATCAGCGCCGCCCGCGCCGCAGCGGCGAGGCAGAGAAGGTGGGTGGGTCTGACCGCCAGCCCGGCCTCCGCTACGGCCAGCGCCGAAGCCCCGTCGGCGGCCGCGGCGTGCAGGAGCGAGAGGTGGAAGCGGTCGTCGAGGGAGAGGGCGACGATCCGGTCGTACGAGGCGATGGCCATCGGGAGGAAGAGCGTCGCCTGGGCCGTGTCGCCGCTCTCGAGCGAGGTCATCACCCGCGCGAAGAGGCGGTCCGCGGCCTGCCGGGGGGTCATCGAGCCCAGGTCCACGGTGCTGGTCGGTCCGAGTGCCCCGGGCGCACCCATCGCCTCCGGCTGGACGGCTGGCGGGGGCACTGTGGGTGCCGATCCACCCTGGCGGAGGAGGAGTAGCGCGACTGCGACTAGGATCATCGCGGCCCCGATGCCGACCACCGCCCAGACTACCCTCGGCTGAGCGACCGCACCGCGGCCTGCCGAGCTCCGCAGGGCGCCTCCGCAGGCGGTGCAGAAGCGGTCCGCCACCTCCGACGGCGACTCGCAGGCTGGGCATGGCGGGCCCCGGAGCGCAGCGCCGCAGCGGGCGCAGTAGTTGGCTGCGACGGCGTTCTCGGGGTAGCGGCACGCCGGGCAGGTGACCGTGGACTCGTTCTTCATGCGGTCGTCAGAACCCGGTGGGCGAGTCAACGAACCGGCACTGCACGCCAAAGTGATCCTCCAGGAGGCCTGCAACCGCCCTGACGCCCCCTACCTCGGTGGCGTAGTGTCCGCCCAGGAGGAGCGAGACCCCGGCCTCGCGAGCGTCGACGGCGCTGTGATGGCCCGCCTCGCCGGTGATCAGCGCGTCCAGCCCCGCAGCCCGGGCCTCCGGCAAGGTCGATCCTCCGGCGCCCGTCACGATCCCCACCTTCGTCACCTGCTCGGGGCCGCCGGGAACCACCCGCACCGGTCCGCCCAGGTGGTGCGCGAGGGACTCGCGAAGGCCAGCCAGCGAGACCGTCGCGACCTCGCCCCTCCACCCGACCGGAGAGCCCCGGTAGTCGCCGAAGGGCTCGAGGTCGCGCGCGCCGCACCCACGCGCCACGAGCGCGGCATTGCCGACCTCCGGGTGCCGGTCGAGGGGAAGGTGGCAGCTGTAGAGCGCTGTGCCGCTCCCGATCAGACTCCTGACTCGCCGGTACAGCGGCCCGGTGAGCGGCTGCAGGCCGCCCCAGAAGAGGCCGTGGTGCACGAAGAGCAGATCGGCCCACCGGCCCGCCTTGGCGATGACGGCCTCGCTCGCGTCCACGGCGACCGCGACGCGCCCCACCGTCGCCGGGCCCTCGACCTGGAGGCCGTTTAGGGCATGGGGGTAGTCCCGAGCGCCCTCCACCCCCAGGTAGCCGTCCAGGAACCGCGCAATCTCATCCAGAGTTGCGGTGTGGATCGCCGACGCTCCGCCCGAGCTATGTGCTGGGACCAAGCTTCCCCTTGCCGCCTCCTCGCAACCTGCCGCCTCCCCGCCTATCGGTCCGTTGTGGCTGGGCGGCCTGGGCGGGCGGATGCCGGGGCTCCTCCTTGGGACCGATGCTGATGTTGCCATTCACGATCCCGCCCTCATCCAGCCTGATGCGCTTGGCGCGAATCTCGCCGTCGACTACGCACGTCGCGTGCAGCTCGAGGCGGGAGTGCACATCGAGGGCACCCTTCACCTGGCCGGCGATTACGGCGTCCTGGGTCAGAATGTCGCCGGTTACCTGTCCGCCCTCGCCGACCACGACGGCCTTGTCCGCACGCACGGAACCCTCCAGGCGGCCCTCGATGCGCACGGTGTCGGTGGAATGGCAGTCTCCGACGATGTGCATTCCAGGTCCGATGATGGAGATGATCTTGTCGGACGAAGTCGCCGTCGCCGATCGGCCTCTAGACATGTTGCCCGCCCTGCTCCTCGCTGTGGAAGGTGGCCGCCCGCTAGCGCGCGCTCACGGACGTGTGACCATGGTGAAGGGGTCGATGGGTCGCCCGTTCCTCAATATCTCGAAATGGAGGTGCGGGGCGGTAGACCTGCCGCTCGATCCCGAGAGCGCGATGACCTCGCCCTGGCGCACCCGCCACCCCCGGTCGGGGATCAGGTAGGAGGCGTGCCCGTAGCGCGTGCGGAGACCGTTGCCGTGATCGATCAGGATGAAGAGTCCGTAGTCTGGGTCCTCGGCCGCCTCGACGACCTCCCCGTCGCCCGCCGCGCGCACGTACGATCCGCCTGGCACCGCTATGTCGATGCCCCGGTGGTCTCCGGCCGCGCCGCCCAGGTGCGTCCGGGTAAGGGCCCCGGCGACTGCCAGCGGCCACGCGGTCGGCTCGCTCGTGCCGCTGGCCACCGCCATGGTCGCGCCCCCGGCCGCTTCGGTCGGCAATGGCACCCAGAGCGCCGAATCGATCGACCCGCCGGTGCGCATTCGTCGTTCCAACTGGCCCTGGATGGCCTCCATTCGCTCCACCCGCCGGACCACCTCGACCACGCGGGATTGCTCGAACAGAAGAGAGTCGACTCGGAGGGCCAGCTCGTCGGCGGTGGCCGCCTTGCGGGCGAGCGGCACCCAGGTGACCGTGATCGTCGCCATCAGAGCGAGGAGGATCGCGGCCATCACACCGAATACCCACAGGCGCCGCCGCGACAGCTCGACGGTGCGCGTCCCCGCGCCCCCGCCCGGGATCACCATTACGGTGACACCATCTGCACGCTTGGCCGTAGCCGCGCTATCGGCGCTTCTGAAAGCCACTCTGAAGCCTTGGGGTGTTGGGGGACGGTTGTAGCCCGCCGACTGGTCGCCCGCCGGGAACCGGAAGCTATTCGGTTCCCAGCGCGAGGGCTAGCAGTCCGTGGATAATCTCGCACGAGCACCGAGAGCGGCGAAGCGCTCCGCTGGCAAGGCGCGACGAGGGGTTGGTAGCAGCGCTACCGGCCCGAGGAGGAACGCAGAGCGAAGCGGTCCAGCGGGGATGCAGCGCTGCTCGAATGCCGTGGGAGGTTTGTCCACGGGCTGCCGCAGTCCGTGGATATGGACAGGCGGCTGGGGCCGCGACCTCAGCGCAGTGAGTCCTCATCGATAAAGGGGGCGAAGCGGAGCGCGAAGGCGGGAAGGCCGATCTCCTCGGCGACACCTCGGGCCTCGGCGGCGAGACCGGGATCGGGCGCCCCACCCCGGCGGCCCAGGCGCGCGATGGCCAGTGCCACCCGCAGCCACGAGAGCCTTCTGCACCCCGCGTAGCCGCTGGCGGCCCGATTCAGCAGCTCCAGAGCCTCGGGTACCTTGGCGCGGCGGGCTAGGAGAGATGCGTGGAAGAGCACTAGCTCCACCGGTTCGCCCCCGAGCTTGTCGCCCAGCGGGTGCTGGCTGGCCGCCTCCATCGCGTGCGCGACCATCCCCGATTCGAGGCACGCATCTCCCCAGACGCCCACGATCGATCCTCGGAGGCGAGGTCCGACCGCCCGACTGGAAGCCGCGAGGCCCTCCACCGCCCTGTCCTTCGTTCGCGCGCCGGACGGGCTGCCCGATGGTGGGCCAGAGATGGCCGCGAGCGATCTGAGCGCCGCATCGGCGTTGCGCGCGGCAAGCGCCCGTCTGGCGTGTGCGAGCTGGGCGCGAGCTCGGATCTCGGGGCAGTCCATCCCCTGTGTGAGGGGGATCGCCCTCTCGAGTGCCGCCCGGGCGAGCGAGTGGCTGCCGGTCGCCATGTGCCACTCCGCGAGCGTTAGCAGGGTGAACACATGTGCCCCTAGGTCGGCACCCGAGGCACCCTCCAACTCGGAGAGCGCGACGATCCCGCGACCCCTGTCGCTGGCTAGGAGGCCGTGTTCGGCCAGCGCCTCGGCACACCTCCGGAGAGCCAGCGCGAGCTCGACGCCGAGGTCGTGCTCGCGCGCAGCGGAGACGGCCTTCTCCGCAATCTCCAGGCTTCCCGCCGACGCGGCGCTCCCACCCAGCAGTGCCCGGGTGGCAAGACTCAGGCACCTAGCCCGGGGCACCGGGGATTTCTGGAGGATGGCCGCCTGGGGCGCGAGCGCGGCGGCCTCCTCGCGCCTCTCCCCGCGCAGGAGGGCCTCGGCAGCGATGTCGAGCACGGCTGCCCGCAAGGAGTCGCCCCGGGCATCGGGGCATTCTCGATCCAACTCTTCGCGAATCCACAGCAGTTGGCGGGTTGTGTCGTCCAACGTTCCCTGGCCGAGGTGCTCCCCTGCCGTGACCGCCACCAGCCGGGCCTCGAGGCGCTCCAGCCCGGAGAACGTGCCTTCGGCAGCGAGCGCCACCTCCCCGTAGCGCAGAGCGGAGGCCAACCGCCGGGCCAGCAGGTGTTCCCTCGCCAGCGGCAGGGCCACGCGGTTTCGCTCGGCCTCCTCGCAAGCCCCGTAGGCGACCTCCAGCAGTGTGCGCCGCACACCGGGTTTGTGGCGCAACCCGGGACGAGCGGCCTCCAAGGCGAAGCGGCATGCGCGACCGCGCTGGCCTGCAAGTTGGTAGTGGCGGGCCACGGCCTCCGGGGGATGCCGCCTTGTGCTTGCGCGAAGCGAGTCGGCCGCCAGCCCGTGGAACTCCGATCGCAGGTTGGTCTCCAGCTCCCGGTACACCGCGAGGCGCACTGCTCCGTGGCGAATCGTCGCCCCGTCCTCGGCCATCGTCACCAGGCCCAGCTCTTGGAGCCGTGCCAGAGTTTCGAGGCACTCGCGGCGGCTCATTAGGACGATGTCGGCCAGCTCATCCGCTGTGGCCGGGCACCCCAGCACGGCGGCCGCATCGAGGAGCCGCCTATCTCCGCAGCCAAGAGCTGCCAGGCGGCGGGAGACCACCGACCGCACCCTGGCGGGGAGCTCCACCTGATCGGCTCTCTGGTGACCTCGCTCCGCAATCTCCCTGGCAAGTTCGATCAGAAGGAGCGGATTGCCGCCCGCAAGCTCCGCTGCCAGCGCCCTGCGCCGCCTCTCCAACCCGCCCTCGCCGAAGTAGGAGGCCAGCTTGTCGGCGGCAGCTTCGGGAAGGGCGCGTAGCCGGATGGCCGTCGTCCCCTGCATGGCACCGAGCGCCGCCAACAGCCGTGCGGCAGCGTCGTTGCCCGCCAGCTCCTCGGGTCGGTGGCAGAGGATCAGGGTGAACTCGCCCCCGTGCCAGCGCCTCTGCATGAACTCGACCACCGTAGTCGATGCCTCGTCGATTGCATGGAAGTTGTCGAGTACGAGAACGGTCGGCCTGGGTGCCGCAATCGTCGAAAACAGGTGCAAGAAGGTGTCGCATGTGTGCCTCCTGTGTGCGAGCCAATCCGCACTGGGAGGGGCATGCGCCTCTGGTTCGCGTTTCGTCCGGCTGGTCAGCTGCGGGAGGAGCGACCTCAGGCGTTGCCTCCACCGACCGTCCGCAGACTCGACGACCGGGGCAACCCAGGGCTGGTTCAGACTCTCGAGGAGCGGGCTCAGGGGGACCGTGCGCTCCAGATCGCCCGAGCTGGCCCTCAAGACCCGGTAGCCTCGGTGGCGGGCGTCCACCGTGGCCTCCTCGACGAGCCTCGTCTTGCCGATCCCCGCCTCGCCGCTCACGACGACCGTCTGCCAGCGGCCGAGCGTCGGCACCTCGCGGCGCATCGCCCTCTTCAGTCGGGCCAGCTCGCTCGCCCGGCCCAGGAAGGGTTGCGGACTGCCGGCCCGGGCGCTCGCACCTGAGAGGTCGGTTGGCGGAGCGTCGCCCAGGTGGGTCGCTCCAGATCCCGCGCTTCCCCCATCCTTTAGGGCAAACCGGTACGCCGCCTCGGCCTCGTGCACCGCTCCGCCCCCGGCGTGGGTGTGCAGTGCGCGCTCGAGGATCGCCTCGCTGCGGGGAACCAGCATCGCAAGAGCCTCCGCGGCAACGCGCGCCCCAGACCAGTCGTTCGACGCAACGGCCGCCGCCCACCGGGCGGCAGCGCGGTCGCACACCAGCTTGCGCCTACCCACTGCCTGCTCTTGGATCCAGTCGGTGAGTGAGTCGGTTCTCCTCTTCGGGAACGCCGAGAGAAATCCGCGCTCCACGAGGTCGCCGGCCCTCAGCAGGTCGAATGCGCCGACCAGCTCGTCGAACTCCTCGAGATCGGTGGCAACCACATCGGTGTCGGCCCGTGCGTACTCGCCCTCCAGAGTGACGACCCGGGCGCGGCTGCGGGTGTTGGTCTGGTAGACCAACTGGCTGAGTCGGTGCCGCACGGCCTTGCCGTCGTCCTCTTCCCAGAGTAGTCCCTGAAGCTGGGACCGGGGCGTGATGGGGCGACCGGTGCCAAAGACGATGGAGAGGAGCCCCGCCTGCAACGGCGAGAGTCGGATCCGCTGGCGGCCTTGCCAGAGCGACGGGCCGCCGAAGAACTCGAGCCGCAGGCGTCGCTGCCTGCTATTCGCTCCTCCCGCCCTCGCCGACAAGGTGGTGGTCTGCTTTCGCTATCGAGCGCCAGCGGCGGAGGAGGGCGTGATCGGCGACCGGTCGGCTTCTGGCGGACCAGTCGGAGCTATGGAGGGACGCGCCGCGAGGAGCCGCGAGGAGAGGGTTCCGCGAGTCGCCTCCGCGCCCAGCCACGTCTCGAAGAGCCACTCCCAGCCAAGGCGGCGGCGGGCCTCGAGTGGACGCACCCCGCACAGCCGCTTCATCTGGTTGCTGAGCGAGAAGCCATCGGGGTACCCCAGAGACGAGGCAACGGTGAAGAGACTCGCGTCAGAGTTCTGGAGCTTGATCGTCGCGCGGAGAATTCTCGCGATCTGCAGCCAATGGGACGGTACCGGAAGCCGCTGGTTGAGCAGACGCCGACCGAGTGCGCGCCTCGAGATGTACAGGTTGCCGGAAAGGGCCGCGATCGTCTGGACGCGGTCACTGAGCTCGACGGTGCGCCGCAGTATCCTCCGAGTGCCGGTGGTGAGTGTCACCCCCCTCCACTCCAGGTAGTCGGTCACGCTGGCGGCGAGCGAGGTCGGGGGGCGACGGAGCACGCTCTTCACCTCGCGGGGACTTGGGACTTCGTGATGGGGCAAGACCGCCAGGGGACGCGTCCGCTCGATGAGGCGCAGGACGCGGAGAACCGAAAGCTGGGCCGTGGTCTCGGGGAGGATGACGACCAGCGCAATTCCCGCTAGCCGACCCTCCGCCAGCTCCTCGCCGCCTCGCCACTCGTTGCTCCCGAGATTCCACGTCATTGCCCAGCCGCCCTCGCGCGGCAGCTTGGGGCTCGCCAGGTCGACCTCCTCGAATCGGCTGTAGGGCGGGCCCAGCAGAGTCACCGAAGCGCGCCCCTCGTCGCTGACCGGCATCGATAGCCCTCCTTGACTCGAACCGCGCCGTCGGGAGACTAGGCTACACCCCGGCCATCATCGTTCTGTCAGCGTTTTTCCCCTGCGTGCGCGACATGTCTCCGGTTGCGCCGCGGGCGTCCCCGAAATGATCTTTCATGCACCCCTGCCACCTGCTCGGCGCCTGGTAGTTCGCGGACAAGCCTCCACGGCTGCCCGAGCGCGCCGAGGCAACCCGGGAGCTCCTCCTTGACGACTGCGACCCTGCCGACCGAGCCGGACACGACTCTCCGCGCAGCCCTTCTCCGCCTTGGCGGCCGCGCCACCTTGGGCGATGTCGTATCGGCCACGGGAATGCCCGACGACAGGGCGGAGACGGCGCTGAGGGGCCTGCTAGAGACGCTTCGCGGCCACCTCGAGGTCACCGATTCCGGCGAGCTCCTCTACCACTTCGATCCGAAGCTGGTCGAGCGTGACCGCGAACCGTGGGGGGTCCGCTTCCGGAGGGCGGCCTGGTCTGCCTTCAAGACCGGGTTCAAGATCTGGACGGCGGTGATGCTGGTCGCCTACTTCGTGCTCTTCGTGCTGATCATCGTGGCGATGATGGTCGCCGCCTCGAAGGATCGAGACAGCTTCGGGGGACGCCGGGGCGGCTTCGGCTTCGGAGACTTCCTGATTCTCCACTGGATCTTCGGTGGCCGGGGATGGCGTCGGGGCGGCCTCTACTACGGTGACAGCTACGCCCGCAGGCTGCCGAAGGAGGCCCAGCCGCCCTTCCACAAGAAGGTGTTCGCCTTCATCTTCGGCCCCGAGGAGCCCAAGCCGACCCAGCAGCAGAGGGACCGCAGCGTGCTCCAGTTGATCAGGGCCCGCAAGGGCATGCTGACGGCCACCGAGCTGGTCGCGCACACCGGCCTGCCTCTGGCCGAGGCGCAGGAGGAGATGGGACGCCTCACCGGTGCCTACGGCGGCGACCCACACGTCTCCCAGGGTGGCGAGATCGTCTACGCCTTCCCCGGTCTCATGAAGAGCGCCCATGGACGGGTGCGGGCCTCCGAGCCCAGCCCGGCGTGGCTCAGGCTGGAGTACCCAAGGAAGCTGACCGGCAACGCCGGGGGAGCCAACGCGCTCGTGGGGTCGCTCAACGGGTTCAACCTCGGCGCCTCGGTCGTTCTGGGGCTTGGCCCCGCTTTCTCGGGCACACCGGTCGAGGCGCTCTGGTTCTACGGAGTGGGCGTCGTGCCGGCCGTCTTCAGCACAATGTTCTTCGGCATCCCCCTGGTGCGGTGGTTTGGTCTGCGGGCCGGGAACGAGGCCCGCAAGAGGCGCAACGTCCGTCGCCTCCTCGTCGGCCACGTCTACGCCGGAAGTGTGCGCAAGGTGCGCTGGCTCCCGGTCTCAGGGGCCGTCGAAGGCGTGGTCCGTCGGCTCGAGGGGTGGAAGGTGACGCCCGAAGAGGTGACTGCGGAGCTCGAACGCCTTGCGGCCGAGTTCAACGCCGATGTGGAGGCCGCCGACGCTGGGCTGCGCTACCGCTTCCCGGAGGTGAGGGGGAGCATGGTCGAGGCCGAGCTGATGCGGAAGCTGGGTCTGGACCGGCAGAAACTCGGCAGGGTCGTCTACTCGACCTCCGACGAGAGCGCTGCGGAGTCCGAGCGCGACCGCAAAGCATTCGACCGCGAGCTCGCGCGCGCCGATGTGTCCCTCTCCCGCTACCTCCGGTCGCCCGACCGGGTTGGCTACGAGGAGGACTTTGAGGTCGTGCTGGGAGGGGAGGCTCCCGTCAGGACGCGTCGCCCGCCCCGCTCTCGATCTCGGCCTCGACGGCAGTGAGGATCCTGATCCACCACTCCAGCGGCTGGGCTCCCGCGGTCGGGGCGCCCTCGATGAGGAAGTAGGGCGTCCCGCGCACTCCGAGGCGCCTGCCGGCGGCGATGCCGGCCCGGAGGCGGGCCAGGGGTCGCTGTTCGGAGACGCAAGCCTCGATCTCGCCCTCGTCGGCGCCAGCCTCGGTCGCCAGCGCCGTGACCGCCGCAGTCGGATCCTCGTCCCGCCGCCACAACCTCTGACGTTCGTAGATCAGATGGCTGACGGGCGCGAATAGCCCCTGCTCGCCAGCGCATTCGGCCACCATGGCGGCCGGGAGGCTCTTGGGGAAGGCCCCGCTGAGGTACGTCACATACCTCCACTTCACCCGCCCCTGCTCGATGAAGTCGGTCAGCAGGGTGGGGAAGGTCTCGACCTGGAAGCGGCGACAGTACCCGCACCCGTAGTCGCTGAACTCGACGACCGAGATCGGAGCTTCCGGCGAGCCGTACTGGAAGCCCAGCTCGTGCAGGGGGATCTCGTGCGCTCCGGGCCGTCGCGAGAGGACGCTGTCGGCAAGGAGCTCCGGGGTGAGGCCGGAGGTAGGGATGGCGATCCGCCCCTCGGAGACTGCGGGCTCGTCGCCGCTCCCCGCGCTCTCGCCAGCCCCGCTCCCTCCACACGCAAGCGCAGCCACCAGCAGAGGGGTCGTCCACAGGTGCGATGGGCTGCTACGAGCCCATGGACAAAGCCCTGACGGGCTCCTAGATGCCATCTGGGTCATGCTCTCTCGTCCTCTTCCTCAGTGCAGCGCTCAGCAGGAAGGCGACGGCTGCGCTGGCGATGGCCGATACCACCACCAGCTTCGCCAGCGAGAGGCCGACACCCCCCTCGATCTCGCCCTCCCCCTCCGCGGGCCGATATGCGCGGATCCGCTCGTACTCGTCCTCCAGCCCGCACTCCGCGCACGACACCAGCCCGCGGTCGCGAGTGGTCCGGTTCGAGTACCCCATCTCGGCCCCGCAGCGCGGGCACGGAAGGCCAGCCGAGAGGGGCGCGACGAGCCGGTAGAGTGCCCCCTTCGAGAGGCTCAGCTCCCGGGCCAGCCGGTTGACGCTCGCGTCGGAGCTCCAGTAGAGCTCGTTCGTGCGTGCGGCCATGTCGGTCGACTGCCCCTCGGTCCCGCCTGCGCCGTGTGGAGTGGAGGCCATGCTGGTAAGATATACGCCGATGAGGATATATACTCGACGCGGCGACTCGGGCCGGACGGCGCTCTTCGGCGGTCCCCGGGTGGCGAAGGACGACATGCGGGTCGAGGCGTACGGCACGGTGGACGAGCTGAACGCCGCTATCGGCGCGGCGGCGGTGGTGGCCCAGGCGGCCAACGCGGAGACCAGGCTTCCCCTCCTTCAGTCGGACCTCTTCGCCATCGGCGCCCACCTGGCCACGCCCCCACCGGAGGGGAGGCGGCCGGTGCCCAATCTGCCGTCCCTGCCCTCGCACCGGATCGCCGAGATGGAGGAGTGGATCGACGAGGCGCTCGACGAGGCCGGGCCCCTCCGGAACTTCGTCCTTCCGGGCGGCAGCGGCCCGGCGGCGAGTCTGCACCTGGCGAGGGCCGTCTGCCGGAGAGCGGAGCGCAGGGTCGTGGCGCTGGCCGCCGCCTCGCCCATAGACCCGCTGATCGTCCGGTACCTCAACCGGCTCTCGGACTACCTCTTCGCCGCCGCCCGAGCCGAGAACGCGGTCGCTGGCTGCGGCGACGTGGAGTGGCATCGATGACCGTGGAGCACGAGCGCATCGAGCTCGCCCCGCCGCACGGGGACGTGATCCGGGCCGACCTTCGCTGGCGGGCGGGGGATGAGCCGCGCACTGCGGTGCTGGTCGCACATGGCTTCAAGGGCTTCAAGGACTGGGGGTTCTTTCCGTACCTGGGCGATAGTCTCGCCCGGGACGGGCACGCGGTTGTCTCCTTCAACTTCTCGCTGAATGGGACGGGCCCGGAGCTGGTGGACTTCACCGATTTGGAGGCCTTCGGGCGCAACACCCTCTCTCGCGAGCTCGAGGAGCTGCGCTGGATGATCGAGTGGACCCTCGCTGGCCGGTGGCGGGGCGGTCGTCCGGTGGATTCGCTCGGTCTCCTGGGGCACAGCCGAGGCGGCGGGGTGGCTATCGTCGCGGCGGCCGAGTGTCCGGAGCTCTCGGCGCTCGCAACCTGGTCGGCGGTCTCCAGCTTCCACCGTTGGAGCGAGGACCAGGTGCGGGACTGGGAGACCCAGGGGGTGACGTGGATCGCGAACGCCCGCACCGGACAGCGGATGCCGCTCTACAGAGCGCTCTGGGACGACCTGCGCGAGAACCCGCGGCGTCTCGACGTGCTGGCCGCTGCCGCCCGGGTGCGCTCCCCCTGGCTGGTTGTCCACGGCCAGGAGGACCTGACAGTCCCCGTCGGAGAGGGTGAGCGGCTGGCCGACGCATCTCCGGCTGCCCGGCTGAGAGTGATCGGCGGGTCGGGCCACACCTTCGAGGCGACCCACCCCTTCTCGTCCTCCACCCCGGGCCTAGACGAGGCGGTCGACGCGACGCGGGAACACTTTAGGGTCAATCTGGAGACGGACGGGTAGTCGGCACCCGGGAAGCCGACGGAGTGTTGCGAAGGCGATTGCGTTGGGTGATCATTCGGGTCCGGCAGCCCGTGGACCGACCTGCCAGGGGCCGCCAGCAGGGGTGCTACCAAAAAGGGCGGAGTGGTGACCTACATAATCACGGAGCCGTGCATCGGCACAAAGGACGCGAGCTGCGTCGAGGTGTGCCCCGTGGACTGCATCTACGAGGCCGACGACCAGTACCTCATCCACCCGGATGAGTGCATCGACTGCGGGGCGTGCGAGCCCGAGTGTCCTGTGCAGGCGATCTTCCCGGACACGGATGTGCCCCCCGAATGGAGCGACTACATCGCGAAGAACATCTCCCACTTCGAGTGACCCGGGAATTTGAAGAGAGGGGGCGGCCATCTTCGGCCACCCCCTCTCTCGGGTCGGTCAGGGCGGAGCGACCTAGCGCTCCATCCACCCTGGTCCGCTGTTAGCAGTCCACGGACTGTGAGCAGCCCGAGGACAAACCCCGCTGGACCGCTTCGCTCTGCGTTGCTCCTTGGGCCGGTAGCGCTGCTACCAGCCCTTCGTCGCGCCTTGCCAGCGGGGCGCTTCGCCGCTCTCGGTGCACGCGCGAGATTATCCACGGACTGCTAGATGCCCAGCTCTCTGAGCCTCTCCAGCCTGATGTCGGCGGGGACTTTCTCGTCCGGGGTCAACTTTTCGGTCTTGTCCTCGACTGCGGGCTCAAGCCGGTGGTTGCCTTGCCGCAACAGTGCCAGGCCGGCAGCGACCAGGGTCGCCGCTCCCAACAGGTTGACGGTTGACTTGCGAATGGCTCACCTCCTGCGTCGTGAGTGCCTCTTGCGGCGCCGATCGGCGCCACGACTCCACAGGAACAAGCCCGCAATTGCCGTGCCAGCACGGCCGGCGCAGATCGTGGGAGGTTGTCCAGGGGCTGCCAAGTGCTATCGGACACAGCGCTCCGGGCACCTGTCCCCGTTGGTGGGGCGTGGCCGAGGCATGGGCGAAAGTGTCCACATTTCGCCCCCACCCGAAAAAGCGACCCGCCCGGCGGGACTCCCGCAGGCTCCTAACCGCCGACTGTTGCCACCACGATGGCACCCCCCTGCACCCCGGTGCCGAAGCGCATCGTCGCCTCGGTGGCGCTCAGGTACCTAATCGACGCGACCTGTCCGACCCCAATCTGCCCTAGGAACTCCGACGCCGGTCCGAGGTGACTCCCGTCGCGGACGACGATGGGGTCGCCTGCCCTGCTCTGGAGCCACCTGGGACGGAGCCTCCGCACCGCGTCGTAGCAGTCGAGGTTGTGGTAGTCGGCCAGCTCCTCGGCGGTGATGAGGTTCGGGTCGCGACGCGGCGCCTGATCCTCGCGGCCTCCTCCCCCGCTTGCGCAGGCCGCTCCCAGGGTGATCAGGCCGAATGCTACTGCCAGAGCGGTCCCCGGCCCGATCCCGCCTCTGCGACTCTGCTTGGTGTACTGGGCTTCCATCGCCTCCTCCATTGATTGCTGGTGTTCACGCCGCCGCGGGCGGCTAGCTGGCTATCGATCCCGCGCCGGACCGGTAGCCGGGTTGGAATCGTCGTCTACAGTGCCACCATTTGCGTCCGCAAGGCCCCCGATGTCAAGTGGCTGGGAGTGCGCCGACGCTGACGGTTGCCTCTGGTGGGGCGGATCGCGTTGCGCCGGACTCCTGGTCGAGATCGGGTCACGCGAAGAACTCGCCGACGAACGCCGTGGCCGGATTTGCGGCAAGCTCGTCGGGCGAACCGCTCTGGACGACCGCGCCCGCCTCGAGGACATGCACCTGCTTCGCTCCGAGTCCCCGGAGATCGCGCGCATCGTGAGTCACGATCAGCGAGGCCGCCCGGCAGGCCGCCAGGTGGCGGGCCAGAAACCGGCGGGTCGCGGGACGGGCGCCCGCGTCGAGCGCCGCCAGCGGTTCATCGAGGACAAGGAGATCGGGATCGGCGACTAGGGCTCTCGCGAGCGCGACCTGCTGCTGCTCCCCGCCGGAGAGGGTGGTGGTGGTACGTCGGGCGAGGTGCTCGCATCCCAGCTCGCGCAGCATCGAGAGGGCGGAACTCCGGCGTTCGCGGCGTGGCGGTCGGGGCCGGTTCGCAACCAATCCGAAGGCCACGTTGTCGAGTACGTCGAGGTGCGTGAAGAGCCCTGATCCCTGCGGGAGGTACCCGACGCCTCGTTCGCCCGGGGGGAGAGAGAACGCCGCATTGGAGTCGTAGAGGATCCGGTCGCCCACCCGGATGCGGCCCGACTCGGGGGTGTGGCCCCCGCAGATCGTCCGGAGCAGGGTGGTCTTCCCCGAGCCGTTTGGTCCGATCAGGAGAGTGGGTGAACCATCGCCGCAGAGTCGTGCAGAGAGGCGGAAGGTCCCGGCCTTCGCCCGCACGGCAGCCTCCCAGAGTGCCGTCACCGGGTGCCGCCCACTGCCAGGGCCCTCGGCACCATCCGCAAGGGGACCAGCAGGAGAGTGCTCGCCGCAGCCAGGAAGAGCGCCAGCGCGACCGCCGTGCGGCTGTCGGACTCGAGCGCGGTGTAGATCGCCAGCGGCATCGTCTGCGTGGCGCTGGCCAGATTGCCGGCGAAGAAGAGCGTCGCCCCGAACTCCCCAAGAGCCCTCGCCCACGAGAGCGCCCCGGCGGTAACCATCCCCGGTAGCGCAATCGGCACGGCGACCCTGAGGAAGGCGCCGGCCGGGGACTGCCCGAGGGTGCGGGCCACGATCAGGAGGTCCTCGTCCACGGCACGGAAGGCAGTCGCTGCACCCTGAACGTAGAAGGGCGCCGAGACGACGACCTGCGCCAGGACCACCGCGGTTGAGGTGAAGGGCAGAGTGAGGCCGAGAGCGGCCAGAGACGGGCCGAGGAGGCCCGAGGGCCCGAGGGCCTGGAGGAGGGCGATCCCCATCACGGCGGGGGGCAGGACGATGGGAAGGTCGATCAGAATCTCGGCGGCGCGGGTTAGCCTGCCTGTCCCCCGGGCGAGCCACCAGGCGAGAGGGGTCCCTGCGACCGCGATCACGAGGATGCTGACAGCGGTAGTTCGCGCGCTCAGGGCGAGCGCCGGCAGAAAGAGCGGGTGACGGGCTCCGGCCGCGAGGTCGGAAGGGGTGGACGCAAGGACGAGCGCGACGATCGGGAGCGCCGTGAAGAGGAGCATCGGGAGCGCCCACGCGCCCCCGCTCAGCCTTCGGAGCATGGCTCTTCGGGTGGGAGAAAGCCCTCCCGGAGCAGGCTCTCGCGACCAGGCCCCGTGGCCACATAGCGGAGCCACTGGCGTGCCGCCCGCGGGGAGGGGGTATCGGCCAGGATCGCCATCAGGTACTCCGCTCGCACATTCGCCCACTCAGGGATCGGAACCTCCCGCACCCTTCCCGGCTCGACATCGGTCCGGTAGACGATCGCGGCGTCCGCAGCACCCATCTCGACCTTGGCCCGGACCAGGCGGGCGTTCCCCTCCTTCGAGACGACCCTCTCGAGCAATGCCTCCTCGAAGCCGATGCCGAGCCTCTCGCGGGAGCGCTCGACGACCTTCAGCGTGTAGCCGCCGAGCGGCGTCGCAGTTGTCCCGATCACTAGGCGCTCGGCGCGTGGCAGCTCGGCGAAGGTCCCGATCGCCGCCGATCCGTCGATCGGCACGATCGCCGTCAGCCAGTTGCCCGCGATTGGGCGATAGTCGGCGACGAGCCCCATCTGCGCCAGCGCCTCCACGTGGTGCCGGTCGGCCGAGGCGAACACATCTGCGGGGGCGCCCCCCTCGATCTGGAGCTTCAGCACGTGGCTGCCCGCAAAGACGAGGCGGAGGTCGACACCAGGGTGGTCGGCCTCGAAGCGCGCCTCCATCTCGGCGAATGCGTCCGCCAGCGACGATGCCGCGAAGACGAAGAGAGGCTCCCGCTCGCCGCCCCCGCTGCAAGTGGCCACGGAGGCCGCCGCCGGGAGCGCCAGCAGTCCGCGGGCCGCCAGCAGGCCAGCCGCCCTCACACAGCTTCGACGGTGGTTAGGGGTTGAACGTAGCGGGCATCCGATCGACATCGGCGCCAAATTCCGGATCTGCGAAGGTCTCGAGCAGGCGGGAGACCGGCGGAGCGTCCGCGCTCTCGGCCGGAAGCACCAGCGCCTGGTGCCACTTGGTCAGGTGGACGATCCGCAGGTGCCTGGAGGGCAGCGCGCGTTTCGCGGCTGCGGTCGTGGCGTCGGGCCCGTCGTCGCCCTCCATGCGAAGTCCGGCGATATGCACGAAACCGTCGGCGAGGAGTTCGAGGGCGCGACGGTCGCCCGAGGGGAGCCACCGCGCCTGTAGGTCCCCAAAGCGCCGATTCGCCCTGCTGGCGGCGACGCCGAGGAGGGGTGCGCGACCCGCCATCAGGACGCCCTGGGCGAGCTTGGCCTCGCTGAAGAGAGGACGCACGCTCGCCTGCGTATCCGTGTGGGAGACCAGGACGCCGTCGGCAGCCTCCGCGCCAGGGGGTGGTAGCCGGTGCGCCACCCAGCCACCCGCGACGCGCGCTAGCGCCACCCGCTCGCTGCCCTCGCACCCGTCGGCGTCGGGGGCGAGGCGGGCCTGCAGGGCGTCGGGCGGGGTCAGGTGGAAGATGTCCTCGACGCGGCACTCGAGCGCGCGGGCAAGGCGCAGGGAGAGCATCGTCGAAGGCGCGTTGCGTCCTCCCTCGGTGGCGACGATCGCCTGGCGGGAGACTCCGGTGCGCTCCGCCAGGGCGGTCTGGGAGAGGCCGGCGGCCCGGCGCCGCGACCTCAGGTGGGTATCGAGTCGAAGATCGGGCATGGCTGTAGCTCCTGGGGAAGTCCTCTACGCAAAGTAATCGGGAGATTACATAATGTAAACTGCGATTGTCATCTTTCAAGCTGCCGGTGTCGTCAACTTCTCCCAATCGAGCCCTTCCCCCTGCCTGCGGGGCGCTTCGCCGTTACTCGGTGCTCGCGCGCGAGTCTGGGCCGTGCAGCGCTGGGTAGATTCGATCCATGGCCAGCGACAACGCCGTCGAGATCCGGCCCCTAGCCACCCGCAGCGAATACGAGGAGTGCGTCGCGCTCCAGCGAGAGGTGTGGGGCGCTGCGTACTCGGAGATCGTGCCGATCACCGTGATGGAGATTGCGGCGCGGGTGGGGGGGATCTGCATCGGCGCATTCCGGGAGAGCGGCGATCTGGTCGGCTTCGTCTTCGGGGTGACGGGGCCGAGGGATGGCGCTCTGACGCACTGGTCGCACATGCTGGCCCTGAGGGAGGGGTGGCGCGGGCGGGGTCTTGGCACACGTCTGAAGTTCGCCCAGCGGGAGTCCGCGGCGGCTCTGGGCGCGCACTCGATCCAGTGGACCTTCGACCCGCTTGTGAGTCGCAATGCGCACTTCAACCTGAATCGTCTCGGGGTCTCGGTCGTCCGGTACGCACCCGACATGTACGGGCCCTCGGGGAGTGAGCTGCATCGGCTGGGAACCGATCGGCTCGTCGTGCGCTGGGACCTTGCGGAGGAGGGGGGCGCGACGGCCCCGGCGGGAGATGGCGCCGAGGTGGCGATCCCCAGCGACATTGACGCGCTGCAGAGGCGCGACCTCGACGAGGCGCTTGCGTGGCGCGCGGCAATTAGGAGGGAGCTTGGGGGGCTGCTGGGAGATGGCTACCAGGTGGTCGGTTTCGACCGTGGCGGCGACTTCGGACGCTACCTTCTCGTCAGGGCGGCGGCATCTGGTCCGTCGGGCCAGGCGGACGGCTGATGCGCGTCGGCGTCGTGGGCGGGGGCGTGGTGGGTCTGGCGACCGCATGGTACCTCGCAGAGCGGGGTGCCGATCCCTTCGTGGTGGATGCGGGCAGGGTCGGAGGCGGGTGCTCGCGTGGCAGCCTCGGCTGGATCTCGCCGACGCTCTCGGTGCCGCTGGCGGGACCGGTGCTTGGGTGGAGATCGCTGGCCGGAATGCTCAGGCGCGACGGGCCGCTCCACATTCGCCCGGCGGCGCTGCCAGCGCTTCTCCCCTGGCTGGCCGGCTTCCGGCGGCATTGCACCAAGGCGGCGTGGACGAGAGGGATAGCTCGGCTGGCGTCGCTGAACGAAGCGACGATGTCGCTCTACGACGATCTGGCGGCTTCCGGGGTCGACTTCGAGTTCGCCCGCACGGGCATCCTGCTCGCCTTTCGGGATCGGAGGAAGGCCGAGCAGACGCGGACGGAGCTCCGCGCGGTCTCCGAGCTCTACTCCACCCGGTGGCGCGAGGTCGAGGGAGCCGGGCTCCAAGAGTTGGAGCCGCTCCTGAAGCCGGGGTTTTCCGAGGGCTTCCTGCTCGAGTCGGACGGCCATCTGCGTCCCGAGTCGCTGACCGCCGGGCTCGCAGGTGCGCTCCGCAGGCGCGGCGTCGAGCTGGTCGAGGGGTGCCGGGTCGACGGGTACAGAGAGGATGGTCGGCGCGTGCGTGCGCTGACCTCGGCCGAGGGCGACATCGATGCGGATGCGGTGGTGCTGGCCGCTGGGGTGGGGACGGCGGAGCTCGCCCGGGCTGCGGGGCAGGCGCTCTTCCTGACGGCGGGGAAGGGGTACACGGTCACGGTGGAGACGCCGGCCCGGCAGCTTCGGAGACCGCTGATCCTCGGCGACGAGAAGGTCGGCATGACGCCCTTTGCCGGTGCAATCCGCTTCGGGGGGACAATGGAGCTCTCGGGGGTCAACGACCGTCTGGACTCTAGGCGAATCGCGCCACTTCGCGACGCGGTCGAGCGCGGGGTGGATATCGCCGAGGCGCACAGTGGCGGCGTCGAGTGGGTGGGGATGCGGCCGATGCTCCCGGATACGCTGCCGCTGGTTGGGCGAATCGCGTCGCGCCGCAATGTCTTTGTCAACGTCGGGCACCAGATGCTGGGCCTGACCCTCGCGCCGAGCTGCGGCAAGGCGCTGGCCGAGATGGTGACGGCGTGAGTGCTCCATGCCGGGCGGGGGTAGGTCGGCAGGCCACGAGTGAGCTCCCGCGCCAGCGCGAGGTTCAATTCTGACTAAAATGGTCATATTGGCTCGTCTGTGGGGGGAGCTGACGAGGGCGGCGAAGCATCTCGCGTGTGCGGAGGTTGGGCCGGAGACGTCGGCGGTGGAGGACCAAAACGCCTACCTCCAACGACTGGCGGAAGCCGTGGTCGGAGCGCACCAAGCAGGCCACATGACGCTCGTAATCGTCAATCAGGTGAAGCGGGCCCGGGACCTTCGCGGCCATGTCGCGGAGCTGCTGAAGTCGCGTGGCGACAGCGCGCCGGGTCTCGCGCTGCGCCGGTTTGCGCCCGCTATCTGCTATCGGGAGTGGTTGGGGTGCTCGATGTGGTTCATGCGGGAGGTTACCGTGTCGGCGATAAGGCTACCGGTGCGAGAGGAAGTCCTCTACGCTCATGTGAGCATCCCTGATGATGCGGCGCCACAACACCTGGGCTATGTCCCTGCCGGGATGCACAGTTACGTCGTCCGGCGACCATCGGCATGGGCGAACTGCTTGTGGGATCCGCTGTGCCGAACCTCGATGAAGCCGAGCCGAAGCAATCCCGAACCACCTCCCGCGGCTTAAGGACTGGCAGGCGGGACACTCGGGCTCAGGCCGTGATCGTCTGAATCCCCGCGAATTCGGCTTCCAGCTCCGGAGGGCCATCTTCCAGAAGCATCGCTATCACCTCGCAGAGGTTCTCTGACAGTTCATCCAGACTGCCTGCCTGCGAGTGAGCACCGGGGAAGCCCGGAACGTAGCCTACGAACAGACCAGTCTCGAAGTCCTGTTCGACCACGACGGTGAACTGTCTCACGGCTTCACCACCCCTGGCTTTGAGAAGCGATCACGTCCCACGATAGCACATCGCACACCATCTCGTAACCGTTTCGCCGTTGACCCGATTGGCGCACAGGCGCGGCGGACGGCGGCGGTTCCGCGCGGGCGACGAGTGACGTGATCGGCTGGCTGCTGGACGGGTCGGTCCTACTCGAGCTCCGCAGGGCAAATCCCGACCCGAACGTGGCGGAGTGGTCGGACGCCCAGCCCCGGGAAGCCCTCGACGATCGCGGCGATCCGCCACCGGGGCGAGCAGCGCTGTGCGCCCGAGCTCCGCACGGAGCCAAAGCGCTCGGGCTGCACGGGGCGAAGGCGGGTGGGTCGGTGGTCTTCCGCCGGAATCCGAGCCGCAGGATGGTGGGTTACGGGCCCAGCGCGCCTACCGGGACGACCCCCACATCTCCATGCTCCACGTATCCGTAGCCGCTAGGGAGGACTACGGCCAGAGCGGAGGGCTTCCCTTGTCAGGCCGTGAGCATCCGAATTCCAGCGAAATTGGCCTCCAGCTCAGGAAGTCCGTCTACCAGCAGCATCGCGATGACCTCGCGGAGGTTCTCGGAGAGTTCGTCCGGGGTGCTCGCTTGCGAGTCAGCTCCCGCGCCAGCGGGAGGTTCAATTCTGACCAAACTGGTCATATTCATTCGTCTGTGCGGAGAGCCGCGCCGCAGACCGTCCCTATCGCCCCTGCTCCGGCGAATTGCCTTCCAGAGATCGCGGTGCGCCGTCTTTGTCTCGTGACCGGGATCGACGTAGACGAAGACGACGCGCTCGTCGTCCAGCGCGACCGGCAGTCTGAACGGGAAATGGCGGAGGAGGTTGCCCGCCGCCCTGCGGTATGCCCGTTGGGGTAGGATTTGGCGCTCGATGCCGAGCGCCTCGAAGGCGGCGCACCTTCTCGTGGTGGCAACGCAGGAATACCTTCCCCTGTGCCTTGGTGAAGACGCCACCGTGGAGACAGGCCAACGCGATCCACTCGGCCCGGCGGCCAGTCCAGCCAAAGGGCTCAAGCGCCCTCGCGCGTTCCGCTCAGGTCGGCGACCACTCCGCTCGCAGCCGGGTTGACCTGCCACTTCGGCCTCTCCATGCCGGAAACGGTGTGGAAACGTTCGCGGGCAAGTCAACCCGAAGGAAGCGTCACAATGACTCGCGAAGTCTCAGCACGTCTCGGAAGGCCGCCTCAAAGAGGCGCATTGGCAATCGTGGGGAGCCCCTTACATCGGGCCCGCCATCGATCCGTAGTCGCTATCCTCCTCCCTCGACCCATCTCGTACCGGGGCCTCCCAAATCGCGACATGCGTACCGTCCCGGCGCCAGCACCGGCGTTCTGCCAGTTCTTGCCGAACATAGGGAAGAAGAGCGCGACGGCAGGTAACAACCAGATAACCTCGATCGGCGATTCCGTACTCGTGTTCGTAGCAGAGTCGCTCGTCGTCGGACAGCCTCGGCGACAGGAAGAAGCGGTGGCGAGCGAACTCGCTCCACTCCGCATCATCGGCCAGGTCCACAAAGTGGTTCCCATCCACCATGCGCGCCTCCACGGCACGAGCCGGAACCATATCCACGTATCGCTCGCTCAATCGCCGGCGTGCCTCCCCGTAACCGTCCGAGCGGTACCCCCGCATGTGGTAACGACCCCGCGAGCGGACAAGAGCTGACGGGTGGAAGACGAATTCCTCCCGACCTGCCTTGGCCGCGTACCCGGCCTCGCCCGCCCAGAGGCCCCGAGCGTGGCGGAGGAGGGTTCGAGCGATGACCCTTGACTCCTCGTTCATCGCCAAGCGGGTCGTTCCAAAACGGCCGAATCCAGAGCGGTTTCGGCACATCATAACGGGCTCTGGGATCGCCCAGGATCGACGATCGCCCGCCTCCGAGGGGTAAGGGGTCGGGTGAGAAACGGGCTCCAGCACAGCCTCGACGAGGAACCGGGGGATCCCGAAGCAAACCGCGATGGCCCCGGGGCTCTCGCCCCCAGCCGCCCGCTCCCGGATGTCGCAGGTGAGGCATACCGTTTCCTGCCGGGGACGGCCCACATAGAGCTTGCCGCAGGACGCACACCGGCGTTTCCTAGGCTGCGGGGGCCGCTTAGCCACCTTAGCTGTCTGGAGGCCGGATTTCCGATGCCGGGACCAAACGCAGTGGAGGTGATTCTGTCCCTTGAAATTGGGAGAGCGCCTTCGGCGGCGTCAATGCTGGGTTTGCGGGCGAGTGTCATGAGGCGTCCGATGTGAGAACCACGCGTCGAAGGACATCCCTATCATCACTGGAACTTGCGCCGCTTGAACGCTCGCAGGTCGGCGGAAGTCAAGCGGAACCATTCGCCCTGCGCTCGCCGCTCCGAAAACCTTCGATGCCAGTAGGCCTCGATACCGGGAGGGTCGTCCGTGCGAATCGCGTGTTCCAGAGAGACCTTCTCCGGAAGCGAGGTGCTGATCTGCTTCACCCTTCTTTCAAGGTCGTCACTGCGGCCAATCTTGTAGTGGTTGCCGGATTTGAGCAGGTAGACAAAGCCCTCTGTTGGCAGAGATGGGGTAGGAGATGTGGTATCGGTCTCCTCGGGTTCGGGAAGCAATGCGATGAGGTCGGCGAACTCATCGTTCTTGCGCACCCAACCGGTCAGCGCGGCGATAAGGCCGGACTTGTTCCCGAAGTGGTTGGAAAAAGTCGTGTGGGCGGGAAAATCCTCTCGTTCGCGCGAGTACATGCGAATGTCAATGTCGGCAGGTATGCGGCCAAAGTGGCGGACGGCCTCAGCATATTTTCGAAGTACGCGTTCGGACGAGAACTTTCCTTGCTTCTCGTTGGGCTCGTATCCCGCCGCTGATAGGGCGGCACCCCAACTCCGGAAGTGGACGCCGTGCCACTCAGACACGAGGATGCCGGTCTCCCTCTCGAAGACTTGACGGCCGGGCGGGCGTCCAAGCTCTTCCGCAACCCGCCGAATCTCGTCAATGATGTAGTCGCGTGTAGTCATGTTGGGTCACAGCTTCATGTTGGGTCACAGCTTGGTGCCCAAGCTCCAACCTAACCGGAATCCACTGTCGATGCCAACTCTCATCCCTCTCTCAGGCGGGAGGACCAAGCGTAGGCGGTCGAGGCGACACGAAGACTCACTTCCCCCCAACGGCAGTGATCGACCGGAAGCAGATACGGCGCTTCCGAAGGAGCGACTCCTCCCTCTTCCAACCCCGCGACCCGCCCGTTGATGCCGACGTATTGTCCGGGACACTGGTTGTCCCCCACGATCCCGGCTTCGAGCATGAAACGGCCCACACCTCCCGACGGTCCGGTGCCTCCTGCCCCTGAACCTACGAAGGCACCACGGCCAGGCACGCCAACGACCCATTGCCAGGGAGGCGTAGGGCGCGCACCTTGCGCTTGCAACCGCCGAGGCCTCGGCGGTTCCCCCCGCCTTGCCATCGGGAGCCGGTCCCGACGGGAAGACGGAGGTTATGTTCCTAATGGGCCACCGGATCTCAAGAGACATTCGGCGAGAACTTGATGAAACAGGACCGCCTCCGTGCGGGCCGATTCCCGCCATTCAGGTCCGCTTTTCTCGCTTTCGCGGCACGGTCCAGCAGGGTCCAGTCCAACGGCAGGAAACGCAGATCGTGCAGCCCTGTAAGACTTTATACGACTTTCTGCCGTGATTCTGGCCTCAGGCGATCCGCCGAGGCGGCAGGCCTGGTGGCCGAGGGCGCAAGCCAGGTAGGACTTTCCAGACCCGGTTGCGCCGGTGACCAGCACGGTCTGGCCGTCCCGGATCTTGGCGGCGTTTCCGCCGTCGATCCCGAGCTCCCCAGCGGTGTATTCGAAGGTCAGCTCATCGAAGTCAGTCGCGCCTATCGGCCAGTCCAGCTCGTCGCGGAGGAACGCGACCAACTGGTCGAAGCGCCGGATTCGGCCGAGGTGCTCGCGAAGGTCGGCCGGTCGGGTCAGACTTCTGTTCGGAACGCGGGCGGGCGGTACCCTGGATCAGTGGGTCGCCGGTGCGCTACCAAGATCGGGCGGACCGACCGTTCCGTGCGCTTCATCACTCGGCGAACGTATTCCTGGGTCTTCGCGGCTCGCTTCTCCAGAATCTCCCTCTGGATCCGCCGGTAGTCCTCCATCTGTCTCCCCTCCTTGAAGGTTGGCCTGAACCGCGGCAGCGTCGGACTCCGTCAGGCATATCACGAGGTCCTGACCAACGCTCGGAAGATAGACTCCCGGCATGGCGCTGGCCATCGCGACCTCGAGGGCCCGCTCGGGTGGCTGCAGCTCCCTAGCGTGATCCAGGAAACTGCCTGGCTTCGGTCAGGTCGATGGCGAAGCCGTGGTCGGGGTAGTCGGTCGTCAAGCGAGCGCAACCCCATCGCGACCTCATGGCAGCCGAGGGCCAGCAGGGTTCCGGCGCTCTTGCAGTATCCGAACACGGCCGTCAAGGCCTCGGCCGCCCTTCTGATCGCGGCCACCTGATCGTCCGTGCCTGTGCTCGTCCGTTGTCTTGGCTCGGTCATCCGCTGGTTCCCCTGCAGGCTGTCGATTCTCGGAGCTGGCCGGTTCCGGCTCGTGAAGTGGGCCTACGGTATAGCAAAGGCTCGCGATCATGGGATCATTTCGCTCACGCCCGTCGCGACGATCTCGCTGGGATCTTTGAGAATAGTATCATCGGCTAGAGCATAGTGATACCGCCGCGTAGATCCGGCGACTCATGCGGCTTGCCTGCCATAGCCATATCTTGCGAAGTTGCTATCGTAAGCCTTGCAAATCTGCTATTGTTCTCATTGCATTCCTGCTACCGTACGAATAGGCTAGTCGAACCACAACCGAACCCGCGCAGCCGACGAGACCCTCCGCGTGATCCGCCACCCCGACATTCCGTCCCGCGACACCGTTCGCGAACCCACGAGTGGGGAGCCGTACGATCCAACGCCCCGGCGCTACTGGCCCCGCGTGGCCGATCGCGAAATCGGACGGCGCCTCGCCCGTTCGGGAGCCGTGCTGATCGAAGGACTCCGGGCATGCGGCAAGACGATGACCGCAAGGCAGGTCGCGGCCAGCGGCGTGATGCTCGACATTGACCGGTCCGCCCGCAGCGCCGCGGGCGTCGACTCTGGATTCCTGCTCCGGGGCGAGACTCCGCGCCTGATCGATGAGTGGCAGATCGTTCCCGAAATTTGGAACCACGTGCGCCACGCCGTCGACGAGCGGCCGGGGCGAGGCCACTTCATCCTCACCGGTTCAGCCGTTCCACCCGACGACATCACACGCCATACCGGGGCCGGGCGCATCGGCCGACTGCGCCTCCGGCCCATGTCGCTCTTCGAGTTGCAGCGTTCGACGGGGGAGGTGTCGCTCCGCCGACTCCTCGCGGGCGCTCCCGTCCCCGCCTCGAGGGCCGAGCTGTCCGTCGACGAGATCGGCGAACTGGTGTGCGTTGGCGGTTGGCCCGGACACCTGGGGTCGTCGGTCGATGACCCGCCGCTCTCTCACGACGACGCCATGGCCGAGAACCGCGACTATCTGGGAGAAGTCTGCCGCACCGACATCGCGCGTGTGGACGGGTCCGGGAGGGATCCGGCCAGGGTGGGACGGCTCATGCAGTCCGTCGGTCGCAACGTTGCCACCTGTGCGGGCGTGGCCACGCTGGCGCGGGATGCGGGCGGGCCGGACCAGCGTCTGCACCACCGCACCGCCAGCTCCTACATGACCGCCCTCCACCGCCTGATGATCGTCGAGGACCAGCCGGCCTGGGCCCCCCATCTGCGGTCGCGCTCAAGACTTCGCAGCGCCCCGAAACGGCACTTCGTGGACCCGTCGCTGGCCGTGGCGGCCCTTGGCGCGGGGCCGGATCACCTGCTTCGCGACTTCGAGTGGTTCGGCTTGCTCTTCGAGTCCATGGCGATTCGGGATCTGCGGGTCTACGCCCAGGCGTGCGGGGCGGCCGTGCACCACTACCGCGACAACACGGGGCTCGAGGTGGATGCCGTGCTCGACTCGGGCCCCGGAAGGTGGGCGGCGTTCGAGATCAAGCTGGGCGCGGGAAGGGTGGACGAGGCCGCGCGGACGCTGATGAGGTTCCGGGACCGGGTGGACACGCGCAGGTGCGGGGAGCCCGCCGCGCTGGTGGTGATCGTGGGAAGCGGGTACGGGTACCAGCGGCCCGACGGCGTGGGCGTGGTGCCGCTGGGGGCGCTGGGGGCGTGGGGCTGCCGCTACGCCGCGCCGAGGAAGGCTCCCTCAACCCCTCCGCGCCCGAAACGCTCGCCTCGACTCGACCTGAATCTACAGGCTGTGGCGCCGGTCGACCTCGCCGGGAGGCGCGGCCTCGAAGAACAGAGCAAGGGCTTCGGCGAGATTGTCGCGAGCCTCGGCCACGGTCTCGCCTTGGCTCGCAACGTCCAAATCGGGGCAGAGCGCCACATAGCCCTCACCCTCGCGCTCGACGATCGCAGTCAGGCGTCGGGTCATTGCGGTTCCTCCATGGGTGCGAGGCCGAAGACCCGGTCGGCTTCGACGACCAAGGCGATGGCTGTCGCGAAGGTTCGTCCGGGCTTCTTCAAGGAATTCATGGTCCATTGACTCTACCGAATGACCGGGTTCGGTGCTACTAGCGCCTCGCGGATCCCGCCGCCTATCTGCTGCGCTCGATCAGGCGCCCTGTCAGGTACTTGTGGATTACGCTGGAGAGCAGGGTTTGATAGGGGAGTCCCTCCTCCAACGCCCGTGCGTGGGCCAAGGCGAAGTCGCGCTCGGTGACCCGCAGGTTGACGCGCCGCGTCTTAGTGAATGTGGCTCGCGCCGCGTCGCGGGCGATCGCGGTCTCGCGGCCGATGTCGGACACGCGACGCACTTCGCCGCGCTCGAACTTCGCCAGGATCTTCCGCTCTTCGGGATTCAGCTCATCGTTCACCGCGACTGCCTCCTGTAGTAGTCCCGCATCGCCTTCCGGCTGGGGATGATGGCCTTCAGGAACCGGGTGCCGTCGTCCGCAACCACGAAGGGGACGAGATGGAGGTACCGGTCGATCTCCACGACGTAGATCCTCTGTCCAGGGTATCGTTCCTGGTTGGGGTGCTCCAGCACATCGACTAGGCCACCGCGCTGAATCGCCGATGTGACCCGTTCAAACGACACGCCCCGCCGCTCAACGAGTTCGAGATCAAGCTGGGCGCGGGAAGGGGTGGACGAGGCCGCGCGGACGCTGCTGAGATTCCGTTCGGTCACAACGGTGAACTGTCTTCACGGCTTCGCAACCCTTGGCCCGCCGCCACCCGCTTCCGGCTCACACGCGCGCCGCCGGCCAGGAGCGCCGCGTGGATCAGCGGGCAGCCGTAGGTCTCGTCGCTGTCGCGCCAGATCGCCTTGATCCTGATCTTGAGTTCGGAGTCGCTTCGCCTCCGCCAGCTTCGCCCGCAGTCTCTGCCCCTCTGTCATTGCAGGTTGGCGACCTCGTTGTTAGCCCGGTCGTGGTCCAGGTGGCGGACCTCCAAGGGTCTGGAAGCCGCTAACTCTTCCTCTCCCATTTAACGGAGCATCCGACCACAAACGCCAACGCAAGAAAAAAAACGCTAGGATAAGGGTAATAACCTCAGCGATCCACCCTGGCTCAATCGCATCGCCCCACAATGATAGTGACAAATACCCTAGAAATACTATCCCAAGGCACCTAAGAAGCGATCTTTCGCCCACATTGGTCCACCACGGCACCTTGCAATTAGAGACACTCATTGCGGAACTGTTCGGCAAGGGGCGGGGCGGCCTCGGCTTCCTCTCCCATTTAACGGAGTATCCGACCACAAACACCAACGCAAGCATAAAAAACGCTAGGATAAGGGTAATAACCTCAGCGATCCACCCTGGCTCAATCGCATCGCCCCACAATAATAGTGACAAACCCCCTAGAAATACTACCCAACAGCACGCAAGAAGCGATCTTTCGCTCACATTGGTCCACCACGGCACCTTGCAATTAGACATTTCGCGTCTCCTTCTTCTCGGGAATTTCCGGCGAGCATCCGTCCCCCAAGGCCTCCCCGACACGGTAACCGCCCCCGCTCGGGAAGCGCAAGCCTTGAGAACCGAGACAACGGGAGAGAGAGGAACCGACCGATCCGGTGCGCGGCCCGACGAGCAGCAGCATCGACCCCCTTCTCGCGCTTCCTGATCTCCTCGCCCCGGTAGTGGCTCTTGCGGCGCGACGTGGACGACAGGGCCGGATGCAGCTACGTCCCGCAAGTTCGCGCCTGCTCGTGAGCGTGCGGGTCGGCGGAGATCCGTGCCGACGGAAACGCGCTTCGTGCCGCCGGGGGTGCCCGCCGTGGTCCGCGTGATCGACGTTTCGAAGCCGGTCGCCTGAACTGCTTCGGCGAGGGCGCATCGCCGGCGGGTGCCTCGCGGACGAGACACTCGATTGTCAGGCCGTGATCATCCGAATTCCAGCGAATTCGGCCTCCAGCTCAGGAAGTCCGTCTTCCGGCAGCATCGCGATGACCTCGCGGAGGTTCTCGGAGAGTTCGTCCGGAGTGCTCGCTTGCGAGTGAGCTCCCGCACTAGGCGCGAGGTTCAATTCTGACCACATTGGTCATATTCACCCGTCTGTGCGGAGACCCGCGCCGCGGACCGTCCCCATCGCCCTTGCTCCGGCGAATTGCAGCCGGGGCGCATCTGCCTGCGACATTGCTGAGATTCCGTTCGATCACAACGGTGAATTGTCTCACGGCTTCGGAACCCTTGGCCCGCCGGCAGTGGACGCGATCCGATACCGACGCACCCGCTGTACATCCAGATCGCCCCGCTCAACCGCCCATACGAATGAGCGACCGAAGACGGGCGGAGCCGCCAGGCTGAATCCATCGGGCATCTCCACCGCGCCAAGGTACGTTCCGTCGGCTTCGAACACGTCGTAGCGGATCGGCTCGACCCAGGTGTACGGAGCGGACTCGGGATCGCTCGGGTCGTGGTTCTCATTCGGGACTCGCCGCCCCTCCGTCCAGAGCCGCACCCAGATACGGCCATCGGTCCCGGCGCGAAGGCTCCGGAAGGGCGGCTTGTGATCCGGTATGCCGGGACCGTCCCAGCTCCACTCCGCATCGAACCGGCGCATCCGGTCCACAATGGGTTGTCGGTGGTGGTTGCGTTCTTCGTCCGAGACCGCCACCGGTGTGTAGTTCCTCTCGATGCGAAGCACGCCACTGTCCTGCTCGAGGTCGATCCGGTATGCCGTGGACAGGCCCGACAGGAAGTGGCCCGTAGGGTGGAGCGTCCACTCCCAGTCCGGACAGAACGGAACGGTTGCGCCGACGGAAATCCAACCCCCGTCGGCAGTCTCCCTCTCGGAGCGAAGGGAGCATGCCCCGTCGTCGAAGCCGGGAGGCGAATCGGGGGCCGGGATCGTATCGAGATGCGTGCCATCGGGGCCCATGACGATGAAGCGATTCTCGTCAAAAGTGGCGGTGCCTACATAGATCCTGCCCTGGTCATCCGTGTACAGCGGGGAATTCATGTAGACGATACTCGGCCCGTACCGCCACTCCTCGGCCTCCCAAGTCTCGAGGTGAAACAGTTGCACGCGCGCGTTCGCTGGATCCCTCACCAGAACGCGGCCGTCGGAAATGGCAATTCCGATCGGCACCTTGAACTCGCCCGGCCCCTCGCCCTCCCTCCCCAGCGTCCTGACGTGGCTGCCGGATGAATCGAAGACGCGAACATTGCCGGCCTGCCCATCCAGGATGTAGAAGTTGTGGTCATCGTCGACCGTGATCGCACGCACAGAACCGAAGAGGTACTCCTCTGGTCCATCCAATTCGCCGACCGCGACTTCCGGCACGAGCGTCGCGGTTCCCTTCCAGACGCTGCCGCTGACGGTCCTGACCACGGTCGTGTCGCCGATGGTCTCGGTCTCGACGACCGGGCCGGTCGCGTCCGGTGAGTCCGAGACCTCGCCGCAAGCGAGGTGCAGCGACGCCAAAGCGAAGAGGCAGGCGCGGACGAACGGAGCTACTCCGCCTTCGCATGACCGCAGCCCTACCGCCTGAAAACCGTTTGGCCCTCCGGCACGAAGGTCGTTCAATATGACCATTTTAGTCACAATGGCTTCGGAGTGATCCGGGTGCGACGGCCTTGGCTCCGGGAAGCCTGCCGAGCCTGTGCTATTCGCCCTCCCATGACCGCAGCTCCTCCGCAGGCAACGGATCGAAGAAGCTGTCTGGGACGACGACCTTTCCCTTGAGTACGTCCGGCCGCCGCCGACCGCGTGGAGCGTAGGCGACCAGCCGCGCGACGGGCCTGCCCCGCCGGGCAACGACGATTTCCTCTCCCGTCTCCACCCGCGCCAGCAGCCGGGAGAGATGGGTCTTGGCTTCGTGCACGTTGACTGTGACCATGACTGTCGTCCTTCCATGGTGCGATGATGACTAGATACGAAGCTAGCACTAGCCTAGCTCGCTCCCGGTGTCCGGGTGCCGGGCGGGTTGAGCGCGCCGGTGAAGGTGGAGGTCGAGACGGGCGCGGGGGTGGACGCGCGGCTGGACTTCTGGATCTTCGGGCGGGTTACCAGGCGAGTTCCAGCAGGCGGTTCCACGGGATTACCTCCGTCCCGCTTCGCGACTGCCGGCGGTCGCCACCGTAGACCAGGCGTCGCTCCACGGTGTATCCGGCGTCCTCGAGCTCCCGACCCAGCCTCCGGATCCCCCCGAAGAAGCGGGGTGTGATCGTCGCTCCCGATTTGGCCTCGGCCAGTATCAGCGCGGAACCGCGATCGGCGACTAGGTCGACCTCCGTCCCCGCGGCCCGGTAGTGCCGCAAGCGGGGCTCCTCACCCCGGTGCGTCACCGCCTTGAAGACCTCGCACGCCACCCAGCTCTCGAAGATCGGGCCCCGCAGGGGATGGTGCCGCAATTCCTCGGGGGACCGGATCCCCAGAAGGTGACACGCCAGACCCGAGTCCAGGAAATGGAACTTAGGAGCCCTGATCCAGCGTCTCCGCACATTGCTTCGGTAGGCGGGCATGCGAAAGCACAGGAAGCTCGCATCCAGCACGGAAAGCCAGGCACGAATGGTGTTGTGGCGCACCCCGATGTCGCTGGCCAGCGCGGACAGGCTGACTTCCGAAGCGGTCCGGCCCGCCGCCAAGCGCACGAAGGCGGAGAATGCCTCCAGGTCGGTGACATTGCGCAGCGAGCGCACGTCGCGCTCGACGTAGGTCGTGAAATAGTCCCTCAGCCACACGTCGGCCGGTATCTGGCGGTCGTGAATCCGCGGATAGGCACCCGTCCACAGCACCTCTAGCAGGCTCGGCGACGGTCGCCCGAAGCGGGCCAGCTCGTCCAGGCCGGGCGGCAGCAGGTAGAGCACGCCGACGCGGCCGGCAAGCGACTGGCTGACCGCCTCGCCCAGACCGAAGTGCTGTGAACCCGTCAGGACGAAACGGCCCGGCGCGGGATCGTCGTCAATCACCTCCTGGAGGTAGGAGGTCAGTTCCGGCGCCCGCTGCACCTCGTCGATCACCGCACCGTCGCTGTACTCGCGCAGGAACCCCCGGGGATCTTCGCGTGCGTAGATCCGCACGTCCATGCCCTCCAGCGAGACGTATGGCCGATCGGGAAGGACGGTGCGGCACAGCGTGGTCTTGCCCGACTGCCGGGGACCGGTGACGGTCACGACCGGGTAGTGGCGCATCCGGTCCAGGAGCGAGGTGGCCAAGTTGCGGTCGATGATTGGCATGCGGCGGGTGTCTGGGAGGGGGTGTCGGAGAGTGGAAAGAGAACAGTATCGTCGAAAACCTTGCAAATTGTCAAGTTAAATGACAATCGGCAATCGGTCGTCGATGATGTGTCCAGTCCTCGGAACGACGACTTTTGACTATATTAGTCATATTCTCGCCGACTCGAAGAGGACCGCCACCATGCAGAGACCCGTTTCCTCAGAGCCCGAGGCCAGCACTCCACCCCACCCCGCATGGCCCCTCGGCCGTGCCAAGGCGCGGTTCTCCGAAGTGGTCCGCCTCGCCCGGTCGGGCCAAGCCCAACGCGTGACCGTCCACGGCCACGACGCCGTCGTGATCGTCGGGAGCACCGAATTCGAGCGACTGACGGCCCGCGACATCTCCCCCTCCCTGCGCGAGCTCGTCGCCGATTCGCCGTTGACCCGCCTGGTGGAGAGGCGGGGCGGAGGGCGGCGGTTCCGCGCGGGCGACGAGTGACGTGACCGGCTGGCTGCTGGACGCGTCGGTCCTACTCGAGCTCCGTAGCGCCAATCCCGACCCGAAGGTGGCGGCGTGGTCGGACGCCCAGCCCCGGGAATCCCTCTTCCTGAGCGAGGCAACCATCGCGGCGATCCGCCACCGCTGCGAGCGGCGCTCCGCACCGGAGCTCCGCACCGAAATCGGCGTCTGGCTCGACCAGTCGCTCCGCCCCTGGTTCGCGGGACGAGTCCTGCCCGTGACGGAGGAGATCGTTCTCGAGTCGATGCGCCTCCGAAGGCAACGCGGCGCAACCGTGGGCCACACCGGCCGGTCCGACCTCCTCCTCGCCGCCACCGCCCGGGTCCACGCCCTCACCCTCTGCGCCCGGTCCATCCGCGCCTACCTCGATCTCGGCGTCCCCGCCTTCACCCCCTGGCGACGCGTGACCGATCCGCCTGACCCGGCGGACCCGAGCCCATAGCGGGCGGCGGAACCGCTCGCAGTCGGGGACGGCAACCAATGGCTCGGAGAGGAAGATTTCCCGGGTGAATCGGCCGGGGTCCCATTGAAGCGGTTCTCCTTGGCGTGCAACCGCCGTCCGGCCATCTTCCAGACGTGTCCGGCGCTCCCGTCTCCGTCCTCTTCGTCTGCCTCGGAAATATCTGTCGCTCCCCGTTGGCCGAGGGAATCTTCGCCGCCCTGGCGAAGGAGCGCGGAGTTGAAGGCGAGTTCCATGTCGACTCCGCTGGCACCGCCGCCTACCACTCCGGCGAGCCGGCCGACTCCCGATCGGCGGCGGTGGCTGCGGATCACGGCATCGGGCTGACGGGGTTCGCCCGCCAGGTCACGCCCCGCGACTTCGAGCGCTTCGACATCATCGTCGCGATGGACCGCAGCAACCGGCGTTCCCTGGAGCGCCTGCGGAGGCGGCTCCGGGGCGGCCTCGCCGAGATCGTCATGATGCGCGACTACGACCCCGGCGCGCGCGACCCCGACGTGCCGGATCCCTACTACGGCGGCCCCGGGGGCTTCGAGCGCGTCTTCCGCATCCTGGAGCGTGCGTGTAGCGGCCTTCTCGACGAGTTGGCGGACCGCGACTGACCCGATGGAGCGGGCTGTCGTGAAGAGCGCCTGCCGGGCTGCGGGAATCGACCCGTCGCGGGTGCTGGGCACGCGCCCGGCGCGTGGCGGCTGCGTGAACTCCACGCTCGAGGCACCCTCACGGCCCGGCAGTTGGCCACGATCGAGAGCTCGGCCGCCAGCGTCGGCGCGCTGTTGAACCCCGCCGCGCGGGAAGACGGCCCCTCTCTCCTGCACGGCGACCTGTGGTCCGGCAACGTCCTATTCGCGCGGAGGCTGGAGGGGTCTGGCGGCGGTGCCGACCCCGTGCTGATCGACCCGGCCGTGTACGTCGGACACCGCGAGGTCGACCTCGCCATGTCGCGCCTCTTCGGCGGCTTTCCCCGCGCCTTCCACGAGGGCTACGAGGAGGAGTGGCCGCTACGGCCGGGCCAGGCGCGTCGCCGTCCCGCGTACCAGCTCTACCCGCTCCTGGTGCATGCGCGCCTCTTCGGGGGTGGGTACGTGGGGGCGGCGGTGCGGGCGGCCGGGGCGGTGGCGGGATAGCGGCAGCCAGTCCTTCATCTGTCTCCCTATCCCTGAGTCATAGTGGCGAGCGGATACGGGTACACGAGGCCGGATGGCGTGGGGGTGATTCCGATCGGAGCGCTCGGGCCGTAGCGGGGCGTACTACTATTATTAGGACATTGCGTGTCCCATAATGTTACCAACCTGAGACTCCGTTGACCGCCCAGGAACTTCGCGACATCATCGCCGAGACTGGCTGGTGGGTCCGGCCCCGCGCCTGGGCGCTCCAGGACTTCGATCTCCGGAGAGCCGCCGACGCCCCCTTCGACTACTCCGCCGGTGCCCTGGACGGCCTGCTCCGGGGCGGCCTCTACATCCTGCGTGGTCCCAGGCGGGTCGGCAAGTCGGTCGAGATCAAGAAGAAGGTTCGCGGCCTCATCGAGAGCGGAGAGAATCCGCGCCGGATCGTCCACATCGCGGCCGACGATCTGGCCGCGGCGGACCTGCGCAGGGCGGTTCGAGCGGCCAGCCAGCTCACGCCCGCCGGACACCGCCACTGGTTCATCGACGAGATCACCGCCATTCGCGACGACTGGCCGCCGGTGGTGAAATGGCTGCGCGACAACGACCCTCGGTTCGCCGTCGATACCGTCGTCCTGACCGGATCGTCCGCCGCTGGCCTCTCCGATGCCGTGAAGGCTCTGGCGGGACGGCGTGGTGATGCGCCGGATTCGGACCGGGTTCTCCTGCCGATGTCCTTCCGCGACTTCTTCCGCGTCCGCTGCGGTGACGAACGGAGTCCACGCCCGACGCCCCCGGACGATCTCGGCGCTCTGGCGGTCGCCGACATCGACCGCACCGTGCTCCGGGAGGCCGTTCGCGTTCTGGCACCCTGGCTGCCGCATCTGATCGACGAATGGGAGACCTACCTCCAGGTGGGGGGATTCCCCCAGTCGGTGGCCACCCATGATCGGGGCAATCCTGACCCGATCCGGCGGAGCCTGCTGCACGCAATCGAGGGCGAGGCCTTCCGGCAGGCTCGGTGGCCCCGGTCGCAGACCGTCGCATTCCTCCGCCGATTGGCGCAGGGCGTCGCGTCGCCGACGAACCTGCAGGACGTGGCCACGGACATCGGTGGGCGGGCCAAGACCGTGGGGCGTCGCGTCGCCGCGCTGCGGGAGGCGTTCGTCGCGTGGCCGTGCTACCCGGAGCGGGACCTCCGGCCCCTGCTTCGAGCGCAGCCGAAGACCTACTTCACCGACCCGGTGTACGCGCACCTGTCGCCGCGCCCCGGCGTGCCCATCGATCGCGGTCAGCTCTCCGAGCAGCAACTGGGAATGACGTTGGTGCGGTCGTTCGCCCGCCACGATCCCGGCGGGTACCTGGACTTCGACTCCGTGCTGCACCACCGGACGCGATCCCGAAGGGAAATCGACTTCGTGGGACGCGAGTTCGGAGACGTCGCCATCGAGTCCAAGTACGTGGACGGCGACCGCTGGCGGAGGGACGCCCGGACCCTGCGGGCGTCGCGGTGGCGGGGGATCATGGCGACTCGCGGCGCACTCGATCTGCGGGACCCCGACCTCCTGGTGGTTCCGACGGGCCTCTTGGCGTGGCTGATCGGAAGCTGACACACTTCTGGACAGCCCCTCCAGGGGCGCGCTCCCGCCCCATGGAGCAGATCAGCTCGCATAGCTCCGGGAAGTCGAGGCCTGCGGCCAGGGCCGACTTCGGAACGAGGCTGTTGGCCGTCAGTCCGGGGAGCGCGTTCGCCTCCAGGCACCAGTGCTGCCCCGAGCGGTCGACGATGAAGTCGATCCGGGAAAAGTGCTCCAGCCGCAGCAGCCCGTGGGCCAGGAGCGCGGTCTCCTGGAGCGACTCGGCCAGGCTCCTGGGGATCTGTGCCGGTGCAGTCTCGGTCGCCAGACCCGGCTCGTACTTGCACTCGAAGTCGAAGAAGTCGTGTGCGAACTCGATCTCGACGACCGGCAGAGCCTCGTCTCCCAGTACCCCGACGGTGAATTCGCGCCCCTCGACGTACGCCTCGTAGAGCACCCGGTCGCCCCCTTCCGCGGCCCTCTCCGCGCCCGCCCCTACCTCCTCGATGGAACGGGCCAGGGTGAGGCGAACCGACGAACCGCCCGATGCGGGCTTGACGACGAGCGGCAGGCCCAGGCGACCCACGACATCGTCGGGCGGCAGCGGGGACCGTCCCACCAGCCACTTCGGCGTATCCACCCCGGCGTCGCGCAGCAGCCGCTTGGTCAGATCCTTGTCCATCGCCAGCGCACACCCAACCGGCCGGCTGCCCACATACGCGATGCCGGCCGTCTCGAGGAGCGTCTGCACCGTTCCGTCCTCCCCGGCCCCACCGTGCAGCGCCAGAAAGGCCACGTCGGCTCTGGCGAGATCGTCCTCGCCGTGGATCACTTCGGCCTCTAGCAGCGCTCCCGGTCGAGGGCCAGCACGGATCGGCGCCTCGGCACGGCCAACCCTCTCCTGGCGAATCCGGTCCTCCGTAGCCCGGTCGATCGCCCCGAAGGCGGCGTCGATCGTCGCCACCTCGTGGCCCCGCGCCCTGAGCGCCGCCGCCACCTCGCACCCGCTCGCCAGGGAGATTGCCCGCTCCTCCGAACTGCCCCCCATGAGGACGGCGATCCTCAAGGCGCCGCTGCCAGCGAGCGCACCAGGTCCTGCCGCGTCAGGATGCCGTCGAGCTCGCCGTCCGCGCGAATCAGCACCGCATGGGAGCCGCCGGTCAGGAGCCGCTTGGCCTCCTCGGCGTCTGCCCGCTCGTCGAGGACAGGGTAGGGCGCCTCCATGATCGAGCCAACGTCCGCCTCGAGCACCTTCCGATCGGCGAGGACCGCAGCCATCAGCGTGCGCTCGGCTACGCTGCCGATGCATTCGCCCCCGACCACGACCGGCAGTTGCGATACGTTGTGGGTCGAGAGCGTCGAGATCGCCATTCGCACCGGGGTGGCAGGCGTCACGGTGACGAGCCCGGGAAGAGGCTCGATCTTGGCCGCGACGATCTCGGCGACGGTGGTTCGCCGCCGGCTCAGGAAGCCGTTGTTCCGCATCCACTCGTCGTCGAACTGCTTGGTCAGGTAGCGCTCCCCCCAGTCGCAGAGCACCGCCACCACGAAGGCGTCCGGATCGTCCAGACGACGCGCTTCGGCCAGCGCGGCGTGCACGATCAGCCCGGTGGAGCCGCCGACGAAGAGTCCCTCCTCGCGGACGAGGCGACGGGCGGTCGCGAAGGCGTCCCGGTCGCGCACCTGGACGAAATCGTCGATGTACTCCACGTCGAGCGTTCCCGGGATCCTGTCGTTGCCGAGCCCCTCGACCTTGTACGGCTCTCCCTCGCCCACCTCGCCGCTCTCGAAGTACCCCGCCAGCACCGATCCGGCCGGATCGACGCAGACGACGCGCACATCCGGACTGCGCTCCTTCAGGTAGCGGCCCGTCCCCGAGATCGTGCCCCCCGTCCCCGCCCCGGCAAAGAGGTGGGTGACGGCGCCGCCGCTCTGCTCCCAGATTTCGGGTCCGGTAGTGCGGTAGTGCGCCTCCACATTGGCGCGATTGTAGAACTGGTCGGCCAGGAAGCCTCCGGGAGTGCTCTCTGCGATCGATCGAGCCCGGTTCACGTAGTTGTCCGGGTGGTCGGACGGCACCGAGGTGGGTGTGATCACCACCTCGGCCCCGAATGCGCGGAGGAGCTTCACCTTCTCGCGGCTCATCTTGTCGGGCATGGTGAAGACACAGCGATAGCCGCGCGACGCGGCCGCTATCGCGAGCGCCAGACCGGTGTTTCCCGCCGTCCCCTCCACGATGGTCCCGCCCGCCTCGAGCACCCCGGCCTCCTCGGCCTCCTCGATCATCGCCAGCCCGATGCGGTCCTTGACCGATCCGCCCGGGTTCATGAACTCCGCCTTCCCGTATACGGGTGTGCGGATCCCCTCCGTCACGCGGTTCAGCCGGACCAGCGGCGTCCATCCGACCAGGTCGAGCACATCTGCGCACGGTTCCCGAAAGCGGGGCGCGGCCCCCGCCGACCCGTTGGCGGCGCTCACCGTGGCATCCGCGCGTTCGAGTCGGGGGGCGTCTCCGGGGGCTCGGAGCTCCTGGCAAAGCGCACCGGAAGACGCGTCCAGACCCGGACCGGCCCGCCATCGCCCCTCGCCGCCTCGAATCGCGCCCCCCGGGCACCCCGCACGGCGGCCGAGTCGAGCTCCGCGCGGCCGCTGCTCTCGGCGACGACCACGCTGTCCACGCCGCCATCCCGTTCGACCAGCACCTTCAGCACGGTCTCCCCTTCGACACCCCGCTCCCAGAGCTCGATGGGGTATTCGAGGCGGAGCGTGTCGGAAATGGGAGTGGGGGGCGCGGTCTCGTCGTCGCCAGCGCAGGCCCCGACGGCAACCGCGGCCGCGACGAATCGGTGCGCCGCGCCCGGGCTCATCCACGGAGTGCTGGCCGTGCTCACTCGGAGCGCGTCCGTGCCATCGCCCTGAGCTCGCTCAGCGCGTTCAGGGCCTCGAGCGGCGTCACGTTGTCCACGTCCAGCTCGAGTAGCGTCTCGACGACCGGGTTGCGCACCTCGAATAGCGACATCTGGTCGCGAAGGGCCGGATTGGGGCTCTCCCTGCCCTCCTGGCGACCCATGCCGCCATCGGCGCGGCTCCCCTCCAGCTCGGCCAGTAGATCGACTGCGCGCGATATGAGACCGGGGGGCAGCCCCGCCAGGCGGGCCACCTGGATGCCGTAGGAGCGATCGGCGCCCCCCTCCTCCAGGCGGCGCAGGAAGACTATCCCGCCGCCCGCCTCGCGAACGGCCACATTCAGGTTCTTCACTCCCCCCAGGGAGTCGCCGAGCTGTGTCAGCTCGTGGTAGTGGGTGGCGAAGATCGCCTTCGCGCCGATCTCGTCGTGGATGTGTTCGGCGACGGCCCACGCGATCGAGACGCCATCGTACGTCGAGGTGCCGCGGCCGATCTCATCGAGGAGTATCAGGCTGCGCTTGGTCGCGCCGTGCACGATGGCGGCGGTCTCGCTCATCTCCACCATGAAGGTGGACTGCCCCTTGGCCAGGTTGTCCGACGCTCCCACTCGGGTGAATACCCGGTCGCACACGCCCAGGCGGGCCTCGTCCGCAGGCACGAAGGATCCGACCTGGGCCATGATCTGGATCAGGCCGACCTGGCGCAGGACCGTGCTCTTTCCAGCCATGTTGGGACCGGTGAGGATGACGACCCGCTGCTTCGCGTCGAGCTCGATGTCGTTGGGGATGAAGTCCTCGCCGGGCATCGCCGCTTCGACCACCGGGTGCCTTCCCGCTGCGACGCGCACTCCGAACCCGGTGTCCATCTCGGGCCGGACGTAGCCGCGCGCCTCGGCCGCCTCGGCAAGGGCGGCGATCGCGTCCAGGGTGGCGACGCTTTGCGACGACCGCTGAATCCGCCCCACGGCCAGCGCCAGCTCCGCCCGCAGGCGGAGGAAGAGCGTCTGCTCGAGGTGCTCGATCCGCTCCTCCGACTCGAAGACCTTCTCCTCCCACTCCTTGAGCTCCAGCGTGAAGTACCGTTCGGCGTTGACGAGGGTTTGGCGACGGATGAAATCCTCCGGCACCCGGTCGAGGTTCGCCCGAGTGACCTCGAGGTAGTAGCCGAAGACCCGGTTGAATCCGACCTTGAGCGAGCCGATGCCGGTCCGCTCGCGCTCGCGCGCCTGCATCCCCGCAATCGCATCCTGGGCTGCGGCGCGGCTGGCCCGCGCCTCGTCGAGCTCCTCGCTGAAGCCCTCCCGGATCACCCCTCCGTCTGCGATGGCGGCAGGCGCGTCCGGCGACACTGCGCTGGCCACCCTGGCGGCGACCTCGTCCAGCGTGTCGAATCCGCCCACCTCGGCGAGAGCCTCGCTCTCCAGGCCTTCGGCCGCCTCGGCCACCGCTGCGAGTGATCCCAGCGACGAGCCTAGCGCCAGCACCTCGCGGGGGTTGGCGCGTCCGCTGCCTACCTTGGTGGCTAGGCGGTCCAGGTCCTTCACCCTGGCGAGCGCCGAGCGAAGGCGGGAGCGCGCGTCGGGAGTAGCGACGAGCTCGTCGACCCCGTCGTGGCGGTGGCGGATGTCGTCGATCTCGAGCAGCGGGGAGAGCACCCAGGAGCGCAGCTTGCGTGCGCCCATGGGAGTGGCGGTCGCGTCCAGGATCCTGAGCAGCGAAGAGCCCCCGGCGTCGGGGCCGAGCGGCTCGACGAGCTCCAGGTTGCGGCGGGTCATCGGGTCGAGCGTCATGAGCGACCCGGGGCGGCGAATCCGCGGTGCCAGGAGGTGCTCCGTCGATCCGGGGCGAACGTCCTCCGCGTAGGCGAGCAGCGCTCCGGCCGTCCGCCAGAGCAGCTCGTCGCCCTCCCCCAGTCCGAATCCGTCGAGCGAATGCACCTTGTACCTGCGCTCCAGCTCGTCGCGGGCCACCTGGGCGTCGAAGAGCCAGTCCGGGCGAAGGCTGGTCACCGATCTCCCGGACCCGACCGCGAAGTCCTCGACCGACTCCGGCAGAAGGACCTCACGTGGCTCCAGGCGTTCCAGCTCGTCGCCCGCCTCGGTCGAGGCGACCTCCTGGAGATGCAGCTCACCCGTCGAGATGTCGAGCGCGGCAATGCCGACCTTCTCTCCATCGGGCAGCAGGGCAACCAGGTAGCTGGGGCGGCGTGCCTCCAGGAGGGCGTCGGAGACCACGGTGCCGGGAGTCACCTTGTCGACGACTTCGCGGCGCACAATGCCCTTCGCGTCGGCGGCGTCCTCCACCTGTTCGCAGATCGCGACCTTGCGACCCTTCCGGACGAGCCGGACTAGGTAGTCGTCGAGCGCCTTGGCTGGCACTCCCGCCAGGGGCACCCTGCTGGCAGCGCCGTTGTTGCGTGAGGTGAGCGTCAGGTCGAGGAGCTCTGCGCCCTCCTCGGCGTCCTCGCAGAAGAGCTCGTAGAAGTCGCCGACCCGGAAGAAGACGAGGGCGTCCCCGTGGCGCGACTTCACCTCCCGCCACTGTCTCATCAGCGGGGTGTCGGAGCTACGCTTCGAAGGAGTCGGCAAAGCCTCTCGAGGGGCTGTCGCGCGGGCGCTGCACCTAGCCCGCGCCGCTGTGGATGACCGAGTAACGATATCGCCGGAGAGGGGGCCGATCAAGCTGGCGGGCCGGGCCGGCTGAGGTTAGGCTCTTCACAGTGGGCGGGTCCATCGCGCAGCGCCGCCATTCGTTTCGGTGATGTTATCTGTAAATTACAAATTGTAATCTGTAGTTTACAATTCCTAAGGTGTCCAGAGAGCGCGAGGTTCCTTGACCGATACCCGAGTACAGCCGGTGGACGCGGACGTCGCCGCAGCCGTGCTCAGCGCGATGCGGGCGATCGACCGTCCCGACGAGATGCTCGAGGACGAGATCTTCGGCCACACGATGCCTCGGCGCCTGGGGCTGAGCGGGGTTGTGGAGAGGCAGATAGAGCTCTACAGCGAACGCTCGCGCCAGGGGAAAGGCCTGGGTCCCGACGAGCTGGCGCAGTTGATCGGCGTCGTGGTGCGGCGTTCCGACGCGGCGACGATCCTCTACATGGCGGGCACGTACCTGGCCGACGGCTGCATCCCGAAGCGCAGACGGTGGCAGCCAAGGGAGGGTCGGCTGGATCATGCCAAGCGCACGATCCAGCGCAATCTGGATGGTCTCTTCGGCCGCGGCGTGGGCTCCTTCGCGGCTGGCAGCTCGCGTCTCGAGGCTGCGGACTCCCCGTTGGCCAGGCTGGATCCGAGCGGCGACGTCTGCGCGATCGTCACCGGCTTCTGCCAGCGCGCGCTAGATCGCGCCATCGGCAAGGACCTGAAGATGGTGAAGGTGAGCTGTCGGAGCGAGGGCGAGGGGCACCCCTGCGCGTGGCGGATCGAAGTGTGAGAGGCGGGTAGCTGCTACCGGCCCGAGGAGGAACGCAGAGCACGGCCACGGGCACGGGCTTTGTAAACCGTGGATTACATATTGTAAAGTGTAGATTACACTGTTGGCCGGCAATCGCGGTGCCGGACACCTGTGTCGCTTGCCGCTCCCGCACGCCACATCCACGTTCAATCCATGCGAAAGTTCAACACCGCCGGTCCGATCCGGCCCGCGCGCCACTACCACGTTCCACCGCTCGAACGCATCGATCTCGCGGAAGCGCTCGAACTCGTCCGCGACGAGCGCTACTTCGTGCTGCACGCGCCCCGCCAGACGGGAAAGACATCGGCTCTGCTCGCGCTGCGCGATCTGCTCAACGGCGGCGAGGTCGGCGAGTACCGTTGCGGGTACATCAACGTCGAGTCCGCGCAGACCGCGCGCGAGGATGTCGGTCGTGCGATGGGCGCGATCGCGTCCCAGATCGCACGGGAAGCGAGGTACACGCTCGACGATCCTGCCACCGCCGCCGCGGCGGACGCGCTCGACACCACGCGGCGCCCGGACGACGCGCTCGGCACGCTCCTGGCTGGCTGGGCGAGGGCCGCCGCAGAGCCTCTGGTAGTGCTGATCGACGAGATCGACGCGATGGTGGGCGATTCGCTGGTGTCGGTGCTGCGCCAGTTGCGGTCGGGCTACGCCCACCGTCCGTCCGGCTTCCCCCAGAGCGTGGTGCTGTGCGGGGTGCGCGACGTGCGCGACTACCGCATCCACGCCAGCTCGGAGAAGGAGGTCATCACCGGGGGAAGCGCCTTCAACATCAAGGCCAAGTCGCTGCGCCTGGGAGACTTCACGCGGGCCGAAGTCGGGGCGCTGCTCGGCCAGCACACGGCGGAGACCGGACAGGAGTTCGCGCCCGACGCGCTGCGGACGGTGTGGGAGCAGACCCGGGGGCAGCCGTGGCTGGTCAACGCGCTGGCGCTGGAGGTGTGCTTCGCGTCGGGTGCGGTGCGCGAGCGCGACGGGCCCATCGGGGTGCGCGACGTCTTCGAGGCGCGCGAGGCGCTCATCCTGCGCCGCGAGACCCATCTGGACCAATTGGCAGACAAGCTTCGCGAGCCGCGCGTGCGGCGTGTGATCGGGCCGTTGCTCGCCGGTGGCGGGGCGGAGTACGGCGACCGCGACCGGGAGTACGTGCGCGACCTGGGGCTGGTGGCGCCCGATCCTCCCCTGCGCTTCGCCAACCCGATCTACGGCGAGGTGGTGCCCCGGGAGCTCACCTGGGTGCTGCT
>JAGWBP010000024.1:38797-39108 GCA_021295835.1 Gemmatimonadota bacterium | reverse complement strand
GACTATTTCGGTCGCGTTAGGGCGGGCTTCGGCAGGGGCGACGGGCCCAGCGTCTGTGCGTTCTACCAGAAGGGCTGGTGGGTTGTCAAGGAAACTCCGCCGGGTTACAGAGAGACTCCCTATACCGCCGTTACGCCGTCGGAGATCGGCCTGGAGCTGGGGTATACCTTCCGGAGGATTACGGTCAGCTACGACGTTTACTTAGGGTTGGCCTATGGCTTCCTGCCCGTGATTGGCCCAACCGGCGTAGCCCTCCACTATCGTGTCTTCTGACCCAGACACGCACGACACGGCTGGGGTGTCCAGGTCTG
>JAGWBP010000024.1:0-38618 GCA_021295835.1 Gemmatimonadota bacterium | reverse complement strand
AAGTCGTAGCGCCCGGGACTCATCACGACCATGGCCGCTTCGCCGTTCTGCGTGATCGTCTCGATGCGGCCCTCGGCCAAGCGGGCCAGGTGCTCGCCCGTCTTCTCACGGAAATTATCGTACGGCCACTCGCCCCATACCTGGTAGTATGGGAGGTATGGGTTGCTTCGCCCATATGCCCCATACACGCTGACTGCCCCATACAACGCTGACCGTCAGCGCACGAGCCCTGCCCTGACCGCCCCCTGCACAGCCGGGACCAGCTCCAGGTATCGTCCGTAGCCCCAGCGCGCCTCCTCCAGGTCGAGGCGTTCGGTGTTGGTGTGGGCATGGCGTTCCTCGCCCGGCGCGAAGCCGATCGTGGGGATGCCGCGAACGCCGCAGGTAAAGCCGCCGTCGGTCGCGAAGGCCCAGGGGCGCACCCGGGCCGGGGTGCCGCTGCCTCGTTTGCCGACAGCACGGGCCGCCGCCGTGACGACGGGGTCTGCCGGGTCCATTAGGAAACCGGGGCTGAAGAGGCGCCGTGCCACCTCGACCCCGGTGTAGCTCATCTGTGTGGCGACGGCGATGCGGAACTCGACGGACTCCGAGGCGCCGGGCCATGTGGTCTCTTCGGCCCTCTCTATGTGGGGCTGAAGCGACTGGCGCACGCGAGCCACGAGGGATTCCTCGGTGTCCTCGGGCAGGGTGCGCCAGTCGAGCGTGACGGCGACCCGGTCGGGGATCACATTCAGGCTCGCCGGGACGGCGTCGATCGCGGTCGCCACGACCGATGAGGGCCCCAGCACGGCGTCGCTCTTCGGCCGGGCGGCTAGGTCGCGGACGCCGGCCAGGATGGCGGGGAGCAGATCCAGGGCGTTCCTCGCGCGGTCGGGCGCCGAAGCGTGACCGGCGAGCCCGTGCGCCACGATCTCGACCTCGGTCCGGCCGCGGTGGCCGATGGCGATGTCCCCGTGCGTGGATTCGCCGATGATCACCACGTCGGGGCGGAGCCCGCCTTCCGGTCGCACCAGATGGTCCATCCCCCACCCCCCCCGCTCCTCGTACACGGGATGCGCCACGATGATGTCGCCCCCCACCGTGCCCTTCAGCGCCGCCGCCGCATGCACCTGCAGCGCCAGGGGACCCTTGATGTCCATCGCTCCCCGGCCATGCAGACACCCCCCGGCGATCACCCCGTCGAAGGGCGGATACTCCCACCCGTCCGGGTCACCTGCCGCCACCATGTCCAGGTGGGCGCTCAACATGACCGTGCCGCCCCCCCCGCTCCCCCTTACCACGCCGATCACGCTTCCCAGCTCGTCGGTGCGCACATCGTCGTAGCCGAGCGCCTTCATCTCGGCCACCACGCGCCTGGCGAGATCTCCCTCCTCGCCCGACAGCGAGGGGATGCGGATCAGATCCCGGGCAAACTCGATCGCGCCGTCGAAGGAGGCCCCTCTCATCGCACGAACCAGGGTGCGAGCACGAGCGACACCACGCTCATGAGCTTGATGAGTATGTTGAGCGAGGGGCCCGAGGTGTCCTTGAAGGGGTCTCCCACAGTGTCCCCCACCACGGCTGCCTTGTGCGGCTCCGAGCCCTTCCCGCCAAGCGCGCCGCCCTCGATGTACTTCTTCGCATTGTCCCACGCGCCCCCGGCATTGGCCATGAAGAGCGCCATCAGGACGCCAGTGACGGTGGCGCCGGCCAGGAGCCCGCCGAGCGCCTGCACACCGAGGAGCTGCCCCACCAGCACGGGCGCTAGGATTGCCGTGATCCCTGGCAGGAGCATTTCGCGGAGCGCCGCCCGGGTCGAGATGTCGATGCAGCGGGCCGAATCGGGCTTCGCCCTCCCCTCCATCAGCCCCGGGATCTCGCGGAACTGGCGCCGCACCTCCTCGACCATCCCGGCCGCAGCCCGACCTACGGCCGTCATCGTGAAGGAGGCGACCAGGAAGGGGAGCATGCCACCGATGAAGAGACCCACGACGACAAGCGGGTCGGCGATGTTGATCCCCTCGGTGTCGAGACCCACGCTAGCCGAGTACGCCGAGAAGAGGGCTAGCGCGGTGAGCGCCGCCGAGCCGATCGCGAAGCCCTTCCCGATCGCTGCCGTGGTGTTGCCGATCGCGTCCAGCGAGTCGGTTACCTCGCGCGTCTCAGGGCCGAGCCCAGCCATCTCGGTGATCCCGCCCGCGTTGTCGGCCACCGGACCGTAGGCGTCAACCGACATGGTGGCACCGACCGTCGCAAGCATCCCGACCGCAGCGATCCCGATCCCGTAGAGTCCGCACGTCAGAAACGAGACCAGGATGGCACCGCAGATCAGGAGGAGCGGCAAGGCTGTGGACTCCATCCCCACCGCGAGGCCCGTGATGATGTTCGTCGCCGATCCGGTCTCCGACGAGCGGGCGATCTTCCGCACCGGGCGGGCGCCGGTGTAGTACTCGGTCACCATGCCGATCGCGACGCCGACGATCGTACCGGCCAGGATCGCCCAGAATGGGCCCAGCGGCGAGCGCGCACTCCCGGTGACCGGGTCCACGATCTGCATGTCGAGGGCGCGCACCACAAAGAACATGGCCACGAGGAAGAGCCCCGCCGCGATCAGGGTGACGTTGCGCAGCGCGGCCCCGGGCTCGATGCGCTCCAGGAACTTCATGGCGCCGATCCCGACGAGCGAGCAGATGAGGCCGACAAGCACGGTTACAATCGGGAGCGCAACGGCCTCGGTGGCGCTTCCGGCGAGCGCCGTCGCTGTGGCACCGATCGCGATCGTCGCCACGATCGACCCCACGTACGACTCGAAGATGTCGGCGCCCATCCCGGCGACGTCGCCCACGTTGTCTCCCACATTGTCGGCGATGGTGGCGGGGTTGCGCGGATCGTCCTCCGGGATGCCCGCCTCGACCTTGCCCACCAGGTCGGCGCCGACGTCGGCCGCCTTGGTGAAGATCCCGCCGCCCACGCGGGCGAAGAACGCAATCGAGGAGGCACCCATCGCGAAGCCGGAGATGACGGCGGCGAAGTCCGGGAGCTCGCCGGTCCCCGGGATCGCGTCCGCCGCGAAGAACCGGTAGAGGAGCCCGATGCCGAGGAGCCCCAGCGCGGCGACCGAGAGCCCCATCACTGCGCCCCCGAAGAAGGCAACGCGGAGCGCCTTCCCCTGCCCCTCCGTGTTTGCCGCAGCCGAGGTGCGCACATTGGCGCGGGTAGCGGCCTTCATACCGAAGAAGCCCGCCAGGACGCTCGACGCCGCTCCGGCCACGTAGGCGAGCGCAGTATCCCGCCCGATCGCCATCAGGAGAAGGACGGCGACGACGGCCACGAAGAGACCCAGCACGGTATACTCGCGTCGCAGAAAGGCCATCGCGCCATCGTGAATCTGCTCCGCCAGATCCACCATTGCGGCCGTTCCCTGCGGCTGGCGGATCAGATAGCGGTAGATGAAGAGCGCCGCCAGCAGCCCCACAACTCCCACCGCCCACGACCAGGAGGTCAGCTCAAGTAGCTCGATCACGTCTCGTGCACCTTATTGATTGAATGTTCGCAAGTCATGAAATAACAACAGATAGCAATCATCGATTGAAGCGATTCATTGCCGACTCCACACCCTCCTCGGCCCACGCTACCACCGCGTCGGCCAACGTCGGCACGAGATTGACTATCACCTCCTCGTCCTCGGCGGTCATCGCCGATAGGACCCACTCGGAGAGGTCAGCCCCCGGAGGCACCGTCCCCACCCCGACCCGCAGGCGGGCGTACTCGGATGTGCCGAGTGCGCTGGCAACCGAGCGGAGTCCATTGTGCCCCCCGGCACCGCCGCGCGCCCGCAGGCGCACCCGCCCTACATCGAGATTCGCGTCGTCGGCTACGACTAGCAGGTCGCGGGCCGCCTCGAAGCTCTCCGGAGTGTCGAGGGCCGCAACGGCGAGTCCGCTCCGGTTCATGTAGGTGCCTGGCTTCACAAGCGCGATTGTCCGGCCACCAACTGCTCCGACGGTCTCGAGGAGCGGACCTGAGCGCTCGAAGGGGCCGAAGTTGTGGTCGAAGGCGACGCGGTCAAGGACCCACCAGCCGACATTGTGGCGGGTGCCGTCGTAGCGAGGGCCCGGATTTCCCAGCCCCACGACGAATTTCGGTCCGCGTTGCGTTGCAGTCGGGTCGGGGAGTGCAGTCACGATCTAGCGACGCAGAGCGAATCCACGGGTACGGGCATTGTAAATCATGGATTACATATTGTAAAGCATACATTACAATATGGACAGGCGAGCGAAGCGGTCCAGAGGGGACGCAGCGCCACTCCTGCCGCGGGAGCTTTGTCCGCAGGTTGCTCGCATCTGAGTGCAGAGCCGCTCAGGTGCCGGGATCAACGCGCATGAAGTCGATGTGCAGCAGCTCCGGGCCGTAGGGGTGCGTCTGCACCTCCTGCACCCTGGCGTACTCGGTGCGCTCGTCGTCGAAGGACAGCTCGAAGACGGTGTCGTCGACTCCGACAGACTGGAGGAGAACGTGCGTCTCGCGAGCACCCATCGAGATCAGGTCGCTGCCCCCGCTTCCCCCATAGACGATGCCGGGTAGACGACCGTCGCGACGCAGCTTGCGGGCGACTCCCTTCCCCGACCCGCTACGGGTGGAGACCTTCAGTTTCGCTTGCATCTTGAATAGTCAGTCCGTGGATAGGTGTCACACCAAGGCCGCGCGCGACCGGCTTCTGCGGTTGCGGTGCTCGAAGAGCTTGCTGACCGAGGCGTTGGCGTGGATGTAGGAGATCGCGCGAGCCAGCAGATCGGCGACCGAGAGCACTCTCATGCGGTCGAAGCGCTTGGACTCGGGAATGTGAATCGTGTTGGTGACGACGAGCTCGTCGAGCGGAGATGCCGAGAGCCTCTCGACTGCCTCGCCCGAGAGGATGGCGTGGGTGGCGGCTACGTAGACCAAGCTGGCGCCCCGTTCCTTCAGGGCGTGGACGGCCTGGGCTATGGTGCCTCCGGTGTCGACCATGTCGTCGACGATGAGGCCGGTGCGCCCCTCCACATCCCCCACTACGGTCAGGACCTCCGAGACGTTCGCCCGGGGACGCCGTTTGTCGATGATCGCGAAGGAGGCCCCCAGACGGTTCGCGAATCCCCGCGCCATCTTGGCGGCACCGACGTCGGGTGCCACGACGACGAGGTTCTCGAGGCCCTGTTCGCGGAAGTAGGCGTTGAGGACCGGCGCGGCGTACAGATGGTCGACCGGAATGTCGAAGAACCCCTGTATCTGGTGCTGGTGGAAGTCGATGCTCACCAACCGGTCCGCGCCCGCCGCAACCACCAGGTTGGCGACCAGCTTGGCCGCGATCGAGACCCGGGGCTGGTCCTTGCGGTCCTGGCGTCCGTATCCGAAGTACGGCACCACCGCCGTTACGTGCGCGGCCGAGGCACGGCGGGCCGCGTCGATGAGGAGGAGGAGCTCCATCAACGTGTCGGCGTGCGCGACGGTCGGCTGGATGATGAATACATCGCGGCCGCGGGCGTTGCGGTCGATCCGGACGAATATCTCGCCGTCGGCGAAGTTGCGGATGCTAGCCCCATCGGCCGAGGTGTCGAGGAGGTCTGCGACCTCCACCGCCAGCGGACGGTTGGCTCGCCCCCCCAAGAGTAGTAGGGGGCCGCGAACAGGAGAGTCTTGCATCCACGGACTCCTAGGGTCTCGGTTACAGATGCGACAGCGCTACAGCCCTGGAATGTAGCGAGTCGGCGGAGGCGATGCGCTGGCCAATCTCAGGTGAGCTCTCCGCGCTCCGCATTGAGCGACAGATAGTGCGTGGAATCTGTCACCTGCTCTGCCGCCGACTCTACTCGTAGCGCAGCGCGTCTATCGGGTCTAGGAGCGAGGCACGCCTAGCGGGCCAGATCCCGAAGAAGAGCCCGATGGCGACCGAGAAGCCCATGGCGACGAATACCGCCGCCGGAGCGACCGCCGTGTCCCGTCCGTAGAGCTGGGTGACGACCTCGGCGCTCCCGAATCCTGCCGCCACCCCGAGCACGCCCCCTAGCGCGCACAGGACGAGCGCCTCGACGAGGAACTGGAAGAGGATCGCCCTGCGGGTGGCGCCGAGCGCTTTCCGCACCCCGATCTCGCGGGTCCGCTCCGTCACGCTCACGAGCATGATGTTCATGATGCCGATGCCGCCCACCAGGAGGCTGACGCCCGCGATCCCCGCCAGGAGCATCGTGAAGGTCTCGGCCGTCTCGCCAAGGGTCTCCAGGAAGTCCGAAGCCTGCTGGATCTGGAAGTCGGCGTTCTCGGCAGGCCGAATGCGGTGCTCCCGGCGGATGGTGCGGTCGATCGCCGCCCAGGCGGGTTCGAGCTGCTCGGGCGACGGTGCCGAGACGTAGATCGCCCGCAGCCAGTCGCGGTTCCCCATCACCCGGTAGAGCGCCGTCGTCAGGGGGATGTAGAGCTGCTCGTCGGGGTTCTCCCACCCCATCGAGCCCTTCTCCTCGAGCACCCCCACCACCTCGAAGCGAATCCCCCGGATCTGGATGCTCCGCCCCACCAGGAGCGCCGCCGGTGTCCCCAGCGCCTCCGGCACCGCCGAGCCGAGGACCGCCACCCTCTGCCTGCCCTGCAGCTCGCCCTCGGTGAAGAGGCGGCCGTACGATAGCGGGCGCTCGTGCATCGGGAAGTACGACGGCCAGGTCCCCACCACCTGGTTGTTGGAGTTCCACCTCAGGTAGGAGATCTGCAGGCGGTTGGCCGCCTCGGGAGCGATCTGGTAGACGCCGCCCATGTCGTTGGACAGCGCTACGGCGTCGCTCTCCTGCAGCCGCACGCTCCCGCTCGCCACCCCGCGCCACCAGCCCTGGCCGGGCCGCACGGTCAGCACATTGGTGCCCATCCGCTGGATCTGCGCCTCGACAGCCCGCTGCGCCCCCTCGCCGAGCGCCACCATCGTAATGACGGCGGCAGTGCCGATCACGATTCCGAGCGTGGTCAGCCCGGAGCGGAGCGCATTGGCGCGAATGGACGCCAGCGCAACTCCGATGGTCTCCCTGACGACTAGCATCGATGGCTGCCTAGAAGGGTCGCATGCGCTGCTGAATTCTCCGGATCCGCTCCTGCTGCCTCGCCTGGAGCTGCGCCGGACCAATCAGGGCCAGGTCCTCGCCCACCTCCAGTCCCGCCAGGATCTCCACATAGTCCCAGTCGCTGAGACCGATCACGACGGGACGCACGTCTATCGTTCCGGCCGAGTCCACGACGAAGCCCACCGCTGGCCGGTAGGCCGGATCCCCGGTCGAGGCCCCGGTAGCGGCCACCACCTGGCTGCCTGGACGACCGCCTGGGCCGCCCATCGACCTGAAGAGCGCACGGGCGGCGTCCATCGACATCTCGCCGGACTGGAGCTTCGCGCGAATCTCGGATGGATCTAACGGCGCGCTCGGAGCATCGGCAGCGTCACCCTGGGAGTCTCCGGCCTCGGTGGAGTCGTTGTCCGCACCCTCGGGCTGCCCGTCGTCTTCGCCCTGGGCCCCGCCGCTGGCCGGTGGCGGGTCCGGCTCCCCACCGCCCACGAGCTCCCTGGCGCGCCTAGCCGCTTCCTGCATCAGCGGTCTCCATGCGCCGTAGTCGATCTCGAAGGACTCGGGGTCCAGCCCCAGGACCTCGGCGGCGGCGGCCACCTCCTGGGCCTGCACGACCGCATTGCTCGGCACGGCGAGCGTCTCGCCGCGTTCGTCGATCAGGACCTCGACGCCGGCGTTCATCCCGGGCTTGAGGAGTCCCGCCCGGTTCTCGAGGCGCACTATCACCGGGAACATCGTCACATTCTGCTGCACCAGCGCCTGCGGCTCGATCTTCTCGATCTCGCCCGAGAAGGTCCGGTCGCGGAAGGCCTCCACGGTGACGGTCGCCTCGAGGCCCGCCGCCAGCTTCCCGACATCCACCTCGTCGACGAGCATGCGCACCCGCATGTCGTCGAGGTTGGCCATCACGAACAGGGTGGTGCCGCCGGACACGTTCTGCGTCGCAGACTGGATGACCTGCCCATACTCGACGTGCTTTTCCAGGATCGTGCCGTCGAGCGGCGCCCTGATCGTCACGTCGGTGAGGCGGAGCTGGGCGAGCTCGAGATTTGTGGTCGCTCGCACCAGCGCGGCCTGGGCGTTGGCGTACTCGAGCTCGGTAGCCTCGAAGGCCTGGGTGGCGATCACCTCCCGCTCGAGGAGTTGGCGATTGCGCTCCAGTTGCGAACGCGCGTTCTTGATCCGCGCCTCGGCCACGTCCAGGTCCGCACGAGCCTGATCGTGCCCGTTCTGCACATCTCGCGGATCGACCTTGGCGAGGATCGCCCCCTCCTCCACATCGTCTCCAGAGTCGACGAAGAGCTCCAGGATCTCGCCCGAGGCCTTCGACTTGACCTCCACCCGCAGCACCGGCTCCAGCCCTCCGTCGGCCTCGGCGGTTATTCGCATCGGACGCAGTTCGGCGGCGACGAGCTGCACCGTCACGCCGTCGGCGACCCCCGTCTCGTCGCGCACGCACGCCGCCTGCAAAGCGGCGGTGGCCACCAGGGGCAGGAGTGCGACGGCGCGCCGACGCCAGCACTCGTTCCGGCCCTGCAGCGGTCCCTGGACAGATCGCACCGCATTCGTGAAGCGCATCAATTCCACTCCATCCCTTCGTTCCTAAAGTCGCGCTCGACCAAACCGTCGTTAAGGTGCACCTGGCGGAAGGCCGCCGCCGCGATGTCGGACTCGTGGGTGACGAGGAGGATCGTCTGACCTGTGCGGTTCAGCCCTCCCAGGATCTCGACGATCTCGGCGGTCGTCTCGGAGTCCAGATTGCCGGTGGGCTCGTCGGCGAGGAGGAGGGCGGGGTCGTTCACCAGCGCCCGCGCTATCGCCACCCTCTGTCGCTGCCCTCCCGAGAGCTCCGGCGGGCGATGCGTCATCCGGTCCCCCAGCCCCACCTGCTCCAGCTTCTCCTCGGCCCGCCGCCGCCGCTCCTTGGAGCGCACGCCGGCGTAGATCAGGGGAAGCTCGACGTTGTGAAGCGCCGTGGCGCGGGGGAGTAGGTTGAAGGTCTGGAAGACGAAGCCGATGTCGCGGTTCCGGACGCGGGCGAGCTGGTTGTCGGAGAGCTCGGAGACCTCTCTGCCATTCAGCCAGTAGCTTCCGGCCGTAGGCGTGTCGAGGCAGCCGATCAGGTTCATGAAGGTGGACTTGCCGCTCCCCGACGGGCCCATGATGGCGACGAACTCGCCCCGCCCGACCTCCATGTCGACCCCGCGTACCGCCCTGACCGTCTCGGCACCCAGGACGTAGTACTTGCGCAGGTTATCGGTCTTGATAATGACGGCGTCGTCGCCGCCCCCGGCGTCGCGTCCCCAACTCCTCAAACCATCTTGCATCTACAGCTCCCTCCCGACAATGGACTCGAGTTCTGCCCTGGCCAGCACGTAGTCGTATCTCGCCGACACCAGATTCGCCTCCGCCTGACTGAGCGCCACCATGCTCGTCACCACCTCCAGAATCGGCGCTGCGCTCGCCTCATAGCGCACCTGGTTGATCCTGAGGTCCTCCTGGGCCACCACGCGGGCCTCCTCCGCAATCGCAATCGCCTGCTCCTGCGTCTCCAACGCGCGCAGCGCCGCGTCGACCTCCTGGCGCACGCCCCGCCTGGCATCCTCCTCGGCCAGGAGCGCCACCCTGCGGTTCTCGGTTTCCTGCGCAAGCCCCAAGTCGCGGGCGAAGCCGTCGAAGACCTGAAAACTCCCGCTCAGCCTCAGGCTCCAACTCGTGCTCCCCCCTCTGAAGGAGCGCTCCTGATTCGCCCAGGAGTAGTTCGAGGAAGCGGAGAGCGAGGGCAGGAAGGAGCTGCGAGCCGACGCCTGGCGGTGCCGGGCCAATTCGGAGGCAGCGCGGGCGGCCTGCACGGCCGGAGATGCGGATTCGGCGAGCGCGACGATTTCGGCCTCGGAGAGCGCCAGTGGCGCCGGGTCGATTACCGCGGGCGGCTCGGGGGCGACGGGGCCGCTCACACCCACCTGGCGACCCAGAGCGAAACGGCCCGCACGGAGCTGGTTGCGTGCCTGCAGGAGCGTCTGGCGGGCGTTCGCCAGCTCAAGGCGCGTGCGCAGCGTGTCCGACCGGGTGGCGCTCCCCACCTGAAGCCTCGCGCGGGTAATCTGAAGGCTCTGCTCTGCGCGTTCGACGCTAGCCTCGGCCACGGCGGCGAGGTCGAACTGCCGGAGCGCATTCACGAAGAGCGTGTTGGTCTGAAAGATGACTGCGTAGCGTTGCGTGAGCAGGCGGGCCTCGGCCTCGACTTCGGCGGCGCGGGCGCGGTTCAGCTCGGAGTACTTGCGGCCGCCCTCGAACAGTTGGTAGTTGGCGTTGACCCCGGCGCTGTAGGAATCGCTGCTACCGCTCACAACCCGCTGCGTATTCGGGTCGAAGCGCTCCGCGCTGTTCACCGAGGCCCCGGAACTAAGCCCCACCGTGGGCAGTAGCGACCCCGTGGCCCTAAGCCGCGCGCTGCCGGCATTCGCCACCGAGGCGAGAGCCTGCGCCAGTTGGGCGCTGTGCAGCATGGCGCGCTGAACGGCCTCCTCCAGGGTGACCGTCTCGATATTCCCCGCGACGGTGGGGCGCGCCTCGTCTTGTGCGGCCAGACCAACCGGCGCGAGCGCGATCAACAATCCCAGCGGCGCGACTTTCCTGCCCAAGTCAGCTCTGCCTCGCCGTAGATCTGCGCTCTGCCTCATCGGTGCCTGTAGCCTCGGACAGCAGTTTCCGCAACGTATCGTCGTGCACATCCTCGAATCTGCTTGCTGCAACGTATACCGTGCGCTCGGGGTCGGCCGCGCCGACCGGCGCCTCGAAGCCGAGGAGTAGCACCTGGGCCCCCGTACCCATCCCGCGCCCCACCGTGGCGGCCCCCAGGAGTACTGCGCTCCACACCTCGCCCTCGAACTCCAGCTCCCGGGCCACCCTCGTCTCGGCGGGTGCCGGGGCGAGATCGCGAACCGATGGCGGGGTGGCCGGCGAGGGGCGGCGCGGAGCACGTCGTCTGGGGGTGGGGAGGCGCTGGACTCCGGGCGCGTACCTCCGACGGCTGGTGGCCACCTCGCGCACCGAGGCGGGCGCGGAGATCAGCCCCGTCCGGGCCCCTCGCCCCTCTTCGAGCTCGCCGCCCGCTCGGGAGGTGGCCTCGGATGCGCCACCCGCGCGACTAGCCACGCGGCGCTGGGCTGGGCGCTCGCGCTGCGAGCGGCACCGCGTCGTCGCCGAAGAAGATGCGGATGTACTTGGCCTGGGTCGGTGTGACCCTGCGCACAGCCCAAACCAACTGCACATGGTTCGGCTCGGTCGGCTGCACGGGGACGATCATGCCAGCCTCCTGCGGCAGGCGGCCGCCCTTGCGGTGATTGCAGGTCGAGCAGGCGGTGACGACGTTGCTCCACGAGGTCACGCCCCCGCGCGATACGGGCACTACGTGGTCGCGCGTCAGGAACTCGCGTCCGCCGAGCTCGCCCCGGTCGCGGCGGCAGTACTGGCAGGCATAGCCGTCGCGGGCAAAGAGGAAGGTGTTCGTGACCTGACGACGGTAGCGGCGCGGGACGTGAACGTACCGTACCAGCCGGATCACCTCGGGCGACGGATGGTAGACGCTCACTGTGCGGAAGAAGCGGTCGGTCTCGGCCTCGAGCAGCTCGGCCTTGCGATCCAGCACAAGCCGGATCGCCCGCCTCGGAGGGACGATCACGAGCGGCTCGTAGGAAGCGTTCAGCGCCAGACAGCTCACCTTGTCCCTCCTCCCGGGAAGTCCCCCGCTACCCTTGGCCAACGCAACGCTACCCTACTGTAAACAAATGTAACCTGGAAGGGCAGCGCGTGTGCATCGCTCGGCTGCGGCAACACCTACATCAGGTGCATCGGGTCCCGGTCGAGCGAGACCCGCACGTCGCCGCCTGGCGGGCGGAAGTCGGTGGCGACAGCCTCTAGTGCACGCCCGATCTCCGGGGCACCTCCACGCAGGAGGAGATGCCAGCGGAAGCGCGACTTGAGGCGCTCGATCGGTGCCGGAGCGGGCCCAATCACCTGCAGGTCGCCCAGCCGCCGGAGGGCAAGCCACTCATGCAGCGACTCGGCGGCACCCAGCGCGTCGCCCCGAACCGGACTACTCAGCAGCACTCGCGCCATGCGCCGATGGGGCGGGTAGGGAGGTTCTGCCCGTGTGCCTAGCTCGCGCTCTGCGAAGCCCAGGTAGTCGTGGGCCACAGTTGCTCTAATGACATAGTGGTCCGGCATGTAGCTCTGAATCAGGACCTCGCCGGGGAGCGAACTCCGCCCCGCCCGGCCCGCGACCTGTGACAGGAGCTGGAAGGTGCGTTCGCAGCTCCGGAAGTCTGGGAGGTGGAGGCCTATGTCGGCGTTCACCACCCCGACCAGAGTCACCCTCGGGAAGTCGAGCCCCTTGGCGATCATCTGCGTTCCGAGGAGCACATCGACTCGACGCCTGCGCACGCGCTCCAGCATCTCTCCGTGCGACCAGCGTCCCCTCGTGGTGTCGACATCCATCCGGACGACGCGGGCACTCGGAAAGGCTTCGACGACAACGCGCTCGACCTGCTCGGTGCCCAGCCCCCCGTAGGAGATCTCGGGCGCACCGCAGTGCGGACACCGCTCTGGCGGGTCCTGTGAGCATCCGCAATGGTGGCAGACCAGTCTGCGCCTAGCCCGGTGGAGGGTCATTGCGACCGAGCAGTCGGCACACTCGCCGACCCCGCCGCAGCTCTCGCAGAGGGCGAAGGTGGAGTAGCCGCGACGGTTCAGGAGGAGGATCGTCTGCTCGCCACGCTCCAGCCGCATCTCCATGGCCTGGACGAGAGGCGGCGAGAGGATGTGCGCGGGTGCCCGAGTGCGACTCCCGCCCTCTCGCTCGCGCCCGCGCTCCGGGGCACCCCGCCCGCCGGAGCCAGTCGATCGGCGACGGGGCACTGCGCTTCGGAGGTCCACGACCCGGACCCTCGGCAGCGACCCTCCCCCTACCCGATCGGGGAGCGTTAGCAGCTCGTACTTGCCGCTCCTGGCGTTGGCCCAGCTCTCGAGCGAAGGGGTCGCCGACCCGAGGAGGCAGAGAGCACCCGCCCGCTTGGCGCGAACCACGGCCACATCGCGAGCATTGTACCTCGGGGTATCGCCCTGCTTGTAGCTCCCGTCGTGCTCCTCGTCCACTACGACGGCACCGATTTCGCGGAGCGGCGCGAAGACGGCCGAGCGGGCCCCGATGGCGACGTGCTTCGTGCCGGTGCCAAGCTGCTGCCACGCCTGGGCGCGCTCGGTCGGTGAGAGGCCCGAGTGCAGCACCGCGACCGTCTCCCCGAGGGCCTGGCGGAAGCGTCCGACCGTCTGCGGAGTCAGCGAGATCTCGGGAACAAGCACGATCGCTCCGCCTCCGCGCTCGAGCACGCGCCGGACGAGCTCGATGTAGACGAGCGTCTTGCCGGATCCGGTCACACCATGCAGTAGATATGTGCCGCCACGGGCCTCGGTCAGGCGGTCGAGAACGCGCCGCTGCGCCGGTGTCGGCTCGTGCGTCTCCTCCGTCGCGGCAAAGTGCCCGAGGAACGGGTCGGGGCCGATAGCGTCGGGAGCGACCTCTGCGGCTCCCCTACCCTGCAGCCCGCCAATCACCGAGCGGCTGAACCCCGCCTCGAGGAGCGCCGCCAGCGGCACCTGCCCACCAGCGCCGACCAGCATCTCGTAGGCCTCGCGTTGCCGCACCGCCCTCCCGAACACCTCTTCCAGCTCCTCGAGGGTGCCGATCTCCCTTCGGATGCGCACCAGCGAGCGTCCGCGTGCCCGCCCGCCCGCTCCCGACGGGCGAGTCAGAGCCCCGGGGAATGCCGCCCTTAGCACCATGCCAAGTGGTGCCACATAGTACTTCGCAACCCACTTGGCCAGATTCCACAGTTCGGCACCGAGGAGCGGCTCGGGGTCGAGGAGCTCGATCACCTCCCTGAGCCCACGAACCTCCCGCCCGGCTCCAACGGTCCACCCCACCATCGTGCGTCCCCTAAAGGGCACCCTGAGGCGGCACCCCGGTGGCGGCACCGACCCCTGCAGCCGGTAGTTGAAGGTGCGCCGGAGCGGTATCGGCAGGGCGACCTCGACCAGAGATGCGCCGCCCGATGGAGCCGGGGAGGACCCCTCGCGGGGGCGCGAACCCGCGCTCACAAGAGGCGAAAGACCTCCTCCTGCGGCCTGGAGACCGTTACCTCCGGCCCATCCGTGCCCATGAAGACATTGATCTCGGTGCGCATCCCCACCTCGCCGGGGATGTATATCCCTGGCTCGACCGAGAAGCCCACTCCGGCCAGGAGGAGCCGGTCGTCGTGCGTCTCCAGGTTGTCCAGGTTGGGTCCGCGGCCGTGGAGATCACGGTCGATCGAGTGACCGGTCCGGTGGATGAAGTACTCCCCATACCCGGCTTCCGAGATAACGCTCCGGGCCACATCGTCCGCCTCGAAGCCCCGCATCACCTCGCCAGCCGCGTGGCACTCCTCGAGCGCGGCGACCACTCCATCCCTGGCTAACCGGATCACACCCCAGATCTCCGCCACCCGGGGCGGCAGCTCCCCACCCAAGTACCCCATCCACGTCTGATCGGCGGGGGCCGAGTCGGGGTGAGGAGCGCCCCAGAGGTCGATGAGGAGTACGTCGCCTCGCGAGATGAGGTGACCGACGGCACCGGGGTCGTAGTGCGGATCGGCCGCGGCGGGACCAATCGCCACGATGCAGTCCGCCTGGTCGGGGGCGCCGCGCGCCGCCAGCTCGGTACGGATCCAGGCGGCCAGCTCGCCCTCGGTGACCCTCTGGCCACTACGTATGCGTTCGGCGGCGCGGTCAAAGGCGTCGCGGGCAAGCTTGCGCACCACCTCGGACGCGCGGTCGTGCTCCTCGCGCTGCCGGGGCGTCCACACGGCGTAGTACTTCGAGACGAGGTCGCCGGAGCTAAGCAGTCTCACCCCGGTGGCCGCGATCAACTCGCACATGCCCGCGGGGATGAGGTCGAGGTACGGAACAGCTCCCCCCGGCGAGGTCTCGGCAGCCACCCGCCGACACCCGGCGAGGAGGGCGTGAAGTCCCCGCTCCATCTCCTGGCGACTTGCATAGACATCTTGCTTCCAGCCATCAAGATGCCGCCAGGACGAGCGCTCTATCGCGTGGATCAGTAGGCGTGGCTGGCCGTTCGCGGGCACTAGGGCGAATCCGCGTCGGGTAGTCCATTCCAGCCCGAGGAGCGACCGGCCTATCGGGTTGCGATCCTTGAAGTCGCAGATCAGCCACCCGTCGAAGCCCAGCTCGCCGAGCGCACCCTGAACGTGCGCCACACCCCGGTCGCTGGCGAGGAGTGCGTCCGCCCCGGTCCCCCCCGTCCCCCTCACTCCGTCCTCTCCAGCTCGGCAAGTGCGGCGGCGAGCCGTTCGGTCTCCACCTCGCTCAGCGCGGGAGGCGGCACCTCGGGCTCGCCCCTAAGCCGCCTGAGCACAAGGACGACGACCCCCGCCCCCAGGAGGAGCACAGTGGGAGGAATCGCCCAAGCCAGCAGCCCGGTACCCCGAGCGGGCGGCAAGGCCCGATACTCCTCTCCGTGCCGGGCGATCATCCACTCCACCAGGCTGTCGGCATCCCAACCGGCCTCGGCCGCGCCCTGGATGCTGTCGCGGAGCGCAACCGCCTCGAAGGAGGGGCAGACCTCGAGCATGAGGCCGGGGCAGAAGGGCGAGCGCAGCCTCCCGATCGCCTCGAGCGCGTCGGGGTGAAGCGCCACCGCGGCCGCGCTGGCGTCGCGCGCGGCGAGCTCCGAGCGCTCGGCGGGAGCGCCTGGACCGCACGCCACCGCCCCTGCGGCGACGGTGCCGGCGACTGCCCATCGCGGCACAGTCGGCCAACGGCGGTTGGATGGCTCCATCGGGGGGTGTCTCCCCGGTCTAGAACGGTCGGCGCTAGTCGGCGGCGGGCACGTCAAGACCCGCCAACGCACGGACGACGGCCACGGCGCCCACCGCGCTGCGCTTTGGGTCGTAGCCGCCCTCCAAGAATACCACCACGCGCCCTGCGCAGAAATCGTCCGCGATGCGGACCACCAGGCGCATCATCGCGTGCATGTCCTCGGGCTCGAGGAGCTGGGCTCCCAGCGGATCGCCGGCGAGCGAGTCAAAGCCCGCCGACACCAGAACGAAGTCCGGCGCTACGGTGTCGGCGGCCATCGCGACCGACCCCGCGAACGCCTCCAGGTAGTCGGCGCGGGGAGTTCCCGCCGGGAGCGGCACGTTGCGGGTGAAGCCCACGCCGCTTCCCCGGCCAGTCTCGCTCGCCGAGCCCGTGCCGGGGTAGTGCGGGTGCTCGTGCAGCGACAGCAGGAAGACCGTGGGATCGTCGTAGAAGGCGTCCTGGGTACCGTTGCCGTGGTGCACGTCCCAGTCGACGATCAGCACCCGCTTGGCAATCCCCTCCGCGCGCAGAGCAGCCGCGGCCACGGCTACGTTGTTGAAGAGGCAGAATCCCATCGCGCGTCTGGGCGTCGCGTGGTGCCCCGGCGGACGCGCCGCCACGAAGGCGTTCCGGTAGCGTCCCGCCGCCACCTTGCGCACGGCCTCCAATCCCGCCGCCACGCTCCCGATCGCAGCCTCCCAAGAAGCGCCCGAAACGCGGGTGTCGGAGTCCAGAGACATCACTGTGCCGCGTCGCGCGGCCTCGCGCGACATGGCTCGAACCCGGTCGACGAGCTCCTGGTCGTGAACGCGCCCGATCGCCGCGAGTAGGCTGGCGTCCCCCACCCCACCCCCGACCGGCGCCTGCTCCACCCGGCCGCCGAGCGCCACCATGTCGTCCCTTAGCGCCGAGGCTAGCGCGCGCAGGCGCCCCTGGTGCTCGGGGTGCCCCCATCCCGTGTCGTGCAGAACGGCTGCGGGATGCATCATGAAGGCCGTCTTCGGCTCGCGGCCGCCACCGCCGCCACGAGCCTCCGGGGGATCCTCGCCAGCCACCGCTACGGGAGTCCGACCGGTCGTCGCGACCGGTCCAGCCGCTCCTGGATCGACAGGACCTCGGGACGACGCGTGCGCATGGCGGTGAGGGCGTCGACCGCGGCGCGGGTCGCCGACATGGTGGTCAGGTAGGGCACCCCATGCGCGATCGCGGCGCGGCGCATCGCGTAGTCGTCGTACTGCGACTTCTTGCCGAGCGGCGTGTTGATCAGGAGCGACACCTGTCCGCTCACGATCCGGTCCACGATGTGCGGCCTCCCCTGGCCGACCTTGTATATGGGCCGGCACGGTATCCCCAACTGCTCGAAGTGTCTGCGGGTGCCTCCCGTTGCGTGGACCACGAAGCCCAGATCGACCAGACGCCGCACCAGCGGTGTCACCGTCGGCTTGTCGCGGTCGTTGACGGTGACGATAACCGAGAGGCCGTCCTCGCCCTCGGGCAGCCGATTGCCAGCCGAGACCTGCGCCTTCGCGAAGGCCATGCCGAGGGAGTCGTCCACGCCCATCGCCTCGCCGGTGGAGCGCATCTCGGGACCCAGCAGGGTGTCCACGTCGAAGCGGTTGAAGGGGAAGACCGCCTCCTTGACGGCCACCCCCTGCACCTCGGGCTCTCCGGCCTCCATCGCCGTGGGGCCGATCTCGCGCTCGACGAGCTCGGCGAGGCGCTCTCCGACCATCACCCGGGCGGCGATGCGGGCGAGCGGCACGCCGGTCGCCTTGCTCACGAAGGGCACCGTGCGCGACGCCCGCGGGTTCACCTCGAGGACGTAGACCTGCCCGTCCTTGACCGCGAACTGGACGTTCAGCAGCCCCACCACGCCCAGCTCCAGCGCGAAGCGCCGCGTGAGGCTCCGCATCTCGTCCAGCTCTTCGCGCCCGAGCAGGTAGGGGGGCAGGACGCACGCCGAGTCGCCCGAGTGCACGCCCGCGTCCTCGATATGCTGCATGATCCCGCCGATCAGGATCTCCTCGCCATCGGAGAGGGCGTCCACATCGGCCTCGAAGGCGTCCTCCAGGAAGCGGTCGACCAGGACCGGGTGGTCCGGCGACGCCCTGACGGCGCGAGCGAAGTAGCTCCTGAGCGACGCCTCGTCGTAGACGATCTCCATGGCGCGGCCGCCCAGGACGTACGATGGCCGCACCAGCACCGGAAAGCCGATGGAACGCGCGATCGCGAGCGCCTCGTCCTCGCTCGTAGCGGTCCCGCTGTCTGGAACCAGGGCCCCGACCCGCCGGCAGACCTCTTCGAAGCGCCTCCTGTCCTCGGCTTGGTCGATCGCGTCCACCGAGGTGCCCAGGATCGGAATGCCCAGCTCGTCGAGTCCCCGTGCCAGGTTGAGGGGCGTCTGCCCGCCGAGCTGCACGATCACCCCCTCCGGGCGGGTGCGCTCGACGACCTCGGCCACGTCCTCCAGGGTGAGCGGCTCGAAGTAGAGCTGGTCGCTCACGTCGAAGTCGGTCGACACCGTTTCCGGGTTCGAGTTGATCATCACCGTCTCGTAGCCCGCCTCGCGGAGCGCCATGACGGCCTGGACGCAGCAGTAGTCGAACTCGATCCCCTGCCCGATTCGATTGGGTCCGCTACCCAGGATGACCACCTTCCGTCCCTCCGACGGGCGGACCTCGTCCTCCGACTCGTACGACGAGTAGTAGTAGGGCGTCTCGGCCGGAAACTCCCCGGCACAGGTGTCCACGACGTTGAAGGTGGGGCGCACTCCGAACTCCCAGCGCCGCGACCGGACGGCGGCTTCGTCAACTCCACGGAGGAGGCCAAGCTGGGCGTCGCTGAAGCCCTCGCGCTTCATGTGACGCAGCGAATCGGCATCGATCGACGGCAGCTCCGCAAACCAGCGCTCGTTCTCGATGATCTGCAGCAGCTGGTCGAGGAACCACGGGTCGATACCGGTCGCTCGGTGCAGGCGGTCTATCGATATCCCGGCCTCGAGAGCACGCTTCAACTGGTACTTGCGCATCGTGGTGGGACGGCGCACCGCCGCGAGAATCGCCTCCTCGTCGCCGCCCTCGAGGATGTCCTTTGGAAGACCGTCTTCAGCGGGACTGGCCGCGCTCAACCACCCCGGCCGACCCACCTCAAGGCCGCGCAGGCCCTTCTGCCACGCCGAGCGGAAGGTGCGGCCGATCGCCATCGTCTCGCCCACCGCCTTCATCTGCACGCCGAGGGTGTCGTCGGCGGACGGGAACTTCTCGAAGGCGAAGCGCGGGAACTTCACCACTACGTAGTCGAGTGCGGGCTCGAAGGAGGCTGGCGTCGTCTTTGTGATGTCGTTGGGGAGCTCGTGCAGTCTGTAGCCGACCGCCAGCTTCGCCCCCACGCGCGCGATTGGAAAACCGGTCGCCTTCGACGCCAGCGCCGACGAGCGCGAGACGCGCGGGTTCATCTCGACGACGAGCATCTCGCCGTCGGCGGGGTTGACGGCAAATTGGATATTGCAGCCCCCCGCCTCGACTCCGATCTCGCGGATGATCGCGATCGCGGCGTCGCGCATGCGCTGGTACTCCACGTCCGAGAGCGTCTGCGCCGGCGCCACCGTGATCGAGTCGCCGGTGTGGACCCCCATGGGGTCGAAGTTCTCGATCGAGCAGACCACGATCACGTTGTCGATGCCGTCGCGCACCACCTCGAGCTCGTACTCCTTCCACCCGATCACCGATCGGTCGATGAGCACCTCGCCGATCGGGCTCGCCTCCAGGCCTTTGCGCACCTGGCGCTCGAACTCGGCCAAGTTGTACGCCGTGCCGCCCCCGGTTCCCCCGAGGGTGAAGGAGGGCCGAACGATCGCCGGGTAGCCGGTGTCCTGGATGATCGCAAGCGCGTCGTCCAGGGTGCGGGCGAAGCCCCCGTGCGAAACCGCAAGCCCGATCCGGTTCATGGCGGCCGCAAAGCACTCTCGGTTCTCGGCCATCTGGATCGACCGCTGGTCGGCGCCGATCAGTTCGACTCCGTGCCTCTCCAGCACCCCCGTGCGGTCGAGCTCCATCGCGATGTTGAGCGCCGTCTGCCCCCCCATGGTCGGGAGCAGGGCGTCCGGCTTCTCCCGCTCGATCACTCTCTCCACCCACTCGGGCGCGAGCGGCTCGACGTAGGTGCGATCGGCGACGTCCGGATCCGTCATGATCGTCGCCGGGTTGGAGTTGACCAGGACGACCCGGTAGCCCTCCTCCCGGAGCGCGCGCACCGCCTGCGTGCCCGAGTAGTCGAACTCGCACGCCTGGCCGATAACGATGGGACCCGACCCGGGAATCAGGATTGATTCGATGTCTTCGCGTCTAGGCAAGGCAAATCCGATGTATACTACACTTTACATTATGTAAAGCAAAGTTTACATTGTGGCGAGCCGAGCGAAGCACGGATGCACCGTCGCGCGAATGCCTGGAGGTCTTGTCCACGGGCACTGCTACTCGGCGCTCTTGGCGTATTCCTTCCGAATCGCGGTGCGGAGGGCCACGGCGAGGCCTCCCCACACGAACGCCATGATGACGATCATGGTGACCCAGGTTGCGGTGGTCATTCTCGGACCGGCTCCTTCGACTGCGCGGTGGGTTTCTGGACGGAGGCCGCGGAAGAGGGCCGGCCGTGAGGACCGGACGGGGGCACCTGTTCCGGGGGCCGGATCAAGGTGCGGGAAGGGGGGCGGCGGGGCAAGGCGGCGGGTAACGCATCCATGCTCCGCACGTCGGTCCGGACGCCTGAAGGCTGGGAACAGGGCCGGTCGAATCCGCCTCCCTCCGCCACTGCGCTCATCTTCATGCCTGGCGAGATCCTGAGGGAGGAGTTCCTGAGACCGTTCGGGCTGAGCGTCTACCGGCTCGCCCATGCGCTCCTGATTTCCCGGCCACGCCTCAACGAAGTCGTCCGGGGCAGGCGGCGCGTCACGACGGATACCGCGCTTCGCCTGGCACAGTTCTGGATCCGACTCCAGGTTCGCTACGACCTCGATCACGCCGAATGGAAGCGCCGGGAGATAGAACGCGAGGTAGAACCTCACTCGTTGCCGGTCGTCTGAATTCAGCAAATCGGGTCACCACCCTGAAGCGCCAGGCGTCACCAGGTGGAGGCCGCCGCCCCATGCCTCGCTCGGTATGCGGTAGAATCACTCGGCAGACACGCTCTCTTCTGCTCCGAACCACTCCTTCAGCTTCTCTTCTGCCGCACGCCTGTGTTCCGGCTTGATGTGCACGAGGACCATCGCGACCGCCGCAGCCAGCACCCCGAGGTCGTCCACTAGCCCCACCGGAAGGAAATCCGGCACCGCGTCGACCGGAAAAATCAGGTAGCCCAGCGCACCAACAATCACGCTTTTCGCCCAGCCAGGTGTGTCGGAGTCCATGAGACAGTAGTACAGAACCAGGGCCATGGAGAGGATCTTCTTTCCACCCTTGACGCCCCCCCGTCCGACCTTGGCGGCCAGCTCCTTGAGCTTCGTCCAGAAGGACTCGTCGCTGTACTCCGCGCCATAGTCGCGCGCTCCGGCGACGGGAACCGGCTTCTCGCCCCGCCGTCTCGCCTGATCCTCCCCCCTGACCTCCAGCACATCCGCCACCGCCCGCATGCCGTCGATCACATTCTGGATGTGCTTGGCCCGCGGCAGCCCAATCAGCTCGATGCCGCGCTGTACGGCGTCGCGGTGGACGCCCCTCGCGAAGGCCTTGTCCTTGAGCTTCTTGGCCACCGACTTCGGCTTCAGGTCGTCGATGCCGTTGGGACGCACCAGGCAGCAGGCGTAGACTAGGCCGCTGAGCTCGTCGCAGGCGTAGAGCACCCGGTCCAGCGTGGATTCGGGGACGATATCGGTGCGGTCGGGGTAGACGTGCGCCTCAATGGCGTGAACGACCTCTTCCGGGTAGCCGAGCTCCCGCAACCGGGCGACGCCGACATGCGGGTGCTCGTCGGGGTGCCGCTCCCAGTCGAGGTCGTGAAGCAACCCGGCCAGGGCCCACAGCTCTTCGTCCTCGCCCATGAGGCGAGCGTAGTGGCGCACCGCCGCCTCCACACCGTACATGTGCTTTCGCAGCGCTTCGCTCTCGACCCACTCCTCGAGAAGGGCTACGGCATCGAAACGATCTGGCACGGGCGGGTTCCTTTCGTGTACATGGAAGTCGGCGGGCGCTGCCGCTCCCTCTCTGCCAACACGCGCGGGACACGAGAGGAGAGAGAGATTAGCCCCCCTTATTCACGAATGACTGGGAGGCGAGGCGACGTGAGGCGGCAAGTGCTTTAGATTCAGAGTGTTACAGGAATCGTCGGCACTCGCCAGCCATCACGTCGGGGGTGAAGATAGTGAATGCGCCGTTCAGCTTCAACAGGTCGATCAGGATCGCGGGGGATTCGGGGGCGCTTACGGGGCGCGAGCTGCTGAGGCGCAGCAGGGTGGCGCGGTTTCTGGCGGAGGGGCTGCCTGACAAGCGGGACGGGCGCCGGATCCGACATTCGCAGGGGCGGCTGGCGCGGACGCTTCCCTGCTGGCGGGGCAGGGCCGCCGGGAGCACAGCGACGCCACGGAGCTGCGCGACGATCCGGCGCTGCGGCTGGCCACGAGCGACCGGGCGGGCACGGCCCCGCTGGGCAAGGGCGGGTGCCTGCCCTCGCAGCCGACGCCGTCGCGGCGGGTTGCTGCGTGGTCGGCGGAGGAGGGCGTCGAGGTGCTGCGCGAGGGGTTGCAGCGCCTCGCGGGGTGGGGATGGAAGGCGATGGGCGGGTGGCGGCGGCCGGAGAAGCTGGTGATCGACATCGACAGCCTGCCGGGTCGGGTGAGAAACGGGCTCCAGCACAGCCTCGACGAGGAATCGGGGGATCCACACCCGCACCGGGCGGCAGCTCAGCCGGGGAGCGCTGTCTTCGCGGAACCTCCTCGCAGGATTATAGCGGGTCACTAGCGCGGCCACGAGGTCATGGGAGGCTCCGCAGCGGCTCGCGCGCTCTAGTCGCAGGCTCTTCTCGCCCCCGGCGGTAGTGTGCATCTCCACGCCGGGTTCCGTCTGATCGGGTCGCCGTCGCCGCATCCGCAAGGCGGGCTAGCGCGGCGACCCCCGCTCCGCTCCGGGCTTCCCGGTGGAGGGGTGGCGGGCGTTGTAGGCGATGGCGGTAAGCTCCGGGTCCCGCAGCACCTCCGCCAACGCGACGGCATCGTCGAACAGAAAACCGCTCATGTGGCTGCCCGCGCTGGCGAATGAGTCCGGAGCCCCCTCGAGGTGCAGGATCGCCGCCTCCTTCATCGCCCCGCGGATCTCCGGACCGAGCTCCCCGTCCCACCGCTCCACTGCCGCTTTCAGGGCGGACATCGCTCCCGTCGCCTCGTTCGGGGTGGCCTCCGGGCTCATGGCCAGGTCCACCACGCCGGGAAGCACTGAGGGGCCGAAGTACAGCAACCCGTCCTTCGCGGCGTTGCCTGTGTAGAGCGTCCGCGTCAGGACATCGATAGTCAGGGGGTGCCTCGTGGCGATGAGGGGCTTTCGGAGCCCGTTACGCAACTCCCCGTTCGGGGTGCGGTCGTACGCGGTCACCAGCGCCTCGACAAGCTCGGTCGTGGGCTCGAAGCCCTTCGGGAACTCGAAATGAGCGCCGCCGGGGGGGGCGTCATGAATGTAGACCAGCGGCAGGCGCTCCAGAGCATCCCTAATCCTCTCGAAGTCGTGGCTGAGCAGGTCCCGGACTATGGCGTCCTGGTCCGTCTCCTGAGCCGCCGCGCCGTGGGCCAGCAGACAACACCCAGCGGCCAGCATGGCCAAAGCGCTTCTTCTCATCGTCCGTCTCCCTTTTTTTTCAGACTTCTACCACGACACATGAACCCAGCTCTTGTAATAGGGGTCTAGCGCACCGTTTGCCCTAGCCCATTTCACGATCGAATCCTTCAGCTGCTCGGTCCATCGGGGACCTGCCACATAGAAGTCATACGCGCGCCCGTGTATGTGCCAGCTATTGGTTACGCCCCCTTCCTTCTTGTTTCCTTTGGGGCACCGGTACCCCGAGGTGGTGATGGGTTTAATGTTGAAATGGGCCGCCATCTGCTGGACCTTGCTGGTCATCCTGCCGTCCGCTATTCCGTAATAAGCGTGCCTCAACCCATACTCTATGCCGGGGCTCCAGGGCACGATCCACGGCTCCCAGACCGTGCTGAATTCCCGGCAAGACTTCCGCTCCCAGGGGACACTGCCGTACTCCGCAGCCAGTGTGTCACGGAGGTCTCCGCAACCGTTGCCCCCTGTACCGCCTCCTCCACCTTCCTCACCCTCACCCTCGCCCTCACCTCCGGAACCACCGCCGCCGCAGAAATCGCAGGGCCACCGGCCGAAACAGCAGCACCAACCTTCGCCTCCGTCGAGACTTTCCATTTTGCAGTGGCAACTTGTGACTCCTGGTTCGGTCTCGCACGGACGGACGCAATCCTCGAGATCTTCGCAATTGTAGCCGTCATCGTCATCGTCATCGTCGCCGGAGTAGGCCAGGGGATCGCCAGGGTTCGCCACAGGATGGCCAGGGTTGGCCAGGGGACGGCCCGGACGAATAGCCATCGCGCCGTCGGGACCGCGAACGATGGTGACCGATTCGGCCTCCAACGGCGCGGTCGCGCCCGAACCCGCGTCAGGTGGTGGCGGCCATTCGCACCCGGCCACGGCCACACAGCACACAGCGGCCAGGGCGAAGGCAGGGGGCAGGGTTCGGTTCGGTCGCATCGTCAGGGGCTCCTTTTCCCAGAGGGGCGGCGGTTGCCGACCCGCACCGGCAAGGCCGGGTCGGTTTGTCGGAACGTTCGGTGACAGGGGAAACCGGTATCCCATCGCCGAATCATGGGGACACCGGACAACGTGGGGACCCGCCAGCCAGCCGCGCAAGGGCAAGGCAGCCGTCCCGAAGGGGGTGGGGACCGAGGGGGTAGGTTAGTCGTCCGGCAAGTTGGGGTCGGCTATCGCCGCCAGGTCATCGGCCCGCCGCAGCCTCCGCCGTCCCGCGCCGGGGGGTCATGTAGCCAGCGCCCCTATGGACCTCCGCTCCTCCAAGGTGATCGGCATGCTTCGGAAACCCCGATCAGCTTGTCGGAATCGGTGGTCGGCTTCGTCGGAATACGGACTTGGGGCCACAGAAGGGGGAGAGAGACACCCCAGCGCTCCAGAGCCTGGCGATCGCGGCCAGCCGCGGGGGGAGACGGTCCCCGAAGGGGCCGGAAGCCGTCAGAAGGCCGTTTCCGGCCGTTTTCGGGGGGTTTCGGGAAAGCTACGGCTCACAGGATCGCCCAGGATCGACGATCTCGACCTCCGGAGGGGTACGGGTCGCCCGAAAATCAGCCGTGGAGCCGGTCATGCCTTCCGGCCGGAGCTGTCTCCCAGCGCTCGGCCCAGCGAGACAGCTTCACCCACCCCTGGTAGAGTCCCGCCACCTTCCCGGTTTCCGGACGGACCCGGCTGGCCACGACATGCACGTGGGGGCTCCCGCCGTGGCCATGCGCCACGATCAGCGCTTGCCGGTCCTCCATCCCCAGCGCCTTCAAGCTCTCGTCGACGGCCCGGCTCATCTCGGCCCGGCCGGGCCGCTCGTCCTTCCGGACGGCGAATGCGATGGTCCCTGGGCGGACGCCGACTCCATCGGCGCACCCGTCACCGCGACGGCGAAGGCACGTATTGGAATCTGAGCCGAAGACGCATGAGGAATGATATCATTCTTGCCTGTAGTGTGATATCATGTCCCTTCGTCACCCGGTCGGCACCACCGCGACCGACCGGAACCTGCGAAGGGGATCACGGGAGAGCTCTCGCTCGATCTCCTCAACGTGCTGAACCTCGTCAACTCGTCGTGGGGGCTCGTGCAGACCACCAATCCGGTGGTGCAGCTCTTCCGGGTCTACCGGCGCGAACCGATAGCGGTGCCCGGGCAGCCGAGCGTCGGGGAGCTGCGACTCGTGTACATCGGCGGGACTCAGCGCGACCGCGAGACGGGCGAAGTTAGGGCGGCGAGGCCGCTGGCACCCGAGGTGCCATCGTCACAGTGGCGGGCGCAGATCGGGCTGAGGCTGAGCGCGATTCGGTGACGCGCCAGCCCTGACGCACCGATCTTCGGTAGTACCCATTCGGCGCTCGCGCGAGACTACCCACGGACGGGTGGGCTCAGACGCTGCTCGACGGGCAAAGGTGCGACACCGGGCACTGGTGGCAGAGCGGGGTGCGCGCCTTGCAGTGGCGCCGCCCGTGCCAGATCAGGACGTGTGCGAGCATCGTCCAGTGCCGCCTCGGAAAGATCTCCATCAGATCGCGCTCGATCTTGACCGGTGTGCTCGCGCTCGTGAGCCCCATCCGCCGCGATAGGCGCTTGACGTGGGTGTCCACAACCACTCCGAGGTCGATCCCGAAGGCGTTGCCCAGGATGACGTTCGCGGTCTTCCGACCGATCCCCGGCAGCGCCGTGAGCTCCTCCATCGTGCGCGGCACCTCTCCTCCATGGTTGGCGACCAGGGCGGCCGACATCTGGAGCAGGCTCCGCGCCTTGTTGCGGAAGAATCCGGTCGAGCGGATCGCCTCCTCCATCTCCTCCGGGCGGGCGGCGGCCATCTCGGCGGGGCCCGGATAGCGGCGGAAGAGCTCCGGGGTGACCTTGTTCACCCGCGTGTCGGTGCACTGGGCCGAGAGGATCGTCGCCACGGCCAGCTCGAAGGGCGACGAGTGCACCAGGGCGCACCTGGCGTCCGGGTGCTCGGCTATGAGCAGCTCGTAGATCTCCGCGGCGCGGGCGTTCCGCCCTTTCTCGGACTCGCGTGGATTCATGAGGGAGCCCCCGTCCGTTCCCCACGCCGCCTCGCCTGGTCCACCCCCCTAACCTCTAGGACGTCGGCCACCGTGCGCAGCCCGTCGATCACGTTCTGGATGTGCTCGGCGCGCGGCAGGCCGATCAACTCGACGCCGAGGTGGACGGCCTCGCGGTGCACCCCAGCATGGCGGATCCCACCAGCATTGCGGATGGAATCGGCGATGTCGCGGGTCGGAATCACAAGACCGCGAAGGGGAGCGCGGTCGGCCGGGGATCCGAATCGCTGGGCCGAGGCCCGCTTCCGGGCGCGGCATGGGGCCGATGAGCTTGCGGCTCGAGCGCCTCGCGCGCGACCCGGCCCAGTAGCACCGCCGCGAGCTTGAAGACCTCCGCATGCGTGCGGATCCCCACTAGGCCGTCCAGCTCGGCACCGGGCAGCGCGGTCGTGAAGTCGCCGCCCCCCTCCCGCGCCGGCCCCGACCCCCATCCGGGCATCGTGGCAAGGGGCTGCGGGGGGACGGTCGCGACCACGAATCCGGGACGGTCCCTGCGAATGCCGGCCACGAGGGCCAGGTGCAGCACGCCGCCCTCGTCGCAGCACCAGAAGAACCCGTCGACGGACTCGGGCGGCTGATCGGGAGGCTCCATCCAGACCAGATGCTGGGGAAGCTGGACGTACCCGGCGCGTCCGGCCAGGCCATCCCCCCAACCGGGCTCCCCCTCCCCCTCCGTCTCCTCCGCCACCAGTGTGCGCACCGTTTTCCGTTGCACGAGCACGACCTCGGTGCCAGCGCGCCAGAAGTGGTACGCGAAGAAGAGGATCCCCGCATGTTCGTGCGCCGACTCGAGCCCGGCGTCCTCCTCGCGCAGCTCGGCGAGCGCGCTCTGCACCGAACCCAGCATGACGAAGGCCGCCGGATTGCTGGCATTGACGCCCAGTTCCCGAGCCTCCTCGCCGATCGCGGCGAGGCATCGGCACGGAAATTCGGGATCGGGGAGCAGAAGCTCGTAGGCGGTGAAGCGGGCGTACCCGTCGTGGATGGCCATGGGGAGGGTAGGTCAACTTGACACTGCGTTCCCATCGCCGGACTCCGCCCCCTCCCCGCCACCCCGCGCGGCCCGCATCCGGCGCACCATCCACCCGTTGAGCGCAAGGAGGGCCGCCAGCGCCACGCCCCACTGGATCAGCACCGACCCCACGTTGTAGGGCGAGAATGGGGTCCAGTTCTCCGCCGACCAGAAGTCGTCGCCTCCGGCCTGCGCCAACCACCACCCCATCAGCACCACGGCCTGCAGGATCACCAGGCGGATCGCCCAGTCCCACCACTTCCCGATCCGCATGTCCGAGTCGGGCGTGTTGATGAAGGTCTCGCGCCACTTCGTCACCCCGTACTTCAGCACGGCGAAGGCGAAGAAGAAACCGGAGAGCATGAGGCCCACGCCCCAGACCCAGTCCTGGTTCTGGAAGATTCCGATCCGCATCGCCGACGGGATGCCAAGCAGGAAACCCGCCGAACCCACGATCGCTATGGCGCGGCCGCGGGTCAGGCCGAAGTCGATCAGGACCCGGGCAGCCAGCTCGATCATGGCCACCAGGCTGGACCAGGCCGCGAAGACCAGCGCCAGGAAGAAGAGCCCCATGAAGAACTGCCCCGCTGGAATTTCGGCGAAGAGCTGCGGCACCCAGATGAAGGTCAGTCCCTCGTTTCCGGCCCCCACGATCTCGCTGGCCGCCTCCGGCATGACCGAGAAGATCGTGCAGAGCACCACGACGCCAGCCAGCAACGACATCGAGTTGTTGCCGAAGCCGATCACGAATGCGTTGAGCGCCGTGTCCTCGCGCGACCGCATGTAGATCGCATAGCAGAGCACGAGCCCCCATCCAGCCCCGGTGTCCCAGGCGTTCTGGGTGAGCGCCTGCAGCCAGATGCGGACGTCGCCCAGCTCCGCTAGGTCGGGGGTGAAGAGGAAGGCGAGCCCGTCCGAGGCCCCCGGCATCGTCACCGCCTTGACGGCCAGCACCACCAGCAGAACGACGAGCGACGGGATCAGGAAGCGCGCCGCCGTCTCGATCCCGCGCACCCCCTTCGAGACGACGAAGATGCCCAGGCCGATGGCGACCGCGTGGAAGACCACCGCCTGGGGCGTCGAGTTGAAGGCGCCCCAGAACTCGCCCGGCACGGCGGTCGGGATATCTCCGCGCACGGTCGCGACGAAGAAGCGGATCGTCCAGCCCATCACCACCGAGTAGTAGAACATGATGGCGGTCGCCACCCACGCCACCCAAGCGCCCATCCAGGCGAACTTCGGCCCGATCATCGCCACGAAGGACCCCACGGGCCCCCGGCGCGTCGCCTTCCCCATCCCGAACTCCAGGATCAGCAGCGGCACGGACCAGATGAGCAGGAAGACGACCCACGCCACCAGGAAGCTGCCCCCGCCGTTGGAGGCCGCGATGCGGGGGAAGCGCCATATGTTCCCGGTGCCGATCGCCATGCCGAGCATGGCCAGCAGCATTCCCCAGCGGGTGGTGAAGACCTGAGATCGGGTGGACACGGCGGGTGCTCTTCCTTGTTGGTGGGTAGAGGGCGCGGCCCCATGAACCGAGAGGTTGCGGGGGCTTGCCGCAAGGTCCCCGGCACTTCAGGATCGTGGAGCGTGGGAAGGCCAGGGGCGAGGATGCCTACCGACTAGGACGCGGCCGCTCGATGACGGACACCGTGGACAGCGCCAAGCGAAGCGAGATCATGTCGCGCATACGCAGCCGCGACACCAAGCCGGAGATGGTCGTGCGCCGAGCAGCCCACCGGCTGGGCTTCCGGTTCAGGCTGCACCGCAGAGACCTTCCGGGATCGCCGGACCTCGTCTTTCCGCGCCATCGGGCGGTAATCATGGTCCACGGCTGCTTCTGGCACCGTCACCCCGGCTGCCGACTGGCCTCGACGCCCAAGTCGCGCAGGAGCTACTGGAAGGCCAAGTTCCGGGGCAACGTCGTCCGCGACCGGAGGAGCGAGTCGGCGCTGGTGGAGCTCGGCTGGCGGGTCCTGGTGATCTGGGAGTGCGAGACGAAGGACAAGGCCGAGGTGGCGGAGCGGATTAGGGAGTTTCTGGCACCCCTTTCGGCAACTCCGCCGGAGACCAGTGGAGACGGGTGATCTCGCCGCCGCCCCAGCGTATCGTCAGGTACTCGCGGGGTGTTGCCGAGGAACGTGAGATGAGGCTAAGCCGACCGCCCACGCCCTTCGCTCGACGGCCGACGCCATGTGCTAACGGACGGGCAGCATCCCCGGGCACGGCTCGCCGCTGACACGGCGCAGCGGGTGGAGGGAGACTCGGTTGGCGGTGCTGGACAGGGTAAACCTGCCCTGATCGTCTCCCCAGGCAACGTTGCGGAACACGAGGGCGCTGTCCCGGTACATGTGCAGGGCGCCATAGTCAAATGATCTTCCCGGCTTGCGCACCACCGCATAGCAGCCGGTTTCGGGATCGATGATGGCGCCCGGGACCTCGATGTCATGGCCGATCAGTACGAGGTTGCCCCGGCTATCCAGAGACGGTTTCCGGTACCGGGGCCAGGCGGTACAGGGGAGGGAGGTTCCGGACTGGTTGACCGGCACGTTGCAATCGTCGTCCAACGCCTCGGCGAGTTCGTCCGGGACCGCCCACCTCTCCATCTCGCCGTTGCGATGGTGCACGAACACCGAATCCGCACCCTCCCCGGAACGCGCCACTACGTATGCCGCATCTTCCGTGCAGGCGATGCGGGGAGGGGAACCGGATGCGTATGTGACACGACCATCCGGTGTCTTCTCGGTGGTTGTCGTGCGGTGGTCCACAATACCGGGGCCGAAGCGCTCATTCGCCCCGTCGGGACCTCGCCGTACCACGCCGCCGTAGCCCACCACGGTCGGCTGACCGCCGAACTCGCAGGCTCCCCATACCGTCTCCACCTGCGGCCGCCAGTTGTCGACGTACCGCCCTAGCGGGTCGAACTCCAGGACCCGTACGTAGCCGGCGACGTAGAGCCGCCCGTCACGGCCGAGCGACATGCCGGATATGCCCCGCGAAAGCTCGCGGGGGCCGTCGCCCTCCGGGGTTGGAATGGTCCGGATCCACTCCCCCGTCTCGAGAGAGAAGGCCATGACCCCCTCCTCCTGTTCCTCATCGTCGGTCACGTAGAGAATGGCCCTGGTCCGGTCCAGTGGCATGTCTTCCATGGTGCGAATAGCGCGCCATTCATCGTCGATGATGACCCGCCCGGTCGTGGTGTCGATCTCAAGCACCTGCTGGGCGCCTGCGGCGGGCGCGCCAAGAGCCGCCACAGTGGAATACAGGATCGTGGCCCGTTGCCCGTTCCTGCGAATCATCGCCCGTCTTGCTTGCCTGCCCATGATGTGTCTCCTGCGTCCGGACTGCGGTTCGCCGCCTGGCGGCTGTGTCCCATTGCCCAACCTAAGTGCCGTCCACCGACGGAAACATCCCGGGCACGGGTCGCGCCGCCCCCGCATACGCCGATGTACTCCTCCGCCCACACCTCCAGCCCGTCCCCGACACAGCCTGCCACACTCTGCCGACTGGACCGACTTCCGGTCCGCAACTACCTTGACCGCGATCGGTACTCCTCTTCCCGGAAGGACGACATGCGCTCACCCACCCTGATATCCCTCGCCCTGCTCGCCGCCATTGCAATCGGATGGACCGCGCCCGCGCCGGTATCGGCCGCCGTCTTCGCTCCCCTCCAGGAGAAGGAGCAGGAGGAGCAGGAGGAGGATGCCGAAGCGGCCGACACCGCGGACACTGAGGAGGAGGAGGAGGACACGATCACCACCTACGCCGACGTGATTACCGAGGAGGCGGTGACGAGCGAGGGGCTCTTCGACACCCACATGGTCGACGAGAAGCTCTACTACGAGATACCGCTCGAGCTGCTGGGCAGGGAGATGCTGCTCCTGAGCAGGGTCGCCCGCACTGCCAGCGGGGTGGGCTACGGGGGATCCAAGACGAACACATCGACCGTCCGCTGGGAGCGCAACAAGGAGCGTATCCTCCTGCGGCTGGCCAGCTACGGGAGCTTTGCGGACGACACCGCCGCCATCGCCCAGGCGGTGAGAAACTCGAACTTCGAACCGATCCTCATGGCATTCGACATCGAAGTAATGTCGGAGGACTCGACCGCCGCAGTCGTCGAGGTCACCGACCTCTTCTCCAAGGACGTGGAGCTGATAGGCCTCTCCGGCTTTCGCCGCGAGGCCCTCAAGGTGAGGCAACTGGACGACGATCGCAGCTACGTCGTGAGGGCCTCCGCCTACCCGACCAACGTCGAGGTCCGGCGCGTGGTCACCTACGAGGCGGGCGAGGCGCCCATCCCCGCAAGCAACACGATCTCGCTGGAGATGCACCACTCGATGCTCCTCCTTCCCGATGATCCCATGGAACCCCGTCTGTGCGACGAGCGGGTGGGCTTCTTCAGCAACAGCCGGATCGACTACGGGCTGGACGAGCAGCGCGCCGAGACCAGGTGCTTCATCACGCGCTGGCGTCTCGATCCCTCCGATCCCGCCGCCTACTCGAGAGGAGTCGCGGTGGACCCGGTGAAGCCCATCGTCTTCTACATCGATCCGGCCACCCCGCCGAAGTGGATCCCCTACCTGAAGCAGGGGGTGGTGGACTGGCAGCCGGCCTTCGAGCAGGCGGGCTTCACAAACGCCATCGTGGCCCGGGACGCACCTGCGGACGACCCCGACTGGCACCCCGAAGACGCGCGCTACTCGGTCATCCGCTACCTGGCGTCGCCGATCCAGAACGCCTCGGGACCTCATGTCCACGACCCGCGCAGCGGCGAGATACTCGAGAGCGACATCCAGTGGTACCACAACGTCATGAACCTTCTGCGCAACTGGTTCTTCGTGCAGACGGCCGCAGCCAACGAGGACGCACGGGGCGTCAGCTTCGACGACGAGGTGATGGGCGAGCTGATCCGCTTCGTGTCGGCGCACGAGGTGGGTCACACGCTTGGTCTGCCACACAACATGCAGGCATCGGCCGCATACCCGGTGGAGAAGCTGCGCACCCGCTTCGTGTGCGAGATGGGGGTCGCCCCGTCGATCATGGACTACGCGCGGTTCAACTACGTGGCGCAGCCCGGCGACGACACCTGCTACTACCCGGTTGTGGGACCCTACGACAGGTTCGCGGTCGAGTGGGGGTACAGGGCGTATCCCGGCAAGGACCGCGAGAGCGAGCTGGGCGACCTGCGCAAGCTCGTGAGGCGGATGCAGGAAGACCCGGTCTACCGCTTCTCGAGTCCGACCGGAGCCGACCCCTCCGCGCTGACTGAGGCGATAGGCGACGACGCAATGCTGGCCTCCGCATACGGCGTCGAGAATCTGAAGCGGATCCTGGAGAGGCTGACGGAGTGGACGCACGAGGAGGGCGAGGACTACTCGCAGCTCGAGGAGCTCTACGGCAACGTCGTGACCCAGTGGCGACGCTACACGGGCCATGTCCTGGCGAACATCGGCGGCGTGGTGGTGACGCGAAAGCGCCAGGGGCAGGAGGGGGTCCCCTACGAGGCGGTGGACCGGGAGCGCCAGATGAGGGCCATGGAGTACCTGAACACACAGGTCTTCGCGACCCCCGAGTGGATTATCGACACCGACATCCTGATGCGCTTCCAGGGAACTGGGGCCCTGGATCTGGTGCGCGCCGCCCATTCGTCCACGCTGAACCAAGTCCTTAGCGTGGGGCGCATGGAGAGGCTAGTGGAGCAGGAAGCCTTCCACGGCGAGGCTGCGTACTCGCTGGGCGAGATGCTCGACGATCTCCGAAGCGGCGTCTGGTCCGAAGCGATGTCAGGAGAGGCAACGGACGCCTACAGGCGCAACCTGCAGCGGGCGTACCTTGACCGGATGAAGTCTCTGATGTGGAGTGACGACGCCATGGAGTCCGATGTCGCAGCCTATGCGCGCGCCCAGTTGACGACGCTGAAGGAAGACCTCGCGGCCGCTGCCGGCGCGGCGACGCACGAGCCGACTAGGTGGCACTTCCTAGACGCCGTAGTCCGGATCGGGACGATCCTGGATCCGGCCAACAAGCCCCCGCCGACGGCAGGCCCGATGCCGCGGATCGTCTTCCCCTTCGCTCAGGAGGAAGCACCGCCGGGGTTGTGAGTTGTATCACAAGCGCTGTACCGGAGAGCCAGGGCGGGGAGGCTGCTTCGGCACGGGGGCGCTGCCGTTGCGAACGGCCTGACGGGAGGGTTGGCGGCCAGTGCCGCGCCCCCTAAGTCCCAGCTCTCGGAAGCCAAGGAGATGACGCCGAATAGGGCGACGCCGGATCCGACGAAGTTCAACTCGGAAATCCAGCTTCCGTACGAGCTCCGCCTAAAGGACTTCGAGTTGGCGATGCAGGACGTGTACGACTTCTTCTTCGACGTGAACAGCTCGCTATCACGGAAGGGACTGCCACGGTTCGACGACATGCTCCGACCAGCCGCCATGTCGGGGATCATCTCGGACATGCTGACCGGCTGCCTAGCCCGGCACTCGCGAACCTTGGTGGAGAACCGTTTCCACAACGGCCATCCCGATCTCATCGTCGGTGGCAGGTATCCGAATGACGCCGTGCAGTCGGGCGAGCATGGGGTCGAAGTCAAGAGCACTCGCAAGAAGGGCGGCGCCGTCGACACCCACGGCGCCCGCGAGCAGTGGATGTGCGTCTTCGTCTACGGAGTGGACGCCGCGACCGAGCCCGCGTCCGCACGCGCACCGATGGAGTTTCGCGAAGTGTACCTGGCGCATGTCCGGGAGGACGACTTCTGCAGAAACGCGCGTGGGCTGCTCGGCACGCGAACCGCCACGCTCCACCGCGAGGGGATTGCTCGCCTTCGCCGCAGCTGGGTCTATCGCGTCTGAATTTCGAGTGCGGAGAGTGCCCTGATCGCCGACTTGGCGACTTCGACGTACCTGGAATCGATCTCCACGCCGATGCTGGAATAGCCGACGGCTTGAGCTGCCGCCAGAGTGGATCCCGACCCTGCAAACGGGTCCAGCACGATGCCCCTGCCCAGGGGAAGGGAGGCGCGCACAAGCTGGCGTAGGAACGACTGCGGCTTCAGCGACGGGTGCGGAGCGAGCGAGCGCTCCTTGGCATGCGTGGGGTGTGAGCGGATGACGTCGCCGAAGGGTCGGTCCTCGGATGGGCGCCGGAGACCCCCGGTTCCCCAGCGCCGGAGATTGTCCTGAACCCGGCCCTCGATCGGCTTTCGCACCAGCACCCAGGGCTCCCACATGGACCTAGGCATCACGGAGACGCCTGGGAACTCCTCGTGGGCGTTCTTGGGCCGATCGCCCCCGCGCATCGTCATCACCAGCCGGATGATCTGCCCGCGCGGCTCGAATCCGGCCGAGGCGAGCGCCGTAGTCACGCGCTGGACCACGAGCGGATTGGATGCGACCATGACGTGAGCGCCGGGCACCAGTACCCTAGTCAGCTCGCCAGCCCACCTGCGGAAGAACCGTTCCATGCGAGCGAGATCGATGGCGGTCAGCGTGGTGAACCGCGGCACTGGGGAACGCCTGCATCCATCGAAGGACGGAGGCAGGCGCCAAACGCCGCCCCTGCCGCAGCGCAGCTTCTCCTGCTCCTTTGGCGTGTACTCGACCAGTCCGTAGGGCGGGTCGGTGACGACCGCGTGAATCGATGCGGTGGGATGCGACGAGAGCCAGTCCAGGCAGTCGGCCTCGAAGAGCCGGGCGCGCCCCTCGCACACTGCGGTAACGCAGCGGCCGTCGGGTGGCGACGCAACCTCGGGTGACACCTCGCGAGGATGTGTCGGCACCGCCAATCCCAGGCTCAGATTCGCCGTTTCCGCCATATTGGAACCTATCCCTTCGTCTAGAGTACGGCCACCTTCCCAAAGGCGGATCAGGCCTGCCTCCTGCGCTCGATCGGTGCCCAGCGAGGCCGCCGTTTTCGATAAGGGAGGACAGTACGGCGCGCACGACCTCACCCATGGTTCTCAAGGGCGGGCCTGAGGAACCACATCGGACCCACTGCGGACGATCAGTTCGGAGCCCTGCAGCGAGTCCGCCGCCTCGGAAAGGAAGGAGAGTACGGCGCGCGCGACCTCGCCCGGCGAAACGAAGCGCCCGCTCGGCTGCATCTCCTCGAGGCCTTGCCGCACCGCCGCCGCATCGCGACCGGTAGCTTCGGCGATGCGCCCGATGTTGCGCGTCGTCATCGGCGTGTCCACATACCCGGGGCAGACGGAGTTGACGGTCACCCCGGTGCCCGCGAGCTCCTCGGCCAGGCAGCGCGTCATCCCGAGGAGGGCGTGCTTGGAGGCCGCGTACGAAGCGATGTAGCGAGCGCCCTTCAGCCCGACGACCGACGCCACATTCACGATTCGCCCCCACCCTCGTTCAGCGCCTGCGTGACGAGGAGCGGGCCGGTGGCGTTGACTCGGTGCATCGCCTCCCAGTCGCCAACCTTCACCCGGAGGAGGCACCGTGCGCCCTGCGGCACTTCGGCCGCGCCGTCGCCCGTCCCCCGGTTCGCCATTTGGTCGCTCGCTCCGCCGTCTAGCTTCTGTCGGTTCATGGATAATCTCGCGCGAGCGGCGAGATGGAAAAGGAGGACAGAATCATGAACAGCACTGGCGGTGAGAGCGTGGGTGCGATGTCGAACCCCCGCAATTGGGCGAACTGACTCGTGAGAGCATGAACGAAGCCGGATGGAGCGTGACCGAGACGGCGGCGCGCCTTACGATGAGTAGCCTGCCCACCCGCTATCCGGAGGTCTGGAGATGAACGACCGCTCCCCCAATTCACGTCACCTCTGCGGACTGGACCGCAGGGACTTCCTCAAGGCCGGGGCCCTCGGCGTCGCGGCGACCACCCTGCACGGATGCGGCGACTCCGACGGGGCCTATCCAGCGTCGACGCCCCGCAGCCTCGGCTCCCCACCGCAGGACCCCTTCGCCGCCCCGCCCATCGAGAACGTGCGGATCGGGTACGTCGGCGTCGGTCTGCAGGGCACGGCGCATGTCCAGAACCTGGTGCGCATCGACGGCTGCGTGATCACGGCGGTCTGCGACATCCGCGAACCGCACGCTACGCGGGCCGCAGACATCATCGAAGAGGCCGGCCACCCCCGCCCCACCCTCTACACCAATGGCGAGACCGACTTCGAACGCCTCTGCGCCGAGGAGGACCTCGACCTGGTCTACACGGCGACCCCGTGGCGCTGGCACGTCCCCGTCTGCGTCGCAGCCATGGAGAACGGCAAGCACGCGGCCACCGAGGTCCCCGCCGCGTACACCCTGGACGGCTGCTGGGAGCTCGTCGAGACCGCCGAACGCACCAGCCGCCACTGCACCATGATGGAAAACGTCAACTACGGGCGCGCCGAACTCCTCTGCCTGAACCTCGCCCGGCAGGGCCTGCTCGGCGAAATCCTCCACGCCGAGTGCGGCTACCTCCACGACCTGCGCGGGATCAAGTTCGGCGACGAAGCCGAGGGACTCTGGCGCCGCGACCACTCCTGGACCCGCAACGGCAACCTCTACCCCACCCACGGCCTGGGCCCCGTCGCCAACTGCATGGACATCAACCGCGGCGACCAGTTCGCGCACCTGGTTTCGATGAGCAGCCCCTCGCGCGGCCTGCAGGAGTACGCCATCGCCAACTACCCCGAGGGACACGCCAAGCGCGCCGAGACCTTCGCGCTCGGCGACGTGAACGGCAGCCTCATCCAGACCGTCCTCGGCAGGACCATCTACGTCGTCCACGACACCAATCTCCCCCGTCCCTACGACCGCATCAACAAGGTCCAGGGCACGCGCGGCATCTTCCAGGGCTACCCCGACCGCGTCTACGTAGAGGGCCGCAGCCCGGGACACCGCTGGGAAGATGCCGAAGCCTACTACGAGGAGTTCGAGCACCCCCTGTGGACCGCGCTCCAGGCGGCGGCGAGCGGCGGGGGCCACGGCGGCATGGACTTCATGGAGAACTACCGGCTCATCAAGTGTCTCCGCGAGGGTCTCCCGCTGGACATGAACGTCTACGATGCGGCGGCGCTCAGCGCGGTCTGCGAGCTGTCGGAGATCAGCGTGGCCAACGGCAGCGCGCCCGTGGAGTTCCCCGACTTCACGCGGGGGAAGTGGAGGGACTGGGCGCCCTGGCCGATCGTGGGCGCGTAGTGGGAGCCTAGCCTCCCCCACCGCTCGGGCCACGGGGATTGCAATTCCATTGCTGACGCCACTGCAATTCCTTCCCCACGAGGCTATTAAGGAAAACAAACACCGATACGCTTTCGCTACACTGCCGAACCGAGTCGGGGTGAGCAAGAGTTCTTTCCCAACGAAACCGCTACCAAAGCGAACGGCTTGAATCTTTCCCACCGTCCTGCCACCTTCGAATCCGCCCATCGGTCTCCCAACCACACCTACACGTAGGCCCTGTCGCCGACGGACCACGATCAGCCACCCCCCATGCGACGCAGCTCCACCGGCACCTACCAAACCACCACCGCCTCTGGCGAACCCGTCCGCTCCTTCGTCCCACACCCCCTCCCCCCCCCCCCCCAGATCCCCCCACGCGAGACCCTCGGCCACCTCCTCGAAGCCGCCGCCACCGCCCTCGGCCGCCTCGACGCCGTCACCCCCCTCCTCCCCGCCCCCGCTTTCATGGTCTACGGCCCCATCCGCAAAGAGGCCATCCTCTCCTCCCGGATCGAAGGCATCCGGTCCTCGCTGACCGGCCTCATGCTCCACGACGCAGGACGCCCCCCCGCCGCCACCCCCGCCTCCACCCGGGAAACCGCGAAGCTCGTCCC
>JAGWBP010000006.1 GCA_021295835.1 Gemmatimonadota bacterium | reverse complement strand
CATCTCCTGGTCCGCCGGCTCGCGCCGTCGCATGCCCCAGCTGCTGGCGGGCGCCGAGCGAACCGAGATCAACACCTTCGTCATAGACGTCCAGGACGCCACCGGGATCGTCAGCTACCCCACGTCGGTGCCCTTGGCGGTCGGCATCGGCGCATCCGGGGCCCGCATTCCCGACCTCGACTGGCTGCTCGGCAAGCTGGAAGAGGCCGGCGTCATGCCCGTCGCCCGCATCGTGATCGCCAAGGACCCCGTACTCGCTGCGGCGCGACCGGAGCTGGCGGTGAGGGACTCGGCGGGCGGAATCTGGATCGGGCCGGGGGGCTCCGTCTGGCTGGATCCCTACAACCCGGAGGTCTGGCGATATCATGTCGCGCTTGCCCGCGAGGCCGTCGCCGCTGGATTCCCGGAAATCCAGTGGGACTACGTGCGCTTTCCGGACGCGCCCGCGCGGAAGATGGCGCACGCCCGGTTTCCGGCGTACGACGGGCGCGCGCGCAGGGACGTGGTGCGGGAATTCCTCGCCTACAGCCGCAATGAGCTCCGGGGGACCGGCGCCATGGTCACGGCCGACGTCTTCGGCGTCACCACCTCGGCGAGTACCGATGTGGGTATCGGGCAGCATTGGGAGTCGTTCATCGATGTCGTCGATGTCGCTCTTCCCATGGTCTACCCGAGCCACTACGCGAGGATGAGCTTCGGGTACGCCGAGCCGAACGCCCGCCCGTACGAGATCGTGCGCACCGCGCTGGAGCGGGCGGTTGCGCGGTCGGCCGCCGTGGAGGGGGCCGGGGCGACGCGTCCCTGGCTCCAGGATTTCACCCTGGGATCGCCCGCGTACGGAGCGCCGGAGGTGCGAGCCCAGATTCAGGCCACCTACGATGCCGACATCGACGAGTGGGTGCTCTGGAACGCTAGCAGCCGCTACACCGAGGCCGCGCTCGAGCCGACGGGAGGGTTTGCGCGCGAGCCGCTCATTCGCGTCGGCGGCGAGGTGGTTCCCGCGTCGCGGCGTCACGAGCTGTACCGCCCTGGCGGAGGCAAGCCGTCCGCGCACACCTGGGCGGAGTCTGAAACGTCTTCCCACCCCCTCACTCGACCCCCTGCCGCCGCGCGATCCGCTCCAGCTTTGGCCCGATCAACGTCATCACCGCCGCGAAGAGCACGACCACCCAGCCCGCCGAGAGGATGAGGTGGACGCCGACGAGCACCCTCGCGCCGACGGAGTGCGGCGAGATGGTCACGAAGTCCTGGCCGAGTGCGGTGAAGAAGGAGAAGGACAGCCAGTCGGTGATCCCGGCGCTCGCCCCGGAGCCCGCGAACGCGCCGGAACTAAAGCGGTCCAGCATTCCATAGAACCCGGAGAAGAGGACGATGATCGTCAGGTAGCCGACCGCAAACCCGCCGATCGGAACCCACATGACGCGCAGGTAGTCGATGAGGTGGCCGTAAACCCGCATCCGCGGCTCAAGCCAGGTGATGGCGAGGCGCCCCATCAGAAACGCGGCCGCCGGAACCGCGAACATGCTGAGCAGCACGGCCACCACGATCTGCCACATCCTAATCCCCGGGTCCACCCGGCCGGTGGCCATCATGAAGACCACGAGCACAACGGGCACGACCGCACCAAGGAGCAACAGGGCCGGAGGCCGGGTGTCGCGCCATCCGTCGTGCCGATGGGTGAGGAGGCCGGCGATCAGTGCCATTACAGGCACAAACAGGACCGGCATTACCGGCAACAGAACCCTGTTCAGGCTCATCCCATCCGGATCGGAGAACAAGCCCATCGCAATCAGGGCGGGCAGGAGCCCGACGGAGAGCAGGATGGATGCGATGAAGGTCTCCCGGCTCATTTCGCGATACCCGGAGAGGCGTGCGCCGCGAACCCTGATCAGGCCGACCGACAGGGCGAGAACCGGCGGCACGAGATATCCCCACGGGTTGCCGGGCACCAGCCCGGCGATCAGCGCCGAGGCCATTCCGACGATCGAACCGACGAGGATGCCGGTCCAGAGTCCGACCGGCGACCGACCACGCAGGGCAACACCCACCGCGATGGCAACTCCGCAACCCGTTCCCACCAGGACATCGGTGTGCAGCCCGGTGATGGCGTAGCCAAAGGGCACGACAACGATGGCGACGGCGACCGCCACCCCGACCGCCGGCCAAATCCAACGGCTCAGCATTTCTGCACCTCAGTTCATCATGGAGTAAGTAAACTCAGTCGGAGTTCGTGCGTCGCATGGCCACGACGACTCTCTGCATCTCCTCCTCTATCCCCAGCGTTACCGGGGAGATGAGTTCCGGGGGCCGGACCATGAAGACTATACCCCGGCTACCGCCCCTGGAGCAACTGGAAGCGGCAGCGCCACAGAAAGTCCGCCAGCACCTCGTCCAGAAGCCGTCCGGCGATCTCTGGAAGGAACCAGCGGTACGAAGGCGACAAGGTCGACCCACCACGATAGGTCAAGCCTATTGGAACCCTCTCGCGCTTCCACCTGTAGTAGGGGTTCACGTTCCGCTACCCCACCACCCACCACAACAGGCGAAGAACGGGATGAGAACCCAGGATCGTCGATGGAAACCTCTGCGCGCGCAGCGAAACTGGCGAGCGGCTGGACTGCGGACGGTCGTAGGCTCGGCCGCACTCGGCGTTGGCATCCTGACCGCCCCTCTCGGCGCCCAGATCACCCTGGGGGTGAGGGCGGGAGCCACTCAGAGCACCTTGCGGGTCGTCACCGACAGCACCGTCGTTCAGGAGGCGTCTCCCAAGTACGGGGCCCACGCTCCTTCTCTCTCGGCTACTCGCTCAACGACGGGCGGTGTGCGCCGCCCCCCGCTCCGATCGCTGCGTTCCCTCTGCGGGGCGGCCAACGAACCGAGACGTTTTCCGTGCCGATCGACGCTCCGCAACGGACGTGCAGTTCAAGCTGTAGCGCGAGGCACGGAGCAGGGTTGCCTCCAGATGGGTCGGCTGTCCGCGTGCAGAGAGTAAGGGGAGCCACGTACCTCGACGAGCCGTTCACGAGGCCGTTTCGCCGATGAACTGGCAGCGATGGCGCAGCTTGGGCGCAGGCGCGGTCAGCATCGGCGAGATGGTGAGGAGCGGAGCAACATATAACCCGTTGTCGCGGAGCGTGATCCAGAACCCGTACGAAACCTACTCCAGGCTGCGCAGGCGCAGCCCGGTGCATCGAAGCGCGATTCTGGGCAGCTGGGTGCTGGCGCGCTACGAGGACGTACTCGCCGCGGCAAAGGACCACGAACGCTTCTCCAACGACCCGAGGTGGCGCGGAGCGACCCGAAGCGTGCTCCCGCCGGCCCCGGACGACTACAGCATCCTGCTCGTGGACCCGCCCGAACACAGGCGGCTGCGGAGATGCGCCTCCAAGACCTTCACGAGGGCACGCCTGCAGGCGCTGAACGAGACCATCGCGCGCACTGCGGCCGAACTCGTCGAGCGGGCGGCGCGACGGGGGAGGGTCGACTGGATCGCCGAGGTGGCCGAGCCGCTCGCCATGCGGGTGATGCTGGCGATGATGGGGCTCCCCGAGAACGAGTACCGCCGATGGGAGGTATGGTCGCGGAGGCGTGCCCGGCTCCTCGAGATGATCGCGACACGCCACGAACGCAAAGCCGCCCACATCGCCGGCTCCGAGATCCGCCGCTACTTCACGGCCCTATTGCGTCAACGAGCGCGATCGAGCGAGGACGATGCGGTCAGCACGCTGGCAAGGTTGGTCGCTGCGGGCGAGGGGATCAGCATGGTGGAAGCCTCCGACATGCTGAGCGTGCTGATGATTGCCGGCAACGAAACCACGACCCACCTCATCGGGAACGGCATGCTCGCCCTCGTGCGCAATCCGGAACAGATGCAATGCCTGCGCGAAGAGCCGGAGCGGATCCTCGATGCGATCAACGAGATGTTGCGATTCGACAGCCCGGTCCAGACGGACTTACGGATCGCAAAGGCCGACATCATCGTGCGGGGGCAGACGATCAGGATGGGCGATGGCGTGATCCTGCTCACCGGATCGGCCAACCGGGACGGGGCCGCGTTCGAGAATCCCGACATCTTCGATATCACGCGCACGGGCCCCAGGCACGCATCGTTCGGACACGGGGTCCACCAGTGTATCGGCGCTGAACTCGCGCGCATGGAGGCAAGAGCGATCTTCACCGAGGCGCTACGCGCGCTCGGCACGGTTGAACTCGCCGTGAGCGCTCCGCGCTATCGGACATCGACGGTGATCCGAGGGATGGCCGCGCTCCCTCTGCACGTCGCAGCCTGAAATCCGTTCGTTGGAGGACACACGGGCTCTGGACTGCCCAGGTAGCGGGCCGGTTGGCGGGGCGAGGAGCTGACCCTAGGCGCTCGCCTTGCCGCATATTGCCGCTGCGGAGCAACAAGCGCGGCCCTCATAGCTCACGTCGCGCTTGAGCAAGATGCCGTTGTTCCATCCGGCGCGATTTCCAGCGAGGCGCCGCCGTGCGACTGGCGACAGAGCGGAGTCAGCAGTCCGTCGGACACATCGTAGACCCAGCCGTGCACAGTGGTGCGCGCGCCCGCTTCCCAAGCGTCCCGCACAACTGCGGACCGCGCTACGTTGCGCACCTGCTCGATCACGTTGAGCTCCACGAGGCGGCGTTCGCGGGCCGCGCCGCGCAGCTTGGCCAGCTCGGCCCGGTGAAGACGCCGCACTTGGCGGAGACGCCTGAGCCACCTCGCGACCGCGCCGTGGCCGGGAGCGGCCAGCGACGCCTGCACGCCACCGCAGCCGTAGTGCCCGCAGACGACGATGTGCGGCACCATGAGGACCTCCACCGCGTACTGGAGGACCGAGAGGGCGTTCAGGTCCGAGGGAACCATTAGCACCTCGGGCGCTTGGCCGGCCGCCATGCGCTCGAAGGCCCGGGGGTCGGCTTCCACGAGTCGCCAAGCCCAGGCGCGGTTGGCCGCGAAGAAGCGATCGGTGTGGCACATGCAGCGGGTTCGGGGTCCGAGTGGCGAGCTCGCGCGACCGTGCCGGCGGGGGACTGGCCCTGGGGCAAACCAGAGCGAGCGCCCAGACCCGACCGTCAGGCGAATGGCACGAGACCGGCCAAGCAATGGACACCGAAAGGAGACCGTCAAGCTGCGCGCTCCAGGAATCTGTACGATGCCGTCCGGCGGGCTCCGGGCCGGCGGCGTCTTGACCGACCGCGCCGGGCGGCTCTAGAATCCCACTCTTTGCCCAGGCATCCGGCGCGGCGCACCGCGCCTGCGTCCGCTACTAGGCTCCCAGTCCTGGTTCAGCGGGTCTGCCCGGGCTCGGCACAAACGCTCGGCAGGGAGGCGACATGGCCGCAGCAGGGAGGCGACATGGCCCAGGCTAGGTCCTTTGGAACGAAGCAGATCCGCAACGTGGCGGTCGTGGGGCACGGTGGGTCGGGAAAGACAACCCTCATCGACGCGGCCTGCTTCGCCTCCGGCACCACCGTGCGCAAGGGCGACGTGAACGCGGGCACCGCCCTGACGATGACCACCCCAGAGGAGACGGGTCACGGCATGTCCATGCAGCTGGCCGTCGCGCACGCGGTGCAGGGGGACAGCAAGATCAACTTCATCGACACGCCCGGCTACATGGACTTCGCAGGCGATACCGCAGCGGCAGTCCGCGTTGCCGACTGCGGGGTCGTCACGGTCGGTGCCGCGACGGGCGTCGAGGTCGGCACCGAGCTCGCTTGGAGCGTGTGCGATCGCCGCTCGCTGCCGCGGGTCGTCTTCGTGTCGATGATGGACAAGATGCATGCCAGCTTTGACCGGGCGCTTGGCGAGCTCAGGGAATCCCTGGCCCCCGGCGCCATCCCGGTGCAACTGCCGATAGGCGAGGCGGCCGGTTTTCGCGGCGTGGTCGACCTCCTGACCGGCAAGGCTCACCTGCACCAGCCGGATGGTTCGGGCAAGTACCTCGAGGCGGAGGTGCCGGACGACCTGGTCGACGATGTGGAGGAGTGGGCGACCGAGCTCATGGAGACCCTCGCCACGACCGACGAAGAGCTCCTCGATCGCTACCTGGAGGGCGACGAGATAACCGTCGCGGAGAAGCTCGCCGCGCTCGCCCTCGCCGTGGCCGAAGGCGACGCCGTGCCGGTCTTCTGCGGCGCGGCTGGCCAGTCGTATGGGGTGCTCGAATTCATGGAGCGCCTCGTCGCAATCGCCCCGCACGCGGGCGCATCCGAGGTTGAGGCGACTAGCGAGGAAGGCGAGGCGGTGCGGCTCAGGGCGACCGACGACGAAAGCGCGAGCGTGTTGGTCTTCAAGACCAGCGCCGAGCCGCATGTGGGGGAGCTCTCGCTCTTCAGGGTGTGCTCGGGAATGGTTGCCAACGGCACCGAGCTGCGGAACGCCGCGCGTCGAGTTAGCGAGCGGATCAACCACCTTGCGATTCCGCAGGGCCGGGATCGGGTGGAAGTGGAGGCGCTGCACGCCGGCGACATCGGGGTGGTCGCCAAGCTCAAGTCGACCCAGACGAACGACACACTGAGCGCTCCGGCCAATCCAGTGACGCTCGTGGGCGCCGACTTTCCGGAACCGGACATTTCGATCGCCGTGAAGGGGGCCGCACGGGCGGACGACGACAAGCTGGGCGAGGCGCTGAGCAAACTCCACGACGAGGACCCGACCTTCGCGGCCGAGTTCAACCCCGAACTGCGCCAAACGATCGCACGGGGCCTTGGGGAGCTGCACCTCGACGTGAGCTTCGCGAGGATGAAGCGCAAGTACGGAGTGTCCGTCGAGACCGAGGCCCCTCGAATCGCCTATCGCGAGACGATCACGGCCGAGGCCGAAGGGCGGGGACGCTTCAAGAAGCAGACGGGCGGAAGGGGCCAGTTCGGCGACTGCTGGGTGAGACTGCGGCCTCGCGGCCGGGGCGAAGGCTACGAGTTCGTCAGCTCCATCAAGGGTGGGGTGATTCCCACCAAGTACGTCCCCTCGGTGGACCGGGGGATACAGGAAGCGGCTGCCCAGGGGGTCGTGGCCGGCTATCCGCTGGTCGACTTCGAGGCTGAGTGCTACGACGGCTCCTACCACTCCGTCGACTCCTCCGACATCGCCTTCAAGGTGGCTGGCTCGTACGCGTTCCGAACCGTCGCCGAGGAGGCCAAGCCGGTCCTGCTCGAGCCGATCGTCGAGATTACCGTTACGGTGCCCGACGAGTACGTCGGCGACGTCATGGGTGACCTGAACGGCCGTTCGGCGCGGGTGCTCGGCATGGAGCCGGCGAGCGGCCGCACAGTCGTCAAGGCGCAAGTCGCCGAGGCGGAGCTGCACCGCTACGCATCGGTGCTCCGCTCGATTACGCAGGGAAGGGGCACGCACCGGCGCAAGCTACTCGGCTACGACGCAGTCCCCCCCATGCGAGCCGAGAAGATCAAGGCGGAGGCGGCTGCCGAAGAGTGACAGTGACGGGGCCGCAGACTTCGCCGCGCGACCGATCACCGGCTGTGTGTGACAGATTATGCCGGTTATCTGTCAGGATTCTCACTATTTCGCAGTGCCCCGGCACCGCGCGATGCTAACTGTCGAAGCTGAGCAGCTCCGCCAGCTCCTCCGGTGCCAGGCGCACTCCTGCGTGCCTACCCATCCGGCTAGCCGACCGGGAGCGGGCTCCCGACCGCTCCTTGGTCTTGACGACGGCACCGCCTGAGAAGTCGAACTCCGGGTGGCGAATCCTCTCGATCCGCCGCTCCAGTTGGTTCTCAAGAGCGCGAAACGCCCCTAGGTCGGATGCGGTTACGAAGGTGACGGCGCCGCCGGTGGCGCCAGCCCTGCCGGTGCGCCCGATGCGGTGAACGTAGTCCCCCGGATCCAGCGGGACATCGTAGTTGACCACATGCGAGATGCCCTCGATGTCCAGACCCCGCTGCGCGATGTCGGTCGCTACGAGCACGCGCACCTTGCCCCCGCTGAAGCGGTCGATCGCGCGGGTGCGGTGGCTCATCTGGCGGTCGGAGTGAATGACGTCGCACGAGATCCCGGCCTTGGTGAGCCGCGCCTCCAGGGCGTTGGCGCCAACCTTGGTACGACTGAAGACGAGCACCTGATCCCATCCGGGCTGGGCGAGGAGGTGGGCCAGCAGGTCGGATTTGCGCTCCGGCCGCACCGAATACGCCACCTCGGAGATGCCCTCCGCCATCGTTCCCGGCGGCGAGGCCTCGATCCACATCGGGTCCTTCGTCATGCCCAGCGCCAGGGCGTGTACGGCGTTGGGCATCGTTGCCGAGAAGAGCAGCGTCTGCCGATCGCGTCCTAGCCCCCGCGCGACCTCCTCGATCTGGGGCCGGAAGCCCATGTCGAGCATTCGGTCGGCTTCGTCGAGAACAAGTATCCGCACCTGCCTCAGCTTCGCGCGGCCCCGATTCTGCAGGTCGATCAGGCGCCCCGGAGTGGCGACCACCACCTCGTCTCCGCGAGCCAGCGCCTCGAGCTGCGGTCCGTAGCCAACTCCACCGTAGACCGTCGCCACGCGAACGGCGGTCCCGCGCGCCAGAGCCCTGGTGTCTTCGGCGACCTGCTGGGCGAGCTCGCGCGTGGGGCAGAGGACCAGCACCTGCAGGCCGCCGCCCTCGCGAGTGCGCTCGAGCGCCGGGAGCATGAAGGCACCCGTCTTCCCGGTGCCGGTGCGCGCTATCCCCACCACGTCGCGCCCGCTGGCGACAACGGGTATTCCCCGCTCCTGAATGGGGGTGGGGCGCGTCCACCCCAGCGCCGCTACCGCATCGAGTCGAGTTGGCGAGAGGCCGAAGGCGGAAAAGTCTGTTGTATCGTCCAAGTCTTGGCTCTGGGCACGCACTGCCGCCGCCCGTGGCGACCGAGAAAGATAACAGCTATCCACCCGGCGCGTGGTCAGCAGTGTCCATGTCGCCAAGGGGAGCTCCGACCTCGCCGGTTGACACCCGGCCCGCGCAAGCGGAGGATTGTCTGCATGAACCTGTTGGGACTCGATCTGGGCGACCTGGGAGCATTGTGGCGTGCGGCGCTCGCCTACTTCGAGCCGAGGGTGGCGCCCACAGTCGGTGCGATCGTGCTCGGGATCGTCGCCTACGTCGCCTGCCGCTGGGTGGTGCGCTTTGTGGGCCGCCGGATAGCGGCCAAGACTCGCACGGACATCGACGACCAGCTGGTCGACGCGGTCGGCCGCGTGCTTAGCATGACGATTGTGGCTTGGACGACCTGGAGAGTCATCGGCTTCTGGCAGCCAGTGCTGGGCACCGAGGGCACCGACGGGCAGTGGGTCCCCTACGCCCGGCAGCCCAGCGACTGGGTGTGGGGCGTTTGGATCGTCGTGGTCTTCATTCCTCTGAGCAGCTTCGTCGGGAACTTGCTCAGGGCTTTCGAGAAGCAGATCGTCTCGCGCCGCGACCGCACCGTGCTCGACGAGACTGCGTGGCCGATGATCAACCGTGCGATTCGCTTTACGATCATCGCGCTCGGCGTCCTGCTGGCGATGACCTACCTGGGCATCGAGATCGCGCCCTTCCTGGCCGGCGCGGGCGTCGTCGGCCTGGCGCTCTCGCTCGCGGCCAAGGACACCCTCTCGAACCTGATAGCCGGAGTGCTGCTAATCATGGATCGTCCCTTCCAGGTCGGCGACCGGATCGAGCTCTGGAGCGCGCCCCGCGAGACGGGCACCTGGGGCGACGTGATCGAGATCGGGCTGCGCGCAACGAAGATCCGGAATCCCGACAACCTGGTCGTGGTCGTGCCCAACAACGAGATCATGCGGCGCGACATCATCAACTACACGATGTCGGGAGCGGGCATCCGCCTGCGCATCCCATTTGCCTGTGCCTACGAGTCCGACATCGAGTGCGCGAAGCGGCTCCTCGTCGCGGAGGCCCTCCAGGTCCAGGGCGTCGAGGACGACCCTCTGCCGATCGTCATCGTGCGCGGATTCGGTCCGTCGGAGGTCAAGCTCGAGCTGCGGGTCTGGATCGAGCAGGCTCGGGAACGCCGCCGAATCGCCGACGAGATCACCGAGAATGCGATGATCGCCTTCGCCAAGGCAGGTGTCGAAATTCCCTACCCGAAGCGCGAGCTGTACATCAGGGAGGGCGGGGCGGCGGAACTGCCGCCGGGGTAGAGCACCAGACACTCTTCGAACTCTGTGCGCGTATGCTCACGAGACACGGCATCGGATCCTCGCGACAGGCCACCTCCGACGAAGGAATCACCCCCTCATGAGCCAGCAGAAAGCCGACACTGTTTTCGCGGCCACCGACGCCCACACACCGACGGCGGACGCCGCCACCGACGGCTCCGCGCGTGCGCCGGATTCTCCAGAGCCCACCGCAGCCGCGAACGCAGTCGCCTCGCCGCCCCCGGGCGACGACTCCCTGGCCCGTCGGGGCTTCCTGGGCCGGGCCGCCGCCGGATTCGCGGGTGCAGGCCTGGTCAGCGCCTGCGGCGGAGACAGCAGTGAGAGCGGCGCTTCGGAGGGCGGCCCCAACGTCGTCACCCGGCCCCGCGTCACCTGGCGGCTGGCCTCCAGCTTCCCGCGCGGCCTCGACGCCATCTACGGCTCAGCCGAGCGCATCGGGGAGATCACGTCGGCGCTCACGGGTGGGCGCTTTCGCATCCGCGCCTACCCGGCCGGCGAGCTGGTTCCCGGCCTCCAGGTCATGGACGCGGTGCAGCAGGGCACCGTCCAGGTGGGGCAGAGCACCAGCTACTACTACACCGGCAAGAACCCCGCGCTCGCCTTTGACACCGGGGTGCCCTTCGGGATGACCGCCCGCCAGCAGGACGCCTGGCTGAACGAGGGCGGCGGACTGGGGGTGATCCGGGAGCTATTCGCCGACTTCGGCATCGTCACCTTCCCGGGTGGCAACACCGGTGCGCAGATGGGAGGCTGGTTCCGGCGGGAGGTGGAGTCGCCTGCGGAGCTGAAGGGGCTCAAGATGCGCATCCCGGGCCTTGGGGGCGACGTCATGGACCGGATGGGCGTCACCGTGCAGGTACTCGCTGGAGGCGACATCTACCCGGCGCTGGAGCGCGGTGCAATCGACGCGACGGAGTGGGTCGGGCCCTACGATGACGAAAAGCTGGGGCTCCACCAGGCGGCCCGGTACTACTACTACCCGGGTTGGTGGGAACCGTCCGCTTCGGTGTCCTTCGAGGTCAATCGGGTGGCGTGGGACAAGCTGCCGTCGGAGTACCAGACCGTATTCGAGGTCGCCGCACAGGCCTCGGCGCGCAGGATGCTCTACACCTACGACGCCCGCAATCCGGCTGCCCTTGATCGGCTGGTGGCGGGAGGAACCCAGCTGCGCCCATTCTCGAACGACATCATGTCGCGCGCGCGGGGGGCGACCGCCGAGATCCTCGAGGAGCACGCTGCCGCCGACGCCGCGTACAGGACCGTGTACGACCACTGGCGCTCCTTCAAGGAGGCTTCGCACCGGTGGTTCGGGACGGCCGAGCTGCGGTACTCGGCCTTCGCGTTCCCGAGCGCGGATAGGCGGTCCGTGTCCACGGACTAGCAGCCCTGCGGACAGGCCTTCCACGGCAGGAGTGGCGCTGCATCCCCGCTGGAGCGCTTCGCCGCTCTCCATTGCTCGCGCGAGATTGCCCTCGTCCCACTAGTCCACCAGCCCGGTCACCAGCCACGGCCACTGGACGATCGCCATCAGCCCGATCAACTGGATCGCGATGAAGGGAATCACCGCGCGGTAGAGATCGGTCGTCTTCACCTCCGGGGGAGCCACGCCGCGCAGGTAGAAGAGAGCGAAGCCGAAGGGTGGCGTCAGGAACGAGGTCTGGAGGTTCATCCCCACCATCACGCCGAACCACACCGGGTCGATCCCGAGGAGCGCCGCCGCAGGCCCCAGGAGCGGGATGACGATGAAGGCGATCTCGAAGAAGTCGAGGAAGAAGCCGAGCACGAAGATCGTCAGGTTGGCGACCAGGAGGAATCCGACTACGCCACCCGGAAGGGTCGTCAGGAGATCCTCCACCCAGATGTCGCCGTAGAGGCCGCGGAAGACGAGGGCGAATGCGGTCGAGCCGATCAGGAGGAACATCACCATCGTGGTCAGCTTGGTGGCACCGACGCACGCCCCGCGAAGGACCGCAATCGACATCCGTCCCCGTGCGGCCGCGAGCAGAATGGCACCGACCGACCCGATCGCGCCCGCCTCGGTCGGGGTCGCGACCCCGGCGAAGATGGAGCCCAGCACGATCAGGATGAGGAGGAGCGGGGGAAGCATCACGACCACCACCCGTCTGAGCAGCTCGCGCCAGTCGAGATCGGTCATCTCTAGCGGCAGAGCCGGTGCGGCCTCCGGCCTGACCACCGCCACGCCGACGACATAGAGCCCGTACATCGCCGCCAGCATGAGGCCCGGCACGAGCCCCCCGACGAAGAGATCGCCCACCGAGATGCCGAGCTGGTCGGCGAGGACGACGAGCACGATGCTAGGCGGAATGATCTGCCCTAGGGTGCCCGAGGCGAGGATCACCCCCGACGAGAGCCGCGCCGAGTAGCGGTAGCGGAGCATCACCGGGAGCGAGATGCTCCCCATCGCCACCACCGAGGCGCCCACCACACCCGTTGCCGCGGCCAGCATTGCGCCCACGATGACGACCCCCAGCGCCAGCCCTCCCCTGTGCCGCCCGAAGAGCGTCCCGATAGTCGTCAGCAGATCCTCGGCCAGCTTCGCCTTGTCGAGCACGAGGCCCATGAAGATGAAGAAGGGGACCGCGAGCAGGACGTAGTTCGACATCACGCCGAAGATCCGCTCGGGCATCGCGTAGAGCAGATTCCAGTCGAAGAGTCCCATCTCGACGCCGATGAAGGCGAAGAGGAGCGAGGTGCCGCCCAGCGCAAAAGCGACCGGGAATCCGCTGAAGATGATCAGGAAGACCACGACGAACATCAGCGGTGCCACCAGGTTGGCCTCCATCAACCGGCCTCCGTCACAGGCCCGCCTCCGCACGGTCCACTGCTCTGTCTTGCCCGCCGGTGTTCGGGCTTCCCCTTCCCCGCAGCCGCAGCTTCTTCAGAAGCTCCGAGCACGCCTGAACGAGCAGCAGGACGAAGGCCACGAGGATGATGGCCTTGAGGGGGTAGCGGGGCAGTCCCCCAGGGTCGGGCGATCCCTCGCGCACCACCCACGAGTTTCTGACCGAGGGCCACGAAACCCAGAGGATGAAGATGCAGAATGGCGCAAGCAACAGCAGCACTCCAATGCAGTCGATCGTCGCTCTGGCTCGTCGTCCCAGGCGGCCGTAGAGGACATCGACGCGAACGTGGGCGTTCTCCCTGAGTGCGTAGGCACCGCCCAGCAGGAAGACCACCGAGAAGAGGTACCACTGGAGCTCGAGGTAGAGGTTCGAGCTCAGGTTCACTCCGATGAAGCGACCCAGGTAGCGGGCGGCTGCGTTGTAGGCGCCTACGAGCACCATCGCGAAGACCAGCCACGAGACCACCCGCCCCAGGCGAGCGTTGGCGCGGTCGACCACTCTGACGAAGGCTCCGGCGAGCGACGCGCCAGGGATCCTCAAGGCTGTGACCTGGCGAGTCCCACAGCTTCGCGGTCACGGAGCAGCGACCGTCCCGTCATCTCCGGGGGCTGCGGCACTGCCATCAGCTCGAGTACCGTCGGCGCCACATCGGCCAGCATTCCGTCCTCCAGCACCGCCCGTCGTCCCTGCGGGGAGACCAGGAAGCACTCCACCGGAAAGGTCGTGTGCGCGGTGTGCGGCCGACCGTCTTCGTCGAGCATCTTTTCGGCGTTGCCATGGTCGGCGGTAACGAGCGCGACGCCCCCGAGCGCAACGATCCGCTTCAGCAGCCGACCCACGCAGGCGTCCACCACCTCGACCGAGCGGACTGCCGCCCTCAGATCCCCGGTGTGCCCCACCATGTCAGCGTTGGCGTAGTTGATGAGCACGAAGTCGTGCGCCCGCTCCTCCAGCCTCGCGATTAGCGCGTCGGTCACCTCGCGGGCGGACATCTCCGGCTGCAGGTCGTAGGTGGCGACCTGTGGCGACGGGATCAGATCGCGGTCTTCGCCGGGAAGGGGTGCCTCGACGCCGCCGTTGAAGAAGTAGGTAACGTGCGCGTACTTCTCGGTCTCGGCTACGCGCAGCTGCGTCTTGCCCCGAGCGGCAAGCACTCCGCCCAGCACATGGTTCAGCCTGCGCGGCGGGAAGAGGACGGGATGGGGGAAGTCGTCCTCGTAGCGGGTCATCGCGACGAGGTCGGCGAAGGCACCGCCAGTCCGCTCGAAGTGCGGAAAGGCGGGGTCGGTCAGGGCGGCTACGAGCTGCCGTGCCCGGTCGGCGCGGTAGTTGAAGGTGACGATGCCGTCTTCAGGCGAGATCATGCCCCGGGGGTCGATGACGACCGGAGTGACGAACTCGTCGGTGACACCGTCCTCGTAGGATCGCTCGAGATGGTCGGAGGCTCTCTCGACTCTCGGCCCGGCGGCCTCTGCCATGGTGCGGTAGGCGACCTCCGTGCGATCCCAGCGCCTGTCCCGATCCATCGCGTAGTACCTGCCCGAGAGCGATGCGATGCGATGCCGGGGGGCACCGTCGCCGACAACCTGGCCCAGGAGCGACTCGAGCCTCCGGATCCAGCCGAGTCCCGAAGTCGGCGAGGTGTCGCGCCCGTCGGAGATAGCGTGGACCCAAGTCGGCAGATCCTCGTGGCGGGACCACCTAAGGAGCGCCTCCAGGTGGCCGAAGTGGCTGTGAACGCCAGCGTCGGAGCAGAGGCCGATCAGATGCAGGCGGCCGCCACGACTCCGCAGCCGGTCGGCAAGGGCGACCAGGGGCTTCAGCTCCATGAAGGCGCCGCTGCGGACGGCCTCGTTGATGCGCACTAGCTCCTGCGGCACGATCCTGCCGGCACCCAGATTCAGGTGGCCGACCTCCGAGTTCCCCATCATCCCCTCCGGCAGCCCCACCGCTCGGCCCGATGTCTCGAGGAGGCACCACGGATGGAGGGCCTGGAGGCGCTCGCGGACCGGTGTGCTCGCCATCCAGACGGCGTTGCCCTGGCGTTTGGCCTGGTCGGGATCGGACGCGCCGATCCCCCAACCGTCGCAGATGATCAGCACTACCGGACGACCAGTCACGACGGCCCTGCGCCTGGAAGGAGCGCGACTAGGCTCAGGGGGTCGACGCTCGTCGCGCCAAAGCGCACCACCCAGTGGAGGTGAGGCCCCGTCACCCGGCCGGTGCTGCCGACTCGCCCGATCGGCATCCCTGCGACCACGGTGTCGCCCACCTGCACCAGTTGCGCGCTCAGGTGGAAGTACCCCGTCACGAGCCCGCCGCCGTGGTTCAGGTAGACGACATTGCCCGCGAGCAGAAAGGGCTCGACGAGGGCAACCACGCCGTGGGCGGCCGCTACCACCGTGTCGCCGACCGCTCCCTGGAGGTCGAGCCCCATGTGGCGGCTCGTCACCTGGCCATTGAACTCGCGACCGGTGCCGAAGCGGCTCGTAATGCGGGCGCTCCGCGGCATGACCACCCCTGACGACCAGAGCGGGGGATCGGCAAGGGCGTCGCGCGACACCTGGGCCGCCATCTCGATGTTGCGGTCCAGCCGTGCCCGGTCGGCGTCACCCAGCGGTGAACCGAAGCGGGGGGCGACGGCGAGCCTCTCGTGGTCGTATACGACTGGCTCGACTGGGATCCAGACCGACAGGGAGCGAGCGCGGCCGTCGGCGAACTCGCCGCGCACCCAGGCCAGTACGGTGTCCGGGGCGTCGACGGGGATTGCCGCGAGGCTTTCGTGCCAGGCACCCGAGCGGTGAAAGGCGAGTGGGAGCTGGCCGACCTCGCCGGTCAGCGCCACGAGCTCAGCCCGATTGCCGTCGCCGCCTTCGGGGTTCTCGCCAGGAGCGACCGCCCGCGGGGCGACACGCAGCCGGAAGAGGCTGCCCTCGGCTGGACGAGTCGGCTCCCACTCGATCTCCAGGAGCGGAGGCGGCGGGGGCGGCGCTGGCTGGAGAGCGGGGTGCGCCGCAGCGGCCAGCGCCGCCAGGGCGCCCGCCATAGACAAACGGAGCCAGGAGCGGCCCCGCGAGCGGCGCAGGGTTCCCATCGAAGGGCGAAGCTATCGACTTTCGCCGCCATGTGCCACCGGTAACTTGTCTCCATGATCGGCACTCCCGACGAGAATGGTATCTGGCGAACAACCCTGGACTTGGACGGGCGCGATGCGCCCCCGGTGGAGTGGGTCCGATCGGGCCCGGTAGGGGATGAGAAGCGGCTAGGCGGCTGGCGCCAAGGGGTGGGGCCGGTGCGGGTCGCAGGTGCGGCGGTGGGCGAAGATGCGGGGTGGCCGCTCACCGTCGTGGCGTGGAACATGGCCGTGGGTGGGGGCGATCTCGAGGCCCTTGTGTGGTGGCTCGGCAGTCGGGACGCGAAAGAGGATGGCGGCACCACCGTGCTGCTCCTTCAGGAGGCGTACGCCGCCGGGCCGCCGATTCCGAAGCTGGGTCCGACGGCCCGGTGGGCTAGGCGGATCGCCCTTCCAGATCGCCGAATGCGCACCGAGATCGTCTCCTTCGCGCTGGGTAGGGGAATGTCGCTCTGCTACGCCGCGTCGATGCGAAACGGCGGGCCCGAGGAGCCCGCCGAGGACCGGGGCAACGCCATCCTCGCCACGGCACCGCTACGGGGATTACGGGTCATCGAGCTTCCGATGGAGCGGCAGCGGCGAGTGGCCGTGGCGGCTACGGTAGAGGTGGGCGGCACCGAGGTGGAGCTCTGCTCGGTGCACCTCGACAACCGGCCCGCCTGGGCCAGGGCTTGGCGCATATGCGGGCAGGTCCAGCGCCGCCAGGCGGAGGGCCTTCTGGGCGAGTTTCCCGCATCCGGTGGCGGATCACCCGAATCGGCGCCCGCGCTCCTGGGGGGCGACTTCAACACTTGGCTGCGCGGCCATCGGCAGGGAGCCTCCCGAATTGCGCGGGCTCGCTTTCCGCTCCCCCGGAAACCCGACCTGCGCCCGACCCACTTCTTCGAGATTGGGGGCAGGCTGCGCAAGTCCGACTACCTGATGGCGAGCGGCCCGCGCGGCTGGCGCTTCGAGTGCCGGCGCCTCGACGCCACCTTCGGGTCCGACCACTTTCCCCTGGTGGGCACCCTGCGCCCCGACGGGAGCAGTCGAGCATGAACGAACACTACCCCGCTGCGCCCGGCAGCCCGTGGACAAACCTCCCACGGCAGGAGCAGCGCTGCATCCCCGCTGGACCACTTCGCTCGGCCAATCCACAGTGTAATGTGTGTTTTACAGTATGTAATCCATAGTTTACAATGCTCGTGCCCGTGGCTTCGCTCTCCGTTGCTCTTCGGCGGCCGCGCGCAGTAGCTCGACCATCTCCATCAGTATTGCCCGGCCCCGGTCGCGGGCGTAGAAGCGCCGCACCTCGGTGTACCTCTGGCTAGCCTCCAACTGCATCCCATCCCCCTTCACCCAGCGCTGCAGCTCCCGTGGCCTCGGTCCCCACCAGCCGAGCTCTCGGTAGCAGTCGCCGTACACGATGACCACTGGAATGGAGCGGCTCCGTCCGTCGGTCAGGTGTGCATCCATCAGGTCGAGATTCTCGTCGCGCGAGAGGACGCGGAGCTCCACATCTGGGAGCGCCTCCACCAGGCGGGCGATCACAGGCAGGATGTTGACCGCATCGCCGCACCAGTCCTCGCTCAGCGCCAGCAGCCTCCACCGTCCCGGCACCGCGCGGGCATCCTCGACGACGTCGGCAGGCACCTTCACCCGCCCATAGACGCCGCGCCAAAGCTCCTCGTTCCGCGCCACCGTCTCCAGGTAGGCTGGGAAGGTCAACGCCGATTCGAACCGCTCCCTCTGAAGCGTAGGGGGCGTCACCAAATGTAAACTCTAGTTACCATAGTGTAATCTGCTGATTACATACTATCGACGCAAATTCCTCGGTGCAAGGGCTAAAGCTAGGGAATTAGCGGGAAGCCACCTCGGTCCTGCGGCGTCAATCGGCCTGGCTCCGAAACCGATACCCGAAGCCGCGCACGGTCTCGATGCACTCACCCGCCACACCCAGCTTTCCCCGCAGCCGACGCACATGCATGTCCACCGTGCGGGTGTGCATCCGGTCGGCGCTGCGATGGTCGATGCCCCACGCCTCGGCGAGTAGCCTCTGGCGGCTCTGGGTGCGCCCCCGGCGCTGCATGAGGGTTGCGAGCAACCGGAATTCTGTCGGCGTCAGTTGGATCTCCTCCTCCCTCAAGGTGACAACGTGCGCCCCAACGTCGACGCGCAGCTCGCCAGCCCTGAGAATTCGGCCGCCCCTTGCCGCCGCAGCGACGCTGCCGTCCCCACGCGCACGGCGCAACATCGCGTCCACCCTGAGCACGAGCTCGCGCGGGCTGAACGGCTTTGTAAGGTAGTCGTCGGCACCTAGCTCAAGCCCCTCGATGCGCTCACCCTGCTCCCGCTTCGCCGTGAGCACCAGGACGGGCACATCCCGGGTGGCGGGATCGCCGCGCACCGACTTGAGCACATCGTCGCCGGAGACGCCCGGCAGCATCCGGTCGAGGACCAGCAGATCGGGAAGGTCGCGGTACAGCGCATCGAGCGCCGCCGATCCGGTCGGCGCAGTCTCGACCCGGTACCCCTCGCGCGTCAACTGGTAGGCGACGAGCGCAGCGATCTCGGCCTCGTCCTCGACCACCAGGATCCGGGCCGCCGCCTCCTCGGCGGCCTCCTCGCTGTTGCCGCCACCCGCCTCGACCGCAGCCAGCCCCTCGGCCCACGCCGACGGTAGGCCGGTCACGCCACGCTCCCGCCCACCGCCGCCACGGTGGCTACGCTGATCGTGCGGTCCTTGCGCGAGCGCCGCCGCCCTCGGGTCGGACGGCACCTGGAGGGGGCGGCCTGCGCGGACTCGTTCACGAGCTCCGGGTCCTCGTCGTAGTAGCGGAAGATCTTGAAGCCGCCATTGCGCTCCAGCACATCCTTGAAGATCTGGTGTCTGTACAGCCGCCCGTATGAACGATAGCCGACGCGACAGTCGGTGTGCACGACGAACGTCTCGAAGCGTTGCATCTCTCCCTCGCACTCCACCCCGTCGAACTCGAGCGGCTCGGCACCGCGGAGCACTGCGCGGGTCCTGGGGATCGCCCGCTGATCGCGGAGCTGAATGTTCCTCCAGGCGAGGTCGAGCGGAAAGGGGTTCTCGCCCCGCGACGCCGGCAGCTCGGGCCAGACCACCTCGTTGTGCTCCGCCTCGGTCAGGCGAAAGGCCGCGAGCGCATCGTCGTCGTCGCCCGTGAACGCCGCGAGCACTCTGCGGCCCAGTTCGTCCAAGTCGCCGACGGAACCCGGAAAGGGTTGACCGCCACACCCGGGCAGGTTGGCGGCCAACCCAGCAAGGAGTGCTGCTCGAATGCCGTGGGAACACCGCCCACGGGTAGTCGGTGGCACCTTACGCGTCCGTCAGTTCTGCGCGAACGAGGTCCAGCCCTCCCACCACTTGTCGCCGCTCGGGTCGGCCGCGCCGATGTAGTCGGTGACGGTGAAGAAACCGTCGTCCGGAGGCGTCGCCGCCCCGGTCAGGAGCGCCGAGCCGGATTCGGGGGTGAAGTCCGGTGTGGTGCGGTCATACGGGTCGGCGAGCCCCGCGTCGTCCACTTCCCGATTGTCCCAGTCGCCGGTGTAGAACCAGTCCTCCTCTTCGATACCGTCGTCGTCGGTCGAGAAGGATTCCCGGTTGTCGGCGAAGACGGAATTCCGGAGCTCGAGACCGTTGTTCAGCGTCTCGGAGTTGTCCACATCGAGAGCCTGGTCGCCGAAGCCGATCACGACCGTGTTGTAGATCACGCCGCCGGTGCCCCGCCTGAGCAGAAGGCCGATGTCCGACTTGGAGCCCCCCGTGCCGCCGGGGCCATTGCCGACCAGGGTGACGTTGTAGATCACAGGATCGGTTAGGGGCGTGGCGTTGTAGTCGTCCTCGTTGCCGTCCACCTCGAAGCCGTTGTCGGCGTCCTCCGGATTCTGCTGGGCAATCCAGAACTGGCCTCGGCCCTGCCATCCGGTCGAGTAGTCGAAGCTGTCGTCCGAGGCGTTGGTGACGAGCGCGTACTTGAGGTCGACGGTGCCGCCAAAGAACTCGATCCCGTCGTCGAGACCGACGTTCGTCTGCACGTGGTGGATCTCGGTGCCGCGCCCAACGCCATTCAGCGTGAGGGCGTTGAGCTCGTTGCCGAAGGATACCTCGAAGCCAGCGAACTCGACCCGGGTGTAGACCATGACGCCGCTGTCGTCGTCCTCGTCGTCCCCCCCGTAGGTGCCCGACGAGCCCTCGCCGATGCACTGGTCGGCGGGGAAGTTGCATAGCGACAGGCCGTTGATCACCACGCCGCCCCAGTCTCCGGCCCGGCGCTCTCCCTCCGGCGAGCCACTCGTGAAGACGACCGGACTGCCGGCGGTCCCCCTCGAGAAGATCTTGCCGCCGGTACGCACGATCAGGGCGGTCGGCTGCGTCGCCACATCGCCGATAAGCATCGTGCCAGCCGGGATGTGGAGCTCGCCGCCGTCGTCAACAGTGACGATGCCCTTCAGCACGTACACCGAATCGGCGGATAGCGTGCGGGTCCCGGAAATCCTCCCCGTGAGGTCGCGGCGGAGTCCCATGACCGTCACCAGGGTAGGGTCGGAGGGGTCCGACTCCATCCCGTCCCTGCTCGCGATCACCCGGTAGGAGTATGCTCCCTCTGGCACATCCATGTCGACAAAGGTCGTCTCCTCGGACTCCCCGACCTCGCTAAATTCAGCGCCGGACACCTGCCGCTCGACATGATATTCGTCGCCGCTTCCGGTCCAGCTAAGCGTGACCTCGTGGCCGTCCACGGTGGCGGTCGGCGCGCTCGGTGCCGGCACCGTCTCCACGTCGGTGCCGCAGGCAGTGGCAAATGCGACCAGCGTGGCGGCAAGCACCCCAGTGAAGGTCAGCCGTCTTCGATTCATCTCCCGATTCATCTCTCAATTCTCCTAGTTGTGTGGCAATGCTGAGCGCTGCTTTGCGCTCCCTCTACTGCTATTGTCTGTGCGTGCCATGTCTGTGCCCTCGGTGTGCCGTTCTGGTCATCCACCCGTATCCCAGCCAACCGATAGCGACAGCGTCCGCCCGCTGTCCCACTGCCGTAGCAGGCCGTCGTATTGCGTGAACCTCGCGGTGTTTCCCAGGAGGCGCCTCGCCGAGAGCTTCACCTTGGTACGCCCGTTGATCCTGCGTTCCACCACGACATCGAGCTGACTATTGGCTTCCTCGAAGATGTCGGGCTTGGCCTGGCCCCCGACTGCGTGGATCCTTTTGCCGAATCGGTTGAAAAGCGCGCTCAGCGTTGTCCCACCGCCTCTGCCGCGCTCGCTGGCGTACAACAGTCCCACATTGACGATGTAGGGCGACTGGCCCTGTAGCGACCTTTCCCTCGCCACGACCGACAGATCGGTGCCGCCCTCGCCGGGTATGTAGACGCGCACCTCATCGGAGACATTAACCTTCGACTGCACCAGCGTGACATTGGCGCTCAGTGTGAAGGCCGAGAGCGCCGGGGCGAGCCGGTCGAGATCGGAACGCATCTCCAGCTCGAACCCCCAGTTGTTCGCCGTTCCGCCGTTGACCCACGTCTTTAGGAGCTCGGTCGAGGGCAGCACCGCCACCTCGATTGGATCGACAAACAACTTGTAGAAGGCGCTGGCCGCCACCAGTGCATTGCCGCCTAGGAACGTCTCCCACCGGAAATCGAAGTTGCGGATCAGCGAGCGGTGCAGCTCTGGATTCCCCACAGTCAGATATCCACCCGCGTAGTCCGCGTAGGCAAAGGGTGCGAGCTCTCGAAGCTGCGGTCGCGCCAGCGTCTGGGAGGCTCCGAGGCGCAGATTCGACCGCTCGCCCACCGCCAGCGTGGCGTTCACCGAGGGGAGCACGTCGACATCTTTCAGATTGGCGGGCGGCAGCGGCGGCAGCGCCGACTCGAAGAGGTCGCGCGGTGACACCGACTGGGATGCCGACTCGATCCTGAAACCAACAAGCACTCCGAGTGACTTCGCCAGCTCGGCCTCGACCATTGCAAAAGCCCCAACGACATCCTCGGTGGCGTCGTAGTTGTCTGGGCGGTAGGTGGCCTCCTGGAGCTCGAATCCTTCCGAGCCTATCGTCTCCTCGTCGAAGAGGTCGTTAGGGTGCCTTTCCCGCACCTCGTTGTCGATTGCCCCGCCCGGTATCGCAAGAAAGCGAAAGCGTCTGGTGTAGGCGTCGCGCGCCTTTGCGCTCATGCTTCCCCCGATCTTGACCCGTCCCTGGCGTTCGCCGCGCTTCATCCCAAAGGGCCACTCGACGTTGATGGCACCACTGTAGGTGTCGTCGACCAAGTCCTGGTGGAATACGGAGCCCGACTGCACGAAGTTGTAGAAGCGGAAGCTGCCCTCCTCCTCTCGATAGAGAACCTCGCGGGTGTTCGGCTCGAAGCGTTGAGCCCGCGACCATGCCCCGCGCCAATCGACCTTACCGTTGGCCAGAGGCTGCAGCAGGTGCTCGCCCCTGAGTTGGATATTGGCCAGCGTCTGCGCAAGAAAGCGGAGACGGTGGTTACGCTGTTCTGCGTTCGTGTCGAGGTTGAAGCCCTGGTAGGTGCGAGCCTCGTCGTCCATCAGACGACTGTAGACGACGTTCCCGGTAATCCGGTCGGTCGAGGTAAGTTCGTACGCGAGGTTGGCGAGTCCCCCGAGCGACACCGAGCGCGTCGCCGCGTCCCCGGCGTAGTCGACCTCGGGATCATCGACACCTGCCGAAGCGAAGACGCGTTCAACGATGTCGTCCTTCCGGAAGTAGGAGTTGGAGTAGTTGAATGACGCCAGCACCCCGAAGGGGCGGCCGAGAATCCCGATATTGTCTCCGTACGACAATCCGAGAAAGGCGTCCGGCGGTAGGCTCCCGGCCACCGGGCCCCAATCGCCGACGAATGCCTCTCCGAAGGTCTCCAGCTGGGCACGGGTGAAGTTCGGGTAGATGACTCGCCGGTCCGTCGGGAGGTCGGACGGGAGCCCACGGGTGCCGTCGTCGAAGCCGAGGAAGTCGAGACCCCCTCCGGTGTAGCGGAGCCCCTCCTGAAAGGTCGTGCGGGTCTTGAGGGTGCCCGAGGCCGAGAGCGAAGCGATGCGCCGCGACGGGAAGTTCCTGGTCCGTAGCTCCACGAGGCCGCCAGCGTAGTCGCCAGGCTGATCGGGCGAGTAGCTTTTCGCGATGACAATCGACTCGAGCAGATCGGTGGGAACGACGTCCAGCGGCACCGCCTTCCGGTCCGGCATCGGCGAAGCAAGAGGGCTACCGTTCAGCGTAGTCCCGCTGTATCGTTCCCCGAGGCCACGCACATACGCGAACTTGCCCTCAACCACCGACAGTCCGGGCACACGCTTGAGCGCCGCAGCCGCGTCTCCATCGGGCGACTGCGATATCTGGTCGGCACCGATCGCGTCCACAACGAAGGATTCGCCTCGGCGTTCGCTCAAGAGCGCAGTCGTGGACCCCCTCTCGACCGCTGCCTCAACGACAAGCCCGGCCATCTGGACCGCAGCGACCTCGAGCATCACGTCAAGCTGCGTGACGCTGTCGCTGGCCACCGCCACCCCCGTAACCGTCTTCGTCCCGTACCCGAGCATCCGGACTATGACCGAATGCGTTCCGGACGGAACCGATCGGAGAAGAAAGCCCCCGTCGATGCTCGAGACCGCAGCGGCCGTCTCGTGCTCCGTGGAGACATACGCACCCGCGATCGGCCTAGCGTTGGCACCATCCACGACGCGCCCGGCGACGCGGCCGCTCTGCGCGGCCGCCAAGGCGGGGGTGACGATGCAGGCCGCCACCGGCACAAACCTCCACAGCCCCACGAACTGGTGGATATCCGGACCGCGCCAACCCGCAAGTATCATTCGTTCATCCCCAAGTGCCATTCGTTGGTATCCTCCCGTGCGATGCGCTGGTATTGAAGCGACCATGTCACGGGGAAATCTCCGGCACCCAGGTAACGGCGACTACCGAAGTGCTGTCACGATGTGGTAACAGAGAGTGGGGGTCCCCGAGATCGAAGGCTCACACCCCGCAAAGGCCCAGCGAACGCCTCACAACCACACCGAGCTACTTCACTCTCAACAGCCGGTCGCCGCCATGGCCGTCCCCACGACCTCACCAACTCCGCGCCCCCCTTGCCGGCCCCCCGCCCGCCCCCACTCCGCCCCCCCCCCCCCCCCGGGCCCTGCCACACACCTCCGGTCGACGTCCACCGTCTGCCCCGCCAGCCCGCACTTCTCTCATGGCCCTGGCGCGGCGGGACCTGTTCCCGAATCTGGTCGGTGTGTGTGGTTCGCGCGGTGTGACGGAGGAGGGAGGAGGCCCTGCGGAGGCGGATGTGCCGGAGGGGATTTCGCTAGTAGACGGTGCGTGGCAAGAAGCTGTTGGCGGCAACCCAGGGTGCCTGCGAAGCGCGGGTTGGCCATCCGGGAGGTGCTCCATCTCCGGGCTGCCCCGGTGCCAGCGCGACCACCTGGTCAGCGTCAGGCAGGGAAACTCCGCAAACGGGCGTGCGAGCAACCCCCACCGCTCCGGCTCCGCCCCGTCGTCGGCCCGCTCCCACCCGATCTCCCCGATGAGCCGCGAGTTCCTCGCCAGGTCGTTGACGTAGCGCGCGCCCGTGTCATCGCACCAGGGCCAGGTACTTCCCGCCGGGCATACCCCCCCGGCCCGGTCCAAGAGGACCTTCAGCCCGTGCATATCCTTGCGACACCCCGCAATATGCGCCCCAGCGGCGTGGTCACGATGCGCCCCAGCGGTGTGGTCACGCCTCCCCCCGCCCGCGAACGCAGCGCTCCCGGCATCCCTCGAGCCCGCCCGCCAGTAGTTGCCACCAGCGGATCGTGCGGCAGATCGCTGCGGTCCCCGCAGTACTCGCACCCCAGCGAGATCTCCGCGATGCGCTGCGCCACCACCGTCCGAACCCAACGCAAAACGACGGTTGTCTACACTATGTCGGCATCGGTCCTGTGTGACTCTGTCGTGGTAATCACATCCGACAAGCGGGAGGCCACCCCACCCGGGGCAACCTCCCGCTCATCAACCGACGGCTCCAACCCGCCGCCGCTAAATCACAACATCGTATGCGTCAAGATCAAGCCCCCATGCCCTTACGCATTCGGATGACACCTCTGCGTCGCGTCGTCCACGACCGCCGGATTCAACCACGCTTCGCGGGCACTGCCAGGGAACTTGGTCGGCCTCCCAATGCCCCGCCTAGCTGGATCGTTCAATCCCTCGAACACAAAGCGCGTCAAACCGAATCGGTGAAGGTCCGGCTGACGCCACCCCTCCGCAAACAGCCACGCAAAGCGCTCGTGCATCAACACCTCGAGCATCATCAACTCATCCTCGGGGATGAAGGGAATACTGGAAAGACGCGCCTCCCCCCTCAATGCGTTCAATAGATTGGTCGCTCCAGTGAAGTCGCCAGACACTGCCATCGCCTCCACCTCAATCAAACGCGCATGTATGGAATTCACCATCGCAAATCCGCTGGTCTGATTACCATACTTCCCGGGGAGATAAACCCCTGGACGGTTTCCGAAAAATGGTGGAGGTCGCCACACAATCCGCACTCGAGGATCCGGCTCGCCAGTCCATGGATCCGTGCGGTTGTGTGTGGTCTCGACCTCACTTTCACTCGTCTCAGTGACCCACGAGTGCAAATGAAAATACCTTTGAATGTCTCCCAGCCACCACATCTGATTCCAATCCTCGAACAAACCTCCCACCAGGGCGTCGTACCGAAATCCATCTGGAACCGCCGCCGCGTCCGAGACCGCGCCTTCATAGTCACCCACCAGCATACGCATAAGCGCGCGCCCGGTGCGCGCAGCATTCAGGAAGTCACGTTCCTGATCCTCATCGGCCATGAGCGGGTCAACACGACCCATGATCTCGATTACCTCCGTAAATAGCGACGCCGCAGAGTCGTAAACCTGTAGGTCGAGGTACATTTCGGCGCCGTCCACGTCGTCTACCGATCCAAGCACGCCCTCACAGGAAAACAACCCCAGGTACATGTTGTTGAACGCCCACCCCAACTTAATCTGCGCTGCAAGAAACGACGACTCAAACTCCGTAGACGCATCCGCGGAATCGCCCTCAGGCCCGTACGCTGTTTCGCCGATTTCCCATGCCTTATGCGCCAGCCAACGGGACGCAGCCATGCCATCCGGAAAGTTAAACGACCCAAAGCGGGAATTCGCTGGGGTTCGCGCAACCGGGTAGGTGTTGAAATCGACACGCCCGTCGTCGATTAGCCCATACGTATCATCGTGTACTTCGGGACCGATGTAGGTAAGCGCATCACCGAGCAACTCTTGCCAAACAATATACCAGTTCATCCACCTGTGCGCATTGCCTTCGGCAGTGTTGCCAACAGCCTCGAGCGCATTGTGAAGATCTTCCTCCTCATAACGACCGGGATCCTTTACCCGCAGCAGATCGCATGCACTGAGGCCCACTGCCACCACAAGCGCACCGACGCCAACACCTGCCCTGTGCCAATGCCAATTCATATCATCCATCCCTTTCATCGATACCGTTCTTCTTAACACGGCAATGTCTCATTTGTACGAAACACCACCACATTGCTCGATTGCTCGTTTCTCAACATATAACTAAAGTCATCAGAATCGGGTTCGAACCGAAAGGAGAAATCTCCTAGGTTGCGGTACGCCAAACGATGAGATGGTGGAAGCTACTCCAGTGTCGTCGGCAAAACTCTTGTTATTGGGATCTTCGCACCGGCAATCGTCCCACCAATGCAGATTGTAACCCGATAGGGTCACAGTCGTGCGGTCGAGCCCCAACCTGCTGGCAAACACCTGTGGTACGGTGTATACAATCGACACATCCTGAAGTCGAACGTGGTCCCGCCTATCGATATGCGGAACGTACCAATAGTCAACCAACGAATCGAAGCTGAACTGTGCCCTAACTACATCAGTTGGACTTGCGCTCTCCGGCAACAGGTGCGGGTCCCACTGGAGAACGCCGTCAAAACACCGACAAAGTCGCATTCCGGCCTGATAGGTGTAATTCTGAAATACGGCACCTAGTTCGCCGCGGAACTGTACAGATGCCCTAAGATTGCTGCCCAACTGGAACGTGTTAAACACTGAACCCATGTGGCGCGGCTGAGCCAGTCCGCGGAGGAACGGAAAGTGCGTAACCTTATGCACTGGATTATTGTCTTCATCCAAGAAGTAGCCGCGAATGTCCTCTCCGTAGACATTGTCGAGCGGCTGCAACTCATACCAGCCACCGAATGAATTCGCGTACCGCCAACCAACATGCGACCAATAGCCCGTGGAGTCATCCTCCTGGTACAACGGCATTGAATCGGCTTGGGCTTTGTCACCAAAGCTCGTAATTCGATTCATGTTCCATTCATATGTTACGCTGGCCGACCAACTGAACTCAAGCATGTCGACCAATGATGCTGTTAAGCCGGTCTCGACTCCTCTATTCAAAAAGGCGCAGCAGTTTTCTACCCTATCGTACGCCCCCTGGCTAGCTGCAATAGGGCTGGGGTACAGGCCGTTGACCACTTCCGCGTCGTAGTAGGTCAACTCTAATCCCACACGATTCGAAAAAAGACCAACGTCCAAGCCAGTCTCCAGTTCGACCTTATTCTCCGGTCCCAAGAGTTCGTTGCCAGCATTGTCCACCCTAACCGCCGGAAGGTCGCCCATCACGGTGCCGGCAGTGTAGCTCTGGAGGTTGTCAAAGGGCCCCGGTGCCTTCCCAGCCATGCCAAGAGCCGCACGTACCTTCAGATTAGAGATACCGCCGGGAAGCGACGTCGTCGGGAAGTTGTAAGCTACATCGGCCTTGGGATACACCTGCAGACCGAAGTCCTTGCCAAAGGTGGAATTGCCATCAGCTCGAACCGCGGCGGTAACAAAAAGATCATTGGAGAAATCGAAACGATTTTGTATGAAAAAGCCGACATTGCGAATTTCCTCATAAGCCTCGTCGGAAAATACGGTGGCGGCACCGTTAAGTGACTCAATGCCTGGAGCCGAATACCGCTTCCCAGTTCCCATACTAATGTTCGCCACGTCCCAGTACCCTTGCGCTCCGGCCGATAGGCTGCCTGTCAGGAACCCAATCCCGAAGAGTTGATCGTAGTCCAGTGTCGACAGATAGTCCGCAGTAAACTTCCGCGACTTCCGGTAGCCGAGGTTGCGCTCTCCGGTCTCGCCCACTCCAACGTAGAAGTTGCCGAATGGCAAGTGGCGACTTTTCTGGTCGGTCACATCGTCAAGTCCAATCGTCAACTGGTGTATAAAGCTGTGAGAGGGCGTGTAGGTCAACTGTACACGACCGGTCCATCTGTCGGTGTCAGAAAACGTCTTTATCTCCCTGGCCGCTACCACACCCACACCGTCGACGCCACAACACTCGGGGTCTTCGTCCGTAGCTTCGCGGGGGTCTGAGTAGAGTCCGTTCATATAGACACCATTCGGATTGTCACCGGCTTGCACAACCCAAATCCTGTTCCTAACAAATCCAGATGTGATTCCCACTGACATGGTCCGCGAAGTGGTCCAGTTGAGATTCACGCGGACGCTGCCACGCGTCAGGTCGTTCGGCTTCACCGATCCTTCCTCGTACGTGATGCCGGTCGATACAAAGTAGGTGATGTTGTCCGAGCCACCAGAGACGGTCACGTCGTATCCGTTAATCAGGCCATTGTCGATTAGCGATTCGTTAGGATCCGCAGCGGGCCCGATCAGTACCGAGTCTTCGTCGTACATTCCGAATTGGGGGCGCAGCGTCGTTGGCAGGTTTGCGCGCAGGCGATTCCGCCCTAGAGTGGTGTTCAGCGTGAACTGTGCGGGCGTGTCGCTCTGGCCGCGCTTCGTGAAGACCTGAATCACACCCGCCGAGGCCTCGGCACCGAAGAGAGTCGCCGCGGCGGGGCCTTTAAGCACCTCGATTCGGTCGATCTCCTCCGGGTTGAGGTCGGAGAGCCTATCCTCTCCGGCGCCGCCAGAGAAGTAGCAGCACGCGACCCCGCGCATATAGCCCCAGTCTTCCTTCTGGGAGTCGTACCGTACGCCGTCGATGTAGATCACCGGACGCTGCGCTGTGAATCCGAACGAATCAGTGCCCCGAATTCGAAGCTCCCGTCCTGAGCCGACTCCGCCGGTGCTGCCGATCGACTTCACGCCGGGGATCCTGCCCTCCATGACAGTGGCGAAGTTCCCGACAGGCACGATCTCCTTCATCTCATCCACGTTGATGGTCGGCAGTGATACGCCGAGCTTTTTCCGGTCTATCGTTTGTCCACCCACAACGACGATCTGGTCCATCTCCGTTGCTGACACCTCGAGCGCGAAGCTCTCCACTAGGCTCACCCCGGGGGTGATGGTGATCTCGCGCTCCTGGCGGCCGAAGCCTGCGACATTGACGGTCATCGTGTACACGCCGACCGGGACGTTCTGCAGCACGTACCTCCCGCGCTGATTGCTGACTCCAGTCACCAGCGTCTCGGTGACCCGCACCAAGGCATGGTGGAGGGGCGCCCCCGTAGTAGCCGCCGTGATCTCGCCGGTCACGGTGCCGGATTGGGCGGACAGCCCCGCAGCCCCGAGCCCGCCCAGGGCGAGCGCGAGAGCCGCAGCGGCACCGCCAAGGCAGTAGCGATTGGACATTAGACATCTCCTTTTCAGTAGGGTGAAGGATGCCCTTCGCCGCCGACCAGAGCCGCGAGCAGGCGGCACGGCCGACGAGTCAATATGAGGTGACGGGGCCGCAAGGCGCAAGCTGCCCCACTCGGACGAAGCCACTGCGGGCGGCTGCGGCCCTCGTTTTCGGGTCCCCGCACTGGGGCGCTCGAGACGCGACCGCTATGGGCGTCGCTCGGGCGGATGCGCCCTCGCAGGCACCTTTCGATGGCTCTGCGCGCCGTGATTGCAGGGGAATGTAAGATGCTGTCATTACATCGGTTGGTTGGTGTCAGTTAAACCGCATTCGTCGTGTGCTGCTGCCGACTTGCGGTCTTCCCGGCCAGGGCCGCTGCACTGCCGACCACCACCCGGGCCTGCTAACTTCCGAGCACTCCTCCGACCCTTCTGCCACCCGACTTCCGATGACCAGACGACTGCCGATCACCGTCGCCGCGTGGGTGCTTGCCACCCCCAACACCCCCGTCGCGGCTCAGCCGGATCTCCATCGCACAGAGCTCCACGACCTCCGAGTCGTCACCGTGGCGGAGGGGCTCGAGGCCCCATGGGCGATCGCCTTCCTCCCGGACGGGGAGATCCTCGTGACCGAGCGGGCGGGGCGGCTGCGCGTCATTCGGGGCGGCAGACTCCTCCCCGATCCGGTTCCGGGCGTACCCGAGGTCGTCGCCCGTGGCCAGGGCGGGCTCCTCGACGTGGTGGCCCACCCCGACTTCGCCACCAACCGGACGATCTATCTAAGCTACTCGAAGCCGACCCCCGACCACCGCTGGGGCACGACAGCCGTCGTTAGGGGCATCTACGACGGCGATGGCTTCGCGCCTATCGGCGAGGTCTTCGAGGCCGCCTCGCGGGGCCGCGGCCACTACGGCAGCAGGCTGGCCTTCGACCTGGACGGCTACCTCTACATCACGGTCGGCGACAGGCAGGTAACCCCTAGGGCCGGAGGCGACCTCCGGAGCCACCCCGCGCAGAAACTCTCCGACCACCATGGGGTCGTCGTCCGCCTGCACGACGACGGCCGGGTGCCCGCCGACAACCCCTTCGTGGGTCGTGACGGCACTCTCCCCGAGATCTGGAGCTACGGCCACAGGAACTCGCAGGGACTCGCCGTCCACCCGGAGAGCGGCGCGATCTGGCTTACCGAACACGGCCCGCAGGGGGGCGACGAAGTGAATGTCGCCCACGCGGGCGCGAACTACGGCTGGCCGGTGATCGGCTATGGAGTGAACTATGGCTCGGGGACGCGGATCCACGACTCGTCCCACGCGCCCGGGATGGAGCAGCCCCTCCACTACTGGACGCCCTCTATCGGCACCTCGGGGCTGGCCTTCTACACCGGCAACAAGTTCCCCGAGTGGCGGGGGAACCTGCTGGCGGGCGGACTCGTTGGGCAACGGATCGACCGCCTGGAGATCGAGGACGGCAGGGTGGTGGCGAGCGAGACCATTCTCGCCGGGGCAGGCAGGGTACGCGATGTTCGCCAGGGCCCCGACGGCCTCATCTACGTTGCGCTCGACGCCCGCAGCGGGCCGTCCATCGTGAGGCTGGAACCGGCGCGGTAGCGCCCACAACCGCCGCCAGATGGAACACCGTCACGTTCCCGCCGGGCAGTACCACCACCCGACCTAACATCGAGCGGCCCCGAGGACACGCGGTCCCCGGGGCCGCCGAGACACTATGCCGACTCGTCCTCCAGCCGGCCTGCCCCAATCTCGTGCGCTACCAGGAGTACCCCAGCCTGGTGTAGTAGAAGCCGCCGTTGAATCCGAAGGGCGTGAACTGGCCGTACGTGTTGCCGACGCCCGCCGCCGCGCCGGGGTATTCCTCGGGATAGGTGTTCAGCACGTTCTGCGCTCCTACCGTGAGGGTCCACTTGTCGGCGAAGGTGCGGGCCGCTTCCACGTCGACTAGGATACGGGCCGGGTAGTCTATGGTCTTCAGCTTCTTGGGGTCGTCCGCGTCGTACTCGGGATCCCCAGGGCTGTAATGGGGATCGTCAGGATCGTAGTACGGCTGCTCGCCGTCGAAGTAGCCGCCCCAGTAGCTGGCGCGCGCCAGGAAGCGCATGCCGCCGGAGAAGGTGCGGTTGACCGCGACGTTGCCGCGGACGTTGGGAAGACCTTCCTCGAGGATCCTGATGCGGCGTTCGTCGAGGGTGGTCTCGTTGAATTTCGTGACTACGGTCGAGGTCCAGTTCCACGCGCTGGACCAGGTGGTGGTTGAACCGCCCGCGCCCCGAATCTCGTAAGCTCCCACCAGATCGATTCCAGTCGTCGTGGTCGAGAAGTCGTTGATGAAGAAGCGGAAACGGGCCAACACCCCACCCTCCCGGATGATGTCGTCGTCAATGAGCTGTTGGATTTCTTCCGGCGTGAGCTGCTTGTCGACGCTAGTCGTCAGACGGTCCGAGACAACGACCCGGAAGAAGTCCATGGAGAGACTCAGCGGCCCGTCGTCATACACGCCCCCCAGCGCGAAGTTGACGGACTTCTCGGGCTTGAGCTGCTCGCCACCGAACTCCAAGGCCAACGGAGACGTCGAGGGGATTGTACCGTTGTTGGTCAGGTCCATGATCGCGGGATCGTAGATCGTCGAGACGTTGAAGGCGTTCTGCTGCCCCGGCGTGGGCGCGCGGAAGCCGGTGCTGGCGCTGGTCCGCAGTCCCAACTGTTCGGAGACGCTCACGCGAGCAGCAAGCTTGCCGTTCACCGTGGAGCCGAAGTCGCTGAACTGCTCGAAGCGCCCGGCCAGATCCACAAGCCACTTGTCGTCCACTCCCTGGTACTCCATATCCATGTAGGCGGCGAAGTTGCTGCGGGCCGTATCCAGCGCCGTAAGCGGCCCGAAGCCGGTAAAGCCGTTGGAGCCCGGTGTGAAGCCCTGGCTGGCGAGCGGACCCTCGGTCCACGACTCCTCGTCCCCCTCCACGATCACGAACCGTTCGTTCCGCCACTCGCCGCCGCCCGCGATGTTGAGACGCTCGCTAAGGGCGTAGGAGAGGTCCAGGTTGAGGTTCGTCTCCTGCTGGTCGTAGACCCCGGGGTCGAACCAGGGCGTGCACCCCTGGTCCGTGGGGACAACGTGGGACAAATCCCTGCTCTCATCGGCGCACGGCTGGTCCGGCCCCAGCGAAGCGTTGACCGTGTTGTACATGTAGAAGTCCATGTTGGACTTGCCCCAGCTGGCGCTGACGTCCCACGAGAGACGGTCGCCCGCCCCCTTGATCCCCACAACCATGGACGCGTCCAGGACGTGCGCGCCGAACTGTGGGGTGAACCCCCCGGGGAAGAGCTTCCGGAAGTGGAAGCAGTTGGCATCGCCGAGGACCTGGGCCAGCGCGTCCTTGTCGAGTACCACCCCATTGCCGTCAATCCGGACTGCGGGGCAGCCCGCCGATCCGTCCAGCACTCCGTCGGCCGCGTCGAGCATGTCGCCGACCAATAATATCGGGACCTGCAGAGTGTCATCCGGATTTTCGGGGTCAACAACCGGTGTCCCGTCAACTAGCGTACTGTCCATGCTGGTTCCGAAGACGCCGCTGCGGGTGCCCGGGTTGCGGAAGTAGAAGCCGCCCTCGACCTGCTTGCTCGCGTAGTTGCCGTGGGAGTAGAACTGCTTTTCGCTGCCGAACACGTAGCCCATGTTGCCCCACAGCTTCATGTCGTCGGTGACCCGCGGCGAGCCCCAGACCATCGCGGGTGAGCGGACGCTCGTGTTCCCGGCGCCGATCAGCGCGGTCGCATCGTTACGCTGCACGCTGCGGTCCGTGGCCCAGGCGTTGCCGAACTCCCCGGCCAGGTTCGCAAAACCGGTCTTCCCGAGCGGCAAACCCACGTTGCCGGACAGGGTGTACATCTCGCCGTCGCCCGGGACAGTGCCCTCCTCGAAGAGCTCGCTGGTCTTGCCGAGGATGTTGGCGCCCGACTTGACCTCGATCGAGCCACCGGAGCGATCGTTCTTGAGGACGAAGTTCATTACCCCAGCAATCGCGTCTGAGCCGTACTGCGCCGACGCCCCGTCGCGGAGCACCTCGGCCTGCTCCACGGCGATCCCGGGGATGAGTGCGATGTCGGGGCCCTGGGAGCCGTCGGCAAGGCCGTTGCCGTACCAAGTGATGACCGCCGTGCGGTGGCGCCGCTTCCCGTTGACGAGGACCAGCGTGTGATCGGGCGCGAGCCCGCGCAGGTTGGCGGGTCGCGCGAAGGTGGCCGCGTCGCTGATCGGCTGGGTGTTCACGTTGAACGACGGCACCACGTTACGCAGCAGGTTGGCGAAGTCGCTGTCGCCCTGCCTGACGATGTCGGCCGCCGGGATCACGTCGACCGGAACCGGTGATTCCGTGACGGTCCTGGGCCGGGCCCGGGTGCCCACCGCCACAAGCCCCTCCAGCTCGACGACGCTCACCATCAGCGCGATGTCGAGCTGGGTGGCGTCTCCGTCCACGATCGTCACCTGGCGACGCTCCGCCTGGTAACCGAGCAACTGGACTTCCACGTCGTGCGTGCCTGCGGGGATGTCCACAATCTCGAAGAGCCCCCCATCGAGCGAGTTCGCGCCCATGTTCATCTCGATCAGCGTGATCTCGGCCCCGACGACCGGAGTCCCGCTCTCGGCCTCTGTTATCGTCCCGGTCAGCGTGCCCTGCGCCTCGGCCGAACCAGGCAGGGCCACGGCTAGGCAGGTACCAGCGAGCAGCATTCCGTATCTCATGTTGCTTACCCCTTTGAAACCGCTTGGTGTAGTGTGCCCTTCCAGCGGGTCCTTGCTCCGCATGGCGACACCCTGGAGGGGACGCGCGGCCCGATGTCAGGGAGGTACGCCAGGAGGACCGGCAGGCCGTGAGCGGGAGAGACCGGCGCGAGCCACGCACCCGGTCCACTGCCCCCCTTGGCAGCCAACCACCGGCGACGAGCTGGGCTATAGGATAACGCATTGTCGGAGATCGTGCCAAGTACCTGGAGCGGCTCGCAGCCCCACTCGCTCGTGCATCAGCTCATGTTGGCCGCCGCAGCGGCGATCCACTCCACCAGCGAGTGCACGCCCGCGACCACGCCCTCCCCCACCGAGGCCAGCGCTCCGCCGATCGTCGTCCCGTCAAGCAGGCCGCTCCAGATCGCGAGGGCCGCGAGGATCCCGACGGGCACGGCAATCTTGATCGCGACCCGCACGCACTCGCGAAAGGCCACCCAGACGAAGAAGACAGCCCCAGCCAGCACCACGACCTGACCGATCAGTGCGGGCGTCGCGAACTCGTCCAATGGACATCTCTCCTCCCCGGGGCAGCTTCCCGGGCGGCACCGAAGAGCAGCCCTGGCAGCCCGTGGAGATACCTCCCACGCGCGAGACTGCCCACGGGCCGTTAGGCTACGCGGTCCTTCAGCCCCTTAGCGGCCTTGAACGCCGGGTACTTCTTGGCAGGGATGGCGAGCTCCTCGCCGGTATGCGGGTTGCGCCCCATCCGTGCAGCGCGCTCGCGGACCTCGAACGTTCCGAAGCCACCGATGGCAACCTTGCCTCCGACACCTAGCTCGTCGGCGACTAGACCGTGGACGGGATCGAAGATCTTGTCGATCACCTGGGCAGCTTGGGCCTGGGTCAGCTCGGTGTTCGCTGCAAGCTTCTTGGCCATCTCGTTCTTGTTCATGACCGCCTCCTTGGGGGGTGAGTTGTGGTTCGTGCCCCCCAATTTCGCCCGCCACCGGCGGTATGGGAAGCCCCAGTCCCGGTTGCTCGCCTACGCAGGTACGGGCGCTCTACTCCGCTGGACGCCGCTTCGACGCCACCACCTCCCGGTAGACCTCCAGGTTGCGCTCCACCATCTCGCCGACCGAGAAGAGCCTCTCGACCCGGCGGAGGGCGCGCTGCGCCCTGGCATTCGCGCCCTCCGGGTCCGACAGGACGCCCTGAATCTCCGTCGCCAGCGCTCCTGCGTCCCCTGGGGGGCAGAGAGTGTCGGCCCCTTCCGGGCCGACGACCTCGGGCAGGCCGCCGGCCCGTGCGGCCACGAGCGGCACCCCGGCCGCACAAGCCTGCAACGCGGCGACGCCAAGCCCCTCGCTGAGCGCCGGGTGCACGCAGAGGTCGAAGCTACCGAGCCACCGGTGCAGGTCCGAACGGAAGCCAGCGAAGCGGATGAGGTCGGCTACGCCCGCCGCCTCGGCGAGGCTCCGCGCATTGCCCTCCAGCGGCCCCCTCCCAAAGAGCACCATCGCCGGCGGTGCCACTCCCCTACCCCTGAGCGTCGCCAGCGCGTCCACCAGGACCCAGTGGCCCTTCCTCGGGATGAACTGCGCCACCATCGCGCCCGCTGGCACCCCAGACGGCAGGTCGAATTCGCGATCGCGCTCGGCCCTCGAGAGCGGTTCCTGCCAGTCGGAGGGGTCAACAGCCGAACGGACGAGCGATATCTTGTCGGTTGGCACTCCCTGTTCGTCGAGCACCTCCCTGACCGCCTCCGAGATAGCCACCACCCTGCGACAGAGTCTGTATTTGGTGCCGACCACCCATGCCGGCTCCGGGCTTTCGACCCGGCGCGTCAAGACGACCGGCGCGCGGGCCAGCCGCGCCGCAACCGCCCCTAGGGTGTCCGCTCCCCTTCGCGAGTGGAGGTGCACCAGCTGCACGTCGCGCCTGCTAAAGCGCCAGGCCAGGCGTGGGAGCGCGAGCAGGTCGCCCTCGCCCCGATACGGAAACTCCTCGACGCGGAGCCACCGCCTGCGCGCCTCCGACGCCACCTCGGAGCCCCTAGGCGTGATGACCACCGATTCGACGCCACGCTCCTGGAGCCCCCGTGCGAGGTAGAGGACCTGGAGCGCCCCACCGTAGAGGCGCCGACCCGTCTCGAGGTGAAGAACGCTCACCCGAGGGGTCGATTGCGGACTCTCGCCATGCGCGGAATCTAAGCGGGCGCCTCCTGCCATGACCGGTTTGCTCCGCAACCTAGTTCTGGGCTTCGGGGTGGTTGCCTACGCGCTACGGCGACGACTCTCCCTTCGCAAGGCCCTCACGACGCTCCGTGAGCGGAGCGGCCGGGTGGACGCGCCCCGGCGAGGCGGGTCTGGCCCGCGCGTCCTTGTGCATGGGGTGAGCGTAGGCGAGCACGTCGCCCTTGGTCGCTTGGTCGAGGCGCTCGCCGAGTCGGAGGTCCGCCCCGAGATGGTCGTGAGCGCCACCACCACCTCGGGGGCCGAGGTGGCGAGGCGCACGCACGCGAGCCGCCACGAGGTCGTGCGCTATCCGCTCGATTTCACCTGGATGGCGAACCGCTTCCTGGACGCGCTCCGCCCCCGACTCGTGGTGCTCGCCGAGCTGGAGCTGTGGCCGTCTTTCCTGGCGGCGTGCTCACGGAGGCGCATCCCGGTCGTGGTGGTGAATGGGAGACTCTCGGAGCGGAGCTGGCGCGGGTATCGCCGCTGGAGGCGAGGCGCACGTCGGATGGTGCGGGGTCTGGCCCAGGTACAGGCGCAGAGCGAGCTCTACCGCGATCGCTTCGTGGAGCTTGGGGTGCCCGCCGAGCGCGTCCTGGTCGCTCCCAGCCTGAAGTGGGACGCTGGCTCCGCCGCCCCGGTGGACTCCGAGGCTGTGCGGTCGATTGCGGCGCTCGGGATCGACCGTTCCCGTCCGCTAGTCGTTGCCGGATCGACGGGCCCGGGCGAGGAGGAGGCGCTCGTAGAGGCGCTCCCCGAGGGCTGCCAGCTCCTCCTGGCGCCGAGGCGCCCCGAGCGGTGGGACGAGGTGGCGCGGCTGGCCAGCAAAATGCCCCGGCGCAGCGCTGCCGTCGGCGGAGCCGAGCCGCGTGCCGGGGCCAGAGTCTTCCTCCTGGACACGATCGGCGAGCTCGCAGCAGCCTACCGGCTCGCCGACGCGGCCTTCGTGGGCCGAAGCCTTGTGCCGATGGGCGGCTCCAATCCGCTGGAGCCGATTGCCGCCGGCGTGCCCACCATTGTGGGGCCGCACTACGAGAACTTCGCCGAGATCGTGGACGAGCTCGTCGCAGCCGGGGGAGTGGAAGTCTCGGATGACCCGATGGAGGTAGTTGCCAGGTGGATCCAACAACCCGACGCCGCAGCCGCCGTGGCGAGCCGGGGACGGAGCGTGCTGGACAGCAATCGTGGGGCCTCGCGGCGGGCGGCGGCCCGCATCCTCGAGCTGCTGGACGATGTGCCTTCCTTCGGTCGCTAGCAGTCCGTTGATAAAGCCGGCCGAGCACCGAGAGCGGCGAGGCACCGGGCTGGCAAGGCGCGACGAGAGGGGAATAGCAGCGCTACTGGCCCGAGGAGCAACGCAGAGCGAAGCGGTCCAGCCTGGATGCATCGCCGCTCCTGCCGTGGGATTTTGTCCACGGACTGCTAGGCAGGGGCCTCGCTCCGCCGGCGGCGCACGAGACGGTAGACCAGGTAACCGACACCGGCAACCAGCCCGACCTTGAGGGCGAGCCCAAGGAGTCCGAAGAGCATGCCGAGCAGGGGTAGAGCCAGGGCGGCCAGGAGCTTGAGGGCTATGAGGCCGGCGACACCGGCGGCGGCCACGGCGCAGGCAGTCTTGAAGGTTCCCATCGGGAGTCTCCTATCTCATTGTTCGTTATGGCTGTCGCCCGACCAGCTGCGGGCCCGCCATAGGGGGACTTCGGTGACTGGTAAGATACTGGCTAAGGGGGTGTCGGAGTTTCAGGCGAGGGGAGCGATCCAGCGGAGATGCAGCGCCGCTCGAATGCCGTGGGAGAATTGTCCACGGACTGCTGGGTGAGTTACACCGCGGAGGAGCGCGATCTGCTGCTTGGCGCTGCATCGGCGCCGTCACCACCCAGGTGTCCCAGGTGCGGAGCCAACTGCTCCGTCATCCGGGCCGGGCCACGGGACGATGTCGCCTACGTACGAGACCGAGTCACAGTCCGCTGCCGAGCGTGCCGGGCGAGCGCGGTCGGCGAGGTGCGCCGCGACTCTCTCCGGCCACTCCTCCGGACCGGCACCAGTGGCTTCTCCTACAAGGAGTGGCGGGGGACCTTCTACCCCGAGAAGCTTCCGCCCGCCCGCATGCTCGAACACTACTCGCGCACTCTCTCGAGCGTCGAGATCAACAGCACCTTCTACCGCCTGCCGCGGGTCGAGATGCTGGAGAAGTGGGCCTCGCAGACGCCCGCGTCCTTCTCCTTCGTGCTGAAGGCCAGTCGCAGGATCACGCACATGAAGCGGCTCAAGGATGCGGAAGGGCCGCTGGAGTACCTAACCCGTACGGCCACCGACGGCCTGGGCGACAGGATGGGGCCGATTCTCTTTCAGCTGCCGCCTTTCCTGCGGGCGGATGTCGTTCGGCTCCGGGAGTTCCTGGCGTTGCTACCGGCCACCGTGCGCGCCGCCTTCGAGTTTCGCCACGAGAGCTGGCAGAGCGACGAGGTTCACCAGGCCTTGGCAGACGCAGCGTCGGCCCTCGTCATCGCCGACACGGGCGACAACGAGCCACCGATCGTCGAGACGGCCCCCTTCGGGTACGCAAGGCTACGTCGACCGGGCTACTCGCGTGCGGAGCTGGAGGGGTGGGCGGCGGCGCTCCGACGTACCAGGTGGCGAGAGGCGTTCGTCTTCTTCAAGCACGAGGACGAGGGGGCGGGCCCCCGCATGGCAATGCGCTTCGGGGAGCTCTGGGAGACGGTCGGATGACTTGGGCGGCAGGTCAGGTGAGCGCCAGGATGAAGACCGTCGCGATTCCAACCCAGATTGCCGCGTAGAGAGGAACGAACTTCTGTCGCGTGGCGAGCATCTCGGGGTGGGTGATCGGCTTGCCAGCGAACTTCCCGCGCGGCTTCGAGGGGAAGAAGAAGGTCTTGTAGCTCTCGAGGGTGGCGACCGTATACCCGATCCCGGCCAGGGCGATGAGCACATAGCTGCTCGTAAGCTGCGACGCCAGGAAGCCGTAGAGCATCGCCGACACCGGGCTACGGAAGAACTTGAACCACTCGAAACCCTCGATCGGAGCGTCCTTGAAGGCACCGCCGCAGGCGGAGTACCACCCGCCAACGCTGGCCACGAGCAGGACCTGCCAGAGGGGGCCCTCAGTGCCGGGCGGGGGCTGCAACCGGGTCGCCGCCCAGAGCGCCACGCAGGCAACGCCAACGTAGCCCAGGCCGACCGTGAGGCGGGTCAGGCGATTCCTGGGAACGTGTCCGAAGACGTGGAACTGCATCGGGATGAAGTACTTCGACTGGTCCTCGTCGCGGATGAAGGTCTTCCAGAACTCGGTCGTCGCCCGCTCGGCGGCGTAGGTGACGCCGAAGAGGAGCGCCATGCCGCCCGCGGTGGTGGCGTCGAGGTCGGCGAGATGCGCGATGATCGGAGCCCAGACCAAACCCACGAAGGTGCTTCGCAGGTAGCGGGGAACGGTGAAGCCCTCGTGGATCGAGTCCTTGTACATGCCCCACGTCGAGATGTGGGCGCCTGCGGCCATGCCTACCAGCAGTTCGTTGACGAGACTCAAGGTTGCTCCTGTCCTCGCTAGGGAGGGGTTGTCTTCCGTGTCGACATCTGGATCATCGCGATGCACCTGCGCGCGTCGGCAAGGGTGAACTCCGGATCCCTGCCGGTCGTTAGCGCCCCGACAAAGTCTCGGAGCATCGCACGGTATCCAAGCATATCGGAAAGTCCGGGGAGCGACAGGTGGCGGTGGCCGCGCAGGAGGAAGAGGCCGTTCGACTCGAAGAGCAGGGAGGAGCGGGTGCCGTAGATCCTCGACAGGCGCAGCCCGCGCAGCAGGCCGGGAATCTCCCAGGAGTGCGTCAGCACCCCCGTCGCGCCCTCCTCGTACTCGGCCACGAAGACGACGCTGCGCTCGTGTCCGCCCGGAGCGTCGGGGAAGAAGGCGCGGGCGCTCCGGATCGTCAGGCCGATGCCGTCGAGCATCGCCACCCAGTGGATGCCGCTCTCGAATAGGGCGCCGCCGCCCGCCCGCGCCGGGTCGGCGCGCCATCCGGTGGCGACCTGATGCTTGACCGCGTCGATCGAGACGAACCGGACCTGGCCCAGTGCGCCCGAGCGGACCACTCGGCGAATCGCGCCCAGCAGCGGCTTGTAGAGGTAGTTCTCGGCGACCAGGAGCTGGCGGCCCGAGTCGGCGACCGCCCGCTCCACGGCGTCGAACTCGGCCACGTTGAGGAAGGCGGGCTTCTCGACAATTGCGTCCTTGCCTGCGGCGAGCGCCGCGAGCGCAATCTCGCGGTGCGTGTGGGGCGGAGTGGTGATGAAGACCGCCGTGATCCGCTCGTCGGCCACCGCGTCGGCCCACTCGCCCCCGATGCACTCGCCCCCGTGCTTAGCCGCGAGGGCCTGGGCGGGCGCTGTGCGCCGGGACCAGTGGTAGAGATCGACCTCGCGGTGATGCTTGGCGAGCAGGCGGGCGTGCAGACCGGCCGCCCACCCGGCGCCAACGATCAGGATGCGAGGCGTCGCCCGTCGGGCGCTCACCCCGGGAACTCCGCGCGGCTCCGGCCCGGAGCGGTCGCCTTCCGGCCCGGGTCCGTACGTGCTGCAGACTCCGTCACGCCCATGCCCGCCACCGCACTGCCCACTCGCAGCGCGTTGGCTGCGATGGTCAGCGAGGGATTCACCGCGCCCGAGCGGGGCATGAAGCTGCCGTCGGCAACCCAGAGGTTGTCGGTTCCCCGTAGTCGGCACCACCGATCTAGGGGCGAGGTGGCCGGATCCGCCCCCATGCGCAGCGTCCCCACCGCGTGCGAGAAGGTGCGGATCCTGAATGACGGCGCGACGATCGCCCCAGCCTCTTTGAGCACGGCCCGCGCGGCAGCCGTCAACTTGCGCCGTGCCAACCTATCGCGGGGGGTGTAGTTGTGCGTGATCGTGGCCCTCGGGATTCCGTAGCGGTCGCTCTGGGAGCGGGAGACGGCAATTTGGTTTTCGCGGCGGGGCTCGTCCTCGGCGATTGCGAGCAGGCCTGCCATGCGTCGCCGGAGAAGCGGGATCACCGGGTGGAGCGGTCGGGGGGTCATCCGGGCGAGGAGTCCCGGCGGGGGCGGGTGGATCGACTGCAGCTGGCCGAGTTTGGGCTCCGAGGCGGTGTGGCCGTAGTGGTCGAAGATCCCCACCTGCTTGTGAAAGACGTCGGAGTCGGCCAGGGGGGAGGGAAAGAGACCGTAGGCGAGCATATTGCCGTGGCGCATCAGGCACCTGCCGATCCAGTCGCGCGCCGGCGATACGGCCTCCAGGCCGGACGCCAGCACCAGATGCGGCGAACCCAGCGCCCCGCTAGCCAGAAGGTACCGATCGGCCGAGAAGACCCGCCGGCGTCCGGTCCTTCGGTCCACACAGACGACCCCGTTGACGCGCCGTCCGCTCCAGAGGATGCGAACCGCCACGGTGTTGGACATTAGGGTCAGGCCGCGCCGGACGAGTCCGTCAAGCACCGCCACAGCCGGGTCCCGCTTGGCACCGACGGCGCAGATGTAGCCGTCGCAGGTGTCGCACATGACGCACTTGCCGTCTGTGCCACCACCCACCGAACCCTCCCCCTCGAAGTCGATGGCGAGCGGCAGGTGCGTCGGTCGCAACCCCAGCCGCGTGGCCGCGTCGTGGACCAGCCGGGCCGGCCCCTGGAGGTCGGCCGGCTGACGGGAGTACGCAACTTCGTCGGCGGGATCGAAGGGGTTGGCGGCAGGGCGGCCAGCCACCCCGAGCAGCTCCTCGGCACTCTGGTAGTGCGGCGCCAGATCGACGTACGAGATGGGCCACCTCGCGCCGCTCGCACCAGCGATCTCATCGTGAGGCTCGAAGTCCGAAGACCGGAGCCTGAGCGCCACGCCACCGTAGAAGAGAGATGGTCCGCCGACACACTGGAAGGTCCCCTTGCGGCCCCTGCTATCGCCCCGGACCCGGTAGTGGCTCTCCATGTTGAAGTAGGGGCTGAGCTCAAAGGCGGCGTCGGGGGCCCAGTTGTGCCGACCGCGCTCGACATGCTCCCCGCGCTCGATCATCAGCACCTTCATGCCGCCCTCCATGAGGGCGTGGGCGGCCATGCTGCCCCCTACCCCGCTGCCGATAACCACGGCATCTGGCCTCTGTGCGGCGACCTCCGACCCGACGGGCGGGGACTTCCAGGGGATCTGTGGTGCGGACATGGAGAGACGCCTCGCGGGCGGGTCAGGGCACCCGGTCGGGATGGTGAAGAAGCGACCGGCTTGGGGTAGACAGTAATAACTCCGGCGGGCCGGGGGTTGCAAAGGTCAGGTATCGTCGGCCGCTTGACAGTGGCCTTCGGAGCTGGCGATGATCCAGGCTCCACCCATGAGACGGAGCAGCGATCCCCCATGGTCATTCGGGTCCGAAGGTCCAGCCAAGTCCCCTCCTCCGAGATTACGCCGGAGTCGACCTACCTCGACCGGCGGAAGTTCCTCGGGGCCACGGCGGGAATTGGGGCCGCCACCTTCCTAGGCCGGGGCGTCGCGGCCGAAGAGACGCCGACACACGGCGACGAGGAGCCCAACAGCTGGGAGGAGATCACCACCCACAACAACTTCTACGAGTTCGGGCTGGGCAAGGAGGACCCCTCGCGCAATGCCCATACGCTGGTCACCGAGCCGTGGACGGTGAGGGTGGACGGGCTCTGCGCGAAGCCTGGCGACTACGCGCTGGAGGACTTCATCCGTCCGTCCACGCTCGAAGACCGGGTCTACCGGCTGCGCTGCGTCGAGGGGTGGTCCATGGTGATCCCGTGGCGGGGCTTCCCCCTCGCCGACGTGATCCGCCGCGCCGAGGTCGAGCCGCGCGCCCGCTACGTGGCCTTCGAGACGCTGTGGGATCCCGACCAGATGCCGGAGCGAGGGTGGAAGCCGAGGATCGGGTGGCCGTACCGCGAGGGCCTGCGTCTGGACGAGGCCCTGCACCCGCTCTCGTTCCTGGTGGTCGGCCTCTACGGCAAGACCCTGCCGAACCAGAACGGCGCCCCGCTGCGGCTCGTCGTCCCGTGGAAGTACGGCTTCAAGAGCATCAAGTCGATTGTGCGGATGAGCTTCGTACGCGACCAGCCGCGGACGACCTGGTCGAGCGACAGCCCACGCGAGTACGGCTTCTACTCGAATGTGAATCCAGAGGTGCGTCATCCGCGCTGGAGCCAGGCGACCGAGAAGCGGATAGACGGCGGCAGGCTCTTCGGGTACCGTCGCATCGACACGCAGTTCCTGAACGGATACGCCGACGAGGTGGCGCATCTGTACGAGGGGATGGACCTGAGGAAGCACTTCTGAGCACACGGCCGGACGCTGGCCGGGGATGGCGGTCCGCCAAGCGCCGGCTTGTGGTCCTGAAGGGTGCCATCTGGGCGGTCGGGTTGGCACCAGTCGCCTACCTGATCGTCGGCTTCGTGCGGGGCAGCCTGGGCCTCCTTCCAGTCGACACGATCATTCTGGTCGAGGGGCGGTGGGCGCTCGTCTTCCTCCTCGCCACACTCGCCGTCACCCCCATTCGCCGCCTGACCAGGTGGAACCGACTGGCGCGGGCGCGCCGCCTCCTGGGGCTCTTCGCCTTCTTCCACGCCTCCGTGCACTTCCTGGCCTACGCCGGGATCGACAAGCTCTTCGGGTTGGTCGCGATACTGGAGGACGTGCGCGATCGCCGCTACATCACGGCCGGTATGGCTGCTCTGCTGCTGCTCGTCCCGCTGGCGGGCACGTCCACGCGAGGGTGGATTCGCCGACTCGGCAAGCGCTGGCTGAAGCTCCATCGCCTCGTCTATCCGGCGGCCGCGCTCGGCGTGCTGCACTTCTACTGGAAGGTGCGAGCCGACACCTTCTGGCCTCTGCTCGCGGCGCTGACGCTGGCGGTTCTGCTTGCCGCGAGGAGTCCGGCGATGGCCCCACGACTGCGCCGAGGCCAGCGAAGCCCCGGGGGCAAGGCGGGGTAGCCAGCGTATGCGCGAGCGCACCATATTGCCGTATCGGATCAGCATAATGCCATCTAGAGTGAAGCGCGAGCAAGGAGGCGGGCGGATGCCGGGGAAGAATGGATGCGGGCGGGCGGCGACTTACGTCCTGGCGCTGGCTGCGGGCGTCGCCTCCCCGTTGGCTGGCCAGGAGGCCGAGGAGCCGCCCCTGGAGTTCTGGTCTCAGCTGCACGGCAAGGTTGCGTTCTTCGGACAGGTGGCGCTGCCGGCGGACGAGGAGGAGGATGCTGGCGTTCTCGGTGGCGGAGCGGCGCTGGTCGCGACGATCTGGCACCGTGAGCAGCCGCGGGTCGGGCTGCGCTTCGAAATGGACGCGGTCGAGTACGAGGACGACGAGTCGACGTTGACCTCTGCGGGCATCGGCCCCCAACTGTACTTCCGCGACGGTACGATCAGGCCGTACGCCTTCGCCACGCTGGGCGGTGCCGAGGTGCGCTCCGAGGGGTGGCCGGAGAGGTGGGACAGGGAACCGATCCACAGGGACGCCTATGACTTGGTTCGCGGCTACGACTGGGTCGCCGACACCGGCGACCGGGAAGGCGAACGCCGGGAGCGGGAGCGGGACGGCGAATGGCGGGGCTACGAGTCGTACGACCGGACCGAGACCGGTGCCTACGTGGGTCTAGGGCTTGGCGTCGAGATGCAGATGTACACCGGCACACTACCGGTCAGCCTCGACCTGTCGATCTCCCACATGTCCCGCTCGCGATCAAGCACGGTGGCGCCTCTCGACAGCCCCTACGACCGCCGTGCCAAGGTGGAGGAGCGCGGCGGGGAGCGCGACCACGAGGAGGAGCCGTGGCCGAGATACTACGGCGAGCCCCGGGGTGTGCCCGACCGCGCATTGGTCGATCTCGTCAAGGTGCGCTTCGGGGTCTCGGTCGCACTCTTCTAGCAGCCCTTGCGCCTGTCGCGCATCTCCGAAGCCCCACACGTCCGATGCGGCGTCGATGCGCTGGTGCAGGCGCTCGGCGGCGGGCCCGGGGCGCACGACGCGGGTAGCGATGCGGCCAGGGTGGCTGAGCTCCTCCGAGGGTGCCCGGTTGGCCTGATCCAGCACCCGGCTTCGGTCACCTCCAGGCTGGCTTCGAGCACCGATGTGCTCCTCTCGGCCGGTCTGGAGCTGCGGCGGCTCTTCGGACCCCAGCATGGCGCCCGCGGCGAGAAGCAGGACAACATGATCGAGTCGGACCACTATGTGGATTCGGTCACCGGCCTGCCCGTGCACTCCCTCTACGGCGAGGTGCGGAAGCCGACTCCCGCGATGCTGGATGGCATCGACGCGCTGATTTTCGACCTGCAGGACGTAGGCACCCGGGTCTACACCTTCATCTGGACGATGGCGCTGGCGATGGAGGCGTGCGGCGAGGAGGGGGTGCGCTTCGTGGTTCTGGACCGCCCCAACCCGATCGGCGGGATCGCGCTCGAGGGCCCGCTGCCGCGACCCGGCTACGAGTCCTTCGTGGGTCTGCATCCCATCCCACTTCGGCACGGGCTTACCTGCGGCGAGATGGCCCGCTGGCTGAACGAGGAGCGCGGAACAGGGTGCGATCTGGCGGTCGTCCCAATGCGGGGATGGGAGCGCGACATGCTCTGGCCCGACACCGGCCTCCCGTGGCTGATGCCCAGCCCGAACCTCCCCACTCCCGATTCCTGCCTGGTCTATCCGGGCATGGTGCTGCTCGAGGGCACGAACCTGTCGGAGGGCCGGGGCACCACACGCCCCTTCGAGATCTTCGGCGCCCCCTGGCTGGACCCCGAGGCGCTGACCTCGCGGCTCGGCCGCGCCCGTCTTCCCGGCGTCCGCTTCCGCCCGTGCCACTTCGAACCGACCTTCCAGAAGCACGCCGGCCAACTCTGCGGCGGTGCCCAACTGCACGTCGCGGACCCCCACTCCTTCGAGCCGGTCCGCACCGCCGTCGAGATCCTCGGAGCGGCCCGAGAACTCGCCCCTCGCGACTTCTCGTGGCGCGAACCGCCGTACGAGTACGAGGAGACTCTGCCCCCGATCGACATCCTCTGGGGGAGTTCGGCGCTGCGTGAGGGCGTGCAGGACGGCGCGACCGCAGCGGCGGTGCTGGCCGGGACGAAAGCCGAGCTGGAGGAGTTCGGCGCGACGGCGGAGCGTATCGCCTTGTATGGGGGGCGTGGACCTCACCGCCTCGAGAAGTCGGCGACGAGCGGCAGATGGTCGGAGGCACGCGAATCCGATGCGTGAATCCCGAGTAGCTCCAGCGCCTCCGCCGACAGGTCCTCCGCGTCGAAGATGAACGCCCGCTCCAAGCTCAGCACGCCGCCTCGGTAGAGCGCGTAGTCCAGGCGACCGGGCGAGAACGGGTCGCGCGGGTCCAAGCCCCGCCATGTCGCCAGCGAGCGGTCGCGGAGTCGCTCGACCCGCGCTACGTCCAGCTCGCTGCCGCCCACGCCGAGCCCGCGACGGAGCTCTGCGAGCGGCCGCGCAGACCCGACCAGATTCAGATCGCCCGCTACGACCAGTCCCGCTCCGACACGGTCGGCCAGCGCCGCCGCGAGTGCTCGGTTCAGCGTCCGCGCCTGAAGCTCGCGCAGCCGATCGCGCGGAGATCCGTCGTACCCCGCGCTCTGCAGATCGACCGGCACGAACAGTATTTCCAGGCCGCCCCAGGCGACCCACGCGCCCGTCGCCGACAGCCCCCCCTCCGCCTCCGCCTGCGCTAGCATCGACGGCGGCGGCATGCCGGGGTACTCCGGTTCGTTCCCCGCTCGCTGGAGCCACCGTTCGAGCGCCCCCGGCTCATGGGCGATCCGTACGAGCGAGGGATCTCCCTGGACCTCCAGCCCCCTGGTGCCCACGACGGTCCGCTGCCTGCCCCCTCCCTGCGCCAGCCACCACCGCCATTCGGGTCCCGACCGCTGCGCGAGGCGGTCGCCGAAGCGCTCCAGGTCGGCCATCGTCACTTCGGCGTGCACCTCGTCCAGCAGAACCACATCGGGGCTCAGGGCCGCCAGAACCCGCGCAAAGGGCTCGGTGCGATCGCGAAAGCCGCCGTCGGCGACATTCCAGGCTACGACGCGGAGAGCGCCGGGTGTGCTCACCACCGCGGACGCCGGAAGCAGCGGCGGATCCGCCCCAGGGGAGGTGGCGAGGCGGTAGTGGAAGGTGTCGGTCTCGTCGGCGACGGAGTCGAGCGCCAGGAAACGGAGCCGCGCCGCGATGCTGTCCCCCGCTGCTGGTGTCTCGATTCCGCTCCAATCGGCGAGCGCGCGGCGATCCAGGCGCACCTCGAAGCGGTCGGAGGAGTGCGTGGGGGCGACGAGGAGCCCGACCGAGGAGGCGCTCTCGACGCTCTCCGGATCGCCTCTTCCGAGTCGCCGAATTCCGACCCCCGCACCCCGCGATCCTCCCTGGCCCGATAACCGCGAGAGCACGACCACCAGGTCGGCGCCCTCGACTCCGCCGTACGAGTGTCCGGTCCCAGGATCGCCGCCGATGTCCATCACCACCTCGAGCGTGCCCGGCATCGCCTGGATCGTCACCGTGTCCCCCACCTCGGCGAGCAGGTGGAGGAAGTGCGGGTCGTCGTGCAGGTGGACGGCGCCGAGATCGACGGCCGAGCCCTCGGCCGCGTCCCCCGCCGAGTCGGTTACGGCCGCCCGTACCCCGCGCCAGTCGTCGAAGAGTCCGTCGCTCCAGATCTGGACGGGCGACGGCGGCGGTCCCGAGCAGGCGGAGAGCGCGACGCCAGCCGCGACGCAGAGCGAAGCACGGATACGGGCAGCCTACCTCCCCCGCGCCTCCGGTCTGCCGCGCCTCCACCCCCCTCCGCTCATACCCAGCCGGTACATTAGGCGCAGCATCACATGCTGCCCGAGCGACTCCGTCCGGGACTCCTGGATGAAGCTGCTGGAGCTCGAGATGCTCACGGCCTGGTTCTGATTCAGGAGGTCGAAGGCGCTCAGCTCGACCTCGACCCGATCGCCGTGGAGCCGCCTCGTGACGCCGGCGTTCAGGAGCGCCACATCGCGGCCCGGCGAGTAGCCGCCGTCGCCGCTCCCAGCGCCCTGGCCGTAGAGATCGTCGTCGTAGCGGGTCCAGTCGAGCGACGAAGTGATCGTCCAGCCCCCCAGGTATAGGGTCCCATCTGCCGAGTACTCGCTGTTGACGTAGCTGCGGCTCAGGTCCTGGTTGAGCGAGTAGTCCACGTCGTGGAAGGTGAAGTCTGCGTTCAGTCGCACTTCAAAAATGTCCCTATTGCGGTTCGTGACTCCGATGCCCGCCATATTGACGACCGTGCGGCTCTGGTTCGTGCTACCGTTGATCAGCTCCCAGCCCCTCGAGTAGCTGGCAATGTGCCGCACATCGACATCGACGCCCAGCCTACGCACTGGCGATCCGAAGAGCACGAAGGAGTTCCCCCCCCACTCGGGGTCGGTGTTGATCGGGGTCACCGTCTGGATGCCGCGCTCGTCGAAGGTTCGCTCCCTGGCGATCGGGTTGCCGGTGTAGTTCACTCTCGCACTCGCAAAGAGGTTGACAAAGCTGAAGGCGTCGAAGAAGCGGTAGTCCGCCGAGAGCCGGTGGCTGTACTCCGGCCGCAGGTCGGGGTTGCCGATGTAGATGCTGGTCGGATCGCGGTTGTCGACAAATGGCTGAAGCTCGTATAGCGAGGGCTCGCGGGTGGAGGTGTTGTACCCCGTGCTGATCGTGTGGCCCTCCTTCGGTTGCCACTTCAGGTCGAGCTCGCCGAGCAGATGGGTGTACCCACTCGAGATGGTGGTGTCGCGGTCCAGGATCGTGCCATCGAGTGAAGATCGCTGTCCGTACACGCTGGCGGTGATCCACGATTCCTCCGCCTGTCGGCTGAAGCGCGCCCCAACGTTCACGTACGAGTATAGTCGCTCGAAGCCGGAGCTGACGGCGGGCCGGTGCGGAACCACGAACTCAATCACGTCGCTCACAACCTGGTCCTGGAGCTGGTCGACGCCGCTGGCCCGCCCGAAGGCCTCCATCGTGTAGCGCTCGCCGAGCGGCTGCGTCAGCGAGAGACGGAGCGAGTTGTCGAGGGTACGGAGATCGCTCTCCTGATGCTGGACGAGGAATCGCACGATCTCTGCGCCGCCCGGCTCGGTCGCGGTGATCGTGGAACGGTGGTCCGTGTCCTCGTCGGAGTCCTGAATGCCGCTTCGGAACTCGGCCACGATGCTCCCGCCCTCATCGCTCAGGCGGCGCATCCAGGTGATCCGGGCATTGCCGCGCCACTCCTCGCCGTCGGTCACATTCCGGGTGTTCGCCATGTTGAGCGGTGGCGGCTGGTCGGTGACGGTCGTGCGCTCCGAGACCGACGAGGCGTCCGAAAAGCCCCGTCTGACCGTCGCCGTCGCCCGGAGGCGCAGCCGCTGCCTGGGCGAGGGCGAGTACTCGGCGTTCAGATTCACTCGGTGGCTCGACCGGGCGGAGCTGCTGGCACCGGTCTGGGTAGAGAGCGAGGCCACCTTCTCTCCGAAGAGGGCCTGCTCCTGGACCAACTGGTCCCGCTGATTGTCGATCTGGCTCAGGAAGTAGCTGCTTCGAATCCAACCCGAGTCGTCAAAGTCCCGGTTGGCATTGAGGCCGACCCCGAGCGACTCCGTGAAGCCCGGAGCCCCCGAGGAGCCACCGCCGAAGCCGCCTCTGCCCAGGCCGCCAAGGCCCCCCAGCCGGCCCAGCGCACCTGGCGCCGAGAAGAGCTCGCTGGCGGCGAAGTTCTCCCGATTGACGTTGTCGGTGTTGGCGGCGAGCGAGAGCTGCATGGTGGGCGAGAAGCGGTTGATGTTAAGCCGACCCTCGTATCGCAGATCGTTGTCCACGTCCCTCCCGAAGCCACCCGACAGCCTGCCGAAGCGACCCGCGCGCGCGTCCTCGTGCAGCCTGAGGTCGATCGTGCGCTCGTCGTCGCCGTCGGGGATTCCGGTGAACTCCGCCACGTCGGACTGTTTGTCGAAGACGTCTACCTGCCTTACCGCGTCGGCGGGCAGATTGCGCGTGGCGATCGTCGGGTCGGGGCCGAAAAACTCGCGTCCGTCAACTAGGACATTCTCGACCTCCTCGCCCTGGGCGGTGATCGTGCCGTCGTTGTCCACGTCAATGCCGGGAAGGCGCTTGAGCAGATCCTCGACCATCGCGTTGGGCGGCGTCTCGAAGGCCGCCACGTTGTAGCTGAGCGTGTCCCGGCGGACGACGAAGGGCACCTGCTCGACGCTCACCACCAGGGGGTCCATCTCGACTGCCATCGTCCGCATCGTCACGACGCCAGCGTCAATGTCGGAGTCGGCGAGCTCGAAGGGACGGCGCACCGTCTGGTGGCCGATCAGGGTGACCTGCAGGATGTACGCGCCCACCGGGAGGCGGCCCAGGCGAAAGCTGCCGTCGCCGGTGGTCAGCGCGTATTTGGCGAGCACCGAGTCGGCTGCGGTCAGCGCGACGGCCATCGCCCCGGAGATGGGTGCACCGGCCGTGTCCTGCACGATGCCCGTGACGTGGTACTCCTCCTGCGCCTGGAGCGACCCGGATGTGCCGGCCAACCCGAATGCGCAGACGGCGAGCAAGCCGCGGAGAGCGGGCATCACCGCCTTCACCTTACGCGCGCCGGGCCTCGGCGCCTCATGCCGGCCATCGAGCGGAACTCCTCCAGCTTCTCCTCGACCATCTGGTCGAATTCCTCGGGAGTCATCTCGTCCCCCTCGGTGGGCTCGGCGATCGGCTCGGACTCCTCCTCGTCGAGCGCGATCTCGGTGGCGAAGAACTTCGACTCGCCCCCGTCCAGCGAGACGACCAGGATCATCCCAGGGAGTCCTCCGTAGACATCGGGTCCGCCGGGTAAGGGGATCTCGGGGGTGAACCACGCCTCCACCTGGGTACCGTCGTGCTCGGTCGTGGCCTGGAGCACCATGTAGCCGTCGTGCTCCGCCTGCTCGCCAGTGAGCCGCCACTCGAGATCAGGTCGCTCCCGACGGACCCTAAACTGCCGCCCCAGGAAGTCGTGCGCTTCGACCATGATGCCGTCGGCGAAGCGAATGTAGGTCTCGGCCGCTGCGCCCCGCATCGCGCCTATATCCCCTCCAACGAAGGCCTGCGCCGCCGAGAGGGCGGCCGCGAGCTCGCCGGGCCCTAGGGGGGACTCGACGATCTCGACTCGCCGATTCGCGCCCCGCCGCGCCCGCGCGCCCCGTCGGCCGCCGAAGCCGGGGTCGCGCCGGGCGATCGTGAGCGACGCCGTCTCGTCAAAGCGCAGGAGCACCTCGTGCGAAATGTCGGATGGCAGGTCGCGCACGAAGCTCCTCATCTCGGGCGGTAGCTCGATGTCGAGCTTCATCGAGCGCGTGTAGGTGATGCTCCCCCGCTGGGCCTCGGTCGTTGCGGGGAGGGCGAGGAGGAGGCCCAGGAGGCCCCCCGCGAGCAGCTTCGACCGGCGAGTGACAGCGACCATTACGGCAAACCCTTCCAGATGACGTTCCGGGGTGCGGACCCGGCTCCGATACGGCAGCCACACCGAATATGACAGCTACCTGCGACCCAACGTTGCCCTGGTACCCCGTACGAGCCCGCCATATTCCCGGTTGCACTTATGCGACGGCCTGCACGATAGACTAGACAAGCGCAGTTTCCATAATGTCAACTAGCGTTTACATAATGAACACTCAGTTGGAGGGGCGGTGCGGCCGCCTCGCACCGCTCCACCTCCGAATCGCCGTCGCCCACGAGGAGCGCACCGTCCCCGTCTTCTGTGGGGACCTGGTGGCGACCATCCGCAAGGACGACCTCGGGCTCGACCATGTCGACGTGTGGCGGCTGGAGCGGCCCGCTCCCCGTCCCGGCATGCCCTGAGGCCCGTAAGGGCGACCCCGAGGCCTGCGTGTCGAAGGCGCGCCCCGCATCGGTCGGCTTCCGCTCCGCGCCCTTGCGAGGGGTCCGGCCACCACCGATGATAGTCTCCGCTCCGACCACCACGAAAGGACAGGCAGCATGACACTTGGGAACCCCACGCGAGCTCGGCACACGCTCCGCATCGCTCTCGGCGCGCTCACGCCGGCGGCCCTGATCCTCGTAGCCGGCGCTTGTGCAACTTCCGGCGGTCCGGTGGAGACCGGCAGAATTGGCGCCGATCCAGAGGAGGCGCAGGCCGCCCAGGTGCTCGCCACCCGGGACGCTCCGTCGCCCGGACTCGTCGTCAATCCTCCCGCGCCCGACCCGCGCATCGACCTGGCACCCGGCGTCTTCGACGCGGGCGAGGCGATCTGGAACCTCAGGCTGCTCTCGACCACACCGCCCGAGGATCCCTTCGTCGGTGCCACCAACTCGGATCTGGCCTTCAGCGGCCAGTACGCTATCCAGGGGAACTACAACGGCATACAGGTCTGGGACATCACCGATCCGACGGAGCCGGTCTCGGTCGTCACCTACTACTGCCCAGCCTCGCAGAACGACGTTTCCGTCTACGGCGACCTGCTCTTCGTCTCGGGAGAGGGCTTCGGTGGACGGCTCGACTGCGGCGATGAGCCGATCGAGGAAGCTATCAGCGCGGAGCGGCTGCGCGGCATCCGCATCTTCGACATCTCCGACATCGCCAGTCCCGAGTACATTCACAACGTGCAGACCTGCCGGGGTTCGCACACGCACACCTTACTGGAGCACCCTGGCGACGACGAGAACGTCTACATATACGTCTCCGGGTCGGCGCCGGTCCGTCCCGCCGAGGAGCTGCCGGGGTGCTCGGGCGCATCGCCCCAGGAGGACCCCAACACGGCTCTCTTCAGGATCGAGGTCATTCGCGTGCCGCTCGCGGACCCCAAATCGGCGGCGATCGTTAGTTCGCCCCGCATATTCGATGACTTGGTGGCACCGCCAAGGCACGGTGATTCGCCGGTGGACGCAGCGGCGGCGGCCGAGCGCGAGGCGGAGGTGGAGGCGGCACAGGCGCGAGGCGCCTTCGTCGTCGAGGTGGGGGGCACTCGAATCGTGGTTCCCGAACAGGTGACGGACGCGCTGCTGGACAGCGCAGTTGCCGAACGCGGAGGCGAGGGAGAGGCCACAGCGGCCGACAGCGCATCCGTGCGCGACGCGCTCCAGGCGATGGTGGCGCGATACGGCGGCGGCGACGCAACCGGCCCCACGCAGTGCCACGACATCACGGTCTATCCGGCGATCGGGCTCGCCGGGGGTGCGTGCCAGGGGTACGGCCTCCTCCTCGACATCAGCGACCCCGTGAATCCGAGGCGGATCGCCGAGGTCGCCGATTCAAACTTCGCCTACTGGCACTCCGCCACCTTCAGCAACGACGGCAGCAAGCTGCTCTTCAGCGACGAGTGGGGCGGGGGCGGCGGGCCGCGCTGCCGTGACGGAGACCCGAAGGAGTGGGGCGCGAACGCAATCTTTGCGATAGAGGACGGCGATCTTGTTTTCCAGAGCTACTACAAGCTGCCAGTGGCCCAGACCGTATTGGAGAACTGCGTCGCTCACAACGGTTCTCTGATCCCAATTCCCGGGCGCGACATCATGGTCCAGGGGTGGTACCAGGGCGGCATCTCGATCTTCGACTGGACCGACCCCGCCAATCCGGTCGAGATCGCCTACCACGACCGTGGCCCGCTCGACCCCGACCGGATGCGCATGGGCGGGTCCTGGTCGGTCTACTGGTACAACGGCGTCATCGTCAACTCGGAGATCGTGCGCGGGCTGGACATCTTCGAGATGCTGCCGAGCGAGGCACTGACGCAGAACGAGATCGACGCCGCCAAGTCGGTGCAGCTCAACCAGATGAACTCGCAGGGTCAGCCGATCTTCGAATGGCCGGCGACCTTCGCCCTGGCGCGGGCCTACCTGGACCAGCTCGAACGCAGCCAGGGGGTGGACGGAGAGGTGATCGGGATGGCGCGCGAGCAAGTCGACGCGGCCGAGATGGAGTCGGGCACATCGAGGAGCGCCATGCTTTCCGAGGTCGCCCAGGCTCTCGCCGATGCGGCGCCGAACGCATCGGACCCGGACAAGGTCAGGGCGTTGATGGATGCGCTCGGGCGGCTGGGAGAAGGGGGCGTCTGGCAGTGAGGAGTCCGGCCTTTGTCGTGCTGACGGCGATCGCGGCCGCCGTCGTGTCGGCTGGCTGCGCGGCTTCGCCGCTGCCGTCGGTCGAGTCCGCGTCCCCCGTTGGTGCCGCCGACGGAGGGGAGGGGGCCGCCGAGGCGGTTGACGGCGCGCCCGAGCGGGCCTCCGGAGGTGATGGCGAGAAGATGGAGGAGGCCTCCCCCAGGCGTCCCAGCGCTCAGGACGCCGCGCGTCTCGAGACCCTCTACAAGGACCGTGTCGAGAGCGCGGCCAGCGAGCACCATCCGGCCGACGCCCGCTTCATGGTCGGGATGATCGCGCACCATGCCCAGGCGCTGACGATGACCAGCTTCGCTCCGATGGCCGGGGGCAGCGAGTCGATCAGGACGCTCTGCGCCCGCATCTTCGTCTCGCAACGCGACGAGATCCAGATAATGCAGAGCTGGCTCGCCGACCGGGGGCTCGATGTGCCGACGGTGGATCTGGAGACCGGCGAGGTCGAGGCGGGCCACTACCACGGCCACCACGGGGAGCGTGCGGCCGCCCATGCGCTGCACGCTCCCGGGATGCTCAGCGATTGGCAACTGGAACAGCTCGGTCGCGCCAAGGGAGGAGAGTACGACCGCCTCCTGCTCGAGTATATGATCATGCACCACGAGGGTGCCGTCACTATGGTCGATGAGCTGTTCGCGACCGATGGTGCCGCCCTGGACGACACCGTATTCCGGCTGGCGTCGGACATTCAGGTGGACCAGCGCTCCGAGATCAGCCGCATGGAGCTTATGCTCGAAGCGCTCGACTCCCGCTAACAACAAGCCGTGGAGTGCGGCGGCTACCGGGAGTCGGTCCTCGTCGAGCTGAGCGTCTCGCGGAGGCTCGTACAGCGGCGTGACGTCCCATTCGCTGCCATACGGGGTCCCAAGGTTCCATGGCGAGCGGAACGCTGGCTAACGCGCGGATGCTCTCCATTGCCGCAGCTGAACTCGCCCGACGCCATGTAGCCCTTCATGATGTTGACGCCGTTTCTGGTCGAATGAGGGTTCCAGGCCGATCGTAACGGAAGAGGAAGTCCGTCCAGCCGGCGGTCTCGAAGCGGCGGCGTCCCCTGGCCAGCACGGGCATGAGATGGAAGATGTGCGGTGACGGGAGAGCGTCAGACGTATTGGACGGCAAGCTTGCCGTCCAATGTTCCTACTACCTGCGGAACGTCGGAACGAGTATCATCGGAATGTTCCGGTTCCGTCGCGCCCGAGGATCGGAAGCTATCGGCTCACCCACCCCGAAGCCGGGAGCAGCTCAACGATGAAGCGCCTCGCCGTTCTCCCCATGCTCGCCCTCGCCGCCTGCGAGAGCCAGGAGCCCGAGCCCCCCTCCGCCTGCGGCTCCATGGCGAGACGACCACCGTCGCCGCCTGCTTCACCGATCCCAACGGGGACAGGCTCGTCTACTCCGCTTCGTCGTCGAACCCCGGCGTGGCGACGGCGTCGCTGCCGGATATGTCGGATACCACCGTAGCCGTCGCGGGGGTCGCCGCAGGCAACGCCATGGTGACGGTGATGGCCCGCGACCCCGGGGGGCTTACGGCCAGCCAGGACTTCGCGGTGACCGTCCGCTACCTGCCGGAGCGGCTGACGGACAACGGTGCCGACGATCTCGACCCCTCGTGGTCGCCGGACGGGACCGCGATCGCCTTCGATTCCGACCGCGACGGCAACTTCGAGATCTATGTGATGGACGCGGACGGAGGCAACGCGACGCGCCTCACTGACAACAGTGGCTCGGATGTCAGCCCCGTGTGGTCGCCGGACGGGACCGAGATCGCTTTCGCCTCCGACCGCGACGGCAACTTCGAGATCTACGCGATGGACGCGGACGGAGGCAACCCGACGCGCCTCACGGACAACAGTGCCGACGATTTCAGCCCCTCGTGGTCGCCGGACGGGAACAGAATCGCTTTCGACTCCGCCCGCGACGGCTTCCTCCGCAGCATCTACGTGATGGACGCGGACGGAGGCAACCCGACGCGCCTCACGGACAACAGTGCCGACGATCTCGGCCCCTCGTGGTCGCCGGACGGAACCAGAATCGCTTTCGACTCCGACCGCGAAGGCAACTACGATATCTACGTGATGGACGCGGACGGAGGC
>JAGWBP010000005.1:102317-102945 GCA_021295835.1 Gemmatimonadota bacterium | reverse complement strand
AGTCGTTCAACAGCCCTTACCTACGGCATTCGCCCCCGCCAAGTTTCATCCTGGTCTCTTCTTCCCCGGACCTCGCGCCACCGGAGGGCCCGTGCAGGGTCGCAAGCCCGCAGGCGAGCATGCGCCAGTGCACCGAGGCGCCTCCGGTGGTCATCGTGATCCGGCGGCCCGAGACGGTGAAGCGCGCCGGGGCGCGGAGCACGCGCTCGGCGAGGCGCCGCAGGCTCCAGCCGGTTCCGGTCATGCGCTCCAGCACGGCGCGCTGCACATGCATGATCTGGTAGCCGAAGCCGGCGAGCAGCAGGCACACCTGGTTGCATGCGAAAGGGTCCACCCCCTCCTCGCGCTTCCCGATCTCCTCGCCCCGGTAGTGGCTCTTGCGGCGCGACGTGGACGACAGCGCCGGGACGACGACGCTCATCAGCTCGCCCAGATGGCCTTCCGCCTTGCCGCGCTTTGCAGTACAGCGCCAGAAGGTCCTCGCCGGACATCTCTCCGGAGGGCATCGAGGTCAGCAGCCAGAAGCAGCGCGGTATGAGTTCGCCCGGGCGCTCGACGACGACCTGCACGACCCTGCGGGAACGGGACCACGACCCGGCCCGGTAGGACGACTCGCAGACCCAGGTGC
>JAGWBP010000005.1:0-102138 GCA_021295835.1 Gemmatimonadota bacterium | reverse complement strand
GCTCCGCCCGCTCCAGCACCTCGAGGACGAACTCCAGCCCGCCGTCCGCCGTATGCACCTGCCCCTCGCGCAGCCGCAGCTCCAGGATGTCGCCCGTCTCCCCCGACGTGATGGCTGCCGCCTCACGTCGCCTCGCCTCCCAACCATTCGTGAATAAGGGGGGATAATACCCGCAGGTGAACCGCCGCTCAGCCGATCCGGTAGACGAGGCCCCCCCTGACGGTCACGGTTCGGAGCTCCACGGAGTAGTCTTCAAAGTGGTGCAGGTCGCGTACTGCACGATTGTAGACCGTGCTGACGGTAAGGCCCAGCCTTCCGGTCATTCCAGCCTCCAACCCCACACCCCAGGCGAGACCGAAGGCCAGCTCTGCCAGCTCCAGTTCATCGACTCCCCCGCAGGACGTCGAGCCCGATCCATGGCGGGTAAGCTGGCCGTCGATTGTGGTGGAGATCGAGCGACAGGACAATTCCCACGCCACTGTGGGACCGACCGTCACGAAGGCAAGCACTCTGTTCCCTGCCACAGGAAGGTTCACCCTTCCCAATGCCTTGAACTCCAGGTATTCCATGGAGACCGACGCTCCTTCCCGAGGGATAGCATGCGGCACGTATACGAGTTCACGGCCCCACTCGGAATAGGCCATGGGAGACTTGCTTTGCGACCCTGATCCAAGCTACTTCTCTCGGGACGGCTGGCAAACCACTGCTCTCGGGTAGGACGCGACACCCTTCTCGTCGTGGATTTCGCCGTGTCCCGACCGTCGGCCGGATGCATTCCGTGGCTGCCGGGGCGGTGACGCGCACGGGCCGGAGACCCCCGAAGCGACGGCCGCAGCGGCTCAACTTTCCTCCTCTACGGCGATCCAGACGGGGCGCGACTTCGCGCTCCCGTCGAAGTACCCGTAGACGCCCTCGCCCTCGATTCCGAAGCCCTGCTGCTCACCGGCCTTCCTCGACGCCCTCAGGAAGTTGGTGTACTGCCAGCCGATCCCCACGAGGTACAGCTCGCCCCGCAGCCACCTGTCGTCCCGGTCGAAGCGAAGGGTGTCCGCCACCGCACCTACATCCAGATCCTGCGGCCAGACGATCCACTCCGACTCCGTCCCGGTGCTATCGCCGAGCACCGCCAGCATCGAGGGGCGAAGCGTTCCCACATCATCGGGTGCGCTGTAGCCGATCGGCACCCGGGACCAATTCCCCGAATCCCGAGTTGCCGAGACCCGAAACGTGTCCGCCGGAGAGAGAATCGAGGGAGCGGAGGGCACGACGGCGCTGCCGGTGAAGGGACCCTTCGGGGCCGTGCCCTCGAGTTGATAGGCGGTTCGTTCGCGGATCGCCTCGGGGAGCGGCGCGCGCAGGCAGACCATCGGCATGGGCCACCTAACCGGTCCTCCGCCGCAGCGGTCCTCGAGATCCATCGTGTCGGAGAACGCGGCCTCCCAACCCGGACCCAGCAGCGTGACGCTCACTTCCGGAGCCGGATCCGATGGAGGACGATGGGGATGGCCGGCCAACAGGAAAGCCTCGCTCTCTCCGGCGGCCAGCACGATCGCGATGCTTACAACATCGGGATCCAGCTCCAGCGGATCGGGTGCCGCGGTGTAGCTGCAACCCGCCGCCGCCGTGGCCGCCAGGACCGCCAGTCGGCGCGCGCTCAAAACCGGAACTCCACTCCGAAGAAGGCGAGCATCGGCATCTGGGGAATGTACTCACGCTCGACGGTAACCGGCTCGTCGTAGGTGTCGATTTTCACCCTGACTTCCCCGGCCAGCACATTGGGCGCGCTGAACAGGTTGGTTACGGAGACGAAGGGGGCGAAGAGCCTTCCACCCGCCCGAACTCCCTCGCCTCCCCGCCGCCAACCCAGGTCCAGGCGCAGGTAGCGCGGGAGCCTCCCCGTGTTGTAGGCTCCCTCCAGGCTGACCCAGCGGGTGCCATAGGGATCATCTCCGGGGACATGGTGCCCCACGGGTACCACCGCCAGCACCGGCGTGACGGGTTGCCCGGAACGCAACGAGAACCGCGCCGACCACGTCGAGCTCTCGGTATCCAGCGCCGTTCCCACTTCGACCTCGTGGGCCCGGTGAAAGCGCGGGACGAAGGTGAACTCCCCCACCGTCCTCGTCGCGCGGCTCCAGCGGTAGGTTCCTACGGTGGAGAGGGACCCCCGCGCCCAGCTCCAGGACGCCTCGACGCCGCGCGCCGCGCCGCTTCCCAGCTCGCGGAGCGCAGGCTCTCCCAAGGTGGTCTCCCTCCAGGGATCTCCCACGAGCGGAGGAAGGCGGAGGTGCTCCATCTTTCTGGCGTAGGCGTCCACCCGCAGTCGCGAGGCGCCCCTCGTACCCTCCCACCCAACGGAGATTTCGGTGTTGCGCGGCACGGGCGCGCGCTCGACGGGCGCGAGCAGGTCGTAGGCGAGAAAACTTGCGCCTATGGATTCCTCGTTGCGCAGTGACGCGACCGCCTGGTGCGACCGGGCCGCCGAGATCCTCGCCGACCACCAGGAGCCGTCGTAGCTCAGCTCGGCGAAGGGGGAGAGCGTATTGGCCAGCCCGGGGAAGATGTCGGCGCGCAGGCCCGCGCGCGTGCTCCAAGTCCCCGCGGAGCGGCCTGGCCACGTTGCCGAAGGCGCCGATACGCCACTGCGCGGCGCGCAGGGTGAACGGAATGACGAGCTCCGACACCTCGGACGCCCAGAAGTGGTGATCCCCTTCGAACCGGATCACCTGACCGCCCGCAGTGACCGTACCCCGCGAGGCGTGCCACGTCACCCGCACGTCGGCGCGGTCCTCGGACATGTGGCCGCCGCCAACGAGGATGGTGTCGACGGGCGGCCAGTTGATGTCGTCCAGGCCGACAAAGTCGTTGACGAAGCGGCTGTGGCCGAGCGTGGCGTCCAGAAAGGCTCCCGTCCCCAGGCGGTCGCGGTAGTGCGCTGCCACCGCCGCGTTTCCCCACTCGAACATCACTTCGCTGTTGCCCGTCGAATCGTCGTACTGGATTCCCTCCGAATTCCTGTAGCCGGTGACGGAGAGACGGCGTACGCCCCCGAAGTCCTTCGTGACCTTCGCGTGCAGATCGTGGAACGAATAGGGAAAGTGTTCCGGAATCGCCTCCATGCTCTTGAGCGCCCGGGTCAGCAGGTCGATGTAGGTGCGCCTGCCGTCCACCAGGTACGAAGCGCTCCCGCCGATCGGTCCCTCGACGGAGAGCCGGGACGAGGCCAGCCCGCCCGCGCCCGCCACCCGGTGGCGTTCGCGGGAGCCGTCGCGCGTGGCGATCTCGATCGCGCCCGAGAGCGAGCCGATGTGCTGCGCTCCCGCCCCCGAGCTGGGCAGCAGGGTCGCGTGGTCCACCGCTTCCGCGTTGACCGCCGACATGAAGCCCCCCAGGTGGAACGGGTTGAACAGCCGCACGCCGTCCAGCAGCAGGGGCGTCCCCTCGCTCGTGCCCCCTCGGACGAACGGAACCGACACGAAGTCCGACGGCGCCGAGGCCGACGGGGACATCGCGATCGTCCGCAGGACATCGGTCTCCAGGACTGCCGGCAGCGCCCGGATCTGGTCCGGATCCACCACGAAGGCGTCGCGCGAGACCGAAATCGGATCGCCCCTGCGGCCGCCCGCCTCGACCGCGAGGGAGTCCAGTACGATCGGAGCGGATTGGAGGAGAATCCTGATCTGCGTGGTCGGTGCCTCGTCGTATTCCCGCGACCACGGAGCGTATCCGAGCCCGCGGGCCTCGACGCGCACCGGACCCCTCGGAGCGTTGGGGATCGCGAACGCCCCGAAGCGGTCGCTCAACCCGGTCGCCGTCCGGGCCGCCGCCGCGATGGACGACACCCGAACCTCGGCGAACGAGACCGGCTCCAGCCCGACGCTGTCCCGCGCGACTCCCGTCAGCGTCGCCTGCTGGGCGGCCAGGGCGAGGAGCGTCAGGACCACTGGAGGGGGTTCACCAGGGGTAGAGTCGGGCCCTGCGGTCGGGGCCGCCCCAATGGGTCTTCAGCCGACGGGAAACCCTCGCTCAGTGAGGGGAAACCCCCGCTTCCGGAACCTGCTCGGGTCTGTTGACGGATTGCTACCCCATCGGCACGGTGCGGAGGATCTTCCCCTCCACCCGGTCGAAGATCTCGTCGAGGCTCTCGCCGGTGATCGTCAGGCCGTGGTTCTTCAGCCCCACGACGCATCTGGCAGGATCGTCGTCCTCCCTCACGATGTCGGCCACCGCCTGGCCCAGCTCCCGGGTGCCGCAGGGGTAGTTGAAGTCGGTCGAGCGGACCCCCTCCATCCAGCCGTGCACATGGAGGATCGCCCCGACCGAGGGGTGCTCGCCGTAGATCATCCAGTGCTCGATCGCGTCGACCGAGACGCGCCTCGGCGTCACGCCGGGAGGGTGGCTCACGATCATCCCGTTGCGCTCCGGATCGTAGCCCCTCACCAGGAGGATGTCGTGTCCTATGCGCCCCAGCCTCGACTTGTCGACCCCGCTGGCGCTCATCCAGAAGGAATCGCCGTCCAGGCGGGCGGAGAGGTTGCCGTAGGAAAGGCCGCCAATCCCGAATAGCCGCTTGAGGTGGCGAAAGTCCCTAGGCGAGAGAAGTTTGTCCATCGGGAAGGGGGCTGGGAGGAGATCCACCTCGTCCAGCTTGCGCCCGGCGCGTGCGATTGAGCGGGTGGCCTCGTCGCCCTCCCAGAGCTCCCCGGGCAGGTCGGGTGCAAAGAGGTTGTCGATCACCAGCGTTGAGGACGCCATCGGCCTGATCCGCCGGTACACATCCTCGAAGTAGGACTCGGCCTCGGTCTCGCCCGGCACGACGTAGTGCCCCTGCTCTGGGGTGATAAAGTGCGCGTCCGGCGATCCCTGGCCGTTCCTGACCAGGCCGACAACCAGATTGGCGAGCGAGCGCGGCACCATATGGTACCCCTGGGTCAGGTGGTCGGTGAAGGGGTGCGGAAAGTCGGTCACCGAGCAGACGAAGATCGCCTGGGCCCGGCGTCTGAAGGGACGCGGGCGCTCGCTCGGGAAGAAGTTGAAGATCAGCTTGGCACCGCCGTCGTTGGCCACGCGACGGTGGCCCTTCCGGATCATCGCGCCGAGGAGACCGTGCGCGAACCACTCGAAGGCGCTACTGCCAGAGTGCCCCACGAAGGCAAAGTTCATCGCTGCTCCCAAGAAGTTCTCGATGCACGGAAAGGCTAACCTTGGCAAGGTGCCTACGCCAGAGCGAGAGACTCGAAGCAGCCATCCTAACGCTCCTTTCCGCGGGCCACCCACCAGAGCGCTGCGTGCATCGGGAGCGCTAGGGCTACCATCTCCCAGCTTCCGGTCCGTTCGGCCAGGAGGCAAAGGAACGCCGCCAGCACACCGGCCCCAAGCGCCGCGTAGGCCACTCCCTGCCCCCAGCGGCTCGCCCTGCCGCGCCACGCAGCGTGTGCCACGGCGACAGCCACTGCGGCGGCAAGGGGGTTGAAGAGGAGCGCGTTTCGGTTCCAGTACATGAACTCGTGATCGGTCCAGTGCACCGCGATCAGCACCAGGCCGACGACGGTGCAGAGGGTGCCCCATAGCACCGCCACCCCGCCCAGCGCGATCCGAGCTAAGGTCGATCCGGCGGCGCACGCCCTCCCGAGCAGGACGACTACGAGCCCTCCCGCCAACCCCGCGAGCAGGAAGAACTGAATCCACACCGGTGCTGCCTCGGGCTCGGGGGGACGGTCCGAGTCGACCCACAGCTCCTCCGAGAGCACCAGCGGCACCTCGCTGCCGTCGGATCGGGTCACCAACGTCTCGCCGATCGTCGCGCGCAGCTTCATCGGCACCCACATATCGTCCCACCGGTTGGTGAGCTCGTCGCCCTTGGGCCCGAGCACCAGGTCGATGCCCAGGTACCCGAGCGGATGAGTGGAGGTCAGCCGCCGGGTGTGCTCCCTCCAGGTGGTGCCGGTGGGTGGGCCGTCGGTTGCGGCACGGAGCGCTCCGTGAAGTACCTCGTCGATGGCGTCGCGCAGCTTGGTGGAGCAGTTGTTGAGGTAGTACTGGTAGCGGTAGTGGCGGTTCTCGGGTAGCACGGCGTCGGCGAGCAGGGCGGCCAAGCGCAGTCTATCCTCGGGGTCTAGCGCCAGCTCCTGGGCCCAGACCCTCCGATTCTGCCAGCGGTAGAAGGAGAGCATTGACGAGACCGACTGCGGCTGCACGCTGTACATCATCGTGCCCATCATGAAGCGGCGATAGAAGTCCGCGTCGGAGAAGTCGAAGATGCCGTAGTTGTAGGCAGCCTCGAAGCCGGTCGCCTCGTCCCGGATCACGATGGCGTTGTGGCCGAAGCGCTCCCAGAGGGCGTCGCCCGGCTCCATCGTCAGGAGGACTGCCGAGATGGTCTCTCCGGGCGCGGACATCGCCCCAGCGCCGGTGCTGTCCTCCTGGGGGACGAAGCCCTGGGCAGGCAATGCGGTAGCCGCCAGGAGAAGTGGGATCGTCGCCCGCGCCAGGGTGCGCAACCGGGAGGACCGACTACGGCGGGTTGCGAAAGGGTAGGGATCCGTCATCGTCGGGGGGAATTTAGCGCCGAGCGTTGGGAACGCTGGGCGGGAGCATACCCCGCGGCGGATTCTCCGTCCAGGTGGGGTCCTGCCGCACGAGGGCGTTGGCGAGGATGAGGAGCTTCCGAATCACGGCCGCAGAGCGCTTCGCCCCTCTCTGTGCTCGCCCGGGCGCATCCACGGACCGTTTCGTCGCGCCTTGCCAGCGGTGCGCTTCGCCGCTCTCGGTGCTCGCGCTCCCGAAGATGTTGCCCCGGGGCGATCAAACGCCTATCGTGACTGGCCATCGCACCTCGCGACGCTAACCACCCGCAACCAGTCTGGAATGCAGAGCGGCTCTAGGTCAGCAGCGATCTCCCCCCCCGTCCCCGCGCCTGTCCCCGCCAGGTTGGCGCTCACGGCGCTGGAGCAGGAGGTTCTCGACTTCATGATCGACTACCTCCTCGCAAACACCTACCAGCCGTCGATTCGGGAGATTGGCCAGTACTTCGAGATCAAGAGCACCAAGACCGTTTCCGAGCTGCTCCATTCTCTTGCCGCCAAGGGTGTCATCGAGCGAAACCCGTCCCGCTCGCGCGCCGTGAGGTTCGTCGGCCTCGACCTCGGGGCGAATACCGTCTCGGTGCCTTGCTTCGGCACCCTGAAGGAGGCGCTAGCCAGCCACTTTCGGGGAGAGGGGCAGGGTAGGGTTGCAATTGACCGGGAGCTGGTCGGCGGGAGCACGGGTTTCGTGGTGCGCGCTGCGGCAGGTCGGCTGGCGGCGGTGGGGGTCGAGGATGGCGACCTGTTGCTTGTGCGCCCGGTGCGGATCGAGGAGCTGGACGACGGCGATGTGGTCGTGGCTGTCCTTGGCCGCGACATCGATTTCCGGCGGATTGCCGGCAATGGCGAGAGCGCCGGGTTACGGGCCCTCTGGGGAGAGCAGGAGGGCGGGGCACCGCTCGGGCCGGGCAGTCCGGTAGTCGTCGGGCGCGTCTCGGCGCTCTACCGCAATCTCTCCACTTCGCCCGTGGCGGCACCTGCGGTAGCGCATTAGCGCCCCCGTTCGATCGCGAGGCGCCGATCGTGCGTGGATGGCCCGTGCCTTGGAGATCGCCGGAGCTGCGGAGCTAAGGGGCGAGGTGCCGGTGGGGGCGGTGGTCGTCCGGGGTAACGCGATTGTCGCAGAGGCGCACAACCGGATCGTCGCAACGGGTGACCCGACGGCGCACGCCGAGCTCCTGGCCATCAGGGAAGCCGCGCTTGCGGTTGGCGACCGCCGCCTCGGAGGCTGCACCCTGTACGTGACGCTCGAGCCCTGCGCTCAGTGCGCCGGGGCGATCGTGCTGGCACGGCTGGGCCGAGTCGTCTACGGAGCTCCCGATCCCAAGTCGGGCATGGCGGGCAGCCTGGAGAACCTGGTGGCCGACCCCCGCCTCAACCACCGGGCGCAACTGGTGGGTGGTGTCTTCGCCGAGGAGTCCGCCGCGCTGCTCCGGCGCTTCTTCCGCGCTCGGCGTTAGCGGCAGCTAACCCGCCGCCTCCCGTTCGGCAATCTCGGCCACCGGCTTTCCGAAGAGTCTGAGGAAGAGGAAGAGCACCCCCACTCCCCCCAGCAGCGCGACCCAGTTGGGGAGACCGAGCGACGTTCCCACGCTACCCAGCAGCAATCCCACCGCACCTACCAGGAGAGCATAGGGAAGCTGGGTGCGCACATGCTCGATGTGGTCGCACGCGGCGGCGGTCGACGAGAGCACCGTCGTGTCCGAAATCGGCGAGCAGTGGTCCCCCCATATCGCACCCGCGAGCACCGAGCTCGTCGTTGCCAGGAGGAGGCCGTACTGGGATCCGTCGACGAAACCCGAACCTCCCGCGAGCGAGACGCCGAGCGGAATGACCAGCGGGAGCATGATCGCCATGGTCGTCCACGATGTTCCGGTCGCGAAGGCCATCGCCCCCGAGGTGACGAACACGAGCGCGGGCAGCAGGGCAAGTGGCAGATTGCCGTCCAGAATCTGGGTCAGGTAGGCGGCCGTGCCGATGTCCTTGACCACGGCCCCGAGCGACCACGCAAGCGCCAGGATGATCATCGCGATCATCATCGCCTTCATTCCGCCGATCCACGCCTCGACGCACTCCCGCACGGAGAGGATCCGCTGGCTGGTCGACAGAATCACGGCGACGACGCACCCGGCCAGAGACCCCCAGAGTAGGGTGGAGAAGGGGTCGGCCGCGCCGAAGATGTCGCGTAGCGATGCGTCGGCACCCACGGCACCCCTCCCCGATGTGTAGAGTCCCCCGAGCACGACCAGGACAACGGTCAGCACCGGTACGGCCGCGTTCCACCAGTGGAGCGGCACACCCTCCTTGGCCGTGGCAAAGCTCTCGCCCGTGTCCACGACCGGAGTGGCACCCTCCGCCAGCAGGCCGCCGCCGGACGCCGCCCTCGCTTCGGCTCTCGCCATCGGGCCGAAGTCGCGATTCATGACCGATGTGAGGACCACGAAGGAGATGGCCAGGAGGGGGTAGAAGAGGTAGGGGATCGTCTGCACGAAGACGGCGTACGGGTTGAGCCCCCCCAGGAACGCGGCCTCGGCACCGGTGCCGCCCAGCGTCTCCCCTGCGGCAACGGAGATGCCATCGCCGATTAGCGACACCTGGTAGCCGACCCAGGTGGAGATCGGGACGATCGCTGCCACCGGAGCGGCGGTGGAGTCGATCAGGTAGGCCAGCTTCTCGCGCGAGATCTTCAGCCGGTCGGCGATTGGACGCATGGTGTTGCCGACGACCAGCGTGTTGGCGTAGTCGTCGAAGAAGATCACCAACCCCGCCACCGAGGTCGCCAGCTTGCCCCGCTTTCGGTTCCACGCGATGCGAGCGACTCGGCGAGCGGCCCCCACGGTGCCCCCATTCTTGCTGATCAGCCCCACCATCCCGCCCAGCATCAGGCTGAAGACGATGATCTGGGTGTGACCGCCGGTGTCGCCGACGGCGTGCACCACATAGTCGTCAACCAGCCGCCAGGTTGCGCTCAGGGGATTGTACCCGGCCACCGCGAGCGCCCCCAGCCAGATGCCAGCCAGGAGCGCGGTGATGACCTCCTTGAAGATCAGCGCGAGCACGATCGCTAGAAGTGGCGGGAGCAGGGAGAACCAAGCCGGGGCGACCGGCCCTTCGCCGATCCGGACGCTAAGCGGCAGTTGGGAGCGGCTATCTATCGAGATACCCGACAGCGCCGTGGCCTCGCCGGGTCGCACGACTCCGGACGCAAGGAGTCTACCCGCGTTGTCGCGCAGCTCCATGAGCGCGCCGGTGGGCGGGATGTCGCTCATGCCCGTCACCTGGACGGCGAAGGGGACCGAGGACAGAATGACCTTCGGGCCCTCGACCTCCTGTGCGACTATGGACATAGGGGCGGTGCCGAGGAGCGTGGCGGCGCCCACCGAAGCCAATAGCGAAGCGCGGAGCGTGTTCGTGTGCATTTGCCCCCCCAAACGGAGTTGTGGCCGAAAGCTCCATCTGGAGCAGGTCGTGGAGTGCCACCCATAATGCTGGCAGCGCGGCGGGGGTGCAATTAGCTTTCGGTCGAACGCTGTGGGAGGCTGGCCTGCGGGCTCGCAGTCGCTCGCCATCGAATCGACGGACAACGCACGAGAGGTTGCGAATCGACAAGGCTTCGGCGACCGGCCCCAGGGTGCTCATGGACCCCGAGGCCGTGGTGCGGGCGATTGCCCGCATGGCTCACGAGGTCATGGAGCAGCTCGCCGGGGCGAGGGAGGCGGTCCTCGTCGGCATTCAGCGCAGGGGCGTCGATCTGGCGGCCATGATCGGCCAGGCGATCGCGGACGCCGAGGGCGTGCGTCTGCCGACTGGGACACTCGACATCACCCTCTACCGCGACGACCTCATGGCGATGGGTCCGCGCCCGGTCGTTGGGGAGACCCGACTGCCCTCGGGCGGCGTGGACGAGCGCCCCGTCGTGCTGGTCGACGATGTCCTCTACACCGGGCGGACAGTGCGCGCCGCCCTCAACGAGCTTATGGACTGGGGACGGCCGACGCGCATTCTGCTCTGCGTGCTCGTCGACCGAGGAGAGCGCGAGCTGCCGATTCAACCCGATATCGTGGGTCGGGAGGTGCCGGTGCTCGAGGGTCAACGGGTGGATGTCCTGGTGCCCAGACTGGACGACGAGCTCGCGGTCGTACTCGAGGCGCTGGGGCGGCCGTGAGCGGCGGCAAGACCGTGCTCGGCAAGGACCTGACCGGGCTCGACGCGCTCTCGACCGACCAGATTCGCGCCATACTTGACACGGCCGAGCCCATGAAGCAAATCGCCCGCAGACGGGTCAAGAAGGTGCCGGTGCTCAGAGGCAAGACGATAGTGAACCTCTTCTTCGAGGCCTCCACGCGGACCCGCATATCCTTCGAGTTCGCCGAGAAGCGCCTCTCCGCCGACACTGTGAACATCGGGTCGGTGGGGTCGTCGGTATCCAAGGGCGAGACCCTGGTGGACACCGCTCGCAACCTCGAGGCGATGAGCATCGACATGGTGGTCATCAGGCACTGGTCGGCGGGGGCCGCCGCCTTCCTCGCAGCCCGGATCCCGTCGAGCGTCGTCAATGCGGGCGACGGCGCACACGAGCACCCGACCCAGGCGCTCCTGGACATCCTCACCCTGCGCGACCACTTCGGCCGCATCGACGGCCTGAAGGTGTGCATAGTCGGCGACGTGCTCCACTCGCGGGTGGCGCGGTCGAACATCCACGGCCTGACCAAGCTGGGTGCCGAAGTCGCGGTCTGCGGGCCGCGCACCCTTCTGCCGGCCGGAATCGAGGAGCTTGGGGCGCGCGTCGTCAACGGCCTCGAGGAGGCGATCGAGTGGGCGGACGCTCTGAATGTGTTACGCCTCCAGCTCGAGCGCATGCAGGACGGCTATGTACCTTCGCTTCGGGAGTACAATCGCGTCTTTGGGGTGACGTCCGCACACCTGCAGCGTGCCGACAGGGAGCTACTGATCATGCATCCGGGCCCCCTGAACCGAGGCGTGGAGATCGACTCGGACGTCGCCGACGGCCCCCATTCGGTGATCCTCCGCCAGGTCACCAACGGTGTAGCGGTCCGCATGGCGGTCCTCTACCTCCTCGCAGGCGGGGAGGCCCTCCTTGCCGAGGCGGCCAGCGAGTGGAGCCAGGAGTGAGGCTCCGGAGGATCAGGTGAGCGACCTACTCCTCCGTGGTGGGACCGTGGTCGATCTGGGCATCGGAGCTCCGAGGGTGGCCGATCTTCTGGTGCGCGGCGGATTGATCGAGGCCGTTGCGTCGGGTCTAGAGGTCGAATCGGTCGGGGAAGAGATCGACGCCAGCGGCCTGGTGGTGGCACCCGGCTTTGTGGACCCTCATGCGCACCTCTGCGAACCGGGGTGGGAGCACCGCGAGACGATCCGCAGTGGAGCGCAGGCCGCGGCTGCAGGGGGCTTCACCACCGTATGCTGCATGCCGGACACCGATCCGGTTGTGGACGACCCCGCCACCGTGGGATATGTGGTCGCCGAGGGCAGTCGGGCTGGCGGCGCACGCGTCCTTCCAGTGGCGGCTCTATCGGTCGGCAGGAAGGGAGAGCAGCTAACCGAGTTCGGCGAGCTCGTAGCGGCCGGCGCAGTGGCGGTGGGCGACGCTGGGAGGTCGGTCGCATCCTCCACCCTGATGCGGCTGGCGCTCGAGTACGCCCAGTCGTTCGGCGTTCCCCTTCTAACCCACTCGGAGGACGCGGAGCTGGCTCGGGGCGGCCAGGTGCACGAGGGGGTGGTCTCGACCCTCCTGGGGCTCCGTGGTCTCCCGGCTGTCGCCGAGGAGATCGGGGTGCTGCGCGACATCGCTCTCGCCAGAGCAGCCGCAGGGCGGCTGCACATACAGCGTGTATCGACTGCCGCAGCCGTCGCCGCGATCCGTCGCGGGCTGGAACGAGGGGTGCGGATCACTGCCGAAGCCACACCTCACCACCTCCTCCTAACGGACGACCTGCTGGGCGACTACGGCACCGAGTACAAGGTGAGCCCGCCGCTCCGCCCCGCAGCCGATGTGGAGGCCGTCCAGGGGGCGCTCGCCGACGGCACGATCGCGTGTGTGGCGACGGACCACGCTCCCAGGCACTACGACGAGAAGGAGCAGGCCTTCGACGATGCGCCGCATGGCGTCGTCGGGCTCGAGACGGCCTTCGCGGTGCTGCACACGCACCTCGTGAGGGGTGGCGCGATGAACCTCCCGACGCTGCTCAAGCGGATGTCGCTTGGGCCCGCTCGAGCTCTGGGGATAGAGGGGGGTGAGCTGGAGCGAGGTCGCCGTGCGGATCTGGTCCTGATCGACCCGGCGGCCGAGTGGGTCGTCGACCCGGCCCAGTTCCTCTCGAAGGGGCGGAGCACGCCCTTCGCCGGGATGAGGGTGACTGGGCGAGTGGTACGCACCCTGGTGGGGGGCGAGACGGTTTGGTCGGTGGGCGAAGATCCACCCGCCCGGGTGAGCCGCTAGGCGAGCCGCTGGATCGTCCGGTCCGCTCGCGACTTCATGCGGGCAGCCCGGTTGGGGTGAAGGATGCGCCGGGTCGCGGCCCGGTCGATTAGCGCCACGGCGGCCCGGCGTAGCCGCTCCGCCTCGGCCTTGCTCTCGGCCTCGCCGATTCGACGCACGGCAGTTCGGATCTGGGAGCGGAGGACCCGGTTGCGCCCACGGGCCGCACGGCTGAGATGCATGCGCTTAGTAGCGCTCTTGATGTTCGGCATTTGTCAACCCCTTTGCTTGGCCAGCCTCGCCCCGACCGGAGTGTCGGCGAAGACCCGAAACCTACCTGGATGCACGCGGCGTAGGGACAGCAAGATAGAGTCGGCGCATGGCCGAATCAACCGGAGCCCACCCCTGGCGCGCCTGCATTCGCGCGGCGCTGCATCCCGCTGGACCGCTGCGCTCGCTTGCCCACAGTGTAATGTATGCTTTACAATATGTAATCCATAGTTTACAATGATCGTACCCGTGGCTTCGCTCGGTGTTGCTACTCGGACCAATAGCGCTGCTAGACTTCGTGCATGGAACTCTCGTCGTCGGCCACCCTGATCGACAGGGGCTCGCAAGGGGGCGCGCACGCCGGTTGGGGCACTCCCGCCTCCGACGGCCTCCTTGTGGTCGAGATCGAGCGCTTCTGCGGACCGCTCGATCTGCTCCTGCACCTGGTGCGCGTGCAGGACATCGACATCTTCGACATCCCCATCGCCAGGATCACCGAGCAGTTCCTGGAGGCAATCGAGGGGCTTGTCGTCGCCAGGATCGACGAGGCGGGCGAGTTCCTGGAGATGGCGGCGCTGCTGGTTCGGATCAAGACGCGCATGCTGCTCCCGAGCCCGTCGGCCAACGAGGATCACGATCCGCGCGCCGAGCTGGTACGCAGACTGCTCGAGTACGAGATGATCCGCGACGTGGCGGACCGGCTTCGGGTCGCCGAGAGCGATCGCAGGTGTCGCTTCGACCGGGGGTACGTGATCCCGCGCGAACGTCGGCGGGTCGAGGTGAGGCCGCTGGAGCTGACGTGGGACGAGTTTCTCGCCGCCGCCATGCGCGTCGAGCTTCCGCATAGGCGCGACCGGGAGCATCGGGTGGCCGCCAGGACCGTCGCCCTCTCGGAGAAGACGGGGCTGATCGTGGGAGCGATCAGGAGGCTGGGTCGGATCGAATTCTCAAGTCTGATAGCGCCCTGGCGGAGCCGGGCACATGCGGTCATGACGCTCCTCGCCGGTCTCGAGCTGACCCGGCACCGCATCGTGCGGCTCCGCCAACGCGAGCCCTTCTCGCCGCTGTGGTTCTACCGGGGCCGCGGCTTCGAGCCCGGTGCTGGGGACATGTCGTCCGCTGCGCAGGCAGCCGCGGGGAGCGACGAGGGGCGTACCCTTCTCTCCGGTGCGGCCGCCTCGGCGACTGGAGCCAAAGGCCGATAGGCCCATGGACGACACCCGGATCGTCGAGGCGGTGCTCTTCGCTAGCGATGCGCCGTTGCTTGCGAGCGAGATCGCACGCGCCGACGAGCGACTTGACGAGGATAGGGTCGAGGCTGCGCTGGCCGCTCTCAGGGCGGAGTACGACCGATCCGATCGGGCGTTCGAGCTGCGTCATGTAGCGGACGGCGTCCAGATCATGACCCGCCCCGAGTTCGCGCCGTTTCTCGAGCGCCTCGATACCGTTCCGGTCTCGCCGCGTCTCTCGGGGCCGGCTCTGGAGGCCCTTGCGATCGTGGCGTACAGGCAGCCCATAGGCCGCATGGAGGTTGAGTACGTCCGGGGCGTGAACTCGACGGGCGTGATCCGCACTCTCATAGACCGCGGCCTGATCACGGCCGTGGGGCGCGGAGAGGGAGTTGGGAGGCCAGTCCTGTACGGGACTACGAGCAGATTCCTGCAGCACTTTGGGCTTCCGTCCATAGAGGATCTTCCGAGGCCCGACGAGCTGCCCGTGGTCCTCCGGGACCGCGTTCCGCTGGAGGACGTGGGCGACGCCTCGACCGATCTGGAGGGGGATGACGATGGCGCCGACGAACCCGCTCCGATCGACCTCGAGTCGGCGGTGGAGGCGGTGCTAGCCCAGACGGATCTTGCCCCCGAAGCGGCGGAGTAGGCGTAGGCTCGGCGGGCGGGCCCGCCACCGGGCGGACCGCCGACCTTCCGCTCAACGCACGAGCGAGCGTCAGGAGGGTGCCGTCAGAGTGCAGAAGTACATTTCCCAGGCGGGGGTGGCTTCGCGCCGGGAGGCCGAGCGGCTAATCGGAGAAGGGCGGGTGGCGGTCAACGGCACGCCCGTGGCGCAGTTGGGCGCGCGTGTCGCGCCGGCATCGGACACGGTGGAGGTCGACGGAGTGGTAGTGCGCCCGGCCCCTCGGCGCTGGGTGGTGCTACACAAGCCCGTCGGAGTGCTCTGCACACGCCGGGACCCGCACGGTGGTAGGACCGTATACGACGTCCTGCCGTCCTGGGGCGCGGGGCTCCGCTATGTGGGCCGACTCGACCGCGACACCTCGGGCCTCCTCCTCCTCACCAACGACGGCGACCTGGCTGCGGCGCTCGCGCACCCGCGCGGGCGAGTCGAGCGCGAGTACCTAGCCCGGGTGCCGGGTCGGATCGCAGGCGGTGCGATCGCCCGCCTCAGGCGCGGCGTCGAGTTGGAGGACGGCTTCGCACGTCCCCGGCGGGTTCGGAGGGTGGCGCTGGGTCGCGACGAGTGGGGTGTGGCGCTCGTCCTCGCGGAGGGAAGGAAGAGAGAGGTGCGGAGGATGTTCCAAGCGGTCGGTCATTCGGTTACGGCGCTCGTCCGCACCCGATTCGGTCCCTTCCGCCTCGGCGGACTGAAGACGGGTGGCGTGCGGCCAGCCCGGGAGGACGAGTTGGCCGAGGCTCGGGCGCTGGTCGGTGTGGGCGGAGGGGCGAGACGGGCTGCTAGGCGTGGAGCGCACCGATAGATGACGACCAGCGTGACCTTCGCAGCGGCTCCCCCGTCGTCTCCCACGGGCACCACCGAGCCGTTATCGTTACGCGGGCCCATAGCTCAGGCGGTCAGAGCAGCGGACTCATAATCCGACGGTCGGGGGTTCAAGTCCCTCTGGGCCCACTCGGGATCCCACGGTCGCCGCCGTTCGCTGACTCGGTGCGCCCGCGCTCCGTAGCGGCCCGGCCTTCGGGGCGGGTCGTCCCGTCCGGTTCCGATCCTCCTTGACGTCCGTCCGGCCTTGCGCGAGCATTCCGGTTGTTGCGGACCATTTTCCACCTTGATGGCGGCGAGGGTGTTCATCCAGAACTCGGCCCGCAGGCTGCGCCTGCGCGTGTTTGCGTCTTGTGCGCTGCTCGCTCAGGCGGGCGTGTTGGCGGTTGTGCCTTCGGTTGAAGCGCAGATGGAGGCCGAGCGGCTCCTCTCCCCGACGCATCTCGAATTGCCTGAGGGCCCCTGCTCGGCGCAGCACAGCCGTCAGTACTGCCAGCTCGTCAGGTCGCTCTCTTCGGGGCATCCAACCATCGACTTCCCCGCCTTGGAGGTCCCGGCGTTCCGCGCCCCAGTCTCGTCGCACCCGCCGCCCGCCGATCTTCGAGCCATTGGCGAGACCTTCCTGATCGGGGCGATCGTTCCGAGAGGACCTCCTCCCGCCTGACCCCATCCGGCGTCGCTGTTTCTCGTCTCCGGGGTCGCCTGTAGTGGCGTTCCCGGAGTACGACCCGTCACGATCTGCCCCAATACCCCGTAAAAGCCATCGTCGTGTATCCCAACAGAGTGCTCGTGGGTGCTCGGGTGTGCGCTACGGGTGCCCCAAGGCGCCCGTCGTCCCCGTTCGCCGCGTCGTGCGCGATCGCCATCGCGGTCGCGGCGCCCTTGCTCTTCGTGCATCCGGCCTCCGCGCAGGAGCCGGAGCGGGCGCATGTGTTCGAGGGCGATGTGCTCGACGCTGGGACTGGCGAACCCCTTGCGGGAGCCAATGTATCGGTGGTGGGGAGGGAAACGAGGGTGGTGACCCGCGGGGACGGGAGCTTCCACCTGACCGGGCTGGCTGCGGGCGTGTACACCCTTCGAGCCGAACGCCCGGGGTACCGGGGCGCCAGCGTGGTGGTGACCGTCGGGATCGTGCGCCCGCGCCGGGCGGTGGCGGAGTCGGCGGAGGTCGTGATCGAGCTGGCCCCGTCTCCCATTGCGCTGGAGGGCCTGGTGGTGACCGGGACAATCAGCGAACGCGGCGCGGCCGAGACTCTGCGGCCGGTGACCGTCATGGCGGGCGACGAGCTGCAGCGCGGGATGGAGGCGACCGTTCCCGCGACCCTGGCTGCGATGCCGGGACTGGCGGTCGCCAGCATGGGTCCGACCGTTTCGCAGACGGTGATCCGGGGGCTGAGCGGGGACCGGGTGCTGATGCTCGAGGACGGGACCGCAACGGGCGATGCCTCCAACTCCGGATCGGACCACACCACCGCCCTCGATCCGTCGTCGGCGCGGCGGATCGAGGTGGTGCGTGGTCCCGGCGCGCTGCTCTACGGAGGCAACGGGCTGGGCGGGGTGATCAACGTCATTCGCGACGAGATCCCGTCGGCGGTGCCCCACCACCCTACGGGCGCGGCGACGCTGCAGACGCAGACGGTGACCGGTTCGCTGGCTGGCAGCGCGACGGCCTTCTTCGGCGTTGCCGAACAGGTGCCGCTGCGGGTGGAAGTGGCGGTGCGTGCGGCGGGAGACCTCAAGACGCCCGCAGGCGCGCTGCTAAACACCGATGGCGCAATGTGGAGCGGGGGAATCGGGTCCGCCCGCGTGGCCGATTGGGGTCACATGGGCGCGTCCTTCCGCGGCTATCTCAACGACTACGGCATCCCCGGCGGTTTCGTGGGAGGACACCAGGAAGGGGTGCGCATCGAGATGGAGCGCACCGCTTCGAAGTTCAGGGCCGTGGTGGACAGGCCCGTCGCGATCTTCGACAATCTCCGTTTCGACGCGACCCACACCTGGTACAGGCACCAGGAGATCGAACCGCCGGACACTCTGGGCACCCTGTTCGTGCAGCAGAGAGCGAGCGCCGATGTTCTGGGCTGGCATGGCCGGGTGGGACCGTTTGCGGGAGGCGCGATGGGCGGCCGCGTGTCGTGGGAGGACTTCGGATACGGCGGCGATCTGCACACGCCGGACACGCGCCGGCTCAAGGCGGCGGTGTACTTGCTGGAGGAGATGGAGCTGGGGCCCGCCAGGATCGAGTGGGGACTGCGGTACGACTGGACCCTGGCCGATCCCCTGGAGGAGGACCCGGATTCGGACATCGGCGCGATACGCGACCGCAGCTTCCACTCCCTCTCGGGGTCGTTGGGCGTGCTCTACACCCACGGGTCCGGACTGACGCTCGGCGCCAGCGCGGTGCGGGCGTTCCGCACGCCGGACGTGAACGAACTCTACTCGGAGGGGCCGCACCTGGCGGCATACGTCTTCGAAGTCGGAAACCCGACCCTGGAGGGCGAGGTCGGAAGGGGGATCGATGTCTTTCTCCGTTTCGAGTCCGACCGGATGAGGGCCGAAGTGACCGCGTTCTACAATGACATCAAGGGTTACGTCTATGGAGAGGATACGGGCCGGCTGAGCCGCGTTCTCCTTCCCGTCTACCAGTTCCGGGGCAACGACGCCGTGTTCAGCGGCTTCGAGGCCGGCATGGACGTGGACGTGGGGCGCGGGGTGGCCTTCGAGGCGGTGGCGTCATCGGTAAGCGGGAGTCTGAAGGACACCGATCGGGCATTGCCGCTCGTTCCTCCGCTCAAGGGGCATGTGGCCCTGAAGTACGAGTGGCCGGCGTGGTTCATCCGCGCCGAGGCCGAGATGGCGGGCCAGCAGGACCGGATCGGCGAGTTCGAGACCGTGACCGACGGGTACCGGCTCTTCAACGCTGCGGCGGGGGCGAGGCTGACCCTCGGGGGGCGCCTGAACGTCGTCACCGTGAGCCTCGACAACGCCACGGACACCGAATACCGAAACCACCTCTCTCGGGTGAAGGAGATCATGCCCGAGGCCGGGAGGGGTCTGAGTGTGACCTACCGGATCGTGTTCTGAGGGTCTTGTATGACCTCGTGCATGGATTCGGCAAACGAGTTATCAAAACCAACGAAACAGGAGAATGAACGATGAGGAAGTTGATCGGTAGTGACCTGGCAAGAATGGCCGCGATGGTGTGCGCACTGGCGCTGGCGGCGTGCGACTCGACCGAAATGGTGGACGACCACCACGAACCCGTGGGGGCGGAGCTCGTGATCAGCGGGCGTGTGGTCGCCTCGTACGACGCCGATACCCAGAAGTGGACCGGCGAGCTGGAGGTCGATGTCGGCGAGGAGACCGCTCACATAGCGGTTCGCTTCGTGGACGATGAAGGGGACCCGATCGAAGAGGACGACGCATACCTGGAGGTCGATATCGAGGACGAATCGATCGCCGAGTTCGAGCAGGACACTCCGGGAGAGTTCGGCGGCCACCTGCACGGCGTGAGCGAGGGAGAGACGGAGGTCACCTTCAAGCTCATGCACGGTGAGGTGGGGGAGGGGCACGCCGACTTCGTGACGCAGCCCGTCCACGCCCACGTGCACGCTCAGTAGTTGGGGGGTAGGGGCGCGGCAGTCGCGCGTTGAATACCTGAACCGGGCTCGGCCGACCGCTGGCGGAGGTTTCTCCGCCGGGGGGCGGCCGGGCACCGGCCACACAGTCGGTTGCCAGCCACGTCCATCCGCACGTACCGGAAGCGTCCCGCAGCCGCTGGCCGGCCCCGAGGGTCCCGGTGAGCCGGTGGGGCGCAGCTCCATGTCTCAATAACCCCCGAAGCTGCTGCGCTGCTGCTCGCTGGTTTCGGCCGAACGGGGGCTGTACCCGGGATAGCCCCGGCACCCCGCAACTCGCGTAGCGAAGTGCCGTCGTTCATTTGATGACCGCCGGGGAAGCTCCCCGGGGCCAATCTGCCGGGAGGGGGAGGAGCTGCGCGAGGATGCCCGGAGGCGGCCTGGGGGCGTCCAGGAGCGCCGAACGCCCCCCGGGAGGTCACATACCCCCGGTACCGGGCTCGCCTCTGCCGAACTCTGACCCGCTCCCGGGGTCCACGGCCCCGGCGTCCAGGTCCATCTCCATCCCGGGAGGTTCGGGCGGCGCGGGGAGTTCGCCGAACACCGGGTCGCCGGACAGGGCCGAGGCTGCGGCCGTCATTCCCTAGACGACTCCGATCCCCTGGCCGCCGTGGCGATGACCTTCCACGTCGGCTCGGCCCGCGAGGTGGAGGGACGGACCGGTTTCGCCCACCTCTTCTTCCTCGACTCGGAGAACCGGGGCCCGGGCGGGCTCGACAGGCTCATGACCCGGATCGGCAGCTCCACCAGCCGCGACCGCACGAACTACTTCGAGGTCGTCCCGACCGACGGGCTGGAGAAGGCGCTCTTGGCCGAGGCCGACAGGCTCGGCTTCTTCATCAACACCGTGACCGAATCCGTGGTGGCGAACGCACGGGCTGCTCTAGGGACCGCGCCTGCGGTCGCCGGCCTGCCGCCGGGCGTCACCCTGCCCACGCTGACGGCTTTCTGACCCACCCGTGCTTACATTGAGGGCGTCACGCCCACACCCACCCACCTCCACGCCGCCGGGAGCGCCGGTCCCCCACCCATGACCCGGGACATCCACGATGTCCTCCACCGCACTTTCGGCTATCCCGGCTTCATGGGCCGGCAGGAGGCCGTCATCGAGCACACGGTGGCCGGCGGCGACAGCCTGGTCCTGATGCCCACCGGGGGCGGCAAGTCGCTCTGCTACCAGATCCCCGCCATCGTGCGCGACGGGGTGGGTGTGGTGGTTTCCCCCCTGATCGCGCTCATGCGGGACCAGGTCGAGGGGCTGCGCCAGACGGGGGTGCGGGCCGCCTGCCGCAACTCGACGCTGTCGTACCGCGAAGTGCTGGAAGTGGAGGCGGCGGTGAGGCGGGGCCTCCTGGACCTCCTGTACGTCGCCCCGGAGCGCCTGCTCGGCGAACGCACCCTGGAACTCCTCGCGAACACCCCTCTCGCCCTCTTCGCCATCGACGAGGCGCACTGCGTCTCCCAGTGGGGACACGACTTCCGCCCGGAGTACCAGCAGCTCTCGGCCCTGCCCGAACGCTTTCCCGATGTTCCGCGCATCGCGCTGACCGCGACCGCCGACGAACCCACCCGGCGCGAGATCGTGAGCCGCCTCGGACTGGGCCGCGCCGCCATGTTCGTGAGCGGCTTCGACCGCCCCAACATCCGCTACGCGGTCATCCCCAAGAACCGGGCCCGCCGGCAGCTGAGGCGCTTCCTGGAGGAACGGCACCCGGGCGCTGCGGGCATTGTCTACTGCCTGTCGCGCCGCCGGGTGGACGACACCGCCGAGTGGTTGCGCGGCACCGGCGTGGATGCGCTGCCGTACCACGCGGGGCTGGGCGCGGCCGTGCGCCGGCGAAACCAGGACCGCTTCCAGCGCGACGATGGCGTCGTGATGGTGGCCACGATCGCCTTCGGCATGGGCATCGACAAGCCGGACGTGCGCTTCGTCGCCCACCTCGACCTTCCGAAGAGCATCGAGGCGTACTACCAGGAGACGGGGCGGGCGGGGAGGGACGGGGAGCCCGCCGACGCGTGGATGGTCTACGGCCTGCAGGAGGTGGTGGCGCTCCGCCAGATGGTGGAGGGGTCGAAGGCGGGTGAGATGCGCAAGCGCCTGGAGGTCCGCAAGCTCGACGCCATGCTCGGCTACTGCGAGCTGACCACCTGCCGGCGCCAGACCCTGCTGACCTATTTCGGCGAGACTCTCTCCGATCCTTGCGGCAACTGCGACAACTGCCTGACCCCGGTGGCCGCGTGGGACGCGACCGAAGTCTCGCGGAAGGCGCTGTCGTGCGTCTCCCGCACCGGACAGATGTTCGGCGCCGGGTACCTGATCGATGTGCTGAGGGGAAGCGACAACGAGCGCATCCGGCGCTTCGGCCACGACCGGATCCCGACCCACGGGGTGGGCAACGATCTGGACCCGTACCGCTGGCGCTCGGTGTTCCGCCAACTGGTTGCCCGCGGTCTGCTCAGCGTGGACATGGAGGGGTACGGCTCGCTCAGGCTGACCGAGGCGAGCCAGCCGGTGCTGCGTGGGGAGGAGGAGGTGCTCATGCGGCGGGATCTGCGTCCGGGGCGGGGGGCGAGGAAGCGCAAGGCGAAGGAGCCCCCCCCGCCACCCGATCCCGCCACCTGGGACGAGTCGCTGTGGGATGCGTTGCGCGCGCGCCGGACAGAGCTGGCCAAGGCCCAGTCGGTGCCCCCGTACGTGATCTTTCACGACTCGACGCTGCGCGACATGGTGCACCGGCGTCCCCGCACTCTGGAGGAGTTCGCGCGGCTGAGCGGGGTGGGGGAGGCGAAGCTGAGCCGCTACGGCGAGGAGTTTCTGGCGGTGATCGCGGCACGGCGGGGAGAATAGCAGTCCGTGGATAAGGCCGGCCGAGCACCGAGAGCGGCGAGGCGACCATTTGCGACCGGCGGGCCGGCCTGTCCCGCGGCCCCGGAGGCACCGGAGCCGGCACGATCGCCGCGACCGGCTGTCCCGAGCCCGCTTCAGTCGGCACCGACACTGTGAACGACAGATTAGTACCATAATCTGTCCATAGCTTCGCCCCAAACCCCATTACCCCCTCTGAAATGATTGCGGCCGGACTCTATCGTGCCAGATTATTCCCATAATCTGACCGTGCATCTGTCCGGGCCGCGACAACAGGTGCGGTGCGATCGTTCTGGCGGTCGCGGCGGAAGGCCGGGCGGGGTCGCGCCGGGGGCGTTACACTTCAGGGGGGTGGAGGCGAGACGACACCAGAACCGGAACCGGACGGAGGGCACTCCTTGAGCGTACTCGAAGCGGGAACCAGCGCGCCGGACTTCTCCCTGCTGCGGGCGCTAGGCGAGGATCCGGTGACGTTGTCGCAGCACCTGGGCGAGCCGGTGGTGCTGCTCTTCGTGCCGCTCGCCTTCAGCGGCGTGTGCACGAAAGAGCTCTGCCACGTCTCCGAGAGCTGGGGAGTATGGGGATCGCTCGGCGCGCAGGTCTACGCGATCAGCGTCGATTCGCCCTTCGTGAACCGGAAGTGGGGCAACGAGATGGGGGTCCCGTTCCCAATACTATCCGACTTCAACAGGACCGCAGCTTCGGCGTATGGGGTTCTGCGCAAAGACTTGGGGGGGCTTCGCGGAGTTGCCAATCGCTCCGTGTTCGTCATCGACGCGGCTGGCTTCCTGCGCTACCGTTGGGTCGGCGAGGACCCCGGAGTGCTGCCTCCCTTTGACGAGGTCGTGGCCGCAGTGGCGGCACTGAACCAACCGGCGCAGTGACCGGCCAGGCTACTCCTCCAGGGGTGGCCGGGCCCTCATCCGCTTGAGGCGCGACCGCCGGTTTTTCTCCTCGATGCGCCGCTGTCGCTCGTGCGCAGGCACCTGGGTCTGGATGCGTGGCGGGTCCTCGCGCGCCAGCTCCGCAAGTTTCTCGCGCAGACGGCGAAGTGCCTCCCTGCGGTTGCCGTGCTGGGACCGATGCGCACGGGACGCGACGGATATCCCAGTGGGCCGGTGGGTGAGCCTAACCCCCGACTCGACCTTGTTCTGGTGCTGACCTCCCTTGCCGCCGGACCGGAAGGTGTCCACCCGGCACTCGGCAAGCAGGCGGTCGCGGGATTCCGTCTTCGCGTCCACTGTCATGGGAACCTCGACTAACTGACATCTGCAGTTGACATATTGACAACTAATCTTGACTCTGATTCAGAGTCCACCCCTTCGCAGCCTTCGTAAACATGGCCGATTTCTGCATGGATTCGCCCGGTGGAAGAGGGTACTTTGGCGGTGCGAGGAGAGGAGAGCGGTGGCCTCCCACTGGACCGCTTGCGGCAGCGGTGGCCGCAGGATCGAAGATCGCCTGCGCCGGGCGCAATCGCCAGCCTAGCCGCACACTGGTCGTCTCGGTGCGCGAAGGGCGAGTGCGATGGGAGAGATGTCCGCTGGCTGTGGAGTTGCCCCGCGCTGGTTTCGCCTTATATTCGGTTGGCGTAGGTACCGCACACTAGAGAGAGAGGTCGCAATAGATGCCCGCACCCCGTGGTTCAAGACCGCACGCCAAGGATGCGAACGGAAGAGAAGCCGAAGATAGGAAGAAGGCGCTCCGCACCGCGCTCACGCAGATCGAACGGTCGTACGGACGTGGGGCGATCATGCGCATGGGGGCCGAAGGCGCAAGGCTCCAGATCAGGGCGATCTCGACGGGAGCGCTGAACCTCGACGCGATGATCGGCATCGGGGGGGTGCCGCGCGGTCGCATCAGCGAGATCTACGGACCCGAGTCCTCGGGGAAGACAACGCTCTGCCTGCACGTGATCGCCAACGCGCAGCGCGAGGGCGGCGTTGCCGCGTTCATTGACGCCGAGCACGCGCTCGACGTCCAGTACGCGGGCAAGCTCGGTATCGATGTGGACAACCTGCTCGTCTCGCAGCCCGACACCGGAGAGCAGGCGCTAGAGATCGCCGAGGTGCTGATTCGCAGCAACGCCGTCGACGTGATCGTCGTCGACTCGGTCGCGGCCCTGGTGCCGCGCGCCGAGATCGAAGGCGAGATGGGCGACTCGCACGTGGGGCTCCAGGCGCGGCTGATGAGCCAGGCACTGAGGAAATTGACCGGCGCGGTAAGCCGCAGCCAGGCTGCGGTGATCTTCACCAACCAGATTCGCGAGAAGATCGGGGTGATGTTCGGGAGCCCCGAGACGACCTCGGGGGGCCGGGCCCTCAAGTTCTACGCGTCGCTCCGCATGGACATTCGTCGGATCGGGGCGCTCAAGGACGGCACCGACGTGGTCGGCAACCGCACCCGCGTGAAGGTCGTCAAGAACAAGTGCGCCCCACCCTTCAAGCAGGCCGAGTTCGACATCCTCTACGGGAAGGGGATCAGCCACACGGGGCTGCTCATCGACCTCGGGGTGGACGAGGGGGTGGTGAACAAGTCGGGCTCCTGGTTCTCCTACGGAGACCTCCGACTTGGGCAGGGCAAGGAGAATGCGCGGAGCTTCCTGGAGGAGAACGCCGATGTGAAGACGGCGGTCGAGGCGCAGCTCAGGGCCGCTCTCGGGATGGGCGGAGAGGAGGAGTCGGCGACGAAGCAACGGGAGAGTGCAGCAGCCGTCAAGGTCGTGTAGCACCCCGTATGTGGACGCCCCCAGACCGTCCGCGCCATCCGGTTGGCGGGCACCAGCGGGACCAGCTTCTTCGGCTTGTGCGCCAGCATCCCGGCCAGCCACGGATCAGTGGCCGCGCCGTCTCGGCTCGCGTGCTCTCGGTGCTTGCGCGAGATTGTCCACGGACTGCGGCAGCCATTCGTCGGCCGCGGCGGGAAGTCTGACCTGAAACGGACGCCGAAACCCAGCTAGACGGCTCCTCGTACCTTCCTGTGGCAGCGCAGATCCACCACCTCGGGCAGACCTTGGCCTGCCAAGGCAAGGAGTTCAGAAAATGACCGTCACGATCCGAAACCCGACCCCGGGATCACCCCTTGCCGCGCACGCTGCTACCAGCTCTAGCGGTGCGCATCGCCGCTCTCGCGAGATTGCCCACGGACTGCGGCAGCCCGCAGACAAGCCTCCCACGGCATTCGAGCGGCGCTGCATCCCCGCTGGACCGCTTCGCTCGCTTGTCCACAGTGTAATGTACGCTTTACAATGTGTAACCTATGGTTTACAGTGCTCATACCCCGTGGCTTCGCTCTGCGTTGCTCCTCGCACGAATAGCCCTGCTATTCCCGCTTCGTCGCGCCTTGCCAGCGGAGCGCATCGCCGCTCTCGGTGCTCGCGCGAGGTTGTCCACGGGCTGCTAGGCCTGCTTCTCGCGGGTGCGCTCACCCTAGCTGCGGCACTTCCGGCCTCCGGCCAGAGCAGGGCCGACTCGGCCGCGGTGCTCCTGGGTACCGCCGAGGCGATGGAACAACACGGAAACGAGGAGTTGGCGCTGGCGCTCCTTCGGTACCTCGCGAGCCGATTCCCGGACACCGAGTCCGGACGCGTCGCGGCCTCCAGAGCTGAGTCCACCAAGATCGCGAACGGGGCCCAGGGCGGCGAGACCGAGCTCAAGGTCTGGGGAGCCACCTACGGGATATGGCTCGGAGTGGCCACGCCAATAGCCTTTGACGCCGATAACGCGCAGGCCTACGGTGCGGGACTGCTCCTTGGCGGCCCCACCGGATTTCTCCTCGGGAGGGCCCTGGCCAACTCGCGACCGATGTCGCTGGGTCAGGCGCGGGCCATCACCTGGGGGGGCACCTGGGGTGGCTTTCAGGGGCTTGTGTTTGCGGCGGTAGCCGATTTCGATTCCTCCGAGGGGGTGCTCGCAAGCATGATCCTGGGTAGTGTCGTGGGAGTGGCCGGGGGACTGGTTGCCGCGCAGCAAGATATTTCGCCGGGCACGGCCACCTCAGCCACGCTCGGCAGCCTCTGGGGGACGTGGTTCGGGGTAGCCGGGTCGATCATGGCTGACCTCGACGAAGAGGTGGAGGTATTCACGGTGATCGCGCTCACGGGTAACGCGGGGTTGGCGGCGGGGGCAGTGATTGGGAGCCGAGTGCCGCTCAGCCGCCCGCGCGCGCGGATGATCAGTGTGGGCGGACTGCTCGGGACAGTCGGAGCTGCGGGTTTGGCGGCGATTGCGGAGGTGGAAAGCGACAATGCGGCCCTCGGGCTTATGCTGACTGGGGGCGTCACTGGGTTGGTCATAGCCATGGGAGCAACGTCGGATTACGGGACCGACGAAGGCTCCCGTCGCGCACGCGCGGGCGAGGCCCTCCTAAACCGCCATGGGGGCGAGTGGTTCGTGGCGACGCCGCTCCCGTCTCCGGTCGCGGGCCTGGTTGCGCGGGGCCCCGGAGCCGGCGAGCGGACCGTTTCCTGGCGCGTGCCCCTGCTCAGCGCTCGCTTCTAACGAGGACTGAGCGGACGGCGGGCGTCAGCAGAGGTCAGCGAGCGGACCCGCGCCGGGTTGCGGCTTGGCCCGGCGTTTTCGAGACTTCCCTGCATGAAGTCATCAGCGATCCGCCAGCGCTTTGTCGACTACTTCGTCGCGCGGGGTCACGCTGAGCGGCCCAGCTCTCCGTTGGTCCCGGCCAACGACCCGACGCTACTCTTCACCAACGCGGGGATGGTCCAGTTCAAGGAGGTCTTCCTCGGGCTGGAGGTCCCGCGGTACAGGCGAGCCGCCACCGCCCAGAAGTGCGTGCGTGCCGGAGGCAAGCACAACGATCTCGAGGAGGTGGGCCGCACGGCACGCCACCACACCTTCTTCGAGATGCTGGGGAACTTCTCCTTCGGCGACTACTTCAAGGCCGAGGCGATCGAGTACGCGTGGGGCTTCCTGACCGACGAGATGGGGCTCGACCGCGACCGGATGTACGTCACGGTGCACCGGAGCGACGACGAGGCTGCCGAGCTATGGGGCGAAGTCGCGGGAGTCCCGCGAAGCCGAGTATTCCGGATGGGCGATCGGGAGAACTTCTGGCAGATGGCCGACACCGGACCTTGCGGACCCTGCTCGGAGATTCACTACGATCTCCGACCGGCGGCCGAGGCCAGCGCGGAAATCTCGCAGTCCGACTTTGAGCGGCTGAGCGAGATTGGCGAGCTACTGGAGCTCTGGAACCTCGTCTTCATGCAGTTCGACCGGGGGGCCGACGGCATCCAGGCGCCGCTGCCCGCCCCGAGCATCGATACCGGGCTGGGCCTCGAGCGTCTCGCCTCGGTCATGCAGGGCGCGGACTCGAACTACCACACCGATCTTTTTCTGCCGCTGATCGATCGCGTGGCCGAGGTGGTCGGGAGGGGCTACGAGCCCGGCTCGCGGAAGGGTGTCTCATACCGAGTGCTAGCCGACCACGCGCGGGCATGCGCCTTCCTACTCGCCGACGGCGTCTACCCTGCGAACGAAGGGCGCGGCTACGTGCTTCGCCGCATTCTCCGCCGGGCGGTGCGACACGCTTGGCTACTGGGCAGGCGCGACCCGACGCTCGCCAAGGTGGCGGGCGCGGCGATCGACGAGATGGGCGCCGCGTATCCCGAGCTAGAGTCCGCGCGAGACGCCATCGTCTCCAGCGTCCTGGCAGAGGAGCGGCGCTTTCTGGCCACGGTGGACGGAGGCATGGAGAGACTCGCCCGGCTTGCGCCGCCGCGCCGGCGAGACGGGGACAGGTGGCCCGCGATACCCGGGGCAGAGGCCTTCAAGCTGTACGACACCTTCGGTTTTCCCCTAGACCTGACGCGCCTGGTGGCCGAGGAGCGCGGATACGGGGTGGACGAGGAAGGCTTCGCGGCTGCCATGGAGGAGCAGCGTCGACGTTCCCGCGCCGCCGCGATCGAGGGGAAGGGAGGCGAGGTGCCTTCGGCGGCCGGTATCGCGCCGGACCGAGACGGGGAGCTGGAGGACGCGGGGCTCGTGTCGGCATTCGTTGGATACGATGTGCTGACCACCCGGACGGAGGTGCTCCACGCCAGGGGCGACCGGGATGGCGGAGCGGAGCTGGTGCTCCGCGAGCGCCCCTTCTACGCCGAGGCCGGCGGGCAGGTTGCCGACCGGGGGACGGTGCGGGAGCTGGAAGGCCGCTGGGCCCTCGAAGTCGAGCGAACGGTGGAGCGGGGCGGAGTCTATCTCGTACGGGGCGCGGTCTCGGGCGATTACGACTCTCGACGCGCGCGCGGATCTGCGGTGGAGGCGGCCGTTGACCCTCGGCGCCGACGGGACGTCGAGCGCAGCCACACCGCCACTCACCTCCTCCACGCCGCGCTCAGGTCGGTTCTGGGAGCGCATGTGCGCCAACGCGGCTCGCTGGTCGCGCCCGCCCGGCTGCGCTTTGACTTCGCACATACGGCACCTCTCGAAGCAGACGAGCTCGGCGAGGTCGGGCGTCTGGTTTCGGAAGGCGCGTGGGCGAGCCATCCCGTGACGGCCACGCTCAAGCCCTACGCGGAGGCGGTGGCCGACGGAGCGATTGCGCTCTTCGGGGAGAAGTACGGCGAAGAGGTGCGCGTCGTCGAGATTCCTGGCGTCTCCGCCGAGCTCTGCGGAGGCACCCATGTCCGCCACACCGGCGAGATCGGCCCGTTCGTCATTGTGTCGGAGACTGGCGTGGCGGCGGGCGTGCGACGGATCGAGGCGCTTACCGGCCGCGCAGCCACATCGCACCTGGGCGGCTACCGGAGGCGCGTGAAGGGTCTCGCCGAGCTGCTGAAATGCTCGCCCGAGGGCGTAGAGCGCAGAGTGGCAGAGCTCCACGCGGCCAATGCTGAGCTGGAAGAGCTGGTGGACGCGCTGCAGCAGGGCGGCGGCGGAGGCGAGATCCTCGCCGAGGCCAGCTTCGAGGCGGCCGGACGCACTCTCCAGTATCGAGGTGTGCGACTGCAGCTCCGGGGCGCGTCGGACGCGCGCGAATGGGGCGACCGCTACCGGCGGGTGCCGGGTGCCGGGGTGGCGGTGGTCGCCGCCCAGATGACGGGCGGAAAGTGCGCCCTCTTCGCCTTTGCCAGCGACGTCGCCGTCGCGGCGGGGCTGAGGGCGGATTCCGTCGTCCGAGAGTTCGCGTCCAAGGTCGGCGGCCGGGGAGGCGGCCGCGCGCACAGCGCGCAGGCGGGCGTCGGCGATCCGAGGGGTCTGGACGAGGTGGTGCGGAGCGGGGCGAAAATTCTGACCAATTTGGTCAAGGGCTAGCCCGTGGACAGTACCCTCCCGGCTTCAGACGCGTGACCATCGGCGAGTGGATCGACTCGCGTGGCGGGAGCGTCCCTTCAGCCCTTTGTAGTCGCCTGCGGGCCCAGGCGCAGGTCTCGCTGACGGCGCTCCTGGACGCGGCCATGGTCGAGCTCGAGGCGGTCGAGCGGAGCGACCCTGCCGATCGCGCGACGGCGTTCTCGCTCCTCTCCGCCGACGCCTACGTCACGTACGCCTGCCTCTGGGAGGTGACGGAGGGCACCGGAGACGGCATCGAACACATACTCGCGCAGGTTGCGGAAGCACCGGGGGCGGGGCCGCCAGAGTGACCCAGGGCTCGGGTCGGCAGGTGGGCGGCCGCGCTGCGGCGACCGTCCAAATCGAGGTGCCCGCAGCGGTGCGCGAGCTGGTCGCGAAGCTCGAGGAGGCCAGCTTCGAGACGTGGACGGTAGGCGGCGGCGTGAGGGACGCCGTATGGGGAAAGCGCCGCGCGCCCGAGGACTGGGATCTGGCCACTCGCGCCACTCCGGGCGAGGTGCGCGGGATCTTCCGGCGCACGGTACCTCTGGGTGAGAGGCACGGGACCATCGGCGTATTCGGCGCCGACAGCCGGCTCTACGAGGTCACCACCTTTCGACGGGACATCTCGACCGACGGGCGCAGGGCGGTGGTGGCATTCGCCAGTTCGATCGACGAGGACCTCGCTCGCCGCGACTTCACCGTGAACGCAATGGCTTGGCATCCGCTCCGCAGGGCGCTCGTCGATCCCCACGGCGGTCGCGAGGACTTGGCCAGAGGAATCCTGCGGGCGGTGGGCGACGCTCGGCTCCGCTTCACCGAGGACCGTCTGCGCGTTCTCCGAGGACTTCGCTTCGCGGGGAGTCTTGGCCTTGAGATCGAAGCCGAGACCTGGGCGGCTCTCGTCGAGGCGGTCGCGGGGCTGGGTATCCTCTCGGCGGAGCGCGTCCGCGAAGAGATCCTAAAGGTCCTCGGAGGGCCGCGGCCTTCCCGGGCGCTTGGGCTCTACCTGAGCGCGGGCGTGGTCGAGAAGCTGCTCCCCGAGCTGGAAGGCGGAATCGGGGACGCGGCTCTAGTAACGGCGGATGCGCTGAAGGGGCGGGAGCCGGAGCTGCCGCGCCTGGCCGCGCTCCTCCTGCACGGCATGGGACCGGCCCCCGATCCCGACCGGGTCGCCGCGCTCCTCGAGCGGCTCCGATTCTCGAACGCCGAGGTGCGGCGAGTCTGCGCGGTGGTCGAGAGCGGACTGGCACCCCCCACGGGGCTCCGCGACGACTTGCTTCGGCGGCGGTGGATGGCGGCGGCCGCGCGCTCCTCGCCGACTGCCCTCTCCGACGCCTTCCGGGTATGGCGTGCGCACTCGCAAGCTGTCGCTGCAGAAGGGCACCGGGAGGTGCAGCAGGCGATCGCGGCGATCGAGCGCGACCTCGACGCGGGCATACCCATGCGGACTGAGGAGCTCGAGATTTCCGGCACCGTCCTCCTGGCGCGCGGCTGGCGGCCCGGCCCGGCGCTCGGCGCTGCCCTCGCCGCGCTGCTCGAGTCGGTGTGGATCGACCCTTCGCTGAACACGCGCTCGGCGCTCCTCGAGATGGCGGACGGGCTCGACCCAGACGGCGTGCTGGCCGCCTCCACCGGGAAGCGACGTTGACAGGGCGGATACACTACCCCCGGCCTGATGGCGACTCCGAGGCGGGCCCGGCGGTCGAGCGCGCCATCCTGGTCGCGGTCCCGCGCCCGGACGGCGGGAAATCCAGCGCCCGCGAACACCTAGCCGAGCTGGAGCGCCTCGCCGACACGGCTGGCGCTGAGGTGGTAGGCGAGATCGTGCAGATCCTGGACGCGCCGCGGGCCCGCTACTACCTGGGGAGCGGCAAGGCGCGGAAGCTCGCCGAAATGGTTGGCGCGAAGGAGGCCGAGCTGGTTGTCTTCGACGACGAGCTCACGCCCGCCCAGGCCCGCAACCTCGAGAAGCTCTGCGGGGTGAGGGTCCTGGATCGGACGGAACTGATTCTCGACATCTTCGCGACCCGGGCCCGGAGCTACGAGGCCCGCCTGCAGGTCGAGCTGGCGCAGCTTCAGTACCTCCTGCCGCGCCTCCGGCGGATGTGGGTCCACCTCTCGCGCATTCGGGGCGGCATTGGACTACGCGGTCCGGGCGAGACGCAGCTCGAGGTCGACAAGCGCCTGATCGGGAGGCGCATCGCCGACCTACGCCGCAAGCTGGCTGCCGTCTCGCGAGCCGAGGCCACGCGGCGCAAGGGCCGCGCGGACTCCTTTCGCGCGACGCTAGTGGGGTACACCAACACGGGCAAGTCTTCGCTCCTGCAGGCGCTCTCTGGGAAGGAGCAGAACGTTGAGGACAGACTCTTCGCGACGCTGGACGCCTCGACGCGCCTCGTGGATCTGGGCGATCGGCGCGAGGCTCTCGTGACCGACACGGTCGGGTTCATTCGGAAGCTCCCGCACCACCTCGTTGCCTCCTTCCGATCCACTCTAGCGGAGGCGCGCGAGGCGGATCTGCTCCTGCATGTGGTCGACGCGTCGCACCCCCAGCGAGACGTACAGGCGGGGGTGGTCCGCGCGACCCTCGCAGAGATGGGGCTCGCCGACCGCGCTGTTCTCACGGTCTACAACAAGGTCGACCTGCTGGGCGACGAGGAGATGATGGCGCTCCGCGCACTTGCCGACCCGGGTGGCGAGGGGCGGGCGATCTACACCTCGGCGCTCGCTCCAGCCACCCTGGAGCCGCTTCGGTCGGCGCTACGCAGGCGCGCTAGGGAGCGGTGGCGCAAGGTGCGCGTGTGGCTGCCCGTCGCCGAGGGCGGGGTGCTGGCCTCTCTCTACGAGGGGGGCGACGTCCTCTCTCGCACCGAGGACGGCAGCACCGTGACGGTCGTCGCCAGGGCCTCTCGCGCCCTGATCGGGCGTCTGCGCGCGCACGCTGGCGTGCGGGTCGCGGAGTGGCCAGGGAGGTAGCTTACTTGGTCGCCGCGCACGCGGCACGCACAACGAGGACCGGGATGAGGCTCTACATCAACATCGACCATGTGGCCACCGTACGGCAGGCGCGCCGCACCGACGAGCCCGACCCGGTGCGCGCGGCCGTGCTCGCCGAGCTGGGTGGCGCCGACGGCATCACGGTGCACCTCCGCGAGGATCGGCGCCACATCGGCGACCGCGATGTGCGGCTGCTCGCAGAGACGGTGCGCACCGGGCTGAATCTCGAGGTCGCAGCCACCGCAGCCATGGTGGAGATCGCCGTCGAGGTCGCGCCGATGCAGGCGACGCTCGTCCCCGAGAACCGAGAGGAGGTGACCACCGAGGGGGGGCTCGACCTGGCTTCCGCCTCGGTGCGGGCGGGGGTAGGCCGGGCGCTCGGACGCCTCGCCGCTGCGGGCACCCGGACCGCCCTCTTCATCGACCCCGACTTGGAGTCGGTCGAGCGCTCGGCGGCGCTTGGCGCGAATGCGGTGGAGCTGCACACCGGCGAGTACGCGGGCGCCAGGGGCGATGCGGCCAGGGAGCGGGGTCTGACTCGGCTGAAGGATGCCGCGGCGGTCGGGCACGGCCTCGGCCTCGCCGTCCACGCTGGCCACGGTCTCACCTACGAGAACGTCGCGCCGGTCGCCGCCCTCCCGTGTGTCGAGGAGCTCAACATCGGGCACTCCGTCGTGTCGCGCGCCGTCCTGGTGGGGATGGAGCGGGCGGTCCGCGAGATGCGGTCGCTGGTGCTGGAGTCTCCCGCATGGGTTGCCACTCCGGGAGAGTGGGTCCCGCCGATCGGCTACTAGCAGCCCGTGGACAAACCTCCCACGGCATTCGAGCGGCGCTGCATCCCCGCTGGACCGCTTCGCTCGGCCAACCCACGGTGTAATGTATGCTTTACAGTATGTAACCCATGGTTTACAATGCCCTTACCCATGGCTTCGCTCTGCGTTGCTCCTTGGGCCGGTAGCGCTGCTACCAGCCCTTCGTCGCGCCTTGCCAGCGGAGCGCTTCGCCGCTCTCGGTGCTCGCGCGAGACTGTCCACGGACTGCGGCAGCCCGTGGACAAGCCTCCCACGGAATTCGAGCAGCGCTGCATCCCCACTGGACGGGTAGGTGCTCCGGGGCTCGGCACGGGCTCGTGGTGGGCGCTCGGGGCCGTCCTCGTCCTGCTGGCGCTGGTGCTCTGGTGGTTCTTCCGCGAAGTCGACTTCGCGAAAGTGTTGGAGCATCTCGCGAGCGCCAACCCCCTCTGGCTCACCGCCTCGTCCGTGGTGGCGTTGGCCGGATTCTGGGCGAGGGCGGCTAGGTGGCGCTACCTGCTGGCACCGGTTCAGCCACGGAGCCCCTTCCGCTCGCGCTTCGCGGCCGTCGCGGTTGGATTTGCCGGCAACAACCTGCTGCCCTCAGGCCGCCTCGGAGAGCCAGCGCGCGCCTTCGCCTACAGCCGCTGCGAGCCGGTCAGCTTCCCGGCCGCCCTCGCCACTCTCGTCGTGGAGCGGCTCATGGACGGGGGCGTCGTCTTTCTGCTCCTCCTGGCGACGCTCTACAGCCCCTCCGTTCCGGCCGGGCCGCTCCCGGCCGAGCTCGCCACAGCGGCGCGGGGCACCGCTGCTGTCCTCGCCGTGGCCCTCATAGTCTCGCTGGCTATGCTGGCCCGTCCTGCCCAGAGTGGCCGAGTGGTGGAGCTGGCCAGCTCGAGGCTGCCGATCGGTCGGCTGGGCCCGGCGCTCTCCGGCTTCGTTGCGGGCGTAGCCGAAGGGCTCTCCTCGATGCGAGGGTGGCGGCTGATGCTTCCGGCCCTCGCCTGGAGCCTCTGTGTCTGGCTCGTGCAGGCACTCTCCTTCTGGATCGGGTTCGTCGCCTTCGATCTCGAGCTGCCGTTGACGGCCGCCCTCCTCACCACTGTCGCGACGGCGCTTGCGGCGGCGATTCCGGCAGCGCCAGGCTACATCGGCACTCTACAGGCGGCGGTGACGATTGCACTTGTGCAGGTCTTCGGCGCCGACCCGGAGGCGGTCCTCGCGTTCGCGGTCGGGTGGCATGCGGTCACACTCCCTCCGATCACTCTGATCGGCCTCTGGCACGCCCGTAGGCTCGGCGTGTCACTCGTCCGCCTGGGCGGGAGTCGCGGAGAGGATGACACCGTGGGGGAGGGGAGTGGCGGCGCATGAGCGGCGGCGTCTCGGTACTCTGTCCGGCCAAGCTGAACCTGTACCTGCGGGTGATCGCCCGCGAGGACTCCGGCTACCACCAGGTCGAGACGCTCTTCCAGGCTGTAGACCTCTGCGACGAGCTCGAGGTGCGCCCCGGAGGGTCCGGGATCGCGCTCGAGCTGAGGAGCGCACCGGCAGGCCCCCTCGGCGAAGTGAGGGACGATCTGGGCGATCCCGAGCGGAACACCGCGATGCTCGCCGCACGCGCCTTCTTTGCCGCAACAGGTCACGAGCCCGGCGTAGAGCTGACGCTGCGGAAGACGATTCCGGCGGGGACCGGTCTGGGCGGCGCCTCCTCGGATGCGGCCGGTGCGCTGACCGCCCTGAACGCCCTCTACGGCGACCCGCTCGACCGGCCAGAGCTACTGGAGCTCGGCGGTGCGATCGGGTCCGATGTCCCCTTCTTCCTGGCGGGGGGTGCATCCGTCCTTGCGTGGGGTAGGGGGGACCGCCTCCTTGTTCGCCCTCCACTCCCCCCGTCGCCCGTCCTCCTGGTGGTTCCCGACGAGCGTTCGTCGACCGCCAGCGCCTACCGGCAGCTCTCGGCCAGGGTGGCTCTGCCGGCACCGCCGACCGTCCTGGGAGGTGCGCCCTTGGGAGGATGGCGTGATCTCGCCGCCGTTCAGGGAAACGACTTCCAGCGCGTGGTCTTCGAGCGCTTCCCAAGGCTGGGGGCCGTAAGGCGCTCGCTCGCTGAAGCCGGGGCCGTCGTGGCGCGCATGACGGGGAGCGGCACGGCGCTCTTCGGCGTCTTTACCGATGAGGCCAGGGCCGCGACAGTGGCTGCCTACCTGATCGAGAACGTCGAGTCGGTTCGCGTGGCTGTCATTCGCACCCTGGTGACAACGCCAACGCCGGTGTCATCCCCACTGGACCGCTTCGCTCGCCTGCCCACAGTGTAATCTATACTTTACAATATGTAATCCTTGCCAGCGGAGGGCTTCGCCGCTCCCGGTGCACGCGCGAGATTGTCCGCAGGATGCTAATGTTCCCATGTTCGCTCGGCGCGCTGGCCCCTCGGTCCGGTGCGCGGGGTCCATCTGGCCCGTGGTCTAACGGCAGGACACCGGTCTTTGGAACCGGGGGTGGTGGTTCGACTCCACCCGGGCCAATCCGGCGGCTCAGGGCCGCTCCGGCGCTGCTACTCGGTCTGGGGGCGGCTGCCGCCCCCATGGCGGCGTTCGGGGCGCCGCTGGCAGCAGCTCCCGATCTGCGAGGGCACGGCTCGCCGGCCGTTCACCCCGGCGCCAGTGCCGCCTCCCTACAGGCGGGCACAACCGAGCAGGCGAGGAAGGACTCCGCAGCCGCCCGCTCGCGCGCTCGCTCGCTCCAGTCGCGCTTCGAACGCATGGCGATGCGCCGTCTGCCGTTCGTCCTGGGCGGAACGCCGGAGTGCGACGAGGTCATCGGACGCATGTGCTTATGGGATAGCGACGGAGACCGAGCCCCCAAGCCGGAGGCGGAGGAGGTGGTCGCCGCCCGCGAGCGCCTGGTGGACGAGCTTGCCGAGGTGGCGGGAGAGATTCCAGGGGACGGATGGGTCTTCGGACAGCGGATCCTCTACCTCGTCGATGCTGGCCGTCTCGCCGAGGCCGCGTCTGTCGCGAGGCGATGTCGGCTGGCGGAGAGCTGGCACTGTGCCGCCTACCTCGGCTATGTGCTCCACCGCGATTCCGACGTGGTGGGGGCGGAGGAGGCCTTCAGGCGGGCGATGGCGGAGATGCCCGCCTCGATGCGCACGGAGTGGCGCGACCCGGGCCCGCTGCTGGATGGCGACCTGAGGGGCTGGCTGGAGGACCAGCCGGACTCCGCAGCCGCCGTGGAGGAGCTGTGGGCGCTCTCCGATCCCCTCTACCTCGCCGAGGGCAACGACCGCCGGACGGCGCACTACAGCCGATGGGTCTACTCGATGGGCCTAGCCGATGCCCGCACTCCCTTCGCGATACCGTGGGGCGACGACATGACCGAGGTGGCGGTGCGCTTCGGCTGGTCGGCCGGGTGCGAGCGCCTCTGGCCGGAGAGCATGATTCACTCGCAACGGCTGCGTGTGCAGTGCCTTGACTACCCCGGCGTCTTCCGGGCCACGCCACCTCGCAGCGTCTTGGAGCGCCCCGAGGGTGGCGACGAGCCAGTCCTCTGGGAACTCCCGGCGGGGCTGCCACAGAGCGAGCATCTGCCCCCCTATCTGGACTCGCTCGGGTCGCTGACGGGTCAGCTCGGGAGGCTCTTGAGACCGGAAGGCGTGATCCTTCTCGCGGCTTGGCGGACGCCCGACCTGGCACCGCGCCAGGAGATGCAGACGGACGGCGGGGCGACTGGAGGGGCTGTAGCTGCTGGGCTGTTCGTGGTGCAGGGGGGCGCGGTTGTGCTCGACGAACGCACCGCTGTCGCTTCGGGCGGAGCTGTGCGGGTGGCCGCAACGGTCCCGCACTCCGAGTGGGGAGTGGCGAGCGTCGAGTCCTGGGCCCCGGAGGACCGTCGGGCGTGGCGTCTGCGCCAGGCGATGAGCTTTCGCGGGGTGCCACGAGATGTCTTCGCCCTCTCGGACCTCTTGCTGATCGACCCGGAGAGCGACCCCGACGACGCGGAGGAGCTGCTAGAGGCGCTGCAACCTTCGATGGTCGTCGGAGGCGATGCTGCGGTGGGGGTCGCCTTCGAGATCTACGGGCTGAGGCCGCGCGGCGAGGTCGTGCACTATCGGGCCTGGGTCGAGCCGCAGAGCGAGGGTCTACTGACCAGATTCGGCCGCTGGCTGGGGATCGGGCGGCGCGAGAAGGCGTCGGTAAGCTGGCGAGAGAGCGTGCCCCGGGGGACGGGCACCCTCCTGCGCTCGCTCTCGATACGACTGCCTGGGTTGGGCCAGGGTGCCTACCAGATCGTCATCGAGGTGTTCGCCGAGGGCAGGGAACCGCTCCAGACTCGCCGCCCCTTCACGGTCGAGTCAGGGTTGTAGTCCCGAGCAGCCCGTGGGCAGACCTCCCACGGCATTCGAGTTGGGGCTGCGCGCCCGGCCAGCGACTGCTAGACTGACCGGTACGCCCTCCTGAAGGCCACCGCGCACACCAGTAGCGCCACCGCTGTCCAGACGAAGCCCCAGGCGGTAGTCGAGAGGGGCGTCATCTCGGCGAGCATGGCAGCGTCGGAGCGCAGGTGGGGGCGGTCGAGCACATCGCTCTTGATGTCCAGGATCGCGTATAGGCAGCTCGTCAGCCCGAGGACGCGGAGCGCCATGCGCGAGAGGTGCTCCCCGAGCTTCCTGCCGAAGAGCACTAGTACGGCGCCGAAGACGATTCCGAAGAGGAGGCCGAAGGCGCTCCGCACGTACAGCAGCGTCAGGATCGCCACGATCGCTCCGGCGGCTGTAAGCACCGCAGTTGGAGAGGGCCGCTTGCGCGAGGCGAGACCCAGGAGCAGGATGCCCCAGAGGAGGCTGCCGAGGTACCCGGCCGACAGCGTCAGAAAGGCGTTTCCCCCCGGGCAGTAGCAGGCGCCGCCCTGTGCCGGGTCGAGGACGATACGGTCGATCGTGCCGCCGGTCGCAATGGCCGCGATCCCATGGCTGATCTCGTGCAGCATCACCACGAAGATCTTGAGCGGGTAGACGAACGGGGTCTCCCAGACGAGCCAGAGCACGGCGAAGTAGAGGACGAAGCCGGCCAGGAAGGCGAGCTTGCGGCGGACGGGGGTTGTGGGACGGGCTCGCGTCATTGCAGCTTCGGTCTACGTGGTCGGAGGTGTCGTGGTTTCTGGACCCATTCTGCGGGGTCGCGCGCCTTGGCGGGTCGGCCCAGCGTTCGGTAGCTTCACCGTGGTCGCCATGGCCAGCGGCTCGTGGACGGCGCCAGAGCTCCAAGCGGCGCTTCGTCCGGAAGCCGTTCTCGGAATCTACAGACCGGAGACCGGCGAGATGAGACATCCTGCAGCGGTCGCCATCGGTGTCCTGGTCGCGGGCGTGCTTGCGGGGTGCCAAGTCCCAGGCAAGCCCCTGCAGCCCGGCGACAAGGTGCCCGCATTCGTGGCCGACGACCTCGACGGCGGCGCCTTCGACGGGGGCTCGCTCTACGGAGCCCCTTACATGCTCAACATCTGGGCGACCTGGTGCGCTCCGTGCAGACACGAGATGCCGGAGCTGCAGCGCCTGCACGACGCCTTCTCCGGGCAGGGCTTCCAGGTCGTGGGGGTGAGCGTCGACGACCGGGGAGCTGCCGAGATCATTCAGTCGTTCCTGGACGAGATCGGGGTTACCTTCCCGATCTACCACGATCCGTCATGGGACATTGCGGACAAGTACGGGCTGATAGGCCTTCCCGGAACCTTCCTGATCGATGCCGAGGGCCGGTTCGTCCGGAGGTGGACGGGCGGCTTCGAGCCGATGGCCCCCGAGGTGCAGGAGGAGGTCCGCGAGGTGATTGCCGCAGGGGATTGACTGGCGCCGCCGCATTGCGCCATTTGTCTGGTCGACGACCACGCCAACATCAAACTGGGAGGATCTAGATGGTATCTGGAGTGCGTATCTGCTCTCGGGCGGCCGTTGCCGCCTTGGCCGCGGGAGTGCTCTTCTCGGGGTGCGCGGAGGACCATGCCTGTGTGGAGGCGGCTGCCCGCAAGGAAGCGGCCGGCGAGCACATGGCGGCGCAGGCGACGCTGGCCTCCCACTTCGTGGACGCGGCCCTCCAGGCCGGGCGCACGACTGACGAGATCAACCAAGTCCTCCAGGGGGTCGTGCGGAGCACTGCGATCGACGAGTTCTGGATCAGCGACGAGACGGGTCAGTTCGTATTCGGCTCGCACCCGGACGTGGTCTTTTTCTTCCCGACCGATGTCGATGCCGGGACGCAGGCGGCGCCCTTCGCGGCTCTCCTCAACGGCGCCGAGACCGAGGTCGTGCAGGAGCCGATGCCCCGCGAGCTGGATGGGGAGGTCTTCCGCTACGTGGGTGTCGGCGGCGTCGACAGGCCGCGCATTGTGCAGGTCGGGATGCGGGACGACACGCCCACGCAGTGCAGCGAAGCCTAGCGGTTCCGTGGAAGGCTCGCAGAGCAGGCCAAGGGTAGATGCATTGTAAATCGTGGATTACACATTGTAAAGCATACATTACACTGTGGGCAGGCTCGCGCGACCGCCGGGTAGCGGCGGCTACGATGCGTGGAGCTTCATCAGGCTGCGGATCGCCGCCGCGAGCCGAAGCGCCTCTACGGGTCGGGTAAGCCCCGCTGCTGCCTGCGAGTGCGCGAGTAGCCCGGTAATGGTTGCCGCAACCTCTGTCCGGGGTGCCAGGTGGCGCTCCAGCGAGATCGTCTCGGTGAATGGGATCAGGCGGTCGTGGCGACCGTGGATCAGGTGACACGGCGGGAAGGGCATCTCTTGCAGCGAAGGTTGGTCGAGTGCGTGGGAGATCTCGAGCTCCGGGTAGGTATCGCGAGCCGCGGCTGCCAGTTGGGGGGCTAGCTCGCGGGCAAGATTGGGGTCCGGCTCCACCCCGGCGTCGGGTGCGAAGAAGCGAAAGAGCTCCCGGTTGCGTGCGGACACCGATGCCATGGCCTCCGCCTTGTAGCTGTCGCTCTCCCGTCCGTAGGCTGCAAACCCGATGTCGCCGGCGAGCGCCGCAAGTCGGCCGAGGGCACGAGAAACGTCCGCAGCACAATCCATGCCGGGAATGCGGTGCAGGAAGTTGGCGGCAACGACCCAGCGTCCGTAGGGGTCGGGGTGGAGCTTCTCCGTGCGCCCCCGCCATTCGTAGCGGCCCGTGAGGCCGAAACGAATGGCGCTGTCGAGGCTGTGGTAGCCCCCGTAGCCGAGGACTCCCCGCACCACCCCCGCGCGGGCCAGTTCGGTGCCGGAGGCGATGGCTTGGGGGCAACCGAAGGAAAACCCGGCCAACACGGTGCCGCCGGGGCTCACGTGCGGGTCGCGATGCTGTTGGCGCGCCGCCAGGGCGAGAGCGCGGCGGGCGGGGGCTGGATCCAGGTCGAGCTTGCGCCACGCAGTCACCTCGGGGATGAGCACGTCGCCTCCCGCCCCCGCTAGCGCCGTCGCGCAGCGGACGATCTCGGGGTGGTGGGGACCCGGGCGCGTCGCGCCGTGCAGCAGCACCCAGCCGGGTCTTGGGGGCCGGGCGGAGGGCTTCCCTGACCGGTACCGCCAGGCGCGCAAGCTCCTGCCAGCGTGCCCTGCGGTGCCTCCTACCGGGACTGCGGGCAGGGAGTCGTCCTCGATCTGGATATCGTCCACCTCCACCCCCCGGAGCGAGGCCCCGCGGGTGTGTCCGGCCCAACCCCGCATGAAGCGGAGTGCGTCAAGGGCCGGGCTGGCCATCCACGGAAGGGCCGTCCGGCGTCAGGAGCCGAACCACCCGCACGAAGTGGACCTCCGGGTCGTCGGCTTCACCCCACCCCCTCCATCACCTCGCGCACCCGCGCTCCGAACCCCCGCGCCCGATCCATGACCTCCTTCTCGTCCACGGTGAGGATTTCGCGGTCGCGCACCACCACCCGACCGTTCACGATCACGGTGGCCACGTCGCTGCCGCGCACGGCGTAGACGAGGTGCGAATAGGCGCTGTAGAGAGGGGTTAGCCCCGGGCGCCCCACGTCCACAAGCACGATGTCGGCGCGCTTGCCCGGCTCCAGCGAGCCGATCTCTCCGTGCAGGTTCAGCACCCGTGCGCCTCCCATCGTGGCCATGCGGAAGACGGTCTCCGCCGGGAGGGCCGCCGGGTCGCCCAGCATGAACTTCTGCACCTTGGCGGCGGCGTCCATCTCGTCGAACAGGTCGAGGTCGTTGTTGCTGGCCGGCCCGTCCGTGCCCAGCCCCACCGGGATCCCCGCCGCCAGCGCCCTCGCCACCGGCGCCGCCCGCGCGACCCCCAGCTTCATGTTGCTCTGGGGGTTGTGCGCGATCCCGGCCCCGCCCCCCGCGATGCGAGCGATGTCCGCGTCCGACAGGTAGACGGCGTGGGCGAGCACCGTCCCAGGCCTGAGCGCGCCGATCGACTCCAGCGCCTCGATGACCCCCATCCCGGTGAGCTCGCGCGCCATCGAGTCCTCGGAAGGGTCCTCGGCGGCGTGGATCTGAAATGGGGCGTCGTACTCCTCGGCGAGCCGGAAGGCGGCCTCGACCGCGGCCAACGGCGTGGTGTAGAGCGCGTGGGCGGCGACCGCGGCAACGATGGTGGGGTGGTCCCGGTAGCGCTCCATGAACTCGGCCGCCTCGGCGAGCGACGCCTGGGGCGAAGCGAAGTCGGGGGTGGGGAAGCCGATCACGTGCGGCCCGGTCACCGCGCGGATCCCCGCGTCGATCGCGGCTCTTGCCATATCGTCGCGGAAGTAGTACATGTCGGCGAAGGTGGTCGTGCCGCCCTTCAGCATCTCGACCGACGAGAGCAGCGTGCCCCAGTAGACGAAGTCGGGTGCGACGAGCGCGGCCTCGGCGGGGAAGATGTAGTCGTTCAGCCAGGTCATGAGGGGAAGGTCGTCGGCGAGTCCGCGGAGCAGCGACATGGCTGCGTGGCCGTGCACGTTGACTAGGCCGGGAATGACCAGGTGCCCGGTCGCGTCGACGACCTCGGTGCCGGAGGGGCGGGGGTCTCCCGCGCCCAGCAGGGCGGCGATTCGATCCCCCTCGACCAGGACCGCGCCGCCTTCGAGGATCGTACCCGCGTCGTCCATCGCGACGACCGTGCCGCCGTCGACGAGAAGGGGGCGGTCGGTGTGGGCGGCGGGATCGGGCTGCGGGTCGGGACCATCGCCGCACGCCCACTCTGGCGCGGCGGCGGTCAGTGCGAGGATCGTCGCGGGGCGTGCGCTCCAGATGCTTGTCGGCAAGGCGTTGGGGGACATCGGGAGGTCCTCGGCGGGCGATGTGGGACTGCCTCCGTCACGACTGCGTCGTAAAGGTAGCGCGCCGCCCTTCCCGCGCGGTGGAACTCCGCTCAGACGGCCTGGGAGGCTTGTTTACCCGCTCGCGGGTTGTAGCTTGACCCCTTGGCGAAACGCAACGAAGAGCTAACAGTCCAGCCACGGCATCGGCGTTGTAAACCATGGATTACATATTGTAAAGCATACATTACAGCATGGAGAGGCGAACGAAGCGGTCCATCCCGCGCGGGAGTTGGTCCTCTACGACGGCGAGTGCGCCTTCTGCAGTCGGGCGGCTGCCTGGGCGTGCCGCCGAGGGCGCAGCCTCGACCACGCGCCGCTCGGCTCTGCGGTCGCGCGCCAGGTGGTCGCGACGGCCGACCCGGGCATCGACTTCGACTCGCTACCGGACTCCATAGTCCTGGTCGACCGGGACGGCGTCCACACCGAGTCGACCGCCGTCCTCCGCATCGCCCGCCACCTGCCGCTGCCCCTACGGGCCGTCGGCCTCCTTGCCAAGGCGATTCCGCGCACCCTGCGCGACGGCATCTACCGAGCCTTCGCCTCCCGCCGCAGGTGGTTCTAGTACGCGGCCAGCTCCACCAGCGCCTCTAGCACATCGTCCGTCTGGGGCAGGATCGCCTTCTCGAGCTCAGGGGCGTACGCCACCCAGGTGTCGAGCGCCGCGACCCGCCGCACTGGCCCGTCGAGCCACGGGAAGAGCTCGTCGGCGATGCGTGCGGCCACCTCGGAGCCGATCCCCCACGAGAGAGCGTCCTCGTGCGCGATGATCACCTTGTTCGTGCGCCGCACCGACGCAGCGATCGTCTCCATGTCGAGCGGCGAGATCGTGCGCAGGTCGATCACCTCGGCGTCAATGCCGTGGCCCGCAGCGGCCGCGAGCGCCGCGTCCAACGAGCGCTTCACCATTGCGCCGCAAGCGACCACGGTTATGTCCTCGCCCGGGCGCACCACCTTCGCCTTGCCGAAGGGCACCATGTACCCCGGGCCGGGGTCCGGCGACTTGTTGTGGACCTGGCGGTACAGGTGCTTGTGCTCCAGGAAGATCACCGGGTCGTCGGAGCGGATCGCGGTCCGGAGCAGCCCGTTCGCGTCGAGCGCGTTGGAGGGCAGCGCCACCCGCAGCCCCGCCGTGTGCGAGAAGATCGTGGCGCCCGTCTGCGAGTGGTAGATCCCGCCCTTGATGTAGCCGCCGTACGTTACGCGCACCACGACCGGCACCCCCCAGCTTCCCGCCGAACGGTAGCGCATCGTGGCCAGCTCGTTGCGGATTTGCATGAAGGCTGGCCATATGTAGTCGACAAACTGAATCTCGACTACGGGGCGGATCCCGCGCACCGCCATCCCGATCGCGCGTCCCACGATGTTCGCCTCGGCGAGCGGCGAGTTGTAGACGCGGTTGCTCCCGAAGCGCGCCTGGAGTCCGTGCGTGGCCTTGAAGACGCCGCCCTTTCCGGACACCTCGTTCAGGGCTTCTTCGCGCGAGGCGTCGGCCACGTCCTGCCCGAACACCACGATCCTGGGGTCGCGCTGCATCTCGTCGCGCAAGCACCGGTTGACCAGGTCCACCATGGTGAGCGGGCGGTCGTCGGCGAAGTCGGGCCGGTCCTCGGTGTCGAAGTCCGCGCTGGTCGGATCGGCGCTCTCGGAGTAGAGCCACCTCATCGCCGTCTCGGGTGCCGGCTGCGGGTGCTGGAGCGCCTCGTCGCTCGCCGCCGCGACCTCGGACGCCACCCCTTCGGCCATGCGGTCGAGCTCCGCGCCGGCTGCGGCGCCGATCTCCAGCAGGAGTTCGCGTCCCCTGCGGATCGGGTCCCTCCGCTCCTGAAGCTCGAGCTCGGCCCGAGTGCGGTACGCCCTCTCGTCGTCGGATCCCGAGTGCGAGTAGGGGCGGACCGTGTGCGCGTGGAGCAGCGCCGGTCCCCGCCTCGCCCTGCACCACTCCACCGCTGCGGCTGCGGCCCGGTGGCTGTCGATCATGTCGGTGCCGTCGCACTCCCACGTGCGCAGATGCGGAAAGCCGCCCAGCAGGCTCGAGATGCTGCCGCCCGCTGTCTGTACCTCCACCGGCACCGAGATCGCGTACTCGTTGTCCTCGATGAGGAAGAGGACGGGCAGCTTCAGGTTGCAGGCCGTGTTGAGCGCCTCCCAGAACTCGCCCTCCGAGGTGGTGCCGTCGCCCGCCGTGCAGACGACGATCTCGTCCTCGGCGAAGGTCCCGATCCGGGCTCTGAGCGCCGGGTCGCGACCGGCCCGCAAACCGGCCTCGGCGGTGCCCACGGCCTGCAGGAACTGCGTGCCCGTCGGCGAAGACGCCGAGACGATGTTGAAGCGCGCGTCCCCGTAGTGGCACGGCATCTGTCGGCCGCCGCTTGCCGGGTCGGCCTCCGCGCCGATCCCCTGCAGGAGGAGCTCGGTCGGCGAGACGCCGAGCGCGAGCGCAAACGCACGGTCGCGGTAGTAGAAGTAGAACCAGTCCGATGCCGGACGCACCAGGTCGGCGAGCGCCACCTGCACTGCCTCGTGTCCCGCGCCGGAGATGAGGAAGAAGACCTTGCCCTGCCGGTAGAGCGCGACCTCGCGGTCGTCGATGGCCCGCGCGGTGAGCATCGTCCGGTACCAATCGAGGAGCTTCTCGCGCGACGGCGCCTCGGGTGCCGTCTCCGGATGGTGTTCGACCTCGGTTGCGTCCGCTAGCCCGGTCGGGCTGGCGGGTGTCTGCGTTCTCGTCATCTCTTGCATTCCATGGGGGAAGTCTCGTAGGAGTGCATCGCCGCGAGAAGTCGGCCCAGGCCAAGCGGATAGCGCTCCATGGCACCGCGCTCCCTCCGGAGCACCGTCTCGACGACCTCCAGGTACTCGCTGGAACATGTCAGCGCCCCTATTCGGACGAGGAGCTCGACCGCAAGCGAGTTCCCCGACGGCGTGGCGTTGTCCATGATCTCCCTCGGCCTGACCAGCAGCTCTTCGCCGTCCGCAGGCGAGTCGTAGAAGAGCCGCTCGGAGCTCGACCAGAAGTGCGCCAGCGCCGCGTCGGCGCACCAGGTGGCCTCCTCGGTCCAGCGCGGCGCCAGCGTCGCCTCGTAGAGCGAGATGCAGGCAGTGCCCAGGGCGGCGTAGTCCTCCAGGAAGCCACCGATCTGGGCGCGCCCTCCCGCCCAGATGCGCATCAGGCGGTTGTCCGCCCGGAGCGCGTCCAGCAGGTGCTCGGCCGCGATCTCGGCCCGCCGGGTGTAGTCCGGTTGTCCGAGCGCACGCCCCGCCTCGGCAAGGGCCTGAATCGCCATGCCGTTCCACGCCGTGATGGCCTTGTCGTCGCGCCTGGGCGCCGGTCGCGAGCTCCTGACCTCCATCATTCTGGCGAGCGACTCCGCCAGCACCCGGTCCAGCTCGTCGCGCGACATCCCCTCGCTTCGGGCCACGGCGTCCAGGTCGTGCGGCAGGTGCAGGATGTTCCTGCCCTCGAAGTTGCCTGCCTCGCTCACGTCGTACACTCGGCAGAGGAGGCGTGCGTCGCTCCTGCCGAGCGCCTCCTCCACCTGCTCCGGCGTCCATAGGTAGAAGGTCCCCTCCTCACCCTCGGAGTCGGCGTCCCGAGAGGAGAAGAAGGCGCCCTCCGGCGATCCTAGGTCACGGATCATGTAGTCGAGCGTCTCCTCTGCGACCTCGGCCAGCCCCGCTCCCCGCTGCGGGCCCAGGAGCACGCTGGCCTGGACGAGCGAGCGGGCGATGAGCGCGTTGTCGTAGAGCATCTTCTCGAAGTGCGGCACCAGCCAGCGGGCGTCGACCGAATAGCGGTGGAAGCCGCCCCCGCAGTGGTCCCGGATCCCCCCGGCCGCCATCCGCTGCAGGGTGCGCACGGCCATCGAGGGTCCGCGCTCCTCGCCGTCGCCGGTGCGGAGCAGGAAACCGAGGAAGTCGGGTTGCGGAAACTTGGGGGCGCTGCCGAAGCCCCCGTGGGCCGGATCGAAGGTGCGTCCAGCCACCTGAACGGCGTGCTCGAAGAGGCGCCCGTCTTCGACCATGCCGCGACCGTCGCTGGAGTGCGCCTCGATGGCGCTGCGCTCCAGCATCTCGGTCAGGCGGGCGCTTGCCTGCACCACCTCGCCGCTGCGCTCCCGATACGCCGCTGCCGCCGCCGCCAGGAGCTGCCGAAAGGAGGGCAGGCCAGGCCGGGGCGCTGGCGGGAAGTAGGTGCCGCCGTAGTAGGGAGCCCCGTCGGGGGTAAGGAAGGCCGTGAGCGGCCAGCCGCCCTGCCCGGTCATCGCCTGCACGGCCCGCATGTAGATCGAGTCGATGTCGGGCCGCTCCTCGCGGTCCACCTTGACGTTCACGAAGGACTCGTTCATCAGCGCCGCCACCTCGGGGTCGCGGAACGACTCGCGCTCCATGACGTGGCACCAGTGGCAGGCCGAGTAGCCGACCGAGAGGAGTATCGGACGGTCCTGCTCGCGCGCCAGCCGGAGCGCCTCGTCGCCCCAGGGATACCACTGGACGGGATTGTCGGCGTGCTGCAGCAGGTACGGGCTGGTTTCGGTGGCGAGACGGTTGGGCATGGCTATGCGGGTTATCGGGTCTTGCAGCGTCCTCGGGAAGTTAGCAGTCCACGATTCGATCGGCCCTTTCCGACCGAGAATCTGACAGATAGTGGCTAGAATCTGTCCACGAAGCACCCCGAGCGGCCCGTGCTCCCCGCAACCGTTTGCATGGATGGGGAGGCGACACGTCAGCGCGGGCTTGGCGGTGTCGTGGCACCTTGGATCGGGCGAGGTTTCCTGACGGCCCGCGCGCGCGAGGCGTGGCCGGAGAGGTCCCCCGCACCTGCCCCTCTCTCTCGTTGCTGGAAGCCCGCGAATCTCGATTGCCCTCGCGGGAACCCGCCGGGGCGCGTACTGTGGGAGTGTTCAGCTTGTTCGAGCAGGCCCCTATGTCGGGTCACCTGCCGAATACAACAGCCCATAGAGCGGCTTGGCGGGTAGCTCCCGACGGCACCGGGTGAATAGGCGGGGCTATTCTCGCTGTCCTTACCTGCGCGAACACGCTGAACACGGGCCCGGTGCCCGTGTGTACGGAGTGTCCAGGGGAGCGGAACCCGTATCGGGAGAGGAGAGCGACATGAGGACTTCGAGAGGCTGGCCGGTTGCGGCCCTGCTGGCTGTTGCGCTACTGTGTGCGGTGGTGGCCGTGTGCACGGACCCGACCGGCACCGCTTCGCCCGCTGCCGCGGGGCGGGTCGTGGTGGATGGAGGCGAGCTGAGGGTGGCGGCGGGCTCCGAGTCGGACGATAGCTGGTTCGTCTGCGGACGACGCCGACACGCTCGTTGATCCCGTTCACGCCCCGGCTGGCGCTCGCGGTCTCGGCCGGTGGTGAGCTTCTGCCGAACACCCCCGTTACGCTGACGGTCTCCGGCGAGGCGCGGTTGGCGATCGACCGGGGCGAGGTGATCGTCACCCTCCCGACGAAGGCGGCGATGGATCATACCGGGGTGGGGCGGCAGCCATACTACCCAGTGGGCGACCCGCTGCCTACCGAGGCCAGCCTGGCGGCTGCCAGCGATGGGGGTGGGCGACATGTGGAAAAGGACCGTGACGGTTCCCGGAGCCGTCGCGGGGCACTACATGGTCGAGGCCGCCGGGAACAGTCGTCCGCCGACACCGCCTTGAGGGGCGCTCCATTTGGGACTTGGCGTTCGATTCGTCGAGATTCGTGGCGTCCGGGCCAATCGCCACACGTAACGCGGCCGGATTTCCTCTACATGTCTACAACAGCCAAGGAGAGTGGAAGCTTTCTTTCGGAGTTGAGGAACCCGCGTTCAGAAGCGACCTCATGTCGTTGCTGCTGCGGTGGCTTGCCAGTACGGACGGCCCGTCGTTCTGGGCGGCCCCGATCAACGAATGGCGTTTGGAGCGCTGGACCTACGATGGACACAGAGTTGCGGAGCTTGTGGGCGAACGCGAGTGGTTCGATCCTTGGGTGCACCGATCGAAGGTAAGATCGCTTGACCGCGCGCCGGAGACGTTCACAGCGGGCTTGGCCGCGGACACTTTGGGTGTTTGGATGCTCTTCGGGATCGCCGCGCCGGAATGGAAGGAGGCGCTCGACACGCTCCGGGATCAGATGGGAAACAGAATGATCCGTCCGGGCGGCCGCTACCACGACACGGTGCTGGAGCTGGTCCATCCGGTGCGGGGGACCTTGGTCGCGAGCACGCGGCTCGAGGGCAGTTGGTCCGGGTTCGTCGGCCCCGGCCGTATTTGGCGGACTTGGATCGATGCGGACGGCAAAGCGCACACCATCGTTGCTGCTGTAGCTTTGTCCCGGCAGCCGGACCAGGAGAGCAGGGAATGAAGAGACGGTGCAGACCCCGGAATACACTGGACTGCGGGGGTAGTGAGATCTCCAACGCCTTGCTGACGCCGCAGGGTTCGCCGCCGGGGCGATGGTGGCTACGAGTTCTGGCCAGCGTTTGGATCGCCGCCGCCACGGGCGCATGGGCTGCCGTGGCGGCGGAGCAGCAGCGCTACGACAGCGCTGGCGTCAATGTCGTGGTGTCGGACCTTCCGGGCAGCACGCTTGTTCTCTCGCTCCGGCCCCGCGTGCGGATCGGGGCGGCAACAGGCGAGGACATGTATCTTCTGCACAGTGTGGGTCAGGCGCGAGTACTTGCGGGCGGACGCATCGTCGTCGCCAACTGTCTGCCTCCGATTCTGCGATGGTACGACAGCACGGGAGTCTACATCACGGGCACGGGCCGCGAGGGTGAGGGGCCCGAGGAGTTCGTGGAGGGAGGCTGTGCCAACGGCATGTTCGTTCTGGACGACGGGCGGGTGGAAACGTGGGAGCACAGCGTGAAGCGGCTCAAGGTGTTCGATCCTTCGGGAGTCCAGGTTTCCTCGCTGACCGCGAACACTCGGGAACTTGGGCCCGGAACGAGTGCACTCGGCAGGTTCGCGGGCGGGTATCTGATGGGGGAGCACCGCGCACTGGGATCGCAGGAGGTGATCGATGAGCGCCGTGCCAGGCCGGTCCGGCGTTCGTCGTGGCGAGACACGCTGGTGTTCCACAGGTTCGGGGCGGATGGCAGCCGCGAACGGGCTATTGGCAGGGTTGCATGGATCGAGTGGGCTGAGACTGTTCTTCCCACGGAGATCGGGCCGTTTCCCACGGATATTGTGGTGCCGTTCGCGCCGATGGGTATGGCCGTGCCGTGGGGGAAGGTTGTTGCGGTTGGCGAAGGAAGCAGGGCGGAGATCGAACTGATCGACTCGGACGGCCGGCTTACGACGATCGTGCGTTGGAAGGTGGAGCGCGTGCCGGTCACGGACGAGATGATCCGGACGTGGATCGAGGGAAGGCTGGCGAGTGACCCGAACAGGGATGGTCGATACCTTAGAGACGCTCGCCGGGCACTCGAGGCATACCCCTACCCCGATTCGGCGCATCTGTACTCGAGGTTCCTCGTCGGGACCGACCGGCGCCTCTGGGTACGAAACTTCAGGCCGCTGGGTGTTCGCACCAACACATGGTTCGGGTTCGACTCGTCCGGGGCATTGGCGTGCGCGTTGGCGGTGCCTCCCGGAGCGTGGGTGTTGGACATCGGCGATGACTATGTGCTTCTGGTCGAACGGGACGAGTTGGACGTTGAGTCGGTAGCGTACTACGACATGGTGGATCCCGGGATGCGGCAGGCCCCCGACTTGGGCGAAGGACGGGCCAGCTGCTCCGCTGGCGACCGCAGGGGTGGGGCGAGGTGAGTGAAATCTGACAGATAGTGGCTGGAATCTGTCCACGAAGCACCCCGAGCGGCCCGTCACCGGCCATATTCGTGTAGCTTGGTGGCGATGAAGCAACGCAGCAGCGGTAATCGCCAGCTCGGCCCTCTCGTCAGGATGGCCACCTTTCGCCCCTGGCTCTGGCCCGCGTTCCTCGGGGCCGCGTGGGCCTTTCGGCCGCGGGGCTGGCAGCGGAGGCCGCCGTTTCTTCCCGTTCCTTCGCGGCAGTACCTGGCGTGGCGTCTCGAGACCGCCTACGGCGAACCGGATGCGACTCCCCCACTCCGCGATGTCGTCGACTTCGTGCGCTGGTCGCACTCCATGCGCCGACGCATGCGCCGGGGAAATCGCCCGGAGGGGTGGGTGAGAGGGGCGCCACTCGCCCTCAAGACCATCGCCATCGCCGCCATCCTCCTATCGGCGGCGTGGGTGAATCTGAATGCCGGCGAGATCGAGGCCGTGCGCGATGCGGCCGCGCGAGCCGGATACCCCGGACTCTTCCTTGCCGCTGCAGCCAGCGGCTTCAACCTGGTCTGGCCGGTGCCGGTCGCCCTCTTCTTCCCCTTCTTCCTGGACGCGGGATTCGCGCCCGTGCCCGCCCTGGCCGTAATCTCCGCCGGGATGACGTGCGGCGACCTGCTGGGCTACCTGATCGGCCGCGCGACGCGGAGCGCCACTCGCGACATCGCCCACGGTCGGATCGCCCGCTTCCAGGCGCGCGCCGAGGCGCTCGGGCGCCGCCACCGCCTGCTGCCGCTGGGGCTGCTCTTCCTCTACGCCGCCTTCGTGCCGCTCCCGAACGAGCTCGTCGTGGTTCCGATGGCCTTCCTCCGCTACTCGCTCGCGCCGGTCATGGCGGCGGTGCTCTGCGGCAATGCCATCTTCAATACGCTGGTGGCTCTTGGGGCGACCGGCGCCTTCGGGATGTGACGCCGGAGTTCGCGTGCTGACTGTCGGCCTGACGGGCGGGGTGGCGGCGGGAAAGTCCACCGTCGCCGAGATTTGGAGGAAGGCGGGTGCGCAGGTGGCCTCCGCCGACGACTTTGCGCGTAGGGCGGTGGCACCCGGTACGGCTGGACTTGAGCGCGTAGTGGAGATCTTCGGGACGGAGGTGCTCTTGCCGGACGGCACGCTCGACCGCCGGGCGCTGGGGCGCTTGGTATTCGCCGACGCAGAGGCCCGCCGCCGCCTCGAATCGGTCGTCCACCCCGAGGTGAGGGCCCTCGCGCGGGAGTGGACGGCGCGGCAGCGCGACGCGGGCGAGGAGCTGGCGGTGTGGGAATCGCCGCTCCTCCTCGAGCGCGAGATGGAGAGCGAGGTTGACATCGTGGTGGTGGTCCAGGCGCCGGAGGCGCTCCGCCGCCGCCGCATGGCCGAGACCAGAGAGATGGACGAGGAGGAGGCCCAGGCCGTGATCGACGCGCAGCTTCCCGACGAGGAGAGGCGGGAGAGAGCCGACATCGTGATCGAGAACTCGGGCACTAGGGCCGAGCTCGCCCGACGCGCCCTCGGCGTGCTCGACGAGCTGAGGGTCGGGACGTCGTGAACCAGGTGAGCCGAGCGGTTCCCCAGGGTCGGGAAGCGGTGCTCGACGAGATCCTGGATGCGCTCGCCGAGGTCGGCGAGGTGGTGATCACCACGCACGCGAACGCCGACGGGGACGGTGCCGGCTCGGAGGCCGGCCTGGCCTGGTTCCTCCGCCGGATGGGCGTTGCGGCGTGGATCGTCAATCCGACCCCATATCCCGAGCGCTACGCCTTCCTCCTCGGCGACCCCGAGTGGGTGGTCGCCGCCAGCGGCGCCGAAGCGAGGGATCTCTGCCGGCGAGCCGGGCTCGCGGTGGTCGTGGACACGAACGACGTGCGCAGAATCGGTAGAGTCGCCCGCCTGATTCGGGGACTCCCGAAGGTCGTGATCGACCACCACCGCCCGAGTGCTCGCGCTATCGAGGGGCTTGTCCTGGCCGATCCGGCCGCCTGCGCCACCGGACAGCTCGTCTTCGAGCTGATCGAACGCGCCGGAGTGCCGCTGTGCAGGGAGATCGCGAGTGCCCTCTACACCGCGATCCTGACCGACACCGGGGGCTTTCGCTTCGAGAACACCGACCCGGCGTGCCTGCGCACGGCCGCGGTGCTCGTAGAGGCAGGCGCGGAGCCCGGAAGTCTCCACCGCGTCTCCTACAGCGGGCACCGGCTCCGCCGCTTCCGGTTGCTGCGGAGTGCGCTCGCTACGCTCGAGGTGGCCTCCGAGGGGCGATCGAGCGGGCGCGTGGCATCGATGATCGTCCCCAAGGCGGAGTACGACCGCCTGGGTGCCACCCCCGACGACCTGGAGGGCTTCGTCGACGTGCCGCGCGACGTGGAAGGCGTCGAGGTGGCGATCCTCCACCGGACCACCACAGATGGGCGGATCAAGGTCTCGCTCAGGTCGGTGGCACCGGTCGATGTCCACCGGATCGCCGCCGAGCTGGGCGGGGGCGGGCACCTGAGGGCTGCTGCCGCCGTCGTCGCCGGGCCGCTCGAGAGCGCCGTCAGGGATGTCGCGAGGAGGGTGGAGCGGGCCCTCCCCGACGCTCCCGCGACGCCGCACGACAGCGGAGCGTGAGGGGATGACCGGGCCGCCAAAGGGAGCCGCTCCGCCTGGTGGGCCGGAGGACGGCGTGCCGGAGGCTCTTCCCAGGACGGTGCTCCGCACCGGACGCACCCTCGGGGCCGCCGCCATCGACCGCCTCTGGCTCTTCCCGCCCCTTGTGCAGGGTCGGCGCGAGTGGGGCCTGGTGGTGGCGGCGTGCTACAGGGGCGAGTCGTCCCGGCGCCTCGTCTCGGCCCGCTACGCGGCCGCCCGCAACGGCAGGGGCCTCTTCCTGGAGGTAGAGGTCAGGGAGGAGGGTGTGATGCCCCCCGATCGCGTCGCTCGGGTGATGGAGGGGGTGGCCAGACGGGGCCCCGAGCCGCTGGGAGCGCCAAGCGCAGTCGAGGTCGGGGGCTACGAGGAGGCCTTCAGGGCGCTGCTTGACACCTACCCTAGCCGCCTCTTCGAGGAGGATCTTGCGGGGACGTCGGTCCCGCAGTAGCTACCGTCGGGCACGGGTCGTTGACAGATTGTGGCCAGGCCGTTGTGCTGGACCCTCCGGGACCGTGGCGCGAAGGCGGGAAAACCGGATCTGAATGGCGGGACTCTGGAGTCCTGGCTGGGGGAGTAGAGCGATGAAAACTGTTGGATACTCGCGTATACGCTTCCTCAGTCTGTTCACCGTTCCCATCCTGACCGCGGCTCCGCTCGGCGCTCAGTCCGTGATCGGGTTTCGTGCGGGCGTTGCCTGGGCGCGGACCGACTACAGCCACGTCCACTTCGCGCCGTGTCCCCCCGAGACGGCTTGCCACGGGGTGCCCTCGGATCGGATCCTCACGCCGTTGATTTCGGCTGATGTCAGGCACCCCACGGCTGTCGAGGAACTGAGCTTCCGGCTCAGCCTATCCTACGGCGTAAAGGGCGGCACCGGGTCCGGGTATTGGGCCGACCACGCGACGCCCTCGTCGGGCACACTGCGTTTGCACTTCCTGCAATTCTCCCCGCTCTTGAACGTCAACTTGCGCGGGCAGGCGCAAGACCGGTACGCGGTCTCTCTCCTCGTCGGGCCGTGGGCGGCGCTACGTATCGGGTGCTCGGTGGCTGGCCAACTCGGCACGAGCTGCGAGTCGTCGGAGCCAGTGGACGCGGGCGTGGCCTTCGGAGGCGGAGTCCAGTACCGGGTGGCAAGCAACCTCACTCTCGCTGCGGAGTCGATCTACCACTGGGGGATCCTGCCGCAGAATGTCTCTGGAGTGACTCGGCTCGTGGCGGTCCAGTTCGGCGTCACGATCCATTCCCGTTGAGCGAGGACCGGCGAGCAGCCGATCAGGCGCGGCAGAAGCTCTCCAGCGCTTCTCCGTCAGGCGAGGAGGGCCCCCGCAAGGAGGATGAGCTACGCGGTGGAACTTCAATCCGGGCAAGCAGAACGATCCCGCGACCTCCTGACATTTTGTCAACTCGGGTTTACATACGGCCGATACGGGCCGCGAGCTCTCTGCACCTTGCGGGTCGCTCTCCGTGGGGCGAAGATCGGGAATGACCGAGTCGGTAGGACTTCCAATCGCCTTCATGGCCGGCGTGCTCTCCTTCCTCTCGCCGTGCGTGCTCCCGCTGGTTCCCAGCTACCTCTCGTTCGTGACCGGGATGTCGCTGGAGGAGATGCAGGAGGGGGTGGATCGAAGGCGGGTGCTCCAGCACTCGGGGCTCTTCGTGGCGGGCTTCACGGCGATCTTCGTGCTGCTGGGCGCCGGGGCGACCTTCGTCGGCGCCTTCCTCCTCTACAACAGCGAGTGGATCGCCCGCGTGGGCGGGGTCGTCATCATCCTCTTCGGCCTGCACCTGATGGGCGTATTCCGGCTGATGCCGCTCCTGCGCGAGAAACGCCTTCACCTCGCCGACAAGCCAGCCGGCTACCTCGGGACCTTCGGGGTGGGCGCGGCCTTCGGTGCGGGCTGGACGCCGTGCATCGGCCCCGTGCTGGGTGCGATCATGACGATGGCCGCGTCGCAGGAGCATGTCGCCACCGGGATGTTCCTCCTCTTCGTCTACTCGCTTGGGCTCGCCGTTCCCTTCATGCTGGCGGCGCTGGCGCTCGAGCGCTTCCTGAGGGGCTTCCGGCGCTTCCGCCGCTACCTGCCGATGGTGCAGAAGGCAGCTGGCGCACTCCTGGTTCTGCTGGGGCTCCTGCTGGCGACCGGCTCCTTCGTTCTGCTCGCCGCCTGGCTGAACCGCTTTGCCCCGGAGTTCCTGGTCGACAGGCTGTAGCGGCGCGCATGCAGTTCCTCTACGCCGCCCCCGCCAGATCCTGCTCCAGAAGCTGCCGCCTGAGCAGCGCGGCGTAGGCGCCCCGGCGGACCAGGAGCTCTTCGTGGCGCCCACTCTCCACGATGCGGCCGTCGTCGAGCACGAGGATCAGGTCGGCGTCGCGAACGGCCGTCACCCGGTGCGAGATGATGAAGGCGGTGCGCCCCCTCAGCTCCTCCCTGAGGCCGCCGACGATACGCGCCTCGGTGGCCGTGTCGACCGCGCTGAGCACGTCGTCCAGGACCAGGATCGTCGGGTCGATCGCGAGTGCGCGGGCCAGCGTCGCTCGCTGGCGCTGCCCTCCCGACAGGTTCACGCCCCGCTCCCCCAGGCGGGTGCGGTAGCCGTCGGGGAAGCCCTCGACGGTCTCGTGCAGGTCGGCCGCCCGGGCCGCCCCCTCCACCCTCCGGTCGCGCTCCTCCGGCGGTAGCGAGTCCGACAGGCCGAGCCCGATGTTGAAGCCAAGGCGGGCCGAGAAGAGGAATCCGTCCTGCGGGGCGAATCCGATTCGGGCCCGGATATCGGCCGGATCGTACTCGGGTAGCGGTCGACCGTCGAGGAGCACCTCGCCCTCGGTCGGGTCGTAGAGCCGCGCTATCAGCGAGACCAGAGTGCTCTTGCCCGATCCGGTCGGGCCGACTATCGCCACCGTCTGCCCCGGCTCGGCCCTGAAGGAAATGTTGTTCAGGACTTCTCGTCCGAGTCCGGCGTCCGGCTCGTGCGCCGTCCGAGCGTCCGCCGTGCCCCCACCGGCGCTCTCCTCCGCCTCCTCGTCCGCGACCGAAGGTGGGTAGCGGAAGCTGACGCCGCGGAGCTCGATCGCCGCCGGACCGACAGGCGCCGGGCACGGAGACGCGGGCGCGGCTATCGACGGCTCGACTGCGAAGACGCGGTTGATCCGCCGCATCGACGCCGCGCCCCGCTGGTAGAGGTTCACCACCCACCCGAGCGCGATCATCGGCCACCCCAGCAGAACCAGGTAGTAGGAGAAGGCTACGAAGTCACCCGTGGTAATTGTTCCGGCCATCGCCTGGTGCCCCCCGTACCAGAGCACGACCACCATCGCCGAGCCGGTAAGGAGCCCCATGATCGGGTGGAAGGCCCCCGAGGCCCTGGCAAGCCGCATATTGCGCCGCTGGTATTCCCGGTTGCGCTCCTCGAAGTCGCCCGCCTGGGCCTCCTCCTGCCCGTAGGCGCGCACGATTCTGACCCCGGCCAGATTCTCCTGCACCATCGTCGAGAGCGCTGCGAACTGCGCCTGAATGCGCTCGAAGCGGGCGTGGATCACGCGGCCGAACCAGAGGACGACAGGGGGCAGCAGAGTCATCGGAAGGAGCGCCGCCAGCGTCAGCCGAGGGCTGATCCAGATCATCGCCGTGAGCCCAAATACGAAGTTGGCGAGCGTGTTGGTCGAGTACATGACCGCGGGGCCGACCGCCTGCCGCACCGCGAGAGTGTCGTTGGTGACGAGGCTCATCAGGTCGCCAGTGCGCCTCTGGCCGTAGAAGCGAGCATCGAGACGCAGGAGGTGGCGGAGGAAGTCGTCGCGAAGGTCGACCTCGATGCGGCGGCTCACCCCATTGAGAATCTCGCGCATCCCGTAGCGGGCGACGTTCGCCACCACCGCGACCGCCAGAATCAGGAGCGCCGAGTTCACGATCATGCGGCGGGCGCCCTCGGGGTCGCTCTGGGCACCCTCGGCCAGCGCGTCGATCGGCAGCTTCAGCAGATAGGGCTGCAGGAGCGCGAAGGCGTTCGTCACGATCACCAGGACGAGCCCCCAGACGAGCGGCCTGCGGTAGGGGCGGAAGTACGGAAGGATCGTCCTGAGCTGGTTCACGGCTACGCGTTGGAGGTGTGCCTTCGAGCTGCACGGCGGGTGGGTCGGGACGGACGAGGTTCTGGGGACTGTATATTAGTAGCGTGGGTCGGAGGCCGGGCGCGATGGAGGCTGCCAGGGGGAGGTGCACGATGGCTACGGGCGGGTCGCAGGGCAGGTTTCTGGCCGGAATGCTGTGCATCTCCATCGCCCCGGCGTGCGGTGCGGAGAGGGAGTCCGGGGGCGGCGAGGCTCTGGGGGGCGATGGAGCGGTCGAGCAGCCGGAGCCATCGTCGGAGGACGGAGAGGACGACCCTAGTCAGCCTCCGGCGGATGCGGGAGAGGGCCCGGAGAGTGGCCCTCCGCTCCCCGTCGACGGCGGGGGTGTGGATGGCACGGGGGAGATGCCGCTCCGCGTTCGGGTACCGTCGGGGACTCTCGTCACCGTCGCCGCCGACGACGATGTCTCGACCTCCACCCACATCGTCGGCGACCCCGTGGTGGCCCGCGTCGTTAGGGACGTCGTCGACCCGGAGGGTGCCGTCCTCCTGCCGGCCGGCGTGCTGCTCCTGGGGCGGGTTGCGGCCTCCTCCTCCTCGGGCGGGCCGGGCGAGAGGCCGGTGCTCGATGTCTACTTCGAGACGCTGTCCGCCCCCGGCTACGAGGTGCCGATCGAGGGCGAGGTCGTCAGCCGCATGCTGATGCTGGACCCGGTGCTGGAGCGGGCCCGCGGCTCGGTCTCCGGGAGCTCCGGGTCGGTGGCCGAGGTGCCGGGCTTCATCCCCGCCGGATCGCCGATCGTCGTGCAGACGCGGGCACCCTTTGTGGTGCCAGCCGTGGACGACGAGGCGGATGCAGCTTCCGAGGAGGGGACGGAGGCACCACGTCTCCACTAGGCGGCCCGGCCGCCGATTCCCCAGCCGGGTGACCCGGGTGTTGGGCCGGTGGCGGACCGTTGACCACAAGCAGTGGTGGCGCTAGACTACGACCCCCACAACATATGGCAGTCCGCAGTGGTCTCGCGCTGCCCAGTAGCTCCCCTAGTCCCGGAAGGTGACCCGCCGAATGCCCTCGCCAAGCCAAGCCCGCCCATCCTCCGCCGACACCCCTCCGATCGGACTGCCAACGGCCCGCATCAGCCAAAACGCCCGCGTGGTCCTGGGGCGGCGCTACCTTAAGAAGGACGAGTCGGGGGTGCCGATCGAGGAGCCCGAGGCGATGTTCTGGCGCATCGCGCGCGTCGTCGCCGAGGAGGACCGCAGGCACGGTGCCTCGGAGGCCGAGGCGGAGGAGCTGGCGCGCGACTTCTACGACCTGATGGCGACGGGCCGGTTCGAGCCCAACTCGCCCACCCTGATGAACGCCGGACGCCCTCTGGGCCAGCTCTCGGCGTGCTTCGTGCTGCCGGTCGAGGATGCTCTCTCGAATGGTGGCAGCGGCATCTACGACACGCTCCGCGCGATGGCGCTGGTGCACCAGTCGGGTGGCGGCACTGGCTTCTCCTTCTCGCGGCTGCGACCCGAGGGAGACACCGTGCGCTCCACGATGGGGGTGGCCTCCGGCCCGGTCTCCTTCATGCGCCTCTACGACGCCTCGACCGAGGTCGTCAAGCAGGGGGGCACGCGTCGCGGTGCCAACATGGGGATTCTGCGCGTCGACCACCCCGACATCCGGGAGTTCATCGACTGCAAGAACGACACCTCGCAGATCACGAACTTCAACATCTCGGTCGCGATCACCGACGACTTCATGTGCGCCGTCGAGAGCGGCGAGGAGTACGACCTGAAGAGCCCGCGAACCGGTGAGGTTGTCGGTCACGAGAATGCCGGCGAGATATTCGACCTGATCGTCAGGGGAGCCTGGAAGACCGGGGAGCCCGGCGTCTTCTTCATCGACCGCGCCAACGAGCACAACCCCGTTCCGGCGATCGGCCGCTACGAGGCGACCAACCCCTGCGGCGAGCAGCCGCTCCTCCCCTACGACGTCTGCAATCTCGGCTCGGTCAATGTGGGCGCCTTCGCGCGAGAGGGTGCCTGGGAGAGCCCCGAGGACGGCGTCGACTGGAAGGGGCTCGGCCGGGTGGTGCGCCTCTCGGTGCACTTTCTCGACAATGTGATCGACGCCAACCGGTACCCGCTCGCCGAGATCTCCGACCTCGCCCAGAGGATCCGCCGGGTCGGACTCGGGATAATGGGGTGGGCCGACCTGCTGGTCCGCCTGGGCGTGCGCTACGACTCCGACGAGGGAGTGGCGATGGCGCGCACCCTGATGGCCTTCGTCGAGGAGGAGACGCGGGCGGCCTCGGAGGAGCTGGCGGCAGAGCGCGGGGTCTTCCCGGCGTGGGAGGAGTCGATCTGGGGCCCGGACGGATCGTGCGCGCGGGACCGCGACGGTGAGCGCATCCGCCCCTCTCGGCGACTCCGAAACTGCAACCTCACGACCGTGGCGCCGACCGGCACGATCTCGATCATCGCCGGGTGCAGCGGCGGGATCGAGCCGCTCTTCGCGGTCGCCTTCATGCGGAACCAGGCTGGCGTCATGATGCCCGACGTCAACGAGGACTTCGTCGCCCGGGCCCGGCGGGAGGGATGGCACTCGGACGAGCTCATGGAGCGGATTGCAGGGGAGGGGCACATCCACTTCGACGAGGTGCCCCAGGAGGTGCAGGAGGTCTTCCGGACAGCCCACGACATCTCGCCCGAGTGGCATGTGCGGATGCAGGCGGCCTTCCAGGAGCACGTCGACTCGGCGATCTCGAAGACGACCAACTTCCCCTTCGAGGCGACCCGCGTCGATGTGCGCAAGATCTACGAGCAGGCGTACGCGCAGAATTGCAAGGGGGTGACGGTGTACCGTGACGGCTCGCGCCCCATGCAGGTGCTCTCGACCGGGAAGACCGGACAGGAGAAGGCCGATGCCGCCGCAGAGAGCGAGCGACTCGAGGCGCTCAAGGCCGAGCTGGCCGACGCGCGTGCAGCCCGGCACGAGCTGGAGGGCAATGTGGAGAGGCTGCGGGCCCGCCTGGAGGAGCACGACCTCGAGGCGGCCGCATCGCGCCACAAGCGCCGGCGCCCCTCGGTGCTCGCTGGCAGGACCGTCAAGATGAACTCGCCGCTGGGCGACATCTATGTGACGATCAACGAGGACGATGCGGGGAAGCCCTTCGAGGTCTTCTGCACGGTCGGGAAGGCCGGAGGCGCCGCGATGGCCGACTCGGAGGCGGTAGGGCGGCTGATCTCGCTCTCGCTCCGCTCGGGGATCCCGATTACGGCCGTACGCGACCAGCTCCGCGGCATCTCCTGCGACCGCGCCGTCGGGGTGGGCCACCAGAAGGTCCTCTCGGCCCCGGATGCAATCGCGCAGGCGATCGAGCGCTACCTCGCCGAGAAGGAGGGCGTCCAGGAGGAGCTGCCGATCGAGGTACCGGTCGCCGTAGTGGCGCGGACGATGGAGTCGGTGCAGGGCGAGTACATGGTGGACCACACGGCGCAGACGCTGGGCGCGTGCCCGGACTGCGGGGCGGGGCAGCTGGCCTACGAGGAGGGGTGCAAGCGCTGCCACCTGTGCGGGTTCTCTGAGTGTGGGTGAGGGGCGAAGCGCTCCGCCGGCAAGGAGGCACCCTCATTCCATGTGGGTGCCTCCTTCCTCGGAGGGCAGACCTCTCAATCAAGGTCAGCGATTCGCTTCAGTGCCATCACTGGCACACATCGCGATGCCGCCGGGAGGGGGCGTCCACTCCATCGTGGATGCTACAGCAAGCGAGGCTAGCGAGAGGTGAATCCCCAGAACTCGGCTGACTGGCCACTGATCGTGGCCAGCTTCCTGGTCGTTGCGTCCGTGGTGTGGATCGTGGGTTCCAGGCTGATTAGGCGCCAGGTGAGGAGGATGACGCGGCGTGGCACCGAGAGGGAAGCGGAGGTCGGCTGGGAGGATCATCTCAGCGAGCACCATTTCTTCCGGCGCACGGCGCTTGTCGTTCCCGCGGTGGCCGTCTACCTGGGCGCCGAGTCGATGCTTGGCTACCTGAGCGTGTCCGGGCACTTCCCCGACGAGATCGGAGTGGTGGGGGTGGCGCTGCGCCGCGTGGCCGGGGCGCTGGCGGTCTTCGCGGTCGCGAGGGCATTTCAGGCGCTGCTGGACGCTGCCGACGACATCTACAACGACAGGTGGGCCGAGGCCAAGACGAGGCCGATCAAGGGCTACCTGCAGCTCGTAGCTCTCGCGGCGTGGATCGTGGCGGTCGTCGTGATCGTGGCGATCGCGATCGGGCAGTCTCCAGTCACCTTCCTCACCGGGTTGGGGGCGCTGGCGGCGGTGCTGATGCTCGTCTTCCGCGACACGATCCTCTCGCTGGTCGCGAGCGTGCAGATCAGCTCGAACGACATGATCCGCATCGGCGACTGGGTGAGCGTCCCCCAGGCCGACTGCGACGGCGAGATCATCGAGGTCGCCCTGCACACCGTCAAGGTGCAGAACTGGGACAAGACGATCTCGACGATCCCCACCTCCAGCTTCATCAACGAGTCCTTCCGCAACTGGCGGGGGATGTCCGAATCGGGGGGGAGGCGGATCAAGCGATCGCTCTCGATCGACATGAACTCGGTGCGCTTCCTGAACGAGAGGGAGATGGCCGAGCTCTCGCGGCGCGAGCTTCTGGTCGACTACATGCGCGAGGCCGTCGGATCGATCACGCGCTTCAACAGCGCCAAGGCATCGGGCGAGGAGGGGGTCGAACCGGAGATCCGCCGTCTCACCAATCTGGGCACCTTCCGGATCTACGTCCTCAGGTACCTGCAGGCGAACCCCCGCACCCACAAGGAGATGACAACGCTGGTCCGCCAGCTCGACCCCCGCCCCGAGGGTGTGCCGATCGAGGTCTACTGCTTCTCGACGAACACCGAGTGGGCGAAGTACGAGGCGCTCCAGGCGGACATCTTCGACCACCTCATCGCTGTGCTCCCAGAGTTCGGGCTGCGGGCCTTCCAGGTGCCGACCGGCACCGACTTCAAGCGGGTGTTGGCGGCCGGGGCCTGAACGACGAATAGGCGAAGATCGAGCGATGCCGGCTCGAGAGTGGAGGCGGGCTCGCCGTCTCACCCGTCATCGCCGAGCAGTTCGTGTATCTCCTCATCCGTGAGGCCGATGCGCTTCCTCCATGGCCGCCGCGAGACCGGCCTTCCCCACCACGAACCCAGCACCTCGGCCAGCTCTTCAGTGTCGCGGCTGCGGAAGAAGTAGCTTCGTCCCCTGAGGGGGCGCAGGCGGATGCCGGGGCCGAGGAGCCCGAATGCGAGCGGAGGGCTCCGCAGGACCCCCCGGTCGAACCAGGCGCCGAAACCGTGCTCCAGCGCGATGTCCTCGATGTCGCCAGCCCTGAGGACATGCGAACGCCAGGCCCGCGACTTGACGCGTATGTGGTCCTCGAAGACGAGCAGCTTGCGCGGGGACGAGGTCAGGAGCAGGGCAGCGGCCACGAGGCCGGCCGCCAGCATCCCCCCAATGACGGCATGCTGGACGACATAGTTGTCCACGGGCCGAAGCCAGCGGTCAACCCCCCAGCCGATCCCGGCCACCGCGACCCGACCCAGAGCGAGCGCGACCGCGATCAGCCCGAGCGCGTACAACGTTCGCAGCACGACCGGGAGCCGGAAGTGGGCGACGTAGCGGATGTCCTTCATCCGGACGGGCTTGGTGAGCGCCCACGAAATCACCTTCAGGGTGATCCAGATGAGCGCCGCCACCGCGAGCACCGCCGTCCCCTGGCTTACCGGCTGCGTTCGCGACACGGACAACACCTGGCGCGACTCGTCGAAGGCGCGCGACGCGAAGGACGCGACCTGGCTCTGGGTCAGCTCTCCGTAGAAGGAAAGTACATCGGGGAAGTCGGTGAAGATGGACGGATCGTAGAAGATCTGCCGGGTCCAGGCACTGAGGGATTCCGCAGTCTGGTTGGCACCGCGCAGCCGTTCGACCACAGCGGCGCGGTCGGCCTCGAACTCGGCGGCGCCGAGAGTGCCCGAGCGCAGGAACTCGATCTCCTCGGCGATGATCGCTCTGGCGAAGTCGTAGTCTTCCTCGTCTATGCGGCTGCTGATCTGCAGGAACGCCGCTGGCCCGCGCATCACCAAGCTGGCGCTCGCGCCGTAGACGGCCTTGCGCTCGCCGTAGCGCAGGCGCTGGTTGAGCCGGCGGTTGAGCAGGTCGCGGACGAAGATCGCAGTCAGCAGCTCGCCGGCGTTCGGGTGGAAGAGCTTGTGGCGCGACTGGTAGCTGGCCGCCGACTGGAACCCCCACTGGTGGGTGGACCGTCCGCGCCCCGGATCCTCGGCATTGATCGTCCAGCGCTCCACGGGTCGCGCGGGGAACGACCCGAAGGCGCTCCGGGCGCGGTCGAGGGCCTCGTCCCGGTCGAGGTCGCCGACGATCGTGACGGTCATGACGGCGGGCGAATAGTACCGGTCGTAGAAGCCGCGAAGATCCTCCGGGGTGATGTCCCGCAGGCTCCGCCACATGTCCGGGAAGGGAGCGCGCAAACGCTCGATGCCAAACTCGCGCTCCCAGAAATCGGGGGGCGCGAGCCACCCCGGGTTGAGCGCGGCCACGAGGTGGTCGAAGAACTCGCGCGGCCGGGCGCGGATCTCGTTCTCGACCGGCTGCCGCCCGCGGTCGACCACGGCCGGGTCCATCTCGTGCGGCGAGAGGATGCCGGCCAGCCACTCGATGGCGAACAGCCCGTGCTCGCGGCCGATGGTCACGTAGTACCACGTGCGGTCGAGGTAGGTGAAGCCGTTGCGCCGCCCGCCGACCTTCTCCACGGCGTCCTTGATTTCCTGCTCGGTGCGGCCGTCGTGGTCGGAGAAGAGCATGTGCTCGGTGAAGTGGGCGAGCTGCTCCTTGCCGGGCGGATCCGCGTCGGAGCCCACCGGCACGCCCGCGCTCACCGAGACGTTGGGGGCGCCGGGCAGCCGCTTGAACCAGACCTTCACGCCGTTGGAGAGGAAGTGGGTCTCGAAGCCGGCGAAGGGATTGGAGGGGCCGGCCTCCGGGACCTCGACCGCGCCCTCGGCCGCCACTCTGGGATCCACCGCGCTCGTGTCCGACGCCGGCCCGCCTGCCTCCTGGCCCGCGCCCCGTCCCGCGCTAGCCAGCACGGCCAACGCCAGCGCGAGCAGTCCGTGGACGCATCCGAGCGTGAACCTTCTTCCCGCCATGGCTCGCCTTGGTTCGTCCAAGATGGAAAGGGCTTCGGTGAAAATCCGAGATGGCAAAATGACAACTACAGTTTACAATGTGGCCTGTTCGACATGAGAGTGCGTCCCGGTAGGACCGAGTGAGCTAGAGCGGCCGCGTCGCCAGCTGCGCCGTCGCCCAGATCGCGACCGTGGCTAGGATGACCTCGCAGAGGACCGACGCCCTGAGTCTCCCAAGCGAGGGTGCGGCCGCAAGCGACGGCTGCACGACCCTCCAGTTGTAGAGGCCGACAAGCATCGCGGCTGCCACCCAGCCGATCTTCGCCAGCAGCGCCGCGCCCCACTCGGTGTCCAGGAGCTGGCCGGGCGACGGGAGGTGCAGCCAGCCCTTCAGTGCACCGGTGGCGATCAGCGTTGCCACGGCCACGCGGGCCATCCGGGAGAAGGCCCCGAGCAGGGGAATGAAGAGCTCCGCGTCCGGCCATCGCTTCGCCGCCGACCTCGCGACCAGCGCCAGACAGGCGAGGCCACCGACCCATGTCGCCGCCGCGCCGATGTGCAGGTAGGTGGCCGCTATCGAGAGCGGGAGCGGCCTGTCCGAAATGCCGTGGCCTGCGAGCAGGGGAGCGAGGGGTAGGAGCAGCGCCGCCACCGAGACCATCCTCCAGCCGAGCGCCCCCGAGCCCTCCCTGCGGGCAAGGAGGAGGCCAGTGGCGATCAGAAGCGCCGAGGTGCATTGGATCCACCACCCGATCCCCGATGGCATCCGGTAGAGCAGCGTCTCGACCGCGTCCCACCTCTGCCCAGGGGGGAAGGCCGCCGCCTCGGCATAGAGGCGGGCGGGCAGGGCGGTGGCCACGAGTGCGCAACCCGCCACGGCGATCTGCCGGACAGCCGCCTGGAGGCGCTGCGCTTCCTTGTCGTCTGCGGTGGCGCTCGGCATCACGGCGATGCGAAACGCCACCGCGCCCAGCACCCCGACGATCCCCGCATAGAGGAGGAAGCGAACGCATCGGCCGAGTAGCTCATCCCACTCGCCGCCCTGCGGAACATGTGTTTCCGAGTGGACGGCGGTCGCAGAAGGCGCCGTCGTCGGTTGCACCCAGAAGCCGAGTCTTCCCGAGACGCGGTGTCCATCCGGCCCCGCCGTCGCCCATACAACGGTGTGGCGCCCTTGCCCGAGCGCTTCGATAATCGGCAGCCTCAGGGCGTGGAGGCTGTCCTGCGGATGCACAAGCTCGCCGACTGCCACCGAAGGCATCGGTCCGCCTTCGCTCCTCACCTCGACCGAGCTGAGCGCAAGCTGCACCTCGGTCGTGAAGACGAGAAGGATGGAGCCAGGCGACTCGGCGAGACGGGCGTCAGGCGCAGGTTCCGACGAGCGGAGCTCCGTATGGGGCGGCGTACTCCATCCGGCAAGGGCGAACGCGGCAAGGAGCACCCCCCCAAGCGCCAGCACCGGTGCCCGGGCGGAGGCGCCCGCCCCGGTCACGCCTTCGGCAGTCCGTGCGCCATTGCCCACTCGACGGCCTCGCAGAAGCGGTCCAACTCCTCGAGCGTCGTGTAGACGCTGGGGCAGACGCGCAGCCCCGGGCACTCCTCGTGTCCGATCGGGGTCGAGATGATCCGGTGGGCGTCGAAGAGCCAGGTGGCGAGCGCAATCGGATCCAGGCCGTCGATTCGGACATTCCCGATTCCGCATGCGAAGCCCGGCCGCTGGCTGGTGTTGAGCGAGACCCGGTCGCTCTCCAAGAGCCGGTTTGCCCAGTAGTCCCGCAGGTACACGAGGCGCGCGGCCTTGCGCGCGGCACCCAGCCCCTGGTGGAAGGTCAGCGCCTCGCCGATCGCCAGGTAGTTGGCGGCGGGGTGCGTGCCGATCTCCTCGTACTTGCGGATGTCTCCGTCCATCTCGCTGACTGCGGCCATGAGCGGCCAGATCTCGGGAATCTTCTCGCGGCGCACGTAGAGCATCCCGGTCCCGTGCGGAGCGAAGAGCCACTTGTGAAGCGAGGTGGAGTAGTTGTCGCACTCGAGCTCGTCGAGCCGAAAGGGAAAGTGGGCGAGAGCGTGGGCGCCGTCGACGATGACATCCACGCCGCGCTTCCTCGCCATCGCAACGACCTCCCTGACGGGTAGGATCTGGCCCGTGAGGTTGATCATATGGCAGAGCAGCACCAGCCGCGTGCGCGGACCGATCGCCTCCTCGAAGCGCTCCACCACCACCTCGGGGTCCTCGGCTGGGACGGGCACCCGGACCAGGCGCATAACGATGCCCTCGCGACGCTCCCGCTGGCGGAAGGTGGTGATCATGCGGCCGTAGTCCTGCGTGGTGGTGACGACCTCGTCGCCGGGCTTCAGGTCGTGTCCGAGCTGACAGATCTGCAGGCCCTCGGAGGCGTTGCGGGTCAGCGCCACCTCCTCCGGATGCACTCCCCACTCGCGGGCCAGGCGGGCGCGCACCCCCTCGCGCTGCGGCTCCAGCACCCGTCTCATCGTGTACGATGGTGCGGTGTGCGAGTAGTCCAGGTGGCGCTTCATCGCCTCCTGCACGAAGGCCGGCGAGGGGCTGACGGCACCGTTGTTCAGGTTGACCAGCGACCGGTCGACGGTGAAGGCCCTGGCCACTGCGGCCCAGAAGGTCTCGTCGGCGGCTGTTTCGGCGGGGGACCCGGGGTGGGCGGCAAGGTCCTCGGCGATCTCCGTCGCGCTCGCCGACAGGGCTGCCACATGGGCCGCGCCGAGCATCCCGACGGCAGAACCTACGAAGCCCCGCCTGCCGATCGCGCCACCGGGGGCGGGGTTCAGTCGATCGATAAGCATCGTGATGGGATCGTAGCATTGCCGCCGAAGGGTCGGCAAGGTCAACGGCGGGAGACCATCCACGGACTAGAGCAGCCCGTGGACAAACCTCCCACGGCATTCGAGCAGCGCTGCATCCCCGCTGGCCTCGGGCCGGTAGCGCTGCTACCAGCCCTTCGTCGCGCCTTGCCAGCGGAGCGCTTCGCCGCTCTCGGTGCTCGCGCGAGGCTGTCCACGGACTGCGCACGAGCGAGGCGCGTTGCAAAATGGGGCGTCCACGATAGAATTCGACCTACCCCCCGCTCCCCCCGCAGTCCGTCGCCATTGCACCGAAGTGCCCCCCGATGATCCGAATTCGCTTCCTCGGCACCGCCGCCGCCCGCCCGACCGTGCGGCGCAACGTTGCCGGAATCGCCGTGCAGCGAGAGGGCGAGTCCTTCCTATGGGATTGCGGCGAGGGCACGCAGCGACAGATGATGCGCTACGGCACCGGCTTCTCCTTCAACCACATCTTCATCACGCACGCCCACGCGGACCACATCCTCGGCCTGCCGGGACTGCTGCGGACCATGGGGCTGCAGGGCAGGGAGGAGAACATGACGGTCTACGGGCCCGCGGGGACGGAGGGGCGACTTAGGGAAGCGGTCCGGCTCGGAGCGCGGCGCTCGCCCTTTCCGGTCGAGGTGCGGGGACTCGAGTCCGGTGCCAGGGTGGAGTTCGAAGGCTGGGCGGTGCACGCCTACCGCGCGGACCACGGCGTGCCCGCGCTCGGCTACGCCCTGGTCGAGGAGGTCCGTCTCGGGCGCTTCGACCCGGAGGCCGCGCGGAGGCTGGGGGTGCCGGAGGGACCGCTCTTCGGCAAGCTGCACCGAGGCGAGGCCGTCGTCGTCGATGGCCGGGAGGTTGCGCCTGCAGATGTGGTCGGGCCCCCGCGACGTGGGCGCAAGGTGGTGTACAGCGGCGACACGCGCCCCACCCCCGATACCGTCGAGATCGCGCGCGGCGCCGAGCTGCTGATCCACGAGGCGACCTTCGGTGCCGACGAGGTCGCTCGTGCCAGGGAAACGCGCCACTCCACCTCGGCCGAGGCCGCACTGGTAGCTCTCCGGGCTGGGGTTCAAGAGCTCGTCCTGACGCACATCTCGGCCCGCTACGCGGAGAATCCGACGCGGCTGGAGGCTGGAGGCCGGAAGGTCTTCCCCGCTTGCAGGGTGGCCCGCGACGGCCTCGAGATCGAGATCGGGTATCGGGACGGATAGCCCGTTGCCCGGAGACGAGCCTTGGTTTGCAATGCCCGTATCCGTGGCGCGAGATTGTCCACGGACTGCCAGGCAGTCCTGGTTGACTGGACCGTAGCGGCGGTGCCTTGGCGAGTAGCCGTCCCGGCGGACAAGTCGATCGCCCAGCGGGCGCTGATCCTGTCGGCGATGGCGTCTGGCGAGAGCGTCCTGCGGGGGGCGCTCGGTGGGTTGGACACACGCTCCACGGCGGCCGCCCTCGCCGCCCTCGGTGTAGAAAGCTCGCGTCCGGGAGGGACGGGCCCGGGCGACCTTCGGATCTGCGGGCGCGGCCTCGCGAGCTGGAGCTCTCCCGATGGGGTTCTCGACCTGGGCAACAGCGGAACCGGGGCCCGGCTCCTGGCGGGTGCGATCGCCGCCCAGCCGATTTCGGCGGTGCTGGTTGGAGATAGGTCGCTCTCGCGTCGGCCGATGGCCCGGATAGCGAGGCCGCTTGGCCGGATGGGCGCCGGGGTCGAGTACCTGGACAAGGCTGGGAGGCTACCCATGAGGGTGACGGGGGGGACGCTCGCGCCGCTCGCCCACGAGAGCTCGGTGGCGAGCGCTCAGGTCAAGAGCGCACTGCTGCTCGCTGGGGTTGGGGCGGGTGTGCCGATCGAGGTGCGCGAGCCTGTCCGGTCGCGCGACCACACCGAGAGATTGCTAGGAGCGATGGGCGCGGCCGTGGCGGAGGGGGAGGCGGATGGCGGGTGGCGAGTCCGCGTGCCTCGGCCGCCGTCGGGTCTGGAGCCGATCGAGCTCGAGATCCCAGGCGATTTTTCGTCGTCGGCCTTCCTGATCGCTGCGTGGGTGCTTGGGCGTCCGGGCGACGTCATCGAGGTGAGAGGTGTGGGTGTGAACCCTACGCGCACCGGCTTCCTCGGCGTACTTTCCCGGATGGGTGCCAAGGTCGAGGTCGCGGAGCGCGAACGGCGGGCTGGAGAGGCGGTCGGAGAAGTGCGTGTGTGGGCACCCTCCGAGCGGCTGCGGCCCGTGGAGGTTGGGCGCGACGAGGTCCCGGCGCTAATCGACGAGCTACCGCTCGTCGCCGTCCTGGCGGCTCGCGCCGAGGGCGTTACCACGATCACCGGGGCGGGCGAGCTCCGAGTCAAGGAGAGCGACCGCCTAGAGGCCCTCGCCCGGAACCTCCAGGGGGTTGGCGTAGCCGCCGAGGAGACGCCCGACGGACTCGTGGTCGAGGGGACCGGCCGTCGTCTGCGGGGCGGGGTGCGCTCCTTCGGCGATCACCGCATCGCGATGGCCTTCGGAGCGCTGAACGCCGACCCCGGGTGCAGCGTGGAGGTGCTCGACGGGGAGGTGGCCGAGGTCAGCTACCCGGGCTTCTGGCGAACGCTGGCGAGGATGCGGAGCGGGGACGGCGGCGACAGCCCCGCGCGGGCGACCGCTCCGGAGGCCGGACCCGAGTTGGACGCGGCTGCCGGGCACACTCTGGAGGCGCGCCCCGATCCCGACTGCCTGGTCGTCGCAATCGACGGTGCCGCCGCCTCCGGGAAGTCCACGACGTCGCGTGAGGTGGCCGAATTTCTCGGGTACCGCCACCTGGATTCCGGGGCCCTCTACCGCGCCGTGGCCGCGCAGCTCGTCGCGGATGGGATGGGCGAGAGCACCCTCGGCGAGATGACGGCCGAATGGGTGAAAGGACTCGCCATCCAGCTCCTTTGGGAGGACGGCCAGATGGAGGTCTGGAGCCGGGGCTGCCGGATCGCAGAGAGCGAGCGTCGCGACGAGCGGGTCAATGCAATCGTGTCGCAGGTGGCGGCCAGCCCAGTGGTACGCGACTACCTGCTGCCGATGCAGCGCACCTCCGCCACGGGCCCGGGCCTCGTCGCCGAGGGGCGCGACATCGGCACGGTGGTCTTTCCCGACGCGGCGGTGAAGGTGTTTCTCCAGGCCGACCCCAGGGTGCGGGCGACGAGGCGCCTCTTGCAGAGGGATGCCCGGCGGCCCAGCGAGGCCGAGGTCGAGGCCGAGGCCGCGAAGCTTCTCCTCAGGGATCGGAGGGACACGTCGCGCGCCGCTGCGCCGCTGCGCCGAGCCTCCGATGCGGTCCTGATCGACACCACGGCCACGAGCCCGTCGGAGCAGGTGCAACTGATAGTCGAGCTCGTTCGCTCCGCCCGGCGGTCCTGACGCGCCAGTCCCCCGCCTTCCGTGGCTCGGAGGGGTGGTGCTTGACCCAGTACTAGCGACCTTCGAGGCCACGGACGCAAGATAGCCGAGGGCGGAGTTCGAGCGTTAAGCTCATGAGCTGCCATGGCTCCGGGTCGCGCTAGTGGCCGGGTCCTGGGTCTTGGAGACTGTTGCGCTGAGAAGCGACCGGAATGCCGTTAGGTTAGTATGGGTAGAGGCGGCGGTGTCGAGCGGTTCGACGATTGCGAGACGATCCGCTTGCGGAGAAGGAACGAATCATGAAGAAGCTGACGCTCCGGCCTGACGATGCACCCGATCGCAAGGCGGGGTTGCGAGGTTTGGAATGACTTCATTGTCACCGATCAGACCGCGGACGGCTACCACCACGACCAATGGGTGGATTCGGGCCGTGCCAGGCGTGGCATCCTTGGTCCTCGTCTCCTTTGTGCCGATGTCGGGGGACGCCCAGGAAGTCTTGGAGATCAGTGATAACATCACGTGTCCCACTTGCGTGGTTGAGGCAGGCCCGCACATAACTCTCAATCCTCCCATGGATCACGTTTGGTTCAAGAGCTTTCCGTTTCCCAACCTGGCACGGGACGGCGAGGGGAATTACATCGCGGCTCCCGTCGAAGGGGATGCATTGCTCGCCGTATTCGGACCGGACGGGACATTCAGGTCATCGTATGGCATGATCGGAGAGGGCCCCGGCGAATTCAAAGATGGCTTTCTGCTGCTGATAGAGGTAGGTGAAGATGATGTTCTACACGCGATCGGTATGCACCATCTTCACACGCTCGCTCCCGGTGCTGAGAGAAGACTGGATCAAGTCCCCATGCCTGTCTATGTCAGCGATGCGGTGGTATTGAAGAAAGGTATGATAGCGGTTGCAGCCCCGGTTCGCACGGAGGCCGGAATGACTACGATCCAGCTTCTGCGAACAGACGGGACAATTGCGGCAAGCATCGCAGTCGCCGAGACGAACGACGAGCGATTGCAAATGGCTTGGGACCGCTCGGATCTGCAGCGTCGGCTCGGAAGATCGAACGATCACGCTGATGTCTGGAGTGCCCCCCTTAACCGTTACCGAGTATCTCGCTACGGGCTCGATGGAGAGGAGAAGATCCGCATCGAGCGGATCTCCGAGTGGTTTAAGCCATACCTGTACGAGACACCGGGGGCTCCCCTCCGTGCGCCAGCGGATCCGACGGTTTCGGGCATCCATCAAGATGCGAACGGCCTGCTCTGGGTCACAGTCCGTAGGGCCTCGCCGTCGTTTTCCCCCGTTATCGATCAACCGGTCGGCGTCGAAGCACTTCCGGATCCTTACTTGGATTTCAATCAGCTCCTGCACACCACTTTTGAGGTGCTCGATCCGGTAGCGGGAGAAGTCGTCGCACGCCGCGAATTCGAAGAGCACGTCCGACTCGTTGGGACGGCCGGTAGCGACGTTTTCGTTTACTCGCTTTATCCGGATGTCCTGGGCAATCTCCACTGCGTCGTTCGGCCACTGAACCTTCGGCGGGAGTAGTAGCGAGGTCCCCTGCGAGATCGGCTTCGGGTCCCGGAACCTGCCAACGATTGTGAGACGCTTGTCGATTCAGTTTAGTGAGCCCTCCCTTCTCCCGTTGGCTTACTCTGACGGCAACGGCCCGGCCTTGTCTGGTCGGGCCGGGAACGGACATCCTTCCGTGAGAGGAGCGCTGGCGATGCGACCTAGCCGAACCCTACCGCTTGCCCTGTCGCTGGCCGTGCGACGAAAGAGCGGACCTACGGCGAAGCTGACGACCCCCGGCGCGGCCTGCGCTTCCGTACTCCGCCGGGTGGCGGCCCTCGTTTCCGTAGTGGCGGTCTTTGTGCCGCATCCCTCCCGTGCGCAGCCCGCCGACACGCTCGAGCTCCAGTGGGAGCGGGAGAGCTTCAACGCCCTGCCTTTGATTTGGGCCTCCTACCTGCTGGCGACATCGTGGGGCGAGGTCTGGGTCATCGACACCGGAGAGCGGGCTGTCTTCCGGTGGTCCGCCATGGGCGAGGAGCTGCCCCGCGTTGGCGGCCTAGGCGCCGGGCCGGGCGAGTACTATCGCCCCAGTCTCCTGATCGAGATGGACGGCGATTCTGTCGGTGTCTGGGACCGCTCGCAGCAGCGAATCAGCTTCTTCGGGCGGGACGGGGAGTTCCTAAGCGTGAGGATAATCCCCCTAGCTATGGGCGCCCATGGGTTTGGGAGAGCCATGAGCTTGCGGGGTGACACGGTCCTGGCGATAACGATGACAAACCCCGGCCTTCAGCCAGCTCCACGGGACCACCAGGCCGTGTTGTGGCGGTTCGTCGGCACCGGTCGGGCCGACTCCCTGTTCGCCATGCGAGACGAGAGCGTGTTGACCGTTCGTCACGATGCCGGGCTAACACGTTTCCGGGCTCCCTATAACGGCCGGGCGTATGCGTTCTTCCAGGACGACGGAAGCGTGGTCCTGGGCCACGGTGAGGACAGCGCGCTGTTGGTGCTCGACGAGCGGGGGCGAGAGATTCGGCGGGTCGAGCTGGACCTCCCCCCGCCCCTTGCGCTGACAAGGGCGTATCGGGATCACTTTTCGGACTCTCTCCGCCTCGGCCTTGAGGCGGAGAGAGCAAGTCGGGGGGCTGGGGCTCCCGCAGCCGCCCTCGCCGCTCTGCAAGAATCGGACAGGCGCTGGCTTCGAAATCTCGAGTTTCCCGACTACCACCCGCGCTACACCGACGCGTTCCAAGATGCCACCGGCTCGCTCTGGCTGCGCATGGCCGCCCCGCCAGGGGCGGAGCATGTCGAGTGGCGGGCGTACGACCATATGACCGGCGACCACCTGCGGTCGGCGTTCCTGCCCAACGGCGCCTTCCTGGACACGACGACTGCCGACGGGTCGGCGTTCTTCGTGGCTGTGGCGGACGAGATCGGCCGATCCCGGCTGGTGAAGTACGGACGGTAGCCAGTTACTGAGCGAGTCCGGCCTGGTCTCCGGGAGGCCGGACCCAGTGAGTGAACAGCCCGGAGGAGAAAAACCAGCGAGTGTTTCCCGACTTACTGCCATCCGGGAGACAAATGTCCGAAGTGTCCTGGTGATGATATCCGCATCGGAAGCGGTGGTACTCTACGGTAGAACGCGCCGCCCCATCGGGACCCGCCGGGAGACTGGAGCCCGGCGGGTCCCAATGGCTGGCCGACAGCTCCTCGACTTGCCGCCCCCCCGGGCAAGCCTAGGCACGAGAATTGTAAACCATGGATTACACATTGTAAATCCTAGTTTACACAGAGAAGGAAGCTACCGCGACAAGTGGGCCTTCATTCATCTCTCGAGGAGCGGCAGCTGTTCGCCGCGACTAGCCATGCGGAGCTTCGCCAGGTCGATCATATCCGTTGGGTCGGTCGGGCTGGCCACCAGGACATCCCCCAGGTAGCCCCTCCCGGCCAGGGCGCTCCGCATCGTCCTCTCTGCGAGGTCGGGTCTGTTCGACTCCACCGAGAGGTGGGCGAGCACGACCACGGCGAGCCTGGGGCCGAGTAGCTCGCAGACGAGCTTCGCCGCCGCCCGGTTGGAGAGATGGCCGTGGCTCGAGGCGATGCGCGCCTTCACCTGCGGCGGGTAGGGGGCCGACCAGACTAGCGACTCGTCGTGATTCGACTCGACTATGAGCGCGTCGCACTCGGCAAGCACGTGTCTGGCCAGCGCCGTCGGTCTCCCGAGGTCCGTGGCTACGCCCAGACGCAGACCCGAAGCCCCCTCCACAACCGCCATCGCAACCGGATCGGCGGCGTCGTGCACGGTGGCGAATGGCTCGATCCTCAGGTCGCCCACCTCGAAGGGACGGCCGGGCCGGTATGTCCTGAGCGTCTCCTGGCCCCTGAAGAGCTTGCCGCACGCCGCCAGCGTTCCCTCGGTAAGGGCCAGCGGGGTACCGTGCGCCCTGGCGAAGACCCCCGCGCCGCGAACATGGTCGGTGTGCTCGTGGGTCAGAACCACGAGGTCGATCTCCTCGGGAGTCACTCCCATCGACTTCATTCGTCGTGTCAATTCACGTCCACTAAATCCTGCGTCGATAAGCAGATGAGTCGATCCGGCCATCACCAGCGTCGCATTGCCGCGGCTGCCGCTCCCGAGGACCGTGAAGCGCACCGGTCAGCCCCCCACGCCGGTTGGCGGCGAAATCCGGTTAGTTGTGCGCTTCACCGCCGCGCTGCGATCCCGTCTCCCGGTAAATCCGCCGATAGAGCCTCCGCATCCCCTCCCCCGGCTCGCGCCCCCTCCGCGCCATCACCCGGACCGCCGTCTCGAGGAAGCGATCGATGTCGTAGTCGACCGCGCCCTCGGGACCGCACCAGGAGAGGGGAGGAACCTCCTTGGGGGCCAGCGTGCCGCCAAAGACATTCGACCCGGCGCCCACGACCGCGCCCGTGTCGAGCAGCGTGCCGATTCCGGTCCGGACATGGTCGCCGATCAGGCAGCCAGCCTTGGTCAGCCCGGTTTCGACCCTCCTGCCGCCCGCCTGCGCGCGCACCTGTCCGTAGCTGTTCTTGAGGTCGGAGTTGGTGGTGAGGGCACCGAGGTTCACCCAGCGCCCGAGGACGGCGTGTCCCAGGAAGCCGTCGTGCGCCTTGTTCGAGTAGCCGAGCACGATGGAGGACTCGATCTCGCCGCGCACCCTGCAGCGCGGGCCGATGCTCGAGGCCGTCAGCGTACCCCCGAGGAAGACCGAGCGGGCACCGATGTATGTGGGGCCGCTGACCCGGCAGGGGGCCATGATGTGAGCCCCTGCGCCCAGAACGAGCGGCCCCTCCGTGGTGTCGATCACGCTCCCGGGCTCCACGACTGCGCCATCGCCCAGGCAGAGGGGAGCATCTCCGACCCTGACGACCCCGGCGGGAGTGTCCGATGGGGCGAAGGACCCAGCGTCGGCCGCGACCCGGTCCGGATTGCCCCGCATCAGCATCCACGGAGACTGGATCAGCTCTCCGGCAACGGCCACCGACGGCCACGTGCGCCACTCCTCCCAGCTCGACCAGTCGCCCTCCAGGAGACCGCGCTTAGGGGTGGAGCCGTCGGGGATCCAGGCACCGACCGGCTCGCCGTCCCCCGTCGGCCCATCGGCGCCCGTCCGCATGCCCGCGCTTCCAACGTCCGCGAAGAGAACCGTAGCCTCCTTCAGGTCGGCAGGATCACCGCTGCCTTGCACGGCGAAGCGGCTGCAGAGGATCAGCTTTCCGCCCTCGGCCCCAACCTCGTCGCCTGGGATGCAGCGTGGCGCCCCCGCCTCCGCGAACCCGACGAGCCGCTCCCCGGCCAGGTGCCCTTCGCACCGCACCCCCCAGAGGCGCTCCGCGCGAGCCCGGAGCGTTCGCGTTCCGTAGAGCATCTCGCCCACGGGACGCGTCACCGAGAAGGGCAGCCAGCCCCGCGCGGTCTCGTCGTCGTAGAGGAAGAGGCGCTGGATCTTCACGCTACCTGTTCCGCGAACAAGTCAGAGCAGCCCCGGGGGCAGCTCGCCGAGCAGACGCTTGAGGTCGTGCGACAGCTCCCGGGGCATCACCAGGGTGGCCGTATCGGTCTGCACCACGACGAGGTTCTCCGCGCCGAGAAGCACGATGCGCCCCGATGTCGCGGCCGCCACATTGCCCCTGGCCTCGACCGCGTGCACTTCGCCCTGACGGACGTTGCCGTCTTCGTCGGGCTGGCGGTTGCGGGCATACGACTCCCAGCTCCCCAGGTCGTCCCAGCGGAAGTCGGCCTCGACGCACCCCACGCGGTCGCTCCGCTCGAGCACCGCCTTGTCGACGCTGATCCTGGGGGCGTCGCGAAAGAAGGCGTCCGGGTCGCCGGCCTCGAGCTGCCCGCAGGCAGCGGCGATCTCCGGAGCGCACGCCGTCACCTCCTCCAGGAAGTGTCCGGCCGACCAGACGAAGATCCCCGAGTTCCAGAGGAATCCTTGCCTGACATACTTCGCGGCGGTATCGGCGTCGGGCTTTTCGACAAAGGCGGCGACCCGGTATGCCGTGCGCCCCCCGGGGGCCCCTAGTCGCACCCCCGGTCGCAGGTACCCGTAGCCCGTCTCGGGCCGGTCGGGAGGCACCGCGATCGTCATGAGCAGACGCTCGCGCACCGCGACTTCGACCGCAGCCGAGATCGTCTCGCGGAGCTGCTCGGCAGACTCGACAAAGTGGTCGGCGTGCAGCGAGACCATGGCCGCTCCGGGGTCACGCCGAGCGATCTCCCAGGCGGCTCGAGCCAGCACCGGCCCGGTTCCCCTTGGGCGACTCTCGGTCAGAATGGACGCTGCTGGAAGGCCGGTGACTTCCCGTATCGGCCCCACCAGTTCGTCGCCGCAGAGTGCCAGCGTGCGCTCGTGGGGAACCAGGCCGTCCAGACGCGCCAGCGTGTCCACGATGAGGGGGCGCGAGGTGGCGAGCGGCAGCAACTGCTTGGGGCGCGCCCGTGTGCTGAGCGGCCAGAATCTCTGACCTGCCCCCCCGGCCAGGACGACCGCCCAGAGGCTGGGACGGGCCTGAAAGGGGTCGCCGGAAGCGCCGCTAGGAGACTTCACATTGACCCCATCGCGGCCGCTGCGGTAGGTTGGTACATGCGTGCACGATGCGTCTCCCTGGCCCTCTCGCTCGTCCTGGTCTCGGCGTGCGGAGGCGATCCGTATCAGGTTCCCTGGTCGGCCAACGTGGACACGGTGCACCTCTTTGCCCTGTCGCGGCCAGAACCCAACCTGGCGTCAGCCTTCGACTTCTACAACCGCCGTGGCCGTGCGCTCGAGGCCGTTACGACCGGAACGCAGTGGGATCTGGTGGCGGACGAGGTGGATGGCGGCTTCCGCTGGCTTCCGCCCGCCACACTGGGCGTGAGCTCCGACGCAGGACTCGCCACCCTGGAGGGCGAGAGCTTCGACGGGTTGGCTAGGGCGCCCGACGACACCGTCAGCTACGAGAGCGACGCGCCGATCCCGATCCGCCTGGACGAGGTCTACGTCGTCCGCACCCGGAGGCTCCAGGGCAGCTTCACCACCTGCAACTACTACGGGAAGATCGAGGTCCTCGAGACGGATCCTCTTCTGGGCATCGTGCGCTTCCGCTTCGACCTGAATCCGGTCTGCAACAACCTCGACCTGATCCCGCCAGAGTAGCCTACAGCCGGGAGCTGAGCTGACGTGCTGGAGATCGGCAGGCTGCGCCGGGAGCCCGACCTCGTGGCCGCCGCGCTGGGCCGTCGTGCCCTCCCCTGGGCGGCCGAGGCGGTGGCGGCGATCCTGGAGCGGGACCGCAGGCGGCGCGAGGAGCTCACTCGGCTAAATGGCCTCCGCACCACCCGCAACCGGGTCTCGAAGGAGATCGGAGCGGCGAAGCGCGAGGGCCGGGACGCGGGCGCCGAGATCGAGCGGATGCGAGGACTCCGCGACGAGATCGCCGAGATCGACGCCTCGATAGCGGCCTCGGACGAGTGGATCGCGAGGGAGCTCTCGGGGCTCCCCAATCTTCCCGACCCCGAGGTGCCGACTGGCGACGAGTCGGAGAATCTGGTGGTGCGGAGCTGCGGCGAGGCTCCGTCCTTCGACTTCGAGCCGTTGCCTCACTGGGAGCTTGGCAGGTCGCTCGGCATACTGGACACCGACGCCGGCTCCAAGGTCTCAGGATCGGGATTTCTGGTGCTGAGGGGCGCAGGCGCGGCGCTGCAGCGGGGTCTGATCGATTGGATGATCCGCCTGCACACCGGCGAGCACGGCTACACCGAGGTGCGCGTCCCGTATCTGGTCCGGGAGGAGGCGATGCACGGTACGGGGCAGTTGCCGAAGTTCGCCGAGGAGTCGTACGTGACCGCTCGCGACGGGCTCTGGCTGATCCCAACGGCGGAGGTCCCGGTGACCAACCTCCACCGGGGCGAGATCCTCCGCGGGGACTCGCTCCCCAGAAGGTACGTGGCGTACTCGCCCTGCTTTCGGAGGGAGGCGGGAGCGGCGGGGAGGGACACCCGCGGCATGCTGCGCGTACACCAGTTCGACAAGGTCGAGCTCGTGCGCTTCGAGAGGCCCGATGCCAGCCGCCGGGCGCTCGGGGTGCTGACCGGCGAGGCGGCGCGGATCCTGGAGCTTCTCGGCCTTCGCTACCGCGTGGTTACGCTGGCTAGCGAGGATCTTGGCTTCTCCGCCTCCCTCACCTACGATCTGGAGGTGTGGTCGCCCGGAGTGCGGCAGTGGCTGGAGGTGTCGAGCTGCTCGACCTTCACCGACTTCCAGAGCAGGCGAGCCAACATTCGCTTCCGTCCCGTTCAGGGTGCCCCGACCGAATTCGTGCACACGCTGAACGGATCGGCGCTGGCGCTCCCCAGGCTGATGGCCGCGCTGCTCGAGAGCTGCCAGCGAGCCGACGGGTCGGTGCGGCTGCCGAGCGTGCTGGAGCCGGCGCTGGGCTTCGCCGAGATCCCGGCCGCCAGCCGATGACGCCGCGCAGGCCGCCAGCGCTATGAGGTGGGACCGGCTGCCCTCGCTGGCCAGCCCGCGCACCTGGCCGGCGGCGCTTGCCCTCCTCTTCATGGCGCTCCTCGTCCTCTTCATGGTCTACGCGGGCCAGATCGTGCGCTCCCAGCAGGCCGACGCCGAGACCTTCACGCGCATCTACGCCGTGGCGCTCGAGGGGCTCACCAGCCAGGAGTCCGACGGTGCCCTGGCGGCGCTCGCCGAGCTCCAGAGCGAGCTCGTGCAGCTCGGTGTGCCCTTTGTGGTCACCTCCGAGCCCGGAGGGCGCTACAGCACCCACGCCAACCTCCCCTTTGCGGTCTCCACCCCCCCCACTCCCGACGACGTGGAGCGCATCGTGCGCTACGCGGCCGAGCTCGACGCCCGAAACGCTCCCGTCGGCGATCCCGGAAGCCAGCTCGTGCACTACGGGATCACCCCAGAGGCCGCCCGCCTACGCTGGATGCCCTGGATCTGGGCGACGGGTCTGCTCCTGACGATCCTCCTGGCGACGGCTCTCTTCCGCTATCAGCGGCAGCGGCACGCCGAGCAGGCGTGGACGGCGATGGCCCGGGAGCTGGCGCACCAGCTCGGCACGCCGATCAGCTCGCTCCAGGGGTGGGTCGAGCTGCTGGGCCTCGATCCCGGAGAGCGGCCGGCCGAGATGGGGAGGGGAGAGATCGCTGCGGCGATCGAGGAGGACCTGGTCCGGCTGGAACGGGTCAGCCGCCGCTTCGAGCTAATCGGCCGGGAGCCGGAGCTGGATCGCATCTCCCTCGGCGCGGTGGTCGCCGAGCTGAGAGTGTACATGGAGGCGAGGCTGCCCCGCCTCGGCCCCGGGGTGGCGCTCCACGTCGATGTCCCCCGCGACCTCCCGGAGGTGCGCGGCCACCAGGTGCTTCTAGCATGGGCGTTGGAGAACGTGGTGAAGAACTCCCTCGACGCGATGGCGGGCGGAGGCGGGTCGATCACCATCTCGGCGAGGGCCGACGAAGGGGGCTGGGTCGTCCTATCGGTGCGCGACACCGGGCCGGGGGTGCCGGCCGATATCCGCGACCGTGTCTTCGACCCGGGGGTGACGACCAAGGCGGGGGGATGGGGGGTGGGGCTGACGCTCACCCGGAGGATCGTCGAGGGGGTGCACCGCGGCCGCATCGAGCTGAGGGACCGGGACGATCGCGGCGTCATCTTCCGGTCCCGGCTTCCGCAGGCGCGATAGCCCTGCACGCGGTCCTGACGGAGCGAGCGCCGTGACAGATTCTGCCGAGAATCTGTCAAGCATCCTCCTGAACCCCGAGCAGCGCGAGGCGGTCGATCACTTCGAGGGGCCCTGCCTGGTGCTTGCGGGTGCCGGATCCGGGAAGACCAGGGTGCTCACCACGAGGGTGGGTCGCCTCATTCTGGAGCACGGAGTGCCGCCGGATCGCATCCTGGCGGTGACCTTCACCAACAAGGCGGCGGGGGAGATGCGGTCGCGGGTCGCGGCCATGCTCGGGAGCGAACCGAGAGGCATCTGGATCAGCACCTTTCACGCCTTCGGGGCGCGACTTCTCAGACGTCACGCGCCGGAGAGGGGCTGGACGCGGGCATTCGCCATACGCGACGCCGAGCAGTCGCTGCGAGAGATTCGCAAGGCGCAGATCAGCGTGGACGTGGACCCCCAGCGCTACGCCCCCCGCGCCGTGCGCGAAGCGATCTCCAGGGCGAAGAACGAGCTGGTCGCCGCCGAGGCCTTCGCCAAGCGCCACGGAGAGGACCGAAATCCCCTGCTCAGGCGGGTGGCCCGGGTCTATCCCGTCTACCAGAGGGCGCTGAAGGGGCAGGACGCGATGGACTTCGACGACCTCCTGGTCGAGCCGGTCCGGCTCCTGGAGGCCGACGACCACTGGCGCGACCACTACCGCGACGCCTTCGCCTTCATCCTGGTCGACGAGTACCAGGACACGAACCGGGCCCAGTTCCGGCTCCTGGAGCTGCTCGCCGGGGAGCGCGGCAACCTGATGGTCGTCGGGGACGACGACCAGAGCATATACGGGTGGAGGGGCGCCGACGTAGGGAACATCCTCAGCTTCGAGCGGAAGTACGCCGGCGCGCGGGTGGTGCGGCTGGAGCGCAACTACCGCTCCTCGGGGAGGATTCTCGACGCGGCCAATCGGGTCATCCGCCAGAACCTGCACCGCAAGGAGAAGACGATGCGACCCCATCGTGGCGGCGGTCCTCCGGTCACACTCCTCGAAGCCGGGAGCGAGCGGGAGGAGAGCCGCTGGATAGTGGCCGAGATCGATCGCACGATGCTCGACCGGCCGGAGCTCGGCCACGGCGACTTCGCGGTGCTCTATCGGACCAATGCGCAGGCGAGGTCGCTCGAGGACCGCTTCCGCCAGCGGGCCGTGCCCTACCAGATCGTCGGGGGGGTGCGCTTCTACGAGCGGCGCGAGATCCAGGATCTGCTGGCCTACCTGAGGCTGATCGCCAACCCGCGCGACATGGACGCCTTCGATCGCGCGGTCAACTATCCGCGGAGGGGCGTGGGCCGCAAGACGCTGACGACGCTCGGCGCCTACGCCAGGGGGGAGGGCGTCGATCTCTTCGAGGCCGCTGCCGGCGCCGACCGCGTCGCGGGGCTTCCCTCCAGGTCGCGGCTCGGACTGCTGGAGTTCGCCGAGGTCGTGCGCCGGTACGGCGAGCGCGCGAGGCGCGACCCGCCGGGCGAGCTCCTCCAGGACCTTGTCTCCGAGCTCGGCATACTCGAACTGCTGCGCGCCGAGGGGATCGAGGGCGACGACCGGGCCAACAACGCCCTGGAGCTGGTCGCGGCGGCCGAGGAGTTCGAACCCGAGCAGGTGGCGACGAGCGCCGAGGACCGTCAGGGTCTCACCGATCTGGATCTCTTTCTGCAGCATGTGGCGCTCGTTACCGACCTGGACCAGCACGAGGACGGCGCCGACGCGGTGACGCTGATGACCCTTCACGGCGCCAAGGGCCTGGAGTTCCCGGTCGTCTTCGTCGTCGGGCTGGAGGAGGGGCTGCTGCCGCTGGCCCGGGCGCGCGAGCAGCTCGGCGGCCTGGACGAGGAGCGCCGTCTCTTCTACGTCGGAATCACGCGCGCGATGGACAAGCTGTACCTCACCCACGCACGGCGTCGCCGCAGGGCGGGACAGATCTCCTTCGCCCCCCTGTCGTCCTTTGTGGACCCGCTGGACGGAATCGTCGAGCGCGGGTCGGTCGGAGTCGCTCGGCGCCCCCGGGGCCTCGGCGGCCGGAGGGAGTGGCACCGGGAGGGCACCCGCGGCTCGCCCGCCGATTCGCCTGCCTACGGCGACCAGGGCGACGAGTGGGGATTCGACCAGGACCTCCCCGGCTATGTGAAGGGTGAACGAGTCGCCCACTCAACCTTCGGGTCGGGCACGATAGTCGAGCTCTCGGGATACGGGCCGGACATGAAGGTCACGGTGGACTTCGACGGCGTCGGTCGGAAGAAGCTGATCGTCAGGTACGCCCAGCTCGCGAGGGGCTTTCCATAGGAGCCCGTGGCCAAGTCAGGCGCGCGACATGTGCACGGACCGCTGGCAATCCCCGGGCCTGGAGTTTGCTACCTTTCCCTGAGCGATGCCCACCTACGACTACCGATGCATGGCCTGCGGGCGCGACTTCGAGCTATTTCAGCGGATGAGCGACCCCGCCGAGGCCGAGTGTCCCGGCTGCGGCAGGGAGGCCGAACGGCTGATTTCCGGCGGGGCGGGCTTCCTCTTCAGGGGGGATGGCTTCTACATCACCGACTACAGGTCGGAGGAGTACCGCAAGCGGGAGCGCGCCGAGGGGGAGGCTGGCGGCTCCAAGGAGGGTGGCAAGGAGCGCGCCGACAGCACCGGTAGCGATCCTGCCGCCACCTCCGGCAAGGAGCCCGGCTCGGAGCAGGGGGCTCCCGCGAAGGGCGCTGGCAAGGGGGCGGGGAAGTCTCCGAAGCCGAAGGGGACGGGCGACGCTGGGGACGGGTAGCGTCCCGTCTTCGCCCTTGACTGAATGACGACGGAGCTAATCGCCGCAGCGCTGCGCGAGGCCGCCGCGGGCCTCGGCGCGCCGGGTGCCGATGTCCAACTGGAGCGTCCCAAGGATCCATCCCACGGCGATCTCGCCTCCAACCTTGCCCTCACCCTCGCCTCGCGCCTTCGCCGCGCCCCCCGCGAGATCGCCGTCGAGTTGAAGGAGCGCCTGGACGGCCTCGTTGGAATCGACCGGATCGAGGTTGCCGGACCCGGCTTCCTGAACTTCTTCCTGGAGCTTCGCGCCGTGGGCGAAGCGCTGGGCCGCATACTCGCCGAGCGAGGCGACTACGGTCGCAGTCGGGACGGGGACGGCAGGCGGATCATGGTCGAATTCGTCTCCGCCAACCCCACTGGGCCGCTGCACCTGGGGCACGGACGCCAGGCGGCTCTGGGCGACGCTCTGGCCTCGCTCCTGGAGTGGTCAGGGTGGAATGTCCACCGCGAGTTCTACTTCAACGACGCGGGCCGCCAGACCGAGCTCCTGGCGGAGAGCGTGCTGGCGCGCTACCGGCAGCTCCTGGGTCACGAGGATCCGGTCCCCGAGGGGGGCTACCGGGGAGAGTACGTCGCCGAGATCGCGCGTGCGCTCCTGGAGCGCGACGGGCTCCGGTACGAGGACGACGCAGGCGGAGCGGCGCTCGAGGCGATTCGGCGCTTCGCGGTCGAGGCCATGCAGGATACGCAGAAGATGTGCCTAGCCGCCTTCGGAGTCCGCTTCGACGAGTACTTCGCGGAGACCGCCCTCTACAGCGAAGGCCGCGTCCGGGCGACACTCGAGGCGCTGGGCGAGGCCGGGGTCGTCTACGAGCGCGATGGCGCCACCTGGCTCCGCACTGCGGCCTTCGGCGACCAGAAGGACCGCGTCATGCTCAAGAGCGACGGATCGGCCACCTACTTCCTCCCCGACGTTGCCTACCACGTCGGCAAGTGGGAGCGCGGCTTCCGCGATGTGATCAATGTGCAGGGCGCCGACCACCACAGCACGGTCGATCGGGTGCGGGCCGGCCTCCAGGCGCTTGGCATCCCGGAGGGCTACCCGGAGTATCTCCTGCACCAGATGGTGACCGTCGTCAGGGGCGACGAGGAGGTGCGCTTCTCCAAGCGTTCGGGCTCCTACACCACGCTGGCCGAGCTGATCGACGAGGTGGGAGTCGATGTGGCGCGCTACTTTTTCCTGATTCGGCGCCCCGAGGCCCACCTGGTCTTCGACCTGGAGCTCGCGCTGGACGAGTCCGACAAGAACCCAGTCTACAAGGTCAAGTATGCCCATGCCCGCCTCTGCCGCCTATCGCGGATCGCTTGCCAGAGGGGCTGGGACGGGATGGACGGGCCCGACGCCCCGGAGGCGGACGCCTCGCTCCTCTCGGCACCCCCGGAACGAGCGTTGATCAGGCGTCTGGCGGACTTTCCGGCGACGCTCGGACGGGCGACGAAGGCCCGGGCGCCCCACATCCTCTGCGACTACCTGGAGCGGACGGCCGGAGTGGTCAACTCGTGGTACCAGGCCGGGCATCCTTCGCGCGATCCGGAGGCGAGCGCCATCGTGGAGGACGAACCGACCAGGCGGGCTCGGCTGACGCTGGCCGTCGCGGCCCGCATCGTGCTCGGCAACGGCCTCCAGGTGCTCGGGATCGAGGCGCCCGAACGGATGACCCGCGGCTCTTGAACTATCGTGGCACAGGTTTGTGGGGCCGCCTAATGCGAGCAGCCCGTGGATAAGCCTCCCACGAGTTATTATGGGGTGTGTCTCGAGTGGTGACAGATTCAAGGGGTTATTTGTCATGATGACTGCATGATTGGACAGATTACGTGCCTATTTTGTCACTGGGAACGATCGCCCTAGATCGCATCTCTACCCCGGCGGGCCGGGTGGAGCAGGCGGTCGGGGGCTCGGCCGTGTTCTTCTGCGCGGCGGCTTCGCTACTCTGCGAGGTGCGGATCGTCGGAGTGGTGGGGAACGACTACCCGCTCCTCGAGCTCGACTTCCTGAGGAGGCGCGGTGTTGACTTCGGTGGGGTGGCGCAGCTCCCTGGGCCGAGCTTCTTCTGGTCCGGCGAGTACAGCGAGGACTATCGGAGCCGAGCGACGCTGGAGACCCGCCCCGGTGTCCTCACGGACTTCGACCCCCGGGTGCCCGAGGGGTGGCGCGACTCCAGGATGATCTTCCTGGGCAATATCGACCCGAAGTTGCAGCTCGCCCTTCTGGATCGCACGGAGGGCCCCGCGCTCGTGGTCGCCGACACGATGAACTACTGGATAGAGGAGGCGCGGGAGGCTCTGATGCAGCTTCTGGCGCGGATCGACGTGCTGATCGTCAACGACGAGGAGGCCGTTCAGCTCTCCGGCGCTGATGACCTGGCGGAGGCGGCCGCCCGTATTAGGTCGCTGGGCCCCGGCGTCCTTGTCATCAAGCGGGGCGAGGCGGGGGCCTCCCTCTACGGCGAGGGGTGGTCGCACTCCTGCCCCTCATTTGCACCGGACCGCCTGCGGGACCCGACCGGCGCGGGCGACGCCTTCGCGGGTGGCTTCATGGGGCGACTGGAGAGGGACGGCCGCCACGACCGGGTCGCCCTCTGCCGTGCGGCCGCCTTCGGAGCGGCAGCCGGGTCCTTTGCCGTGGAGGACTTCTCGGTCGAACGTTTCCGATCGCTCACCGCAGACGAGCTCGCGGCCCGCGCCCAGGCGATCGCGCTCGCGGCCCCGCCACCGGTGGAAGCGGGCGGGCGGACGGCAGCCCAACGCGGTGGGAGGCAGCGATGACCGATGGGCTTACCTACCGGGATGTCGGGGTGGACCTCGCGTCGGCCGATCGCGCCAAGAGGGCGATGGCGCCGCTCCTCCAGGCCGCGAGCGACGGGAACACCCTCTCCGGACTCGGGGCCTTCGGGGGGCTGTACGCCATGCCGGCCGACCTCTCCGAACCCGTGCTCGTCGCCAGCGCGGACGGAGTGGGCACCAAGCTGAAGGTCGCCTTCGCCACCGGTCGACACGACACCGTCGGCCAGGATCTCGTCAACCACTGCGTCAACGACATCCTGGTCCAGGGTGCCAGGCCGCTCTTCTTCCTCGACTATCTGGCGGTCGGCGATCTGGACGAGTCCGTGGTCGAGTCGGTCGTCGGCGGAGTCGCTCGGGCGTGCCGTGAGAACGCCTGTGCGCTGCTGGGCGGCGAGACCGCCGAGATGCCCGACTTCTACGCCCCCGGAGAGTACGACTTGGCGGGCTTCGTGGTCGGGGTGGTCGAGCGTTCCCGCCTCCTGGACGGTGCCTCCGTGAGGGAGGGGGACACCCTGATCGCGCTCCCCTCCTCGGGACTTCACACCAACGGCTTCACACTGGCGCGCTCGATCGTCTTCGAGCGGATGGGCCTCGGCGTGGACGACCCCTTCCCAGGCGAGGCCGCTACCGTCGGCGAGGTGCTGCTCCGGGAGCACAGGTCGTACCTGGCGGAGCTCTGGCCCCTCCTGGAGCGGGGGTGGGTGCGGGCGCTGGCGCATGTGACGGGCGGCGGCATCGAGGGCAACCTCCCCCGCGTCCTCCCCGACGGCCTGGGCGCCCGGGTCGATCTGGGCTCCTGGCGAGCGCCCAACGTCTTTCGCCTCCTCGGCCAGGGGGGAGGCGTGGCGGAGGAGGAGATGTACCGGGTATTCAACATGGGGGTGGGGATGATCGTGGCAGTGGCGCCGGAGAACGAGTCGGAGGTGCTGGCCTCGCTGGGGGAGGGCGCATGGCCGATCGGCGCGGTGGTCGCTGGCGAGGGTGTGGAGCTTGACGGACGGGCGAGCTGCTAGTGGCCCGGCTTCGCGCCGCGGCAGGGGTGAGCCTGGCCCTGATCGCATTACACGGAGTGGGGGTGGCGGGGCAGTTGCCCCTGGGGCGAGCCGAGCCCGAGGGGGTGGCGGAGCTCGCCGAGGCATGTGGCGTCGCCGCCCAGGAGGCCGTCTGCTGGGAGCTGGCGCTCGCCGCCCTCGCCGTCCAGAGGGGCGTGGGGCTGGCATCGGCGCTCGGGAGCGACATTCCGGGGACTGCGAGCACGGTGGGGCTCCGCCTGGGATCGACGCCGCGCCTCTCCCTCTCGGTGGGAGCGGCCGGGGCGTGGGTCGGAAGGCCATTCGTCGGCGCGGACGCGGGCGCGCTCGGGCGGTCGATGACTGCCACCGGGCTTCGCGGGGCCGCCGCGATCGGGGTGAGCGAGGGAATACGCTTCGGGCCGGGAATCGGGGGGTTCCTGTCGCTCGACGCGACGCTCCACCTCTCGCGCATCTGGCTCCCCCGGGGGGCGGGCTTCGAATCGCCCTCCACCGGGGTGGGCATTGGGGGGCGGATCGGGATACTGAGCGAGTCCTTCACCACACCGGGAATATCGGTCTCGGTGGCGCGCCGCTGGCAAGGCACCGTGACCGTCGCCGACTCAGCAGGGGGGAGCGGCAACGAGATCGAGGCCGGAGTGGAGGTGACCTCGATCCGGGGCGTGGTGGGGAAGAACTGGTTCGTCGTGGGGCTGATGGCCGGCGTGGGGTGGGACAGCTACGGGGGCGACGCGGCGGTCAGGATCGCCGGAAGCCCGGGTGCGGAGACCGGCCCATCGGGCCGGGTCGCAAGCTCCCGCGCGCTGTACTTTGCGGGAGGATGGCTCAATTTCCTCGTCTCGCAGCTCTCGGCCGAGTTCGGGGTGGCGGACGGCGCTCTGGATCCCCTCGACGGCGTGGCCGACCGCCAGCGGGGGTACGACCCGACGCGGCGCGACTACTTTCTCCTCGTCTCGATGCGCGTGACTCCATGACGCTCCGGACGCGGTCGGCCCAGGCACCGAGTCGGACCGGGTCGGTCCAGGGGATCCCCCTGGACTCCCTCTCGCCGCTCGACCGGCGGCTCCTGGAGCGGGCCGTGGCGCTCGGGCGCAGAGGATGGGGGCGCGTTCACCCGAACCCGATGGTTGGAGCGGTGGTGGCGCGCGACGGATCGGTGATTGCCGAGGCGCACCACGGAGAGCTGGGCGGCCCGCACGCCGAGGGGCGGGCGCTGGCGGAGCTCGCCGGAGAGGCGGTGGGCGCCACCCTCTACACGAGCCTCGAACCGTGCAGGCACTGGGGGAGGACGCCACCCTGCACCGAGGCGATCGTCGGCGGCGGGGTGGCCAGAGTCGTCTACTGGGCAGCCGATCCGAACCCGGAGGCCGGGGGTGGTGGCGAGTGGCTGCGCGGGCGGGGCGTGCGGGTGGAGGGCCCCTTCGGCGAAGAGGGCGAATGGGCAGCCGAGAACCCCCTCTTCCACCACCGGATCGCGGCTGCGGCGGATCTGCGGCCCAGGCCGTATCTCGCGCTCAAGCTGGCGATGAGCGCAGACCGGAAGATCGCGCCCTCTGGTGGAAGGCGGGTGTGGCTCACCGGGCCGGAGGCGCGCGCGGAGGTGCACCGGCTGCGTGCGGGCTTCGGCGCGATTATGGTGGGCACGGGAACATGGCAGGCCGACAACCCGGCGTTGACAGCGAGGGGCGCAGTCGCGCCGCCGCGGCCACCGATCCCCGTCCTGCTTGACCGTCGAGCCGAGGCGAAGCCGGAGCTCCGGGCTCTGGGCAACCGCCTGAGGCGGGCGATAGTGGTGACCAAGCCCTCGGCGCGCGGTCCGCTGAGGCAGCGCCTGCGAGGACGCGCCGAGGTGGTGGCGGTGCCCAACGGTCCCGGTGGCCTCGACCTGTTCAGGGTGCTCGGGTCGCTCGGGGAGCGGGGAGTCGAGAGCGTGCTTTGCGAAGGGGGAGGCGTGCTCGGAGCATCGCTCCTCGCCCAGGGGCTCGTGGACCGCCTCTACCTCTTCGTCGCCCCGATGGTGATCGGCCCCGGCGGAGTGGAGGCGTTCCCGTCGCCGATATCGGCGGGAGGCGACGTGGTCGGCTCCTTCGCGGGATGGCGGCAGCGCCTCGAACCGGTCGGATTCGGCAACGATACGCTGATCGTACTCGACCGCGAGGTCTAGCTGACATGTTCACCGGAATCATCGAGTCCGTCGGCGAGGTGGTCGGTGTTGGGGATGAGCCTGGCGCCAGAAGCCTCGCCATCGCCGCTCCCTGGTCGGGCGGGCTCGTCCTGGGCGAGTCGGTGTCGGTCGATGGAGCGTGCCTCACCGTCGACGCCCTCGGCGACGATGCCTTTTCGGTCCTGGCGGGGAGCGCAACGCTCGAGCGCACCATCGCCGGTGGCTACAGGCGCGGATCGCCGGTCAACCTGGAGCGGGCCGCGAGGCTCGGCGACCGGCTCGGCGGCCACTTCGTCCAGGGACATGTGGACGGAGTCGCGGTGCTGGAGGACATTAGGGAGACGGGTGCCACGAGGCTTCTCTCCTTCAAGCTTCCGGCGGAGGTGTGGGCAGTCACCGCCCTGCACGGATCGATCGCACTGAACGGAGTCAGCCTCACGGTGAACAGGTTGGGCCCGGCCCGGATCTGCGAGGTGGCACTGATCCCCCACACCTGGGAGCACACGAATCTCCGCCACCTGCGTGTGGCCAGCGCGGCCAACGTCGAGGCGGACCTGATCGGCAGGTACGTGCAGCGTCTGATGCGTGGAGATGCCCGGGGTTCGGCTTGACCCGGGAGCGAGGGTGTTCGGCCGGTTCGGGTGCCGTACCTTGGGAGATGCCCTCCGACTCCGTAGACGACGCGATCCGCGACATCGCCGCTGGCCGAATGGTGATCGTCGCCGACGACCTTGACCGTGAGAACGAGGGCGACTTCGTATGCGCCGCCGAGAAGGCGACGCCGGATGCGATCAACTTCATGACGAAGCACGGGCGTGGTCTCGTCTGCGCTGCGCTGACCGAGGAGCGTGCCGACGCCCTCGCCCTCCACCCGATGACCGACCGCAACACCGATCCGCACGGCACGGCCTTCACCGTCTCGGTTGACGCGCACCGCCGCTTCGGGGTCACGACCGGCATCTCTGCGCATGATCGCGCACGCACGATCCAGCTTCTCGTGAGCCCGGACACCGCGCCCGCCGACCTTCGCCGTCCTGGGCATGTCTTCCCCCTTCGGGCGCACGAGGGTGGGGTGCTCAGGCGGGCTGGCCAGACCGAGGCGGCCGTCGATCTTGCCCGTCTGGCGGGACTCCGCCCGGCTGGCGTCATCTGCGAGATCCTGAGCGAGGACGGGACGATGGCCCGCCGGGACGAGCTCTGCGGCGTAGCACGGAGGTACGGCCTCCGCTTCATCTCGGTAGAGCAGCTCGTCGCGTACCGGCTTGGCGGGGAGGATGCGGGCACCGGGGACGACGAACCACAGGGAGGTCGCAGCTAGTGCGAATCGCCCTTCTCGTGGCCCGTTTCAACAGCCTCGTCACCGAGGAGCTCCTCGAGGGCGCGAGGACCAGGTTGCTGGAGCGCGGTGTCGTGGCCGAGAACATAGCGACGCTGCGGGCCCCGGGGGCGTGGGACCTTCCGCAGGCGGCCAGACGGGCTGTGGACTCTGGCAGGTACGACGCGGTCGTCGCCATCGGCTGCGTGATCCGAGGCGAGACCGCCCATTTCGACTATGTGGCCGGGAATGCGAGCGAGGGGCTCGGGAGGGTCGCGCTGGACTCCGGCGTGCCCGTCGTCTTCGGGGTGCTCACCACCGACACGGCCGAACAGGCCAGGGAGCGCTCGAATCTCTACGGATCGAACCGGGGTGCCGAATTCGCCGACGCGGCTCTGGAGCTGCTTGAGCTCTTCGCGGCGCACCCGCCGAGTGGGTGCCCGGAATGAGGCCTCGGGGTCGGCGCGACCGGACCCGCTCGCGGGCGTGGTTCCTGCAGGTGCACTACCGCTGGGAGGCGGCCGGCAGTGACACCTCGCTCATGGACGCCCTCGATGTCACGATGGCCGAGCGAATGGTCGCACCGGAGCGGACGGGCTACCTGCGCCGCCTGGTCGGAGCCTTCGCCGAGCATCGGATGCTCGTCGAGGATGCGCTGAGATCCAGCCTCGAGAACTGGCGGCTGGAGCGGCTCTCGGTCATGGACCGGGGCGTTCTGCGCCTCGGCGCCACCGAGATCCTCTGCCTAGCCGACTTGCCCGGCAAGGTTGCGATCCAGGAGGCGGTCCGGCTCGCGGAGCGCTACGGAGGCGAGGAGTCGCCGCGCTTCGTCAACGGTGTCCTCGACGCGGTCTACCGGACCCGCCGGGCCAGGGACTGCTAGCATCCCGTGCTGGGAATACTGGTCGTCAACTGGCTGGACCGCGAGAATCCGCAGGCGGGAGGTGCCGAGGAGCACCTGCACCAGGTCTTCGGCAGGCTGGCGGCCCGCGGGCATCGGGTGACGCTCCTCTGCTCGGGGTGGGCGGGTGCGCCGCCCGTGGCCGAGCTGGACGGCATTCGGATCCTCCGGGCGGGGAGCCGCTACACCTTCAATGTGGCGGCACCGATCCACTACGGACGGCACCTCGGGGGCGAGCGCTTCGACATCGTGGTCGAGGACCTGAACAAGATCCCCATCCTCGCTCCACGCTGGGCCGAGGCGCAGAGCGGGCTCCTCCTGGTCCACCACCTCTTCGGCGCGACCGCCTTTCGGGAGGCGAACCTGGCGCTTGCGTCCGCCACCTGGCTCTCCGAGCGCATCATACCGTCGGTGTACCGGGGGATGCCGTGTGTGGCGGTCTCGGATAGCACCCGCGACGACCTCGTCCGGCGCGGCTTGGATCCAGGCGACATCTCGGTGGTGCGAAATGGCCTCGATACCGAGCTCCTCCGTCCGGCAGCGAGTCGCTATCCAGAGCCGACGGTGGTCTACCTCGGCCGCCTGAAGCGCTACAAGCGGATCGATCTGGTGCTCAGAGCGGTGGCGCGGCTGCGAGCCGACGGCATCGCGGTGCGGGTTGTCGTCGCCGGAAAGGGGGACGCGCGTCCAGAGCTGGAGGAGCTGACTCGGAAGCTGGGCCTCTCCGACCAGGTGCGCTTTGCTGGCTTCGTCTCCGAAGCCGAGAAGGTGGAGCTCCTCTCGCGGGCGTGGGCGCACGTGCTGACCTCGCCCAAGGAGGGGTGGGGGATCGCCAGCATGGAGGCATCGGCGTGTGGTACGCCGACGGTTGCATCCGACTCGCCCGGGCTAAGGGAGACGGTCCGCCACGGCGAGACGGGGCTACTCGTCTCCCACGGCGATCTCGAAGCGCTGGCGCAGGCCATCGACTGGGCGATCGAGCCCTCCAGGCGCGACCGCCTCGGCAGGGCGGCCCGCCGCATGGCGGAGGCGTTTTCCTGGGACGGAGTCGCCGACGCCTTCGAGGAGCTTCTGCTTGACCTGCACGCCCGGAGATCCGGTGGCTGTGCCTAGGAGCCCCCCGGACGGCTGCCTGCCCTTGCGCGGCTGGTGGGCGGTTCCCACGTTGCCCGGCCCGGCCTTGCCGTGCGGGCCGGCGCAGGGACAGACACCCCACCGGAAAGGAGCCTTGACGATGCGACCGGACCAAACCCTACCCCCTGCCTCCTCCCTGGCCGTGCTGGCGGCCTTCCCGCTGGCGTTGCTCTTTGGATGCGTGGAGGGGGAGCTCGAGCCTGGCTGCGAGGGCGAGGGGGAGCTCGAGCCTGGCTGCGAGGCGGCGCTCGTCGACGCGCTCGTCGAAGAGGTCGAGACTGGCCTATGGGCGGGCTGGCCTACGGCGACGAAGACGACGGCTACAGGTGCGACGAGATGGACGACGATTGCTTCAAGAAGTGCTTCGATGGACCCTCCGACACGTGTACCTGCGAAGAGGACCTCGAAAACGAGGACTGGTGCTGCTGCTTCGGGGAGCCGGGCTGCGATATGTGCACGGGCGGCGGAGGCGGATGTGGAGGAGGCGAAGGGGAAGGGACAGGGGGAGGGGAAGGCGAAGAAGACGAAGAAGACGAAGAAGACGAAGACGAGGGCGAAGGGATCTGGGGCGGCGGGGCGCTACGGCTGAATTGCTTTGAGTCGAGGCGCGGCGAGCGGGGCGGGTGCGAGGTCCGGACGGCGCTCGACATGGACTCTTTGAGGTTCGAATGGCTCTTCGGGGGTTACGAGGGTGAAGGGGAGTTTTATTCGAGCTGGCGCGGCACGGATCGGGGTCGCCGTCACCATGCTCGGACGCGACAACCGAATGAGGATGCTGACTGGCAAGGCCGTCGTCCGTTCGCGCCCCTGGGCGCTCGGCACACTGGATGCGAAGCTCGAGTACAGCTCGCTTCCGGGGGATCCGAATCACTGGGGCCTGTACAAACGGCCGACCCTGGCCGACAACATGTTCGAGAACGTCGGAACCGGGCCGTGGGAGGGCACCTTCTACATCTTCTCGCCGCCGCGATGGATCGGCGAGCCGAAGATGTACGTGCATACGGACTTCAAGCCTAGTGGCAATCGGTACCCGATCGACCCGAAAAAACACCAGGACTCAATCGCCATAAGGACTTGCAAGGTGTCGGGCTCACTCAACGTGCACGATCTCAACAGCGCCTGCGGCGATAGTGTCGCGCTGGGGAACTTCCACGATCTGATGGTCGCTCACGAGAAGATGCACCAGAGGAGCCTCAACGAGTGCATCACGACCGTGAACCGCTGGCGCGGCAGGCTGGCGGAGATCGAGGGGATCGTCAGGGACGAAAGCGGCAAGGCCGAAGAGGAGGCGAATGCTCTGTGGGCCAGCATATACGCCGACCTTGAGGAGGCGTACTTCACCGACCAGAAGGGCCAGAAGAGCGACTCCATCTGGAGCTGGCGCCCGAGCGGCCCATGGCTAGACGACCCCGTGCGCCTCGTGGACCACAACGGCAGGCGGGGCTGCCCCTAGAGAACCGAGACGACAGGAATAGAGAGGAACCGACCGATGAGAACCTTGACGATGGCCGCCGCGGCGGCCCTGGCCTGGCTGCCTCCGGCGATCCCGGCGGCCGCCCAGGAGCCGACAATCGAGGAGGCGCTGGAGTATCTGCGGCTGGAGGAGCTGCCGGACGCGGCAAAGTGGCGATGGTCGTCGCCCGAAGCACCCGCCACCCACATCCTCCGCCAGGTGTCCGGGCCGCGCCCGGCGGCCGAGCTCGACGCCTTCGCCGACAGGGTGGCCGCGATGGCGGCCGACACCACGCTTCCCGAGCGTGTCCAGATTGGCGCCAGGTTCGCCCTGGCGGCTGCGGTGGACGCGGGCCACCCCCGCCCCCTTCCTTCTGGCCATCCACTGGCGGCGGATACATGCTGCTATCCCCTGCCCCCCCCGGCAGGCACGCCCTACCCCCGCGCCTTCGACCTGCTGGTGCGGGTGTACGAGGGCGGGACCTCCGATGCGCTGTTCACCATCATGCGGGCGGATCCGGAGCGCGGCCCGGCCTACGTGCGCGACGTGTTCGAGCGGAGCGAGCGGCCCCCGGTATGCGATCCGGCGATGGGGCATGGGACGGCCCCGGAATGCGTGGATGGAAACGACACCTTCCACGACACGCCGTGGTGCCGGGCGGGCGGCTACCTGTTCGGCCCCACCGTCGACAAGGCGAGTGCAGCCCACGCCGCTACGCGCGACCAGCGCGTCCGCGAGGGGCGCTTCGTCGTGGTTCCCGAAGGGATGCCGGAGCACGTCGAGGACTTTTTCGTGCGCTGCGAGTACTCCGGAGTGATATTCGACTAGCCCCGGATGCACGTCGGCGGGGCGCATTGCCCCGAGAAGCTGGCCCCCGTGGCGCCGAAGCGCCTCCCTGGCGCGGCATGTTAGCACGCAACAGGCAGCGGCACGTCCCCCGTGTCCATGTCCCCGGCGGTGCGCCATGCGTCCAGCCTGCGGACGGTGGAGGCCCGGAGGTAGCCGGTCCGGCTCTTGCCCGTCTTGGCCTGCCCGACTTCGACGGTAGCGCTTCCGTCCGTTGCGGCCGTTACGTCCCGGACCCGCAGGGCGGCGACTTCGGAGACGCGGGCGCACAGGTCGGAGGCGACGGCGACGAGCGCGGCGTCCCGGAGGTCCTTCGGCGTTCCGTCCCCGGCGGCTAGGCGGCTGATCCTGTCGGCGGCCCGCCACGTGACGGCCCCGGCCTGGCCCCGGCCCCTGCGGCGGCGGTCCCCGTCCCGGCGCGCGTCCGCAGTGGCGTCCCGGCCCATGGCGGAGGCCCCGGCGACTCCGGCGGCGCTGGCGAACCAGCGGACGGCCCCCACGTCGGCGGACACGGTGGCCACGGACTTGCGAGCGAAGCCACGGGTACAGGCATTGTAAAGCGTACATTACACATTGTAAAGCATTCATTACACTGTGGACAGGCGAGCGCAGCGGTCCGCACGGAGGGGAGACGACCCGGGTACGAAGTTCCCCTCGGGGTGGGGCGTGGTATCTTTCTGTCCCGCTCCGGTAGCACATCGGGGCGCGGACTCGTGCGAGTTACCTCCATGGAGGCAGCCACCTTGATACCGACGCGAATTACCGCGCAGGGATGCGAAGTGGACGATGAGTTGCGACTGCGTGCGCAGGCGATTTCCGAACGCTGGCCCCGCTTCGACACCGACATGATGGAGGCGAGCGTCGTCTTTCGACTCGAGGGCCGCGAGCACTCGGTCGAGGCGATCGTGTCCAGACGCCGTCGCCAGGCGCTGGTTGCGGCCGGCTCCGGCGGCGACTTCCGGGCCGCACTGGACGACCTCGACGCCCACGTCAGGAGGCGTCTGAGGCGCGACCGATCCAGGCGCAGGGACCACCGCCATGAGTCCCCCGGTCCATCGTACTGAGTAGGCAGCCACCTTGAGCCCGAGCCTCTTTACCTCCGAGTCGGTGACGGAAGGCCACCCGGACAAGGTCGCAGACCAGATCTCCGACGCGGTGGTCGACGCCGTCCTGGCCGAAGACCCGGAGGCGCGCGTGGCATGCGAGACGCTGCTCGCGGCGAGCGCCTTCATGGTGGCGGGTGAGATCGCCTTGTCGGCGGAGCCGCCGGACGTGCCACGGCTGGTTGAGAGCGTGCTCACCGAGGTCGGCTACGACCCGGGGCTGTACGCCGCCGACGGGGCCGGCCGGGTGGCGCTGGCGAGCCAGTCGCGCGAGATAGCGGCAGGGGTGGACGGCGGTGGCGCGGGGGACCAGGGCATGATGTTCGGGTACGCGTGCGACGAGACGCCGAGCCTGATTCCGGCCCCCATCGCGGCTGCCCATGCCCTCGCATTTCGGCTCGCCGAGGTGCGCAAGTCCGGCGCCATTGGGTGGCTGCGCCCCGACGGCAAGTCGCAGGTCACCTACGAGTACGAGGGCGGCAGGCCGGTGCGAATTGCCACGGTGGTGGTCAGCGCCCAGCACGCGGCCGAGCACCTGGGGAGGCCACTCTCCCAGGCCGAGATCCGCGACGAGCTGATCGCCGAGGTCGTCGAGCCGACTCTCCCACCTGCTCACTTCGACCCCGAGTGCACGGTCGTGCACGTAAACCCGAGCGGCAGCTTCGTGCTCGGCGGCCCTGCGGCAGACGCCGGGCTGACCGGACGCAAGGTCATCGTGGACACATACGGCGGGATGGGGAGGCACGGCGGCGGCGCCTTTTCGGGGAAGGACGCCACCAAGGTCGACCGCTCCGGGGCCTATGCGGCCAGATGGGCGGCGAAGAACCTGGTGGCTGCAGGTGCCGCCTCCCGGGCCGAGGTGCGCCTCGCCTACGCGATCGGCCGACCCGACCCGGTGCAGATCTGGGTAGACTCCTTCGGCACCGGGGCGCTCCCTGACGGCAAGCTATCCGGCGGAGTCGCCGAGGTCTTCGACTTCACCCCGCAGGCGATCATCCGCGACCTCGGGCTAGGAGGGCCGGTATTTCGCTGCACGGCGGCGTACGGCCACTTCGGGAGAACCCCGCGGACGGTGGAGCGGGAGGGCCGTGCCCTGAGCCTATTTGCCTGGGAGCGCACCGACCGCGCAGATGACCTCGGGACGGCGCTAGGGCTATGATTCGAGACGCCCGACCCAGCAGTCCTTGGACAGACTCGCGCGCTAGCCAAGCGATCCAGCGGGGATTCAGCGCCACTACGTGGGAGGTGGCTGCTGGGGGCCGACGATGATCGAGGTCTCAGTCAAGAGCCTCGCGCTGGACCGCGCCTCGAAGTCGCCGGTGGTGATACTTCGCGAGGTCGGCAGCGACCGGATACTCCCGATCTGGATCGGCCCGCGCGAGGCGAGTGCCATCGCCATGCAGATGGGGGGCTACTCCTTTCAGCGGCCGCTGACTCACGACCTCCTCGCGGCGGTCGTGAGTGGAATGGGTGGGAGTCTGCAGCGGGTGCTCATCAACAGGGTCGAGGAGAGCACCTACTTCGCCGAGATGATCATCGACCGGGGTGGAAGCCTCATCTCGGTCGACGCGCGCCCCTCCGATTCGATCGCCCTCGCACTGCGCCTGGAGGCGCGCATCTTCGCCGACGACTCCCTCCTGGCCGAGGTCGGTGGGTCGGTCGAAGTCGTAGAGGGCGAGGAGGACGGCGAAACCGAGAGCCAGATGAGCGCCGATCAGCTTGCCGAGCACCTCAGGCACCTTCGTCCGGAGGACCTCGGCCGCTTTGAGGCGTAGGCTGCCCGGCACGCACGCGGTCGGAGGTCTGGTCGCCGCCGGGATGCTCTTCGCCTTCGCCACCGGGGGCGCCGAGGCGCAACTGCGCGGCGCCCTAAGGGGGCAGGTGATGATTGGCGACGTGCCTGCGGATACCGGGACAGTCGTGCTGCACCGGGTCTCGGCCGCCTTCTCGGGGAGCGCGGACAGCGTCCGGGTGGGCCGAGACGGAGCATTCGAGCTGCCGATCCCTGCGAGCCCCGAGCCCGGCGAGCTCTTCTTTGCGGCGATCCACCACCAGGGGGTGCTCTATTTCGGGCCTACCTTCAGCGGCGCTCCGGAGATCCAGCCCTATCTGATCCAGGCGTATCCCGCCCTGCGATCGGGCCCCGCCAATCCCGCCGAGCTGCGCGCCCGGAGCATCTTCGCGACGCGCACCGATTCCACCGGGTGGGAGATCGCAGAGCTCTTCGAGCTCCATAACGGCTACGGCGCCACCCTGGTCTCGGAGAGCGGCGTGGCTGCCTGGTCGCACGCCCTTCCGGCCGATGTCGCCGACGTGGATGTGGGAGCGAGCGGGATGGGCACCGTCGTTCCCACGCTCGAAGCTGGCCGGATCGCTATCGTGGAGCCGCTGCCGCCCGGCGCGAACGTCTTCTTTGCGCGCTATGCCATTGCGGCGAGCCACTTCGAGATTCCGCTGGAGGTGCCGACCGGCTCGATGGAGATCCTGGTGCGCGAGCCAGCCGACGAGGTAGCGGTTGTGGGACTGCTCGACGCCGACCCGGTCGAGGTGGACGGCGCACTCTATCGTCGCTTCGCGGCGCGCGATGTGGCCCCCTCCGTAGTGACGGTGCGGGCAGGGTCCGACAGCGCGGGGGCCGGGGCAACCGCATGGACGGCAGTGATCGTGGCGCTCGCTCTGGCGGGGATGGGAGCTGCGCTGGCGGCGCGACGACGGCCGTGGCATGGCGGCGAGCAGCGGCGAGGCCCGAGTGCCCGGAGGCGCGAGGCGGTGACGGCGATTGCGCGGCTCGACGCCGATCGGGCGGCGGGGCGGATCTCGGAAGAGGAGCACCGGCACCGCCGTGGAGTGCTCCTGGAGGAGATCGGACGGTGAGTTGGCCGGACCCGGGCACCCACGCGGCTGGCGGCGAGTGCGGCGCATGTCCCGAGTGACGACGCCCGCAGTGCTCCTTCGCTCCCATCCGTACTCAGAGACCAGCCGGGTGCTCCGGTTGCTCACCCGCGACCTCGGCCTAGTGGGCGTGATGGCGAAGGGAGTGCGCCGCCGGGCCTCGCAGGGCGAGGGAGCGGTCGGCACCTACGCCGAGGGCACCGCCGTGATCGCGCACCGCGAGGGCCGCGACCTGCAGACGCTCGTCGAGTTCACCCCCACCGACCTGCAGATGGGGCTCGCCAACGACTTTCGCCGCCTTTCGGGCGCGTCCGTCGCAGCCGAGCTGATCCTCCGACATGGGGGACAGGAGCCGAACCCTCGCCTCTATCGGGCGCTAACCGACGGCCTCTCACGGCTGGCCCGGAGCTCGCCCAACGACATTGCCGGGGAGGTGCTTGCGCTCTGCTGGAGGATGGTCGAAGTGCTGGGCTTCGGGCCCGAGCTGCATAGCTGCACCGCTTGCGGCGGCGGACTCGGGGAGCGCGATATGGCTCGCTTCGATATCGCGGGTGGAGGCGTCGTGGGACCGGAGTGCCGGCACCCGCCTGGGTCGCGGCGAGTGGGACCGCTGGCCCGGGGCCAGCTCGACCTTCTGCTCCGCGGCGACGTCCCCGGCGACCTCCGCGGAGTGCGCTCCCACCTGTCGCTCCTGCAGGACTTCACCGCCCATCACCTCCTGGGGGGGCGCCCGCTCGCCTCGCTTCGCTTCGTAGCTCCATCGGCGTGAACGGTGACCGAGGTGCGCCTAGGGGGGGACTGATTCTCGGCACCGCTGGGCACATCGACCACGGAAAGACGGCGCTCGTGCGTGCACTCACCGGGGTGGACACCGACCGCCTCGCCGAGGAAAAGCGCCGCGGAATCACTATCGAGCTGGGCTTCGCCCGCTACGAGACGGGGCTTGGCACATCCTTCGGGATCGTCGATGTGCCCGGCCACGAGGGCTTCGTCCGCACGATGGTGGCCGGCGCGACCGGGATGGACATCGTCCTGCTCGTCGTAGCTGCCGACGAAGGAGTGATGCCGCAGACGCGCGAACACCTGGCGATTGTCCAGTTGCTGGAGGTAGATGCAGTGGTGGTCGCCCTGACCAAGGCCGACCTGGTCGAGGCGGAGTGGATGGAACTGGTCCGCGAGGAGGTGGAGGAGCTGCTGGCCGCGACCCCCTACGCCGACTCTCCGATCGTGCCCACGTCGGTTGCAAGCGGAACCGGCATCGCCGAGCTGAAGGAAGCGCTGCTAGTTGCGGCCGCCCAGGCTGGAGGGCAGCCAGTGGACGATCTTGCGCGACTGCCGATCGACCGGGTCTTCACCATCGAAGGGGCCGGCACGGTGGCGACCGGCACCCTCTGGTCGGGGCGGATCGAGAGCGGCGCGACGGTGCGCATCCTCCCACTCGACGCCGGAGCCCGCGTCCGCGCCGTCGAGGTGCACGGAATTGGGGTCGGCGAAGCTCTGGCGGGCCAGCGAGCGGCTCTCGCGCTGACCGGAGCGGCCGTGCGGCGCGGCCTTGTCGGCCGGGGCGATGTGCTCGTCACCGACCGGAGCTGGTCGAGCTCCATGATGCTGACGGTGTCCATGCAGATGCACCCGGAGAGCGGCGCCCCCGTGGAGCATGGCCAGCGCCTCCGAGTCCACCTCGGCACCGTCGAGGTCATGGCGCGCGTTGCACTTCTGGAGGCTGACCGGATAGCGCCTGGGGAGTCGGCGCTCGCCCAGCTTAGGCTCGAGGAGGCCGTCGTGGCCCGCGCGGGCGATCTCCTCGTCCTGCGCTGCTACTCCCCTCCGCGCACGATCGCAGGCGCACAGGTTCTGGAGCCCACCCCGCCCAAGCGCAAGCGGGTTTCGCCATCGATAGGGGACGCCCTTGGCGACATCTCCCAGGGGGATTTGCGTGCAGTGGCGGGTGCGGTTGCGCTCGCCGGATGGGAGGGAGTGGATATGGGACTGCTCGCCCTGCGGGCGGGGTGGGTGGGGGCGCACGACCACGCCGTCGAGCTCGCGGCTGCCGAACACGGCGTTCGTCTCCTCGACGGCGCACTCTTCGGTCGCCACATCGCCAGTCGTGGAGAGAGACTCATCCTGGCTGCCACCGAGGCCCACCATCGCCGCCGCCCCCTGGAGGCGGGAGTGCCTCTATCGGTGCTGCGGGCCGCCCTTCCACCCCACGCGCATGGGTCGCTCGCCGACTCCCTAGCCCGGGAGCTGGCGGATAGGGGCGAGCTGGTAGTCGAGGGGACAACCGCCAGGATCCCCACCTTCGAGGCGAAACTCTCCTCTGCGCAGGGGGATATGGCGCGCGCACTCCTGGACGCTCTGGGAGAGGTCGGCCTGGAGGGTCTCACTTCGGCCGAGCTGGCGGAGCGCCGCTCGTGGGCGGAAGCGGCCGACGTGCTCGCGTTCCTGGCCGAACGGGCGCAGGTCCGGCTGATCGCCGACACCTTCTGGGTAGCCGCCGACGCGCTCGATCGCGCCACCGAGCGGATCGAAGACGAACTGGGGGGGTGCGAAGGACTGGGGCCGACCGACTTCCGGAGCGTGCTGCCCCTCTCGCGCAGACGTCTGATCCCGATCCTGGAGCACCTGGACGCGCTCGGCGTAACCGAGAGGGGCGAGGTGGGGCGGCGGGTTCGTCGCTGACAGGGAAGCCGATCGACTGGATCTCCAGTCGTGCCAGAGTAGCCGAATGGGCTGAATGGAGGAGTCGGGGTGGCTCTCGTCGGCCTTGGCAGCCCCGTGGACAAAATCCGGCCCGGCATTCGAACGGGCGGTGCATCCGCACTGGCCGCTTCGCTTCACTCGTCCATGCTGTAAAGTATACATTACACTATGTAATGTCTGATATACAATTTGCCACTCCAAGGCTGCGCTCTGCGTTGCTCCTCGGGCCAGTAGCGCTGCTATTCCCCCTTCGTCGCGCCTTGCCAGCCCGGCAGAGCACTTGAGGTCTGAATCCCGGCAGGAAGTCGTCTAAAGTCAACTTGGACTGCACGATCTGCGTTTCCTGCCGTTTCCCGCATGGATCTTCTGTCGTGGGGTAACGGCGGGGAAACCGTCCACTTTGGCGGGAGCGTGGAAGCGCCGTTCGGGAGTCCCCACAGGGGGATTCGGTTGTCCGCAAGAGCCGGGCCAGAGGCGATCTGACACTCCTTCCTTCTTTGTCTG
>JAGWBP010000023.1 GCA_021295835.1 Gemmatimonadota bacterium | reverse complement strand
AAGTCGTAGCGCCCGGGACTCATCACGACCATGGCCGCTTCGCCGTTCTGCGTGATCGTCTCGATGCGGCCCTCGGCCAGGCTGGCCACCTAAACCGCATCCTCCTCCTCACCCCCAACGAAGGACTCTCGCGCCAGCACCTCGAAGAGTTCGAGATCGCGGGGATCGCCGCCAGTATCTTCTCCAAGGACGGAGGCGACCTCCAGCGGGGATGCAGCGCCACTCGAACCTTCATCCCCCGCGCCCCCAGGCCTCCGTGCACTCCGACTCACGAAAACGATCTGTTGACGACACGGATACTGCTAGGAGTGGTAGAGCATGTAGTAGACGAAGAGCCCGGTGAAGGACACGTAGAGCCAGATCGGGAGCGTCCAGCGGGCCAGGCGGCGGTGCCCCTTGAAGCGGCGCCGTCGCGCCAGGTACAGGAGGCGGAGCACGAGCGGGACGACGCCCGCTGCCAGGACCATGTGGCTGAAGAGCACGGCCAGGTAGACCCTCCGCACCGGCTCGGGCCCCTCGTACGTGTGCGTCCCGGTTAGCGAGAAGCGCGTCACGTAGAGGACCAGGAAGAGCGCCGAGGCGGCGGTGGCCCCGATCATGCACCGCTGGTGCCGCCTCACCCTCCTCTGGCGGATCTGTCGCACCCCCGCCAGGAGGAAGAGCGCACAGGTCAGGTTGAGGAGGGCGTTGACCCCGGCCAGCACCTCCCCGACCGCCTCGGCCGTCACGCCGGGCCTCTCTCCCACGAGGAGGCCGCCACCCACACGGCGACGGCGAGGAGAGTAGCCGCCAACACCGTGTGGAGAGATACGAGCACCGGGTCCAGCCGTGCCGCGACCGAGAGGAAGCCCAGCAGGACCTGCGCGGCCACCGCGGCGCCGAGCGCCGCGCCTGCGAGTCGCACCGAGCGAGAGCCGCACCGCCTGAGGAGCGTCCATGAGCAGGCAATCACCACTAGGGCGACGAGCACCCCGAAGACCCGGTGCAGGTAGTGAAGCTGCACGATCCCGAACTCGAGCGGAGGCACGAGGCGGCCGAGGCAGAGCGGCGAGTCCGGACAGGCCATCCCCGCGTCGCGGTGACGCACCCAGGCGCCAACCATCGACTGCGCGTAGAGGAGCAGCGACGCCAGCACCCCCATCCGGAGCGCCAGGGCCCGCTCTCCGCTTCCCCCTCCGACTGCGGCAGCCGGGTCCCGACCGGTCCGCGCCAGCAGGATCGCCAGCAGCGCCACGAAGACGAGCGCCATCGCGAGGTGGGCGGCCGATATCGCGTCCGGGAGCCGGAGGAGCACCGTCAGGCCGCCGAGCAGCGACTGCACGAGGAGGATCGCGATGCCCGCCAGCCCAAGACGGAAGAGCCAGATGCGCTCGGGATGGCTGCGGCGGAGCAGCGCCACCGAGACGGCGAAGAGAAGGACCAGCGCTCCGGCCCAGAGACGGTGCAGGTGCTCCCAGAAGACGCCCCCGGTCATCTCGGGCATCATCGTCCCGAAGCACGTCGGCCAGTCCGGGCAGGCAAGGCTCGCATCGGTGGCGTGCACGTAGCTCCCGAGGAAGATCAGCGCAATCGTCCAGAGGAGCACGAAGAGGAGGAAGGGTCGCGCCATCAGGTGGCTACCGGCTCGCCGACCTCCTCCCTGGCGGGTTGCGGCTCCTCATCCGCACGCTCCTGTTGCGCCAGGGCAGGCTCGTCTGCGATCCCCCCCTCCAGCCCCGCGTAGCGTCCCTCCATCGCCCGTGCGGCGACCCGGTAGATTTCGGTGTCGTCGTTTCGAAATACCGTACGGAAGCGGGCGGCGATCCTGCGCCTGGCGAGGCTGCATGCCGCGTCCGCGAGCTCGACGGGGGTCGAGTCCTCCGGGTCTTCGGCGGCGAGCTTCATCGCCCTGACGTTGGCCGCGGTCATCACGAAGAGCTCCGCGCCGATGTCCACCAGCCTGCCCAGGACGGCCTGGCGACGCTCGAGGCCCGCTCCGAAGCGCACTATGGCGCGAAAGAGCGTGCGGGCCAGCCTTCGCGATGTGCGCTCCACAAAGCGCATGTGGCGGGCGAGTGGCCCAAAGGAGCGGTAGCGGGGCCACCAGCCCCAGCCTAGCCACTGCCTGGGGTACCAGAGGGAGTAGTGGGCAGCCGCCCGAAGCGCGACTGCGGCGCGTCTCGGCCAAGACAGGGTGGGGTCGACTGCGCCACCCGCCACCGAGAGATGCTCGTCGACGGCCTCGCGGGCGATGAAGAGGCGCATGATCTCGCTCGAACCCTCGAAGATCGTGTTGATCCTGGCGTCCCTGAGCTGGCGCTCCGCCGGAAAGGGGTCCTCGCCCCGCCGCCTGAGCGACTCGGTCGTCTCGTAGCCCCGCCCGCCCAGGATCTGCACCGCGTAGTTGACGAGCTCCCAGCCCTTCTCGCTGTGCCAGAGCTTCGCGATCGCGGCCTCGAGGCGAATGTCCAGCCTGCCCTGGGTCGAGATGGCGGCCGCCAGCTCCACTGCGGCCTCCATCGCGTAGACCTCGGCCGTCATGCGCCCGAGCATCTGGGCCACCGCGTCGTGCTGCCCGATCGGGGCGCCCCACTGCACCCGCTTGGCCGCCCAGGCGCGGCAGGCGCGAAGCTGGCTCTTGGCGGTGGCGGTGCAGAAGGCGGGGAGCGCCAGGCGCCCGGTGTTGAGGGTGATCAGCGCCAGCTTGAGCCCGAGCCCCTCGCCCCAGAGGAGATTCTCGGCGGGCACCCTGACGTCGCGAAAGCGGAGAACGCCATTCGAGATCGCCCGCATCCCCATGAAGTCGCACACCTCCCCCACCTCGACGCCGGGCCACGATCTCTCCACGATGAAGGCGCTGATCGGGTGCTTCCCCCTCACTCCCTCGCGCGCAGCGGTGCGCGCCATCACGACGAGCAGGTCGGCCCGCGGCCCGTTGGTGGTCCAGAGCTTCTCGCCATTCAGCGTGTAGTGCGAACCGTCGGCGGAGGGTTCGGCGAAGGTGGACATGTTGGCCGGGTCGGAGCCGACCATCTGCTCGGTGAGCGCGAAGGCCGAGAGCTCGCCCCTGGCGGCCCTGGGCAGGTACGCTCGCTTCTGCTCCTCGGTGCCGAAGAGGACCAGCGGCGTTGGCAGCCCAATCGACTGATGAGCCGAGAGGAAGGCCCCGGTCGCGGTGCAGCGACTGGCCACCAGAGCGAGAGCCCGGTTGTACGAGATCTGCGAGAGGCCAAGTCCGCCGTACTCGCGTGGGATCTTGATTCCGAAGGCTCCCAGCTCGGCGAGCCCCTCGAGCACCGATTCGGGCACCCACCCGTCCCGGTCGAAGGAGTCGCCATCCACATGCTCCTCCACGAAGCGCCGCACCGCCTCGAGGAAGGGCGCAGCGCGGGCGGCCTCCTCCGGGTCCTGTTCCGGGTGCGGGTGCACCAGCTCCAGCGAAAGCCGTCCGGCGAAGATCTCCCTTAGGAAGCTCCGCTTCACCCACCGGGACTCCCTGGCGCCCTCGGCGACATCGCGCGACTCCTGGGCGTTGCTCGGAGACCGAGGGGTGCTCATTGTCCCTGGACTGCTAGAGGGTACTCTGGAGCACGCCCCGCCCGATTGCATGGATGCCAACGGCGACCAGTGCGAGCGCCACCAGGGCGGAGACCAGGTGGGGCAGGTAGCTCCGCTCCTCCTCGGGACGCCTCTTCATGACGCTGCCGACTAGCTGCGCGACGGCGGCCGCCGCGAGCATCGCGAGGATGTGGCCGATCAGACGGGTGTGGAACGGTCGCGAGAGGAGGGTGGCGAAGCCGATCAGGAGCTGCAGGTGGAGCAGCCCGGCGAAGGTCGCCGAGAGTCGCGCCATGGCAGAAGCGTAGGGACGGCTGCGCAGGGATCCGTAGAGGGCGAAGAGCACGACGGCGACCCCTGCGGCGAGGACCAGGTAGCGGATTCCCGAGTGCGCGGCGTAGAGCATAAGGCGGCTATCCTTTCCCGCGCTTGCGCCAGTAGCGCGCCAGCCCCGACCAGGAGTCCGGAAAGCCCGAAGCGGTGGCGTAGCGCTCGGTGAGCTCGCTGGAGAGGCGCTCCGAGAGGCCGTCCTCGACCCAGCGGGCGAAGTCGCCGCGGAGCTCCCGGTCGCTCTTTCCGTTGGCGTCCGCTAGCGAGCCCCGCACCCACTCCGACCAATCCAGGAGTGCCTCCTCGAGCTCGCCGAAGTGCGACGCCCGGTCCGTGTAGACGCCAAAGTGGGTCGGCACGATGCGGTCGGGGGACCACGCCATCACCCGGGCGATCGAGTCGCGCCAGAGCTCGACATCGATATCCGGCGGCGGGGTGACGGGGAGCGGAGGACCGCCACCGATCCGAATCCCACCCACGTCGCCCACCCAGGCGGTCCCGGTCGCGCCCTCGTAGTACGCGACGTGGTGGCTGGCGTGTCCGGGCAGGTACGCGACCTCGAGGCTACGGCCACCCAGCTCGACCACATCGTCGTCGTCCACGATCCGCAACTGCTCGGCCGGTACCGGCACGAACCGCCCCCAGAGCGTCGCCATGCGATCGCCGTAGATGCGCTCGGCGGATGCCAGGAGCCGCGTCGGATCGGCCATGTGCGGTGCGCCGACGCCGTGGACGTAGACTCGCGCCCCAGGGGAACGGGCGGCGATCGCGCCAGCCGCGGTGGCGTGGTCCAGGTGGATGTGTGTAAGGAGCACCGCCCGAACGTCCTCCAGAGTGCGCCCGATCCGCGCTAGCCCCTCGGTGAGCTCGCCCAGCCTCGCCTCGGGGCCGGGATCCACGAGCGCGATTCCGCCCTCCAGCTCGAGCACGCAGACGCCGATGATCGAGGCGTGTCCCTGGAAGCGCAGATCCACGATGGTCGCGCCCCCGCCGATCGCAGTCGGGGCCTTGGCGGCGGGCGCGGACAGTTGCGATTTCGGCATGTGGGGAGTATCCATCCCCGAGGGTCCCGCGTCAACTTGGGGGTGCGCTGGGACGCCAGCCGCGAAGTGGTCGGAGGCGAAGATCATCCTGACACTCCGGTCACGACCAGCCCGGCAACGATCAGCGCCACCCCGACCGGACGGGTGACTCTGCCGCCTAGGGGAGTCGCCATCTCGGCCACCATGATCGCCATCAGGAGGCCCATCCACGCCAGGTGGGCCATGCCGACCACCAGCGCGAGCACCATGACGGCCCAGCAGCACCCGACGCAGTCCACGCCGTGCCCGAGACCGACCCGCATCGATCCAGCGAGCCCGGGTCGCCAGTGCGCCAGCAGGTACGATTGCGGCGAGCGGCAGCGGCGAAGGCACGCCGTCTTGAATCGGGTGAACTGAAACGAACCGGCGAGGAGGAGCGCGATACCCGAGTGCATGCGCGCCTCCAGGCCAAAGGGAACCGGGACCGCGAGCGCCGTCAGGCCCGTCTGCAATCCCGCCGCCACAACGCTGAAGGCGCCCCACGCGATAGCGTACCCGGCCCCGAAGGCGAGGACCGTTGGTAGGTAGGCTCCCGTACCTCCGGCGCGGGCGACCCTGACCAGCGCCCGAATCCAGGGCGCGACCACCGGCGCCATCATCAGGGCGGTCATCGCCAGCCACATCGGGAGCGCTCGGCCGAAAGTCACCCTCCCGTCCAGCGGAAGCGCGACCAGAGGCCATGGCTGCCCTCGTTGGCGAAGACGATCTCGCCGTCGTCGTATTCGGAGGACCCACGCGCGATCACCTGCGTCGAGTCATGGATCTGGTTGTAGATGTTGCGGAAGGTGACGGGCGCCGCGCGGTCCCTGCCCCGAATCGCCTCGATGGCGCTGCTGAGCAGCCCCGCCACCGTCACCGCCTTGCGGGTCGGCCGATCCTCGATCGCGATCGGCGCGCGCCGGGTCGGGAGCGGCTCGGCGACGAATCTGGCGAGAAGCTCCCACGGTCCACCCACCCTCCCGGAGACGATCTGCTCGAGAGCATTCGCCTGCTCTGCGCTGGCGCGCTCGGCGACGACGATCCTCTGGCTCCACCCCCCCTCGACCATCACGCTTGGAGCGTCGTAGACGATCACCGCCTCTACCCCGGCGAGATCCACACCCTCCAGCTCGCCCGCCTCGACGCGTATCGCCCAGTAGCCGAGGCAGCGCTCATGCGTGCAGCTCTGCGAGAAGTGGATGTGCCCCGGGCAGACCGCAGTGCAGTTGCAGTTCTCGAAGAGGAGCCCTTCGGCCCACCAGTCTCTCGTCATGGTCATGCCGACGCGGCCAATCGCTCTTCAGACGCGAAGACCCGTCGGACTCTGGCCTCCCGCTGTACGTACTCTGGCCTCGTCGTCATCGTTGCATCGTGGTGTCGCCCCGCGCGTGGGACTTGCACTCGTACCAGCTCCTCCCGACGCCTACATCCACCCGTAGCGGGACTTCCAGCTCCACCGCCGACTCCATCGCAGGCACCACCTCCCCTGCCAGCTCCTCCGCCCGCTCCTCGCGCACCTCGAAGACGAGCTCGTCGTGCACCTGGAGGATCATGCGAGCCCACTCCGAGTCACCCATGGCCCCCGCTATCCTGATCATCGCCACCTTGATCAGATCGGCGGCGGTGCCCTGGATCGGGGTGTTCTGCGCGACCCGCTCGCCGAACTGCCGTGCGTGCCAGGACCGCGCCTCCAGCTCTGGCACGAAGCGGCGGCGCCCCAGGAGCGTCGCGACCCAGCCCCGTTCCCGGGCCAGAGCCACCTGTTCGTCGAGGAATCGGCGCACCCCCGAGAAGCGCTCGAAGTACTCGGCGATGAAGTGCCGCGCCTCCTCCTGCGAAATTCCAAGCCGGCTGGCGAGCCCAAAGGCCCCCTGCCCGTATAGGGTGGCGAAGTTCACCGTCTTGGCCCGATCGCGCATCTCGCCGGTCACATCCTCGTCATCGACCCCGAAGATCACCGCCGCAGTCTCGCGGTGAATGTCCTTGTTGCCCCGAAAGGCGTTGACGAAGACGCTGTCGCCCGAGAGGTGGGCCAGGATGCGGAGCTCGATCTGCGAGTAGTCCGCCGTCAGCAGCACCCACCCCGGCGGGGCGACGAAGGCGCGCCGGATCTCGATGGGGACGTTCTGCAGATTCGGGTCCGAGGAGGAGAGCCGCCCCGTCGCCGCGACCGTCTGGTTGAAGGTCGTGTGAATCCTCCCCGTCTCGGGACTAACGAGCGCGGGGAGCGCGTCGACATAGGTGTTCCTGAGCTTCTCCAGCTTCCGATACTCCAGGATGCGGCGCGGGAGCTCGTGCCCCCGAACCGCGAGCTGCTCCAGGACACCGGAGTCGGTCGAGGGACCGGTCTTGGTGCGCCGCAGGACCGGGAGCCCCAGGCGCTCGAAGAGTATCTCGCGGAGCTGCGGAGTCGAGTTGAGGTTGAAGTCCTCTCCGGCCAGCCGACAGACGGATTCGCGGCGCTCCCCCAGCTTCTCGGCGAGCAGTCGGCTCATTCCCGCGAAGAGCGTGGCGTCGATCAGCACGCCGTGCATCTCCATTGCGCCGAGAATCTCGATCAGGGGCGTCTCCAACGACTCGAAGAGCCCGCGCAGGCCCTGCTCGTCGAGCTCCGGGCCAAAGCGCTCCCAGAGCCGAAGCGGCAGCTCCGCCCGCTCACACGCATGGTCCAGCGCCTCCGATACCGCGAGATCGCCGAAGTCGCGGCGCTTGCGTCCGGTCCCGAGAACGCTCGCCGATGTGGTCGCACCCACTCCCAGCGCCTCGGCCGCAAGCGCGACCAGATCGTGGCTGCGGCGTCCCGGGTCGAGCACATACGACGCGACCATCACATCCCTCAGTGGCCCGGCAAGCTCCAACCCCGCGCGCCTGCAGACGATCATGGTGCGCTTGAGGTCGTGCCCCACCTTCGTGATCGCGGGGTCCGCCAGGAGGTCGCGGAGAGGAGCCGCCTCGGGACCCGTGATCGCGGGGAGGTTGCTGTGCGCCTCCTCTCCGGAGCCGTCGAGCTCGAGGGCGACCGCGTCCGCGTGGGCGAAGGGAAGGTAGTTCGCGCTGCCGCCGCCGGGCGCCAGCGCCACCCCGGCCACCCTCCCTCGCCAGGGCTGCGGGAGAGTGCCCAGCACGGCGACCCCGACCCGACCGGCCCCTCTGCACGACTCGACAATCTCGGCCACCTCCCCACTTCCCACGACCCCGTACTCGCCCCGGGCGTGCACGCCCGACCCGCGCGCTCCTCCGTTCTCCGGGCCGCCGACCCGCTCCAGCAACTGCCGCAGGTCCAGCTCGGCGAAGAGTGCACGAAGACGTTTCCTGTCGGGCTCCACGACGCGCAGGTCGTCGAGATCCTCCTCCACCTCGAGATCGGTCCGGATCGTCACCAGCCGCCGCGAAAGCAGAATCTCGTCGCGGTTGGCGATCAGCGACTCTCTCGCCCGCTTGCCCTTCACCTCCTCGGCGCGGTCCAGCGCCTCGTCGAGGCTTCCGAAGCGGCCGAGGAGCGCCTGGGCCGTCTTGGGGCCGATGCCTCGGGCACCCGGCACATTGTCGGCGGAGTCGCCCACGAGCGCCAGGTAGTCCACCACGCGTTCGGGTTCCACCCCCAGCTTCTCGACGACTCCGTCCCGGTCGAGCCAGCTCGCCGCCACCCCGCCCGGCCCTCCGCGTCCCGGGTTCAGAAGGCGCACCCGGTCGCCTACCATCTGGTAGAAGTCCTTGTCGCCCGATACGATGACGGCCTCGGCCCCCGCTTCGACCGCGCGGGTGGCCAGCGTCCCGATCACGTCGTCGGCCTCCCACCCGTCGACCTCGACGATCCGGTCGCCGAAGGCCTCGACGAGCTGGCGAATCCGGGGCAGCGACTCGCGCAGCTCGTCGGGCATCTTCTCGCGGGTCGCCTTGTACTCCGGGTAGAGCTCGTTACGGTGGCTCAGGCCGGCGTCGAAGACGATCGCCATGTACTCCGGCCGATGCTCGTCGCGAATTCCGTAGAGGAAGTTGGCGAAGCCGAAGGCAGCCGAGGTGTTCTCGCCCCGCGAATTCGTGAGCGGGCGGTTGACGAATGCGAAGTACGAGCGGTAGATCAGCGCGTAGGCGTCGATCAGGAAGAGGCGGGAGCGGCCGCCCTCCCCCGTGGATGGACTATTCACCCGCCCGGCGACCGGCCAGCGCTACACGACCCAACAGGCCCGGGGTCGGCCAGTCGGCCTCTGGGCAGGCCCGTGCGAAGCCCTCCCCCCGAGCCGCCCGACAGAACCGCTACGCCGTCGAGTGCACCGCGAAGGCGACTCCCTGCGAATCCACGCCCTGGGCGACGAGATCGCCCCCCGGCACCTCGACCGGGCCATTGTGAATCACGCCGCCCAGCTTCTCCACCTGCTCCGCCGCAGCCTTTGCGTCGGGGACGCGCACGTAGTAGAGCCAGCCGGTAGGGACCCCCTCCGGCGCCCGGTAGATCCCGCCAAGGGGGTGTGCGCCCCGGCTGAACATCTGGTAGATGCCCATCTCGCCCAAGTCCATGGTGCCGGCGTCCTCCCAGCCGAAGACCTCGGCGTAGAAGCGCCAAGCTCCCTCGGGGTCGGTCGTCGTCAGCTCGCACCACGAGAACTCCCCGACCTCGGCAGGCCGATCGTGGCCAGGCGCTTCGCTCTCGGGCTCGATCGCGGCGATCACGCCATGCTGCGGATCGGCGATCACGGCGAAGCGGCCCACCTCCGGCACCGCCATCTCGTTCAGCACCGAGCCCCCGGCGTCGCGCACCTTGGCCAGCGTACCGTCCAGCCCGGGGGTGGAGACGTACGAGAGCCAGCACGGGGGAATATCCGGCTGCGGAAGCTCCATCAGCCCGCCGACCGCCAGGTCTCCCTTCATCCACATCTCGTAGGGACCGCTCGCCCCTTCCCAGAGGCTCGTGCTCCATCCGGTGATCGGCGAGTAGAAGGAGCGTGCCCCGGCCACGTCCCTGGTCATCAGCTCGAACCAGGCGAAGCGGCCCATCAGCCCATCAGCCACGGGTGACGTTTGCCGCCTGGAGTCCCCTCTCGGTCTCGCGAAGCTCGAACTCGACCTCTTCGCCCTCGGCGAGCGTGCGAAATCCGTCGCTCTGAATCTCGCTGTGGTGCACAAACACGTCTTCGCCGGACGACTGGGAGATGAACCCGTAGCCCTTGGCGTCGTTGAACCACCTGACCTTCCCCTTCGGCATGCAACCAGTCTCCATCTTGGGAAAAAACACCCCCGGATCCCCCGGGGTCGCCGCACTGCAACCGTGCTAGCGGGAGGAATCATGGCTGCCGAGGGCGCGTCAGTCAACCGGGAGTCCCGTACAGCCACCGGTAGAGCGCCCGGTTGCGGGTCACGCACTTGACGTACCCGCGAGTCTCGGCGAAGGGAATCCGCTCGGTGAAGCGGTGGGGATCGCCGGCCTCGGGCATTCGGTGCCACCGATTCGCCCGCGTCGGACCCGCGTTGTAGGCTGAGAGCGCGAGCGGCAGGTGGCCGTCGTAGCGGTCGAGGAGCGTCGCCAGAAAGTCGGTGCCTAGCCGGACGTTCACTTCGGGCGTCTCGAGGGCGGCGGTGTGGAACCCGGAGAGTCCCGCCCTTGCGGCCAGATTCCTGCCGGTCGCGGGCATGATCTGCATCAGCCCGACGGCCCCCGCCCCCGAGGCGATGGCGGATTCGAAGGCGCTCTCCTGCCGAATGAGGCCCGCCACCAGGTACGGATCCACCCCGGCCTCGTGCGCCCGCGCTTCGATCAGGGCCCGGTACGGGAAGGGGTAGACGACGCGGGCCAGATGCATGTCCCAGGGCCGGCCCCGCTCTCGCACCTCCAGGCCAAGGCCGATCCCATCGAGCAGATGCCCGGCCGTGACTAGCGCCGACGCGAGGGCAAGCGCGTGGCCGTCGGACTTTGGGACGGCACGCTTGACCAACGCCAACTGCGCCTCCGCGCCGTCGTGCAGGCCCGCCTCCTCCAGCAGCGAGAGTAGCTCCATCTCGGCGGCGAGCCACGGCGGCTCCGTCGGGTGTTCGCCAGTCGGAATGGCGGGCGCGAAATCCCGACCCTCAAGCTCCGCCGCCAGGAGCGCGTAGTACGAGAGGGGGCTCTCCGAGAGCAGGCGGGCCAGCAGCCGCTCCGCGTGGTCGTCGTGCCCCAGCCGCCGGGCGGCGAATGCACCCCAGTAGCTGGCCTCCTCCCACCGTCTGCCGCTGGGGAATTCCGCCAGGTAGCCGCCGAAGACCTCGAGCGCCGACCCCCATTCCTCCTGGCCGAGGTGGATCTGGGCCCACCGCATCCGCGCCAGTCCGGCTCGGCTCGCCGAGGGAGACGCAGACACCACCCTCCGGTACCCGGTGATCGCGTCGTCGAGACGGCCGGCGTCGTGGTGGTCGGTGGCGCGAAAAAAGGCGACATCCAGCGCGTCGGGGTGGGCGGGGAAGCGCTCCAGGAGCTCCCGGCGCAGAGCCTCCGCCTCGGCGCGGCGTCCCTGGTGGGCCCGAACCTCGGCTAGGGCGGCCAGCGCGGCGGAGGCGATCTTCGCCTCGGCGGACCGGGCAAGATCTTCGTAGATCCCGGCTGCGCCCGGGGAGTCGCCGCTCCCCCGATGGGCCCGTGCCAGCTCCATGAGCTCACGCTCCGTCAGGCTGGCGCCGCGCCGCCCGGCCAGCCGCCATGCGTTCACCGCCGTCCCGTACTCGTCCCCTGCGGCGGCCCCACGCGCCACCAGTCGGAGCGCCTCCGGCCCCGACGCCTCGGCCACCCTCCAGTGCGCCATCGCAGCCTCGTGGCCGTCGCGCGATCGCACGTCCAGGCGCAGCAGCCGCTCCATCGCCGCCACCGCCCCGGCCGAATCGCCGATCGCCAGACGCAGGCGCCACTCCAGGCTCAGCAGGGCACCAGGCGAGGCCGGGCCCTCCTCCTCCAGATCGTTGGCGGCGAGCTCCAGCACAGACTCCAGCGCCCGCGCACTGTCGCCCGCACGGGCCCATGCGTCGGCCTCCAGCCGCCTCGCGCGGCGCTGAACCCGCAGCTCCCCGATCAGGGAAGTGGCCCGCCGGACCCCCCTCGCGTCCCCTCGCGCGGCCAGAGTGTCGGCAACCGCGAGCGCCGTCCAGTCGGCCAGCCGCGGTGCCTGCACGGCGAGCTCGCCAACGACTTCGAGCGCCATCCCCGGGCACCCCTCCGCCGCGAGCGAACGGGCCATGCGGGAACGCCCCGCCAGGTGGCCGCCGGACGCCGAATCCGGCTGGGCCCCCAGCGGGGCGGCGCACACCCAGGTGGCCGCCGCGACCGCCGACAGCCATACGGTCACCCCGAGAGACCCGCGCAGCTGCACCGCGACGGCCCCGCCGGGCCGCAGGTTTCGGCTAGGAGGAGCCTCCGCCGTTGCCCGCCGCGAAGAGCACGTCGATCAGGCGCTGCGCGGACTCCTCCATGTCGATCACCAGATTGTCGATGCGCGACACGAAGTAGTTGTGGGCGATGCTGACCGGAATCGCGATTGCGAGACCAGCCGCAGTGGTCGTCAGCGCCACCTTGATGCCGCCCGCGACCGTGGTCGCGTCCACCTCGCCCGCAACCTCGATCGCCTGGAAAGCCTGGATCATCCCGAGAACGGTGCCGAGAAAGCCGAGCAGCGGGGCCACATTGGTGAGCGTCGCCAGGATCACGAGGCCGCGCTCCAGCTTAGAGAGTTCGACGAGCCCCTGGTTCTCGATCGCCTTCGTCACGCGCGCGGTGCCTTCGTCGCGCCGCTCCAAACCAGCGTGGAGGATGTTGGCGGCCGGCGAATCGGATTCGCGAGTGAGCTCGAGCGCATCCTTGACCTGCCCCTGGGCGAGGAGGTCGTCGACCTGGCGCAGGACATCGTGTGTCGCTCTGCCCTTCATGAGGATGTCGACGAACTTCCAGACGATCACGACAAACCCGACCAGCACGCACGCCCCGAGGGGCCAGGCCATGTTGCCCGAGTCCTGCCAGGCTCTCTGCATCTGCTCCACTAAGGTCAGATCTGGGGCATCCACGCCTGGAAGCTGGGTTACTAGGTGGAAGATGTTCATCAAGCTGGTCAATGTTCCTCCGCTCGGCTGGTGGGCCTCGGTTGGTAGGGGCTTTCACAGCGCCCGCTGGCGCGACCATGGATACTCGGCTACGCGGCACCCATTCGCAAGGGGTGGCATAGTGGGTACTGGCGGGCAGGGTGTCAAGCTGGACCGCTGGCAGTCCGTGGGTAGTCTCGCGCGAGCGCCGAGAGTGGCGAAGCGCACCGCTGGGAAGGCTACGAAGGGCTGGTAGCAGCGCTACCGGCCCGGGGAGCAACGCAGAGCGAAGCCACGGATACGGGTATTGTAAATCATGGATTACATAGTGTAAAGCAACGTTTACATTATGGCTGGGCGAGCGAAGCGGTCCAGCGGGGATGCAGCGCCACTCCTGCCGTGGGAGGTTTGTCCACGGGCTGCTGGCTACTCCTCGCGGCGACGCGTCCACTCCCTGGAGTCGTACGATGCCAGGAGCCGGTCGGAGAGTGCGACCTCGGCGGGCGTCATGGCGGCCCGCCGCCAACTGCCCCCCAGCGCGGCCGCGAACCCGTCGGCCAGAGCAGTTGTCAGCACCGGCCACGGCGGCACCGCGCCCAGGAGATCGGCCAGCGTGGCGGGGTCCGCTCCAGCCTCCCCCTGCGGGTCCTCCCCCGCGCTCGCCAGCAGCGCACCCTGGTCGTCGTCCAGCAGAAGCGATCCGTGCTGCAGGAAGGCATCGCCGATCCGCCTCTGGGCGCTCCCGACGAGCTTTCGGCCCCCGGCCACCACCTCCCCCTCGGCCGAATCGGCAAAGCAGACCCCCGCCCCGGGGGGCAGCGCCCCTGGGCCGGCGAGCTCCGCCGCCACTCCCAGCCGCCCGAGCCCCTCCACCACCGCGCGGTTGATCGCCCGGTAGGCGGCCCGCAGACCCCCGAAGGCACCTACCGGCGCCGCCACGCCGTAGGTGAGCTCGCGGTCGTGTAGCACGGCCCTCCCACCCGTTGGGCGCCGCACGACGCCGACATCCAGACGGCTGGCGAGGAGCCGCCGGTGAATCTCCCCGAGGGGCTCGTTGCGGCCGAGCGAGAGGGTGGCGGGACTCCACCGGTAGAGGCGAAGCACGGCCTCGCCGTGGCCGGCAAGCTCCGCCAGCGCATGGTCCCGAGCCATATTGGCGGCCCCGGGGAGCGGCCCGTCCACGAGGATGCGCCAGGAGAGCCGTCCGAGGTTGCCCCCGGTCACTTCTGGGGAATCAGGGTGCGTAGCTGTCGCCAGGGTCCATGATCTCCACTCGTACGCCGTCGCCGGCGCGCTCGCCGACCAGGTCGCGAAAGCGCTCCGGGTCCTGCTCGATCAGCGGCCAGGTGTTGTAGTGCACCGGGATCACGACCCGAGGTCGGATGAGGGCCACTGCCTCGGCGGCGTCCTCGGGGCCCATCGTGAAGTTGTCGCCGATCGGGAGGATCGCCACATCGACCTTCCCCTTCAGCAGACCCATGTCGAGCGTCAGCGCGGTGTCGCCCGCATGGTAGATTCGTCTGCCGTCCAGGTGCATCAGGAAGCCGCCGGGGGCCGTGGAGTACTGTCCGGTGGTGTCTCCGTGCACCTGCCCGCCGTGAATGGCGGGAGTCATCTTGACGCGCCCGAAGGGAAAGCCATAGCCGCCTCCGATGTGCATCGGGTGCACCTTGGCGATGCCCTCCGACTCGGCGAAGGCGGCGATCTCGAAGGTGGAGATCAGCGTCGCCTCCGTCTCGCGTAGCAGCGGCAGCGCATCGGCGAAGTGGTCGTAGTGGCCGTGGGTGGGCAGCAGGTAGTCCACAGCGCCCACCTCCGAACGCCTGATCGCCGAGAGCGGATTGTCGTCGAAGAAGGGGTCGATGACGAGCCGCGTTCCGTCGTCGCACTCCACGACGAAGGTCGACTGCCCGTGAAAGGTCAGCTTGGCCAAGGTTCCTCCTAGTAAGACTCGATCGGGGGGCAGGCGCACACCAGGTTGCGGTCGCCCAGGGCGTTGTCCACACGGCCCACGTGGGGCCAGAATTTGTGTTCCCGCAGCCACGGCGCCGGATAGGCGGCCTGGGAGCGCGAGTACCCGTGCTCCCACTCCTCCGCCGTCACCGCCGCCGCCGTGTGCGGGGCGTTCTTCAGCATATTGTCATCCCTATCCTGCGCTCCCGTCGCGACCTCCTCGATCTCTGCCCGGATCGCGACCAGCGCATCGCAGAAGCGGTCCAACTCCACCCTGGACTCGCTCTCGGTGGGCTCGATCATGATCGTGCCGGGCACGGGAAAGGCGATGGTGGGCGCGTGGAAGCCGTAGTCCATCAGGCGCTTGGCGACATCCTCCTCGGTGATCCCGGCGGTCTTCCTGAGGGGACGCAGGTCGACGATGAACTCGTGGGCCACGCGACCGCTCCCGCTTCCCCACCAGTAGAGGACGTCGAAGTGGTCCTCCAGCCTCATCGCCATGTAGTTCGCGTTCAGGAGCGCGATCCTCGTCGCCTCGGCGACGCCGTCGCGGCCTAGGAGCGCGATGTACGCCCAGGAGATGAGCAGAATGCTGGCGCTGCCCCACGGCGCCGCCGCCACCGGCCCCATCGCCTCGCGGCCGCCAACCGGGACGACCGGGTGCCCGGGCAGATGTGGCGCCAGCTCTGCGGTTGCGCAGATGGGACCCATCCCCGGCCCTCCGCCCCCATGAGGTATCGCGAAGGTCTTGTGCAGGTTGATGTGGATCACGTCGGCCCCGTAGTCGCCGGGACGACACAGGCCGACCTGCGCGTTCAGGTTCGCTCCGTCGAGGTAGACGTAGCCTCCGCAGCGATGCACGATCTCGCAGATCTCCGGTATCGCCTCCTCGAAGATCCCGTGGGTCGAGGGATAGGTGACCATCACGGCCGCCAATCGGCTGGCGTGTCGGGACGCCTTGTCGCGCAGATCCTCCACATCCACGTTGCCGCGCTGGTCGCACCCGACGACGACCACCCTCATCCCCGCCATGACGGCGCTCGCGGGGTTGGTGCCGTGGGCCGACGACGGGATCAGGCAGACGTTTCGTTCCCTTTGGCCGAGCGCGCGCAGGCGGCCCCGAATCGCCAGCAGGCCTGCGTACTCCCCCTGCGCGCCGGAGTTGGGCTGCAAGGAGATCGCGGGGAGTCCCGAGATCTCGCCTAGCCACTCCTCGAGGTCGCCGATAATGCGCGCGTACCCACCCGCCTGCTCGCGGGGGGCGAAGGGGTGCAGGGCCCCGAATTCCGGCCAGGTGAGGGGCGTCATCTGGCTCGTGGCGTTCAGCTTCATCGTGCACGACCCGAGTGGGATCATGCTCGTGGTGAGAGAGAGGTCGCGGGACTCCAGGCGCCGGATGTAGCGCAACATTTCGGTCTCGGAGTGGTGGGAGTTGAAGACCGGATGCGTCAGGAAGGGGGTTGTGCGCTCCAGGCCGCTGGGATAGGCGTCTGGCTCGAAGGAGCCCGCAAGCCGTCGCGCGGAGCCCTCGGTGCCGAACACGGCGAGCAGGTCGTCTACATCGGAGGCCGCCACCGTCTCGTCCAGCGCGACACCGACGCTCCCGTCGCCGAAGTCGCGTAGGTTGATGCGCTGCGAGCGCGCGGCGGCGAGCGTCCGTTCGGCACCGATCCGCGGCCGCACCCGGATCGTGTCGAAGTAGCGGTCGTGCATCACTTGGCAGCCCGACCGCGCCAGTCCGAGGGCAAGCGTCGCGCACTGCTTCTGGATGCGCTTGGCGATGCGGCGGATGCCGCAGGGCCCGTGGAAGACCGCGTACATTCCCGCCATCACCGCCAGGAGCACCTGGGCGGTGCAGATATTGGAGGTTGCACGTTCACGGCGAATGTGCTGCTCCCGGGTCTGGAGCGCCATGCGGAGCGCAGGACGGCCGTGACGGTCCCTGGACACCCCGATTATCCGCCCCGGCAACTGCCTCCTGAATCGGTCCCTGCACGCGATGTAGGCGGCGTGGGGGCCACCGTACCCCATGGGCACGCCGAAGCGCTGGGTGCTCCCCACCGCCACATCCGCCCCGAACTCGCCCGGCGGCTTGAGGAGGGACAGCGCGAGTATGTCGGCCGCGGCGATCACTGCTGCGTCGACCGCGCGGGCCGCTTTGCACAATTCGCCATAGTCCCGCACGCGCCCGTCGGTGGCGGGGTACTGGACGAGCGCTCCGAAGACCCTCTCGTCGAAGGAGAGCTCCTCGACCGTCCCGACCTTCACCTCGATCCCGAGCGGCTCGGCCCGCGTCCGCACCACTCCGATCGTCTGCGGGTGGCAGTCCTCGGCGACCAGGAACACGCTGCCGCGGCGCTTCCTCCCGGTTCCCCGGACCATGCACATGGCCTCGGCGGCGGCGGTCGCCTCGTCGAGGAGAGAGGCGTTCGCGATCGGCAGGCCCGTCAGGTCGATGACGGTCGTCTGAAAGTTCACGAGCGCCTCGAGCCGACCCTGCGCGATCTCGGCTTGGTATGGTGTGTACTGGGTATACCAGCCGGGGTTCTCGAGGATGTTGCGCCGGATGACACCTGGCGTGACTGTGCCCGAGTACCCCATTCCCAGGTAGCTCCGCCACACCTCGTTCCCGGCTGCGATCATGGCGATACGGCTGGAAAGTTCGGCCTCTGGCGTGGCCTCGGGGAGCGCAAGCGGCCGGTCGAGCCGGATCGCCTCTGGAACCGCCTCCCGCACGAGCGCGTCCAGGCTCTCGCACCCGATCGTGTCCAGCATGTCGGCCACGTCGCGCGACGACGGGCCAACGTGCCGGGCCAGGAAGTCGGGTGGGCGGTCGATCGATGTCCGCATCAGCTTGGGACACTACGCATTGTAAACCATGGATTTGTCCAGGGGCTGCTAGGGGAGGTGCGCTTCGTACCCAGCCGCGTCCAGCAGGTCGGCGAGTGCGTCGGGGTCGTCGACCTTCAGCAGGACCATCCACCCCTCGCCGTAGGGGTCGCTGTTGACCAGCGCCGGGTCCTGGTCCAACGCCTTGTTCACCTCCAGGACCTCGCCGGCCACAGGGCAGTAGAGGTCGCTCACCGACTTCACCGCCTCGATGACGCCGAAGGCCTCCATCGCCTCGAAGCTCTCGCCGGGCTCGGGGAGCTCGAGGTAGACCACGTCGCCGAGCTCTCCCTGCGCGTAGTCGGTGACTCCGACATAGAAGGCGTCGGGGTCGTCGGATGGCTTCAGGTATTCGTGTTCGGTCGTGTAGCGGAGCCCATCGGGAATCTCCGACATTCGCCGCATCCTCCGGGTTGGGTCGTCTCTCCTGGCCTCCACAGCGAGGCACTCCGGCGCGACAGAATAGAATCCGCAGGGGGCGGAAGCGTCAAGGTTGGGAGGCGTTAGATTACCGGCTTCACGACTACCACCGAAAGAGCGAATGGCAGCGCCCCCTAACCGTCCCCCACTCACCGCGCTCAGCGACGACGAGAGCGGGTTTCGGGACGCGGTGCGCGACTTCGCCGGGTCGGAGGTGGCCCCCCGGGTCGCCCGCATGGACGAGGCGCAGCGGGTCGACTCCGACCTCATCGGGATGTTCTTCGAATTCGGCCTCATGGGGATAGAGGTCCCCGAGCGCCACGGCGGCATCGACAGCTCCTTCTTCACTGCCACGCTGGTTGTCGAGGAGCTCTCTCGCGTCGATCCTTCGGTCGCGGTGGTCGTGGATGTCCAGAACACGCTGGTCAACAACGCCATCCTCAAGTGGGCCACCGAGGAGCAGATGGCCCGCTACCTCCCCCGGCTGGCCTCCGACACCGTCGGCGCCTACGCCCTCTCGGAGGCGGGGAGCGGCTCCGACGCCTTCGCTCTCTCGACCAAGGCGGTACGCGACGGCGACGGATGGGTCCTGAATGGCCGGAAGCTCTGGATCACCAATGGGGCCGAAGCAGGGCTCTACATCGTCTTCGCGAACGCGCTCCCGGAGCGGGGGTACAAGGGGATCACGGCCTTCGTCGTGGAGCGGAGCGCACCCGGCTTCTCGGTGGGAAAGAAGGAGGACAAGCTCGGGATCCGGGCCTCGTCCACGGCGGAGCTGATCCTAGACGACGTGCGGGTCGCCGACGCCGACATCCTTGGCGAGCTTGGACAGGGCTACAAGGTCGCCGTCGAGACGCTGAACGAGGGCCGAATCGGCATCGGCGCCCAGATGGTGGGGCTGGCCCAGGGCGCGCTCGACCACACGATTCGCTACGTGCAGCAGCGGGAGCAGTTCGGGCGCCCGGTGGCTGAGTTCCAAGCGGTGCAGTTCCAGCTCGCCGAGATGGCGACCCAGGTCGCGGCGGCGCGACTTATGGTGTACAACGCCGCCCGCTCGAAAGACGCTGGCGCCAGATTCGTGCGCGAGGCGGCGATGGCGAAGATCTTCGCGTCGCGCACGGCCCAGACGGTGTCTTCGGGATGCATCGACCTGCACGGGGGGTATGGGTTCACCAGGGAGTACCCCGTGGAGAAGCTCTACCGGGACGCGAAGATCGGCACGATCTACGAGGGAACCGACAACATGCAGCTGCAGACGATCGCCAAGGACCTGCTGCGTGCCTAGGGTGTAGTGGACAGCGTGTTGCTGTGACGTGATGCAAGTCCCGGCACGGCGGGCCGGTCTCGGTCTTCTCTTCCTTGCAGTGCTGGTCGATCTCATCGGGTTCGGGATAGTCCTCCCGGTGCTGCCCTTCTACGCCTCGGACTTCGGGGCCAGCGGCTTTCAGACCGGCCTCCTCTACGCCACCTACTCGCTGGTTCAACTGGTCATGGCACCTCTATGGGGGCGGTTCTCCGACCATGTGGGGCGGCGACCGGTCATCATCGTGGGGCTGCTGGGGAGTGCGCTAGCATACACGGTGTTCGCCCGGGCCGACTCGCTGGCGCTCTTGTTCCTCTCCCGCGCCGTAGGCGGGATCGGGGGATCCACGATCCCCGTGGCGCAGGCCTATATCGCCGATGTGACGCCCCCTGGCCACCGTGCCGGCGGCCTCGGGCTCATCGGTGCCGCCTTCGGGCTGGGTTTCGTCGTCGGCCCGGCGCTGGGAGGCATCCTCCACGGCCTGTCCCCCGGTTCGCCTGCGGCACCCGGCTACACCGCCGCCGCGCTCTGTCTCTTCAACGCGCTCGCGGCTCTTGCCTGGCTGCCCGAATCCCGGCGTCCGGGCATCCCCCGCGCTCGCTCGCGCTTCAACCTCGGTGCCGCCCTGGCCGAGGCCGGGAAGTCCCGGCAGATACGGTTGATCCTGGCGGGATACCTTTGCATTACCATGGCCTTCGCCACTCTTCAGCCCACCCTCCCCCTTCTCGCGTCCGAGCGCTTCGGGATGGGGACGCGGCAGGCGGGGTACCTATTCGCGCTCCTGGGGATCGTGTCGGTGATCGTCCAGGGGGGGCTGGTGCGTAGGCTGGTACCGCGTTTCGGCGAGCTCAGGGTGCTCAGGGCGAGCGGGATCCCCCTGTGCCTGGGGCTTCTCCTGCTGAGCGCCGCCACGACCACGCCCCTTCTGCTGTGCGGCCTGGTGCTCGTCGGAATCGGCTACGGCGGCTCGATACCGAGCGTGCTTGCGCTCCTTTCCCGCGCGACCCGGCCCAAGCGGCAGGGAGCAGTCCTGGGGCTGGGGCAGAGCGTGGGGTCCCTGGCCAGGGTGCTGAGCCCGGCGCTGGCGGGAGCCCTCTTCGACATCCGGCTCGGGCTGCCCTACGTGGCGGGGGCCGCTCTGATGCTGACTGCGGTCATCTTCGTCGTGGGTCTGGCTCAGCCGGGGGAAGCCGACCCGTGAAGATCACGGTGGTCCTCAACCAGCCCCAGGACCTGGTGAACATCGCCGCGGCTGTTCGCGCCATGGCCAACATGGGACTCGAGCGCCTCGCGGTGGTCGATCCGGCCGAGTTCGATCCTCAGCGGATCACCGGGATCGCGCACCGCACGGGGCGGATCGTCGAGGCGGCCCGGGTCGTGCCGTCGCTCGACGACGCGCTGGCGGACGCGACCTATGTGGTGGGCACCTCGGCGCGCCCGCGAACGGCACGGCGCAACTACCGGCGGCCCCGCGAGCTCGCCGGTCGAATAGTGGAGCGGAGCCGCAGCGGGAATGTGGCCATCGTCTTTGGTCGTGAGGACTGCGGCCTCTCCAACGCGGCCCTGGACAGGTGTCACGAGGTGCTCGTCGTCCCCACCAGCCCCGACTACACCTCGCTCAACCTGGCCCAGGCGGTCCTGGTGGTCGCGTACGAGCTCTTCCTCGCCGACTCCCGCCCGGACCCGGCAGCGCCCGAGTTCCCCGCCGGGAAGCGGTCGCTCGGGCCTGCCACCGCCGCCGAGCTGGAGGAGATGGACCGAGCGTTGGAAGCGGGGCTGGCCGCCGTGGACTTCTTCAGGGCGCGAAAGCCCGAGAGCGTCATGCGCGTACTGCGCACCGTCTTCGGCCGGACGGGGCTGGACGCCCACGAGGCGCGGTTGATTCGATCGATGGGCTACGAGGTGCGGAACCGGCTGGAGCGGGCCGGCGAGAACACCCCGCCCCCCGGCGCGGCGCGAGCCCCATCTCCCAACGGGCAATAGTTGGCCGCAGGGTGCTGACAGAATCCCTCCCAGGGTTTTCTGCGAACAGAGCCCACCGACAGAGTGCGTCTTGTTTGCGCAGGGTGACCGTGGGGCGGAAAAGGTCATGTGCGCTGCTCCAATGCTCCCATCCCACTTCCGAGGCCATTCAATGAACATCGTCGACTCCACCCGCCGCCGCCGCTTCTCCGCCGAGAAGATGCAGAAGCTCAACCTCTTCGAGACCGACCAGATGTTTTGCGACGTCTACTGCGTCGGCCCCGGGCAGGCCCAACGCGTACACACGCATGCTGGCGCAACGAAGTTCTACTATGTGATAGAGGGCGAAGGCCACTTCACGGTGGGCGACCGGAGCGAAGTCCTGGGCCCCGGCGCGGTGGTGTGGTCAGAGCCGGACGAACCGCACGGCGTCGCGAACGAGTCCGATGGCAACCTGGTGTTGCTGGTGGCGATGGCGCCGAACCCGAATCGGTAGGGGGTCGCGCGCATGTCCAACATTCTGTTCGGCGCAGCCGTGGTGATCCTTCTGGGCACGTTGGCGGGCGCAGTCTGGTCCGCGGCTGTCCCGGACAAGCGATTGTGGCCGCCGCCGTGCGGCCGTGGTTCCTGGCCGTACGTGCTGAACTGGGCGGGCTTCTATGCAGTGTGCGGGATCAACGTCCTGCTGCTCCTGATGTACTGGAATTCCTGGATCTTCCAGAGCCCGTTGCGGTTCGTCGTCGGGATCCCGATGGTAGTGCTCGGCGGCCTGCTAGCCCTGTGGGGGATGGTCGCCATTGGCTGGAGAAACACGAGTGGGTTGAAGGGCGGGTTTGTGTCGACCGGCCCGTACAGGATTACACGGAACCCGCAATACGTGGGCGACATCGTGCTCTTCCTGGGCGTGAGCGTAATCGCGAACTCGCTGCTTCTGTGGATTACGCACCTGCTCATCGCGCTGGTGTTCATTGTCGCGCCGTTTGCCGAAGAGCCGTGGCTCGAGGAGCAGTACGGGGATGCGTACCGGGAGTATCGGCAGAGGGTGCGGCGGTTTCTGTAAGGGTCAAGCGGCCTCGTCTACCTGTGTTCGGAGCGGACGGATTGCCCGCTGTGCCTCCACCCTGAAAGGGCTTGTGAACGGGATCCCCCCCCCCCTGCTCCCCCGGAGCTGCCGTGAGAGTCGCTCTCCGCTTCGGCTCCGGTGTGGCCGAGAGTAGACAGCGCCACCGCCGGAGCTGGCCAGGATGGGAACCAAGGCGACCGCTGCCGTCGGCTGCGGTGTGGCTCGGATCATGCTACGGGAACAACTCCTCAGGGCCGATTACGAGGTCGAGTCCGCACATGCGGCCCCGGAAGTCCCCCTTGGGGATTCCGTCCTCGAATTCGGTGCTCTCGAAAGTCAGATCGACGGAGCAGGTGTCGGAATCGCCGTTCCGTCTCAGCCACGTCACGGCACCCTCGAACATGAATTTGACTTCACCCTTTACGACTTCGGAATCGTCGTCAAGAACGACCCAATAATCTCCTGTGTACTGGACATTTGGTTTCCCGTTCAGAGTCAGCGTGTCGTTGACGACATCCGTCTCGCAGTCGGTCAGGACGAGCGTCACGTCGCCTTTAGACCATGTCGAATCCCCCTCAAAGTTGTCGTCGAAGGTTGCGGTTACCGTGGCCTCTCCGCCAACGGTGCAATCCACCGCACTGGAGCGTCCGATGCCATCATCAAACAGTCGGACGATTTCATGCAGCAGGGCAACCGTTTCGGGCTCGGTGAGGGTATTTGCCGGCTTCGTCGAATTACAGGAAGCGACGCCGGTGGCGAGTGGAACGAGTACGAATAGCGGGGCACACGACCTCATGGTGTCCTCCATTGATGAAGTTCGGTGCCGAGGCTCGGACTGTCACCATGTCCCTGCCGTGCCTGTCCTCTCTCTGCCCGAGCCATCACCATACGCGCCATCCCTTCGGCTCGCAAGACTGACTACCCCTCCGCCTCCAGGGGCTCTGGGTCCACCGGGGGCTGCCAGAGCTGGATCCCCGGGAAGGTGGCCAGGAACCACCGCACGGCGATGAGGAAGAGGCCCAGGAACATGAGCCCGATCAGCGGAGTCGCCGCCGAGAAGGCGGGGTCGCCCGCGTGGTGCAGGGAGGGGAAGATCAGCATGTAGTGCCAGATCCAGAGTCCCGTGAGCACCACCACCGCGAAGGTCTGCAGGATGCGGGGGGTCCGCTTGGGGCGAGCGCCGAGGAGCCCGGCGAAGGGTACCACGAAGCACATCAGGATGACCGCCGCCGAAAGTCCGCCCCACGGCTCCCCCACCCGCGTGATCACCCAAGCCTGCTCCCACGGCAGCTTCCCGTACCAGATAACGATGTACTGCGACCAGAAGAGGTAGGTCCAGAAGACGGCGAAGGCGAAGGTGAGCTTGCCGAGGTCCCAGAGCTGCGACTTGCCGACATGCTCTTTCATCACGGGACTCAGCTGCCTTAGGAAGACGGCGATGACGGCCGTCGCGGCGAAGCCTCCCCAGAGTGCGCCCATAAAGAACCAGCCGCCGAAGAGCGTCGAGAACCAGTGCGGCTCGAGCGACATCGCCCAGTCGAATGCGATTACGGTCATGACGAGCGCGTAGACCATGACCAGGAGCGGCGCCATGCGCGTCATGCGGCGATAGCTCTGCACCTCCTCCTGCTCCTGGCCGACCCACCCCCTGGTGAAGCGCTCCCGCCACCAGGAGCTGCCGCCATCACCCCGGTCCGACGAGGCTAGCGCCGCCGCAGCCCTCCCCAGGTCAGGGCGGAGCGCCAGGTAGACGAAGCCGCAAGCCATGGCGAAGAGCGCGAGCACCCCTGCCAGATTCCTGCTCACCAGGAAGGGGATGTTCAGGTAGGCCGCCTTCTTCTGGACGATCGGATCGTCCGCCATCATCGCGATCCAGGGGAAGTAGTCCTCCCTGAGCGAGACCAGCATCGGGATGAAGAGGACGAAGGCAATTGGCAGGTACGCGGCGAAGGAGTGGTGAATGCGGCGTACCGACCAATTCCACTTCGCCTTCACGATCCAGGTGACCACTCCGACCATCACCCCGCCGAGCGCGATCGAGGCGAAGTAGTTCCAGTTCACCACGTACGACTTCCACGCAAGCTGCGGATCGCTGCCGAGAGTCACGAAGAAGGAAACCGCACCGACTACCACCATCAGCCGCAGGAGCGTGCTTCCGACCCGGCCCCGGCCTAGGTGCCACAACGGAATCGTCTCTGGAACCAGGTGGCGCGCCATCGCCTAGCTCGCCTCCTCGTGGGCTTCGTCGCGGCTGTGATCCGAATCCGCATCGTGGTCGCCGTCGTCCGCCCCGGCGGCCGCTTCGTCCACTGCCGGTTCCGACTCCGGTTCGGGCGCAACCACCGTGACGAGCCCCTGGAGCTGGCGGAGGTAGTTGACGACGTGCCAGCGGTCGTAGTGGCCGATCTGGTGGCCGTAGGCGGGCATGAGCCCCCGTCCGACGCGGATCATCGCGTAGAGATAGCCGTCGCTGCGCCCCTTCGCGGTTTCTCCCTGCAGCGGATAGGCCGCCATCGCGGGGTGCACCTCGAAGATGTAGCCGGTCGTACCGGCGCCGTCGGGGCCGTGGCAGACGACGCAGACGCGCTCGTACAGCTCCTCGCCCCGGGCGAGCGACCTCTGGGTGACTGGGACCGGGTTGACGAGGCGGTCCAACACCTCGGGGCGGGCGGTTAGATCCTCCTGCGCGAAGGGGGGCGGCACATCGAGCGCCCCCTCCGGCTGTCCGACGTTCACCTGGTGCGGTCCGGCCGCGTAGTTCCCCGCCGAGATCGGCACTGAGCCCTCGGGCGGCAGCAGCGTGTGCTCGTACGGGTCGAAGGAACGCTGGTCGCGCATGCTCCTCCCGAAGACATCGCCCAGGAAGTCGTCGAGCGGCACGCATCCGTGCAGAGCGACCGCCACGAGCAGTGGCGCCCAGGCACCCAGTCGCCGCGTGGCTCCTGCCCCAGCCTCAGACATCGAATCCCTCCGGGTCCACCCGAAGCTCGCTGGGGCAGTGCCGCTCCAGGAGCTCGCGGAGGTCGTCGGCCTGGGCGGGCGGCACCGTCACGTAGACGCCGAAGCTTCCGCTGGAGCACTCCGGGTGGTACGCCACAAGGGGTCGGAAGTTGGGCAGCCCAGCATTCAGGAAGAGACCGATCACCGTCGAGAGGGCGCCAAAGAGGATCGCCAGCTCGAAGGCGATCACCACGTACGCAGGCATCGACAGAATCGGCTTGCCCCCGGTGACGAGCGGCCAGTCCATCGAGGTCCAGGCGGTGAAGGCGAAGCCGGTCGCCGCGCCGGTAAGGGCTCCCGCCAGGGTGAAGACGCGCACGGGGCTGTGCCTGTGGGCTAGACCCTCCTCGAGCAGCTCGTGCTCGGGGAGCGGCGCGTAGGCGCGGAGCCTCCGGTACCCTCTGGCGCGGAGCTCCTTGCATGCGTCCACAGTGGTGTCCAGGTGCTCGAAGAGGGCGAAGAAGCCCAGATGGCCCGGACGACGTCTCGCGCGGAAGATCATGTGGCCACCTTTCCTCGTCTGGGCGGGGGCACCACCTCCTTCATCTCCGCGATCGCCACGGGAGGAAGCAGCCGCGTGAAGAGGAGGAACCAGAAGCCGAACCAGGCGAAGCTGCCGAGCAGAATCCCCATCTCTACGACCGAGGGTCGGTAGAGGCCCCACGCCCACGGCTCGTACTCGTGCGAGAGCGAGGTCACGATGATCACGTAGCGCTCGAACCACATGCCGATGTTGATGAAGATCGAGATCACGAAGAGCGCCGAGATCGACCTTCGGACCCGCCGGAACCAGAGCATGAGCGGCACCAGTCCGTTGCAGGTGAGCATGATCCAGTTGGCCCACCAGTAGTGCCCGAAGACCCGGTTCCAGAACGACCCCCGCTCCGGTGGTTCGCCCGAATACCAGGCCAGGAAGTACTCGACCAGGTAGGCGTACAGCACGATGAGGCTGGTGAGCATGCACAGCTTCGCCATCGCCTCGAAGTGCTTGACCGTGAGGTAGTCCTGCAGGCCGAAGTACTTCCGCATCGGCACGGCCAGGGTGATCACCAGGGCGACGCCGGAGAAGATCGCGCCGGCCACGAAGTAGGGCGCGAAGATCGTGGTGTGCCACCCGGGCACGATCGCCATCGCGAAGTCCCAGGACACCACCGAGTGCACCGAGAGGACCAGCGGTGTCGCCAGCGCGGCTAGGTATATGTAGGCCTTCGAGAAGTGGTGCCACTCGCGGTCGGTCCCGCGCCACCCCAGCGAGATGACCTGGTAGAACTTCTTCCTGAGGCCCCGTGCGTGGTCGCGCGCCGCCGCCAGATCGGGGATCGTCCCCAGGTAGAAGAAGACCGCCGAGACGGTGAAGTAGGTGGTGATCGCGAAGACGTCCCACACCAGCGGCGACCGGAAGTTCGGCCAGAGGAAGCGCGAGTTGGGGTAGGGGACGAGCCAGTACGCGTGCCAGACCCGTCCCACATGGATCAGGGGGAAGAGGCCTGCGGTCATCACGGCGAAGACGGTCATCGCCTCCGATGCCCGGTAGATCGCCTGTCGCCACGGGGCGCGGAAGAGGAAGAGGATCGCCGAGATGAGCGTCCCCGAGTGCGCGATGCCTACCCAGAAGACGAAGGTGGTGATGTAGACGCCCCACCCCACGGGAGCATTCAGCCCCGAGACGCCGATCCCCTTGTAGATCTGGTAGAACCAGCAGACGAGGAGGACGCCGACCCCCGCGGCTGCCATCGAGAAGAGCGCCCACCAGCCGGCTCCGGGCCGCGACATGACACGGAGCACATCGCGGTTGACGTCCTCGTAGCGACGCACGTCCGGGTTGGAAAGCGCGCCCCGCTCCGTCAGATCGGCGGTCGCCATCGCCTAGCCGGGCCTGGGAAGGTGCTCGATGGCCCGCATCCTAGTGGTGCCCCTCCTCCACCTCGTGGTGGACCACCTTCTTGAGATAGTGCACGGCTGGCTGCGTGTTGATGAGCGGGTCGAGGACCCGGTACGAGCGTTCGTCCTCGGCGAGTGCCCTGGTGCGCGACTTCGGGTCTTTGATGTTGCCGAAGCTGATCACCTGGGTCGGGCAGACGCTCTGGCAGGCGGTCCGGACCTCGCCGTCGGCCACCTCGCGACCCTCCAGCCGGGCGCGGTTGCCGGCGTCCCGGATGCGCTGCACGCAGAAGGTGCACTTCTCCATGACGCCGTTGTCGCGAACGGTGACGTCCGGATTGAACTGCCAGTTCATCGGCTCGGGGATGTTCCCGCCCTTCTCCGGATCGGAGGTGTACCTGTACCAGTTGAAGACCCGGACCTTGTACGGGCAGTTGTTGGCGCAGTAGCGGGTCCCGACGCAGCGGTTGTACGCCTGGGCATTCAGGCCGTCCGGAGTGTGGTACGCCGCGAAGACGGGGCAGACGGGCTCGCACGGCGCGTTGTTGCAGTGCTGGCAGAGCATCGGCAGGAAGCGGATGTCGAGCGGCCCGGAGTGCGAGGCATCCACCGTCTCGTAGTACCGCTCCATGCGCAGCCAGTGCATCTCGCGCCCCATTAGCGCCTGGTTCTCCCCCACCCATGGTATGTTGTTCTCCGCCTGGCAGGCCGTGATGCATGCGCCACACCCGTTGCACCTGTCCAGATCGACGGCCATCGCCCATCTGGGATGATCCTGGGCGTACTCGCCGAAGTCCGAGCCCGGAAGGGGGAAGTCCTCGGCGCGTCCCTCGGTCGGCACGCCCTGGAAGCCGCCCGCCTCCTGAAGCTCGTGGAGACCGTGGCCATGCTGGCCGTTGTGACCGCCACCGTGCCCATTGGCATGCCCGTGCCCGAGGGCGGCGAGGGCCACCGCCGGGGCGACGTTGCGGTTGTCCTGGTCGCTCGACCCCTCGGTCGAGGCGAGGCGCCGCCAGGCACCTGTCGGGGTGACCGTGACAGTGGTCGAAATCAGCGATAGCGTCCCCGAGGCCGCGTCCGACGCACTCGCCAGGAGCGTCATCGGGTTGACCCCGTTGCCGTTGGCGAAGCGGCCGTAGTCCGTGTGGCCGCCGCCCATCGCAATTCCTACCGCGTCCTCGCGAATTCCCGGGTAGAGGAAGACGCGGAGCTCCACCTCGCCCTGCCCGGTGGCCACGCGCACGACATCGCCGCTCCGCAGCCCCATGCGCTCGCCCGTGGCGGGGTTCATTTCCAGCCACGACTGCCACATCACCTTCGAGACCGGGTCCGGGAGCTCCTGCAGCCAGGGGCTGTTGGAGTGGCTGCCGTCGCCGAAGCGCGGCGAGGGGTGTACCAGGAGGGTCAGATGGCCGTCGCCTGAGATCGAGGGAAGGTCGAAGTCGACCGCCCTGCTCGGGCGGATCATCGCCGACACCTGCTCCGCGTCGCCCCCGTAGGTCAGAAAGCCAGCCCTGAGCGCCTCCCGCCACCTGGCTTCGGCCGCCAGCGCCGCATCCCCCTCCCCCGCGCCTCCCGGAAGGGTGGCCGGGTGGACCGAGCGGATGTACTCCCTGAGGGTCGGCGCACCCAGGTCGTGGCCGAGGCGGCGACCCGTCTCGAGGAGCACGTCCGCCATCGGGCGGGCGTCGAAGAGTGGGACCGTGCGCATCACGGGCTGTTGTACCGAGTAGACCGACCGCGCGGCCCCGTCATCGCTGGCGGGCAGCGTGGCGGCGCTGTCGCCCCACGACTCGAGCGCCTGAGCGCTGGGGAGCACCAGGTCGGCCATCGCCGCAGTCTCGTCGATCGCCGTGGCGAAGGCGACCTTGAAGGGCACCTTCGCGAAGGCGTCCCGGAAGCCCGCGTCGGGCGGCAGCGCGTACGCCGGGTTGGTCCCGGAGACAACGGCCACGCCGTAGGCGCCCGATCCCATCTCGCGGACACAATCCACCACGGCCCCATAGGAGGAGGCCTCGGCTTCGGGGGTCGCGGAGACGGTGAGCGTCCGCCCCAGGCTCCCGGCGGCCGCGTTCAGGATGAGGACCGCCAGATTCGACGCCAGGGCCCGCTCGTGGTGTCCGGCCAGGCCGGGACCGAGCGCGAGGGCGGATCCGGTCGAGAAGTGGTCGGCCAGCGACGACAGCGCCTCGACCTCGACCCCGGCGTCGCGGGCGGCGTCCTCGAGTGTGTGCTGCGCCACCATGCCGCTGTACGGTCCGGCGTCTCCACCGCGCCGAACCAGCTCGCCCGCCACCGCCAGAGCGATCCTTCCCTCCGAGCCTGCCTTGGCGGGGATCCACTCGTCGGCGTTCTGTCCGGTGAGCGAGAGCCTCGGCCCGACGAATACGAACTTGCCCTTGGCCCCGTGGTCCACACCATGCATCGCCGCGAAGTCGGCGGCGAAGCGGACCGGCGAGAGCCATGTCTCGAGGAAGTCGGCCCCGAAGGAGACGAGGAAATCTGCCGCCGCGATGTTGTAGCTCGGCAGCGCGTTCACCCCGAAGGCGATGCCCACCGCTTCGCGCAGAGCCGAGTCGTGGAGGGGATCGTAGACGACTCTGCGTCCGCCGACGGCCGCCGCGAAGCGGTCCAGGACGTGGCCCTCCGCCGGCCCCTTGCGACCGGTCAGGAAGACCGAGCGCCCGCCGGTTCCCAGCCGCTCGGCGAGGAGCTCCAGCGCGTGGTCCCAACTGACGGGCTCGAAGCCGTCCGAGGTCGCGCGGAGCGGCGATGCGACGCGATCGGGGTTGTAGAGCCCCTGCAGCGCCGCTACCCCGCGGGAGCAGAGACCGCCTCGGGAGAGTGGGTGGTCGGGGTTTCCCTCGATCATGACTGCGCGGCCCTCGCGGGTGCGCACCCGGATCCCGCAGGCGCCCTCGCACTCGCCGCAGGTGGATGCGTACCAGGTCGCGACGCCGGGAGTGATCTCCTCCGGGGGCACGACGTAGGGAATCAGCCGCTCAACCTTGTCGGTCGAGCATCCGGCGGCCGCGGCACCGGCGCCGCCTACCCCGACGACCTTCAGGAAGTCGCGCCGTTCGAGGCCGCTCATCGGGTTGCTAGTAGTGGCATACCGTACAGTCCCGGGAGACGCCGCGCTCCAGGTGGCAGGAGACGCACCAGCCCATCCGCAGATCGCCCGCCTCGGGCGCCACCACCTCCAGCACGCCCATCTCCTGCACCTCCCCGTGGCACGTCTGGCACGTCACCCCGGCCGCGACGTGACGCATGTGGGGAAAGTGGACGTGGTCGCTCGCCTTGTAGATGCGCTTCCACGGGATCGGAGTCCCGGCCGCGTAGTAGCTGCGCAGCTTGCCGATCTCCGCCTGGGCCTGCTCGGTGCGACCACCGACGATCCCCTCGAGGTGACAGCCGATGCAGAGCGAGACGGGCGGGATGCCAGCGTCCACCGAGCGCTCGGCCGAGAAGTGGCAGTACTGGCACGACATCGTGAACTGCCCGGCGTGCGTGTCGTGGGGGAACTGGATCGGCTGGGAGGTGGGGTCCAGCTCCCCGACCTGGGCTACCGGGGTCTCGACGGGGGGCCGTCTGAAGCCGACGGTAACGGCGACGAGAAGCAGGGCGAATGTCCCTGCCGATACTGCCAGCCACAGCTTGCGCGTTCGCGGAGTCGGCATCGCGGACCCGCTGGCGGGTCGGTAGAGGGTAGAAGTGGAATCCCAAGCGCACCTGTCGCGCCGAGGAAAGGTAGAGTCTGCGCTTGGGGCGTGTCAACGAACGGCCGCACGGATCCGCTGCCTCGCGGTCGACCTCGCGGGAACGCAGCCTGGCTGCGGCCTTACGTTTAGGCTGTGGCCTTCCTTCGCGCCACTCTAACCGCCACCTACGGAGGGTCCGGCGATGAGCGCGTTTCCATCTCAGGAGGCAGCCGGGGGGCTCTCCGAGGCGCTCGCCGCAAGCCCCCTCCTCGCCCTCGTGGTCCTCTTCGGCGCAGGCGTTGCCACGAGCCTTACCCCCTGCGTCTACCCCATGATACCCATTACCGCGTCGGTCATCTCGGGGACCGCGCGCGACGGGCAGCCCTGGCGACGCACCCTCGGGCTCACCATGACCTACGTCACGGGCATGGCGCTGCTCTACGCCGCGCTCGGGCTCTTGGCGGGACTCACCGGCACCCTCTTCGGCACGGTGAGCGCCAGCCCCTGGGCGCTGCTGGCCATCGGCAACCTCCTCCTTGTCTTCGCGCTGGCCATGCTCGACGTGATTCCGGTGCGGGTGCCGCAGCGCTTGGCGGCCTGGGCCGGGGTTCGCGACGGAGGATCGTACGGAGCCGTCTTCGTGCTGGGGGCGACTTCGGGAGTTGTGGCCGCTCCGTGCGGGGCGCCCGCCTTCGCAGCCGTGCTCGCATGGGTCGCCGCCACGCGCGCCGGGTTCATGGGATTCGCCTACCTCTTCGTCTTCTCCCTGGGGATGACGGCGCTCCTGGTGGCGGTGGGGCTCTCTTCGGGGACGCTGTCGCGTCTGCCACGGGCCGGTAGGTGGATGGTAGCCGTCAAGCGGGTGGCGGCCGTTGTCATGCTGGGAGTGGCGCAGTACTACTTCGTCCAGACCGGATACAACCTGTAGCGGACAGCCCGTCCCGCCAGGAGCGGTCAGTCTCGGCTCGGAAAAAAGGTCAACTCGTACGTGGTCACATCCCGTACCGGCTTGTTGCACATCAGCGGATCTCGGGTCGGGCCCAGCCCTCCAGACGCTCAACCCTCAGAGCCTCCTCGCGCTCGCGCTGAGCCTCCACGTTCCCGAGCCACTCCTCCATCTGGCCCGAAAACTCGGGAAGCGGCGGCCCGGACGCCAGGTCGGCCAGCACCGACCGGACAGCTTCCTCGTAGCGTGGGTCACTTGCGAGGTCCTTCCCGCCCAGGTCCTCTCCGTACCGCTGGGTCACCATGGTCCTGGCAGCCTGGCTGCGCCAGGTATCCGTAACCGTGGAGTCCATGGCGATGCGTCGAACCAGAGTGCGCGTGGCCGGATCGTCCGACAACGAGATATAGGACATCAGGAATAGCGGCGAGCCCCTGGAGTCATTGGCTTCGTCACCCAGGACGCCGTCGCTCCACTGCCGGCGCAGCCTGCCCGCCAGCCAATACTCGAACCTGGGCAGGTCGGAAGGACACACGTCCCCGGATACGACCCTGGTTCCGAGGCTCCCGGTCAGTCTCGACCGCACGACACTGTCCGTCTCCGCCGCCTCTTCCAGCGCGTCAAGGGCGGCGGCGGCCCACCCGCTATCGGAAGGGCACCCGACCCTGAAGACATGATAGATAGGCAGGTCCCTCGTAACGACGTAGCGGGGAACGTCCCCGGGATCGTCGGGCAGGCCAAACCGGGCCAGCGAGTCGGGGACTTCGTATTCCTGGGCTGCCAGTCCCGGTGGTGCGATGGCGAAGGCGAGACCGAGAAGCCATGCGGCGGCGAGTCGTTGTGTCGGCATCGGTTACCTTTCCATTTCTGCTTGAGCGAGTTGCCTGTCCGTGGACAAGACCGCGCGAACACCGGGAGCGGCGAGGCACCGCGCCGGCGAAACGCATCCAAGGGAGAATCTTGGCACCATTCGACCGTAGGACAACGCCGAGAGAGGCGCCGGAGTGGCCCGGGACCATATGGAGCGCCCGCCCACGGACTCCTGCGTGCGTCGTCCTCGTGGTCCTCGCAGCCATCGCTCCCGCCGCCGCCCTGGCCTGGGCGATCCCCCTGGCCTCCGCCGCGCAGGAGAGCTCCAACGGACTCGGGCTCCGCCCCGGCACGCCAGCACCGGACGCTCTCGTCGAGGACATGGGGGGCAACTCCGTCTCGCTCCTCGAGGTCATCGGCGGGCGCCCAGCGCTAATCGAGTTCTGGGCGTCGTGGTGCGAGCAGTGCGAGGCTCTGCAGCCGGAGATCAACCGCGTTCAGGAGCGCTTCGGGGAACAGGTCAGCGTGGTGGCGGTCGCCGTGGCGGTCTCGCAGTCGCGCCGCAGGGTGCGCCGCCATGTGGAGCGGCACTCGCACGGTTACCCCTACGTCTACGACGCGAGCGGCGAGGCCGTGAGGGCCTACAGGGCACTCACAACAGCGATCGTGGTGCTGGTGGACGGAGAAGGACGAGTGGTCTCAACCGGCGCAGGGCCCGACCAGGAGCTCGTCGAGGCCGTCGAGGCGCTCCTTCAGGACCCCTCCTCCGTCTCCGGCGTCACCTTGTCGATCACGGCCGCCAGCTCCGAGTAGGCCTCTGGATCCACCTGGTTGGAGTGGGGGACCACCTTGGCCACGCGGCCGTCCGGCCCGACCACGATCACGGCGCGGCTCCCCACCATGCCGCCGTCTCGGGGCGCGCCGCCGAATGCCGCAAAGGCGCCGCTGTCGGGGTCGCTGCCGAAGAGGTAGGGAAAATCCTCGTCCTTCAGCCACGACGCGCCCGCCTCCGCCGAGTCGTTGGAGATCGCCATCAGAACCACGTTGCGGCCTTCGTTGAAGAGCTCTGCGTACTGATCACGGTACGCTCTCATCTGAGCCGTTCAGCCACGTGTCCTAACCCTGAAGAAGAAGGCTAGGACCACCGTTTCGCCGCGGTAGTCGCTCAGCCGTATCTTCTCGCGGAGGACGCCGTGGCGCGTCGCCCCATTCAGCTCGAAGTCGGGAGCCATCGCCCCGACTCTGACGAGGCCGTCCGTATCCTGGGCTGCGGCGTTGTCCGGCGCGGCCATTCCGAGCGCGGCGGCCGTCGCGGCCGCCAAGGTGATTCTGCGCATCGTTCGCCTTCCCTGCTCGCCTTCAGCGTGCGTGTGTGTCGCGCGACTCCCGAGCGCGACCAGCTCCCAGCGCCGCGATCTGCGGCCAATCTAGCGGAATCCGACACCCTCGCAGCGCTACCCGACGTAGCTCCGCAGCGTCGTCACCTGCCGGTCGTCGCCCATGACGATCAGGTCGTCGCCCGCCTCGAGAACCGCCGAAGCCGGCGGGTTCAGCTCCACGCTCCCGCCTCCGTCGGCCCTTCGCAGCCCAATGACCACGAGCCCCGACTGGTCGGGTATGTTCGCCTCGGCGAGCGTACGGCCGACCAGCGGGGAGTCGCGGCCCACGGTGGCCACGTCGACCTGTCGCCCGAGGTGGGAGCCCGGCTGAGCGACGTCGAGGACAGCGGCCACGGCTGGACGCACCAGGATGGAAGCGGCCCAGACGGCGCTCGTGTGGTTGGGGCTCACCACATGGTCGGCGCCGGCGCGGTACATCTTCCGCACCGCCGACTGGCCGTCCGCGCGCGCCACCACCACCAGCTCCGAATTGAGATGCCGCGCCGAGAGGCAGAGGTAGAGGTTGTCTGCGTCTGCGGACAGGCACGTCACCAGCCCCCTGGCGCGCTCAATCCCGGCCCGCAGCAGCACCTTGTCGTCGGTCGCGTTGTCGGTGACCACGATCGCGTCGGAGGAAGCCGCGCAGATCGCCCGCTTGGCCTCCGGGTCCCGGTCGATCACCACGAACGCCTGCCCCGACGCGTCGAGCTGGCGCACCAGTTGGATGCCCATGCGTCCGCCGCCGCAGACGACGACGTGACCCTCCAGCTTCTTGATTCGCTTCATATTTCGCCGCCTCGCATAGTTGCCGAGATCCATCCGCACCATCGAGGCGGTCACCACGGCGAACCACATGCCGAGCCCCGTGAGCCCGCCGCCGAGCACGAAGGTGGTCCAATACCGGCCCGCGTCGCTCAGGGGGCGGACCTCGTGGAAGCCCACGGCCGAGATGGTGATGACCGTCATGTAGATGCAGTCGCCCCACGACCACCCCTCGATCCACCGGTACCCCGTCGCGCCCACCGCCGTCAGCCCGACGAAGAAGAGGAGGACGAGGAGACCTGCGAGCGACGGAAGATCACCCGTCGCCCGCCACGTCGGAGACGTCAGCCGAAGTCACGTCGACGAAACGACGCGCCCTTGCGGCGACGATCGCCGTCACGAAGCCGCAGGTGCCCACGATCGCGACTCTGGTCTAACCCTTATCGGCCTTGTCCACGGCCTGCTAGTTTCCTTGGGTTGCCTGCGGGCCTCGCCTGCCCGAGGCACTCTTCGCGCCGACCCGGAGGAGTCTAGTGACTAGTTGCGCTTTGAGCCAGCGTGATCCTTCGTCGAGCGCACCCTGATCCGGCTCCGATCCCGCTTCGGTGGGCGCGCGCCGGGAAGTGGCGTGACCGCTTCGCCCGCTCCGCTCAGATGTCTTCTCCTGCAGCTTCGAGACGCGGACGATCGCATGAGCGACCACGAGCTCGAGTCGTTCGAGCGCTGCCTCCATGGACAGCCCGTGCGAATCGAGGTCTTTGACCTCCTTGGCCGTCCGCTTGCTCCCGCCGACCTGGCCGAGGTGGAGCTGATCCTGCTCGGTGGCAGCGGCTCCTACTCGGCGGCTTCGGGAGGGCCCTGGTTCGACACGGCCGTCGAGTCGCTCCGCGTCGCGCACGCGTCGTCGATTCCCACCTTCGCGTCGTGCTGGGGCTTCCAGGGGATGGCAGCGGCGACGGGGGGCGTGGTCGTGAACGATCGAAGACGGGCGGAGATCGGGACGTACGAGGTGGCGCTGACCGACGCCGGGCGCACCGACGCGGTCTTCGGAGCGCTGCCGAGCCGCTTCAGGGCCCACATGGGCCACGAGGACGTGGTGGAGACTCTGCCTCCGGGCACCACTCTGCTCGCGTCGTCGCCGCTGGTCGTCAACCAGGCGTACTGTTTCGACGACCGGCCGGTCTACTGCACCCAGTTCCACCCCGAGCTCGACGTCCACGGGATGCGCTGTCGCCTCTCGGCCTACCCGCACTACGTCGAGGAGGTGGTAGGCGCTACCTACGAGGAGGTGGCGGCCCGTTTCGAGGAGACGACCGCCGTAAACGGTCTGCTACAGCGGTTTGTGGACCTCTGTGCCTCGCGCTAGCACTAGGCCTGCCTGATCCAGCGCACGACCTCGCGCAGCGTCGGCCGCTTCCCCTGCATGATGATGCCGACCCGGTAGATCCGCCCCGCCACCCACGCGGTGGCCACGACGGCCAGCGCCATGAGCACCAGCGAGATCGCCACCATCCACCATTCGACCGACCCTGCGGCGGCCCGAGGGAACATGAGAATCGGCGTGAAGAAGGGAAAGAGGGCGGCCCACTCCATCCAGTCGAATCCGCCGCCCTGGAGCGAGTACATCTGCATGACGAAGGGGACGATCAGCAGCATCATCACAGGGAACTGCGCCTGCTGAGCCTCCTCCTCCGAGCTGCACATCGCGCCCACGGCAGCGAAGAGCGCCGCGTAGAGGAAGAACCCCAGGAGGAAGTAGGCGAGCAGGAGGAGCAGAGTGCCCGCTCCCGGCAGCAGGTGCGCGAACTCCCCTAGAGCTCCCTCCTGGGCCAGCGCCGCGGCGAGCATCGGGACGCCGAGGAGGCCGAGGAGCGCGGCGGAAGCCGCCCAGATGCCGAGCTGCGTCAGCCCCATCGATCCCACCCCGAGGATCTTGCCGAGCATGAGCCGACCGGGCGTGACGGCCGAGATCACCACCTCGACGACGCGGTTGCGCTTCTCGTCCAGGACGGAGCGGAGCACGAAGGCTCCGTAGATGAGCATCGAGATGTAGAGGATGAACACCCCTGCGAGTCCCGTGACGATCCCCGAGATCTCCTCCGCCTCGGAGATCTCGTCCGCTCCGGAGGGGTCGTCGGTTATGCGCTCGAAGTCGAGATGCCCCCCCCGGTCCAGGAGCGCCCGCACCTCGCCTGGGCTCTCCAGGCCCGCAATACGCTGCCGAAGCACCTCTCGCACCACGATCCCCTCGAGTACGGCCGTGCGGGTCGATCCCGGCGAGTCGTCGCTGCGGTAGGAGAAGGCGCCATCGCGGAGAGTGGCCTCGTCGAGCACGATGTAGGCCTCCAGATCGTCATCGAGGATCCGCGCGTCCAGATCCTCCAGAGTTGCCTCGCCGTCCAGCAGGTCGGCTGCGTACCCCGCCGCCCCGATCGCCTCGGCCACCTCTGCGCCGATACGCCCCGTGCGGTCGACGAGCACCCACTGCCTGTCGAATCGCTCCGCCCGCATGCCCATGAAGGCGCTGAGCGCGATGAAGCCCACCATCAGCACCGGGATTGCGATCGTCGAGAGGATGAACCCCTTCGTTCTGACTCGCTCGATGTACTCGCGCCTGAGCGCCGCCCAGAGCTGCCTCATTGGGCACCTCCAGAAGCCAGCAGCACGGGCCGTTCGTCGGCGGGCGCCCCCGCGTGGCTCACGAAGATCTCGCGCAGCGTCGGCTCCAGCACCTCGAAGCGCCGGACGCCCACCCCGGCGGCGGCCGCGGTGGCGAGTAGCCGGGCGCTGTCCGTGCGCGGCCCGAGGGTCAGGTGGTGCGCCTGGCCGACCTCCTCGATCTCGGCCACGTCGAGCGACGACAGCCACCGATCGTCACCCTCGAACTCGACTGCGACCACTCCCGAGCGCTCGCGACGCTTGATCTCGCGCAGGTCGCCGTCGAGAACCTTGCGGGAGCTCGCAATCAGGCAGACCCTCTCGCAGATCCGCTCGGCCTGTTCCATGAGGTGGGTGGAGAAGAGGATCGTCGCGCCCCGCCGGCGCTCCTCCAGGACAATCGCCTCGAGCACCTCCTGGTTGATGGGGTCGAGCCCGCTGAAGGGCTCGTCGAGGATCAGAAGCTCGGGTTCGTGGAGCACCGTGCCGACGAACTGCACCTTCTGCTGCATCCCCTTGGAGAGGGTCTGCACCTTCTTGTCGGCCCAGTCGGCGAGCCCCAGGCGCTCCAGCCACCGCATGGCGCGGCTCTTGGCGACCCGGCGGTCGATGCCGCGAATCTCGCCGAGGAAGGCCAGTTGGTCGAGCACCTTCATCTTCTCGTAGACGCCCCGCTCCTCGGGCAGGTAGCCGACCCGGGAACGGCGGTCGAAGTCGGGGAAGCCGCCCAGGAGCTCGATCTGGCCCTGATCGGGGAGCAGGATCGCCATCATCATCCTGATGGTGGTCGTCTTCCCGGAGCCGTTCGGGCCGAGCAGCCCGGTAATCGAGCCCCGAGGGATCTCGAGGTCGAGGTCGGAGACCGCAGCGTGAGTGCCGAAGCTCTTCGACACCCCCGTCAGCCTTACAGCCAGCTCCGACATCGGCCCTCCGTGGGGCAGTTGATCAACCGCTGCGCCTCCGCCCCGCCCGAGGCGGAACGAGGGAATGTAGCGCAACGCGGAACCCACTCGCCCCGGGCGGGGTATATTGTAGGCGTGAAATGACAGAAACGACATGTGACCGGCACACTCCGCCGATGCCTAATGGGGTCGGGGAAGGTGGGTGCAGGGGCTCGGCCCGCTCGCTTGGGCGTCTCCTGTTGGGCGGGTCCTAGCAACCTGGGAGGCGATGGTGGCAATCTTCCGAACGCTCTACTACGGCGACGCGCCGGTAGGCGCTGGCGGGCGGGTGACGATCCCGCTTCCAATGCGCGAGGCGCTGGGCATCCGGGACGGAGACAAGCTGACCATCCGGGTGGAGGAGAAGTCCGGCGGGGCGCGGCAACTGGTCATATGGCGGGTCGAACCGGCACCTGAGGACGCCAGCTAGCGCTTGCGGCGCTCGCACGAGACTGTCCACGGACTGTTAGGCGAGGCTTTCGCGCTGTGGGTCTCCCGGAGCGCCTCCCCCAGCCGTATCAGGGGCCGGATTGCCCGCCTCCCGCACCGGGCACGGCCGCGAGCGCATCCTCGGCCGCCCTCTCGGGCGAACGCATCTGCGACACGTCCAGCTCGAAGTCGGGCACATCCCGCGGAGCGAGTTTCGCCTTGAGCTCGCGGATTTCGCGCTTCGACAGCCCAAGTCCCCCCAAGTCACCGTCGGAGAGACTTGCGTCCGGGCGAGCGGCGACCCCCCCTTCGTCGGCCGCCACCAGCCGGGCGAGCGCCCGTAGCTCGCCACGCGAGAGCCTGTCCCCCATGACCTGGTAGTCGATCCAAGCCTCGTAGCTGATTGGGGCAACGCGCTTCACCATCGCGGCGATGACGCGCCCATACTCCTGGATCTCCCACTGGGCGTGTTCGTCGACGCGCAGCGTCAGGAAGTGGAGCAGGTTGTGCAGGTCGATCTTCCAGTACCACTGCGTGTAGGTCGAGAGCGGCAGGTCGATCCGCGCTAGCTCCCGGGCCACATTCTCCCCGGCGAGCCAGCCGTAGTCGGCCGCCACCTGCGAACGCACCGCCTCCCAGCGCCGAACGGCCTCGGCGTAGAGCTCGGCATCCGCGTCCCCGGTAGCTCGGCCCTGGTTGCTGCTTCCACTCTGCAGCGCGAAGTGCTCCCGGCGGGGGTTGTAGAAGAGAAGCGGCATGAGGCTGTACCGGCCGCTGTACTCGTTCACCGATGCGGTCCGGTGCCGCACCCACTGGCGCGCCACGAAGATCGGCATCGAGCAGTGAAAGCAGAGCTCGACCATCTCGGACGGGGTGGTGTGGAGGTGTCGGCGAAGGTATCTGAGCAGTCCCCGCGTCATGGAGACCTTGCGCGTCCCGTACCCGTAGCTGACCCGTGCGGCCCGCTCCACCGAGGCGTCGTCGCCCATGTAGTCCACCAGCGCCACGAAGCCGTGGTCGAGCACCGGGAAGTAGCCGCCGAGTATCTCCTCGGCCGCAGCCGAGGTCGGTCGTCTGGTCGGCGTGGGCGACCCCTCGAATGCCGTCGGGGCTTCTTCCACGGACGGCTACCCGTCCATCACTAGATCGAAGGAGAGAAAGGCGACCGGGTTGTCCGAGAACGGGCTCTGGTTCCGCATGCTGGAGATCCCCTCCGGCGGCGAGGTGTCCTGGTTGGAGGAGTTGTACGATGGGCCGTTGTCGGTGCCGGCGTCTAGGGGGTAGAGAGGAAGCTCCAGGCGCTCCGTCCATGCGCCGCCCGCGTCGATCAGGGAGTGCGACGTCACCCCCGCGAACCAGTCCGGGCTGGGTCCGAGCATCGTGACGAAGGTGACGAGGGGGAACCTCTCGTCCACCTCGACCTCGAAGGTGTCCGATCCCGGGCTCTGCACTATGGACCGCAAGGTCAGCTTGAGCACGCTCTGGGGCTCGTGGGCGCGGATCTCCTCGGCGAGCAGTTGGGTGCTGCCCGTCTCGGCCATGCTCTCAATGCCGTGGCTCGCGGTGTCGCCCAGCTTCCAGAAGCCGATGTCGGAGCTGTGCACGGAAGCGACCAGCGGGGAGAAGTGCGGGTTGGACGGGAAGTTGTCGTAGGGGTGGGTCGAGTCGTTCCAGTTGGCCACGAAGGTGACCTCGTAGCGGACCGAGGTCGCCTCGGTACCGTCACAGCCGGTCGTCGCCAGAGCGAGCGTGAGCAGCGCGCCCATTCGCGGGGCCGTCCGGCAGCGCTTTGACAGATAGTGGCAGGATTCTGGCATTTTCGGGCTCCGTCTTGGGTGCAACCGAGGAGTCGTCGGGAACGGTCTCAAGGAGTGCAAATTGCACGCCCTCCCGCCGATGGCAAAGGGCGTCGTCCCGCCGAGTTGATGGAGCGCTTCCCGGACGATAGCTTTGCTTGGCGTCGTTCCGTGGCCCCATCGCCACCGGAAGAGCGAGTCATCGGAAACCAAGGACAGAATATGAAGACCACCGCCTGGGCAGCTTTCCCCGCCCGAAGGATCGCAGTCGTCGCACTCCTCGTCGCGGGCGCCGCTTGCCAGGACGGAGAGCCGGCACCGTCGTCCAGCCCCGACATCGAGGCCGTATCGGCCGTGGTGCAGCAGCTCTCCGACGCGATGGCCGCCAACGACAGCGTTTCGGCTGCGGCGACCTTCCACTCGGCGGCGCGGATAGCGCTAGTCGGGGATGGGAAGATCACCTGGCGGTCTACGGGTGGCCTGCTGCAGATGATCGCGAGCACCGACGAGCGCCACGAGGAGCCGATGTGGGACCTGGTCGTCAACGCCGACGGGAACCTGGCGCAGGCCTGGGTCAGGTACGCCTTCTACCGGGACGGGGTCTTTTCGCACTGCGGTACGGACGCCTTCTCGCTCTTCAAGAGCGGAAACGGCTGGCAGATCACTCAGCTGAGCTACACTCGCCGCACCGAGGAGTGCTGGTATCCGCCTGGGCGCGAGCCGACGGGGTAGCGAAGTGGGCACCGCGCTCATCGCTCTGGCAGCCGCGCTCTCGACGGGCGGCCTTGCGGCCTCCCCCGTGCAGGACTCGACGGGGACGATCGCGGGCACTGTCACCGATAGCGTCTCCGGCCGTCCCCTCGCGGGCATCGCCGTGCACGTTGTCCGCTCCGCGCTGCTGGCAACTACGGGAGCCGACGGCAGCTACTCCCTGAGCGTGCCGCCGGGGGTCCACACGCTACGGGTGTTGAGCGTGGGGTATGGCGTGGCAGAACGCGAGGTCACAGTGGTGGCTGGGAAGACCACCGTGGCTGACTTCGCGCTCGTGGCGTCGGTGTCGGAGATGGGCGTCGTCATGGAGGCCCGCATCTCCCCGTCGGCTGACGCAAGGTTCATGGGCGTGAGCGCTCTTCGCATGCACCGCCCTCCCCTCGACAGGGAAGGGTATGCTCACATCGCCGAGAACGACTTCCGTCTCGTCGCGAGCTCGCCGCTCTCGACCTTCTCGATCGATGTGGACCGCGCCTCCTACTCGAATGTGCGGCGCTTCATCGAGGACGGCACCCGCCCGCCCGTCGACGCGGTCCGGATCGAGGAGATGATCAACTACTTCCCCTACGAGTGGGGCGAAGTGGCGGGCGACCATCCCTTCTCCGTCAGCACCGAGGTGTGGGACGCCCCGTGGACGGGGGACCACCGCCTGGTGCGCATCGGGCTGCACGCCGAGGAGGTCGATGTCACCGATCTGCCGCCCGGCAACCTCGTCTTCCTGATCGACGTCTCCGGATCGATGAACTCTCCCGACAAGCTGCCCCTTCTCAAGAACGCCTTCGCGCTCCTGGTGGGTCAGCTTCGCGACGAGGACCGCGTCGCGATGGTGGTGTACGCCGGTGCGGCGGGGCTGGTTCTTCCATCGACGCCCGGCAGTCGGAGCGAGAGGATCCTGGCCGCGATCGAGGAGCTGGACGCGGGTGGCAGCACCGCTGGGGGCGAGGGGCTCGAGCTCGCGTACGAAACGGCCCGCGAGAACTTCGTCGACGGCGGAAACAACCGCGTGATCCTCGCGACCGACGGGGACTTCAACGTGGGTCCGTCGAGCGACGGCGAGATGGTGCGCCTGATCGAGAAGGAGCGCGAGAGCGGCGTCTTCCTGACGGTGCTCGGCTTCGGGACCGGCAACCTGCAGGACTCGAAGATGGAGCAGATCGCCGACCACGGAAACGGCAACTTCCACTACATCGACGGCCTCCTGGAGGCGCGCAAGGTACTGGTCGAAGAGATGGGCGGGACGCTGCTGACGCTCGCCAAGGACGTGAAGGTGCAGGTCGAGTTCAACGCTGCGCGGGTGGCTGGCTACCGCCTGATCGGCTACGAGAACCGGCTTCTTGCCCCCGAGGACTTCAGCGACGACACCAAGGACGCTGGCGAGCTCGGGGCGGGCCACACCGTGACGGCGCTCTACGAGGTGGTGCCGAAGGGAGTGCCGGTGCCGCGCGAGGGCGGGGTGGACTCGCTGCGCTATCGGCCCGAGGACGACTCCGATCCACCAAGCGACTTCGCCGACGAGATGCTCTACGTGAAGGTGCGCTACAAGGACCCGGACGGAGCAACGAGCAAGCTGTTGGCCCAGCCGGTCGCCGACAGGGTCGTGGCGCCGTCGGCCGACTTTCGCTTCGCGGCCGCGGTCGCCGCCTTCGGGATGCTGCTCCGCGACTCGCGGCACGCAGGCGACTACGCTCTGGACGATGTCGTGTCGCTGGCGGAGGGGGCGCTCGGCTCCGACACCCGCGGCTATCGCGGCGAGTTCATCCGTCTCGTCGAGGCCGTGCGCGACCTGAAGATGCTGGAGACGGATGGGGCGGATGACCGCTACGAGCGCACTCCGCGACGCTGATCTCTGGGAGGACGAGAGCGCAGCGGCGAGGTGGCGGGAGGCGCACCGGAGCGCGGCCGCTGCGGGCGAGTCGCACTACCGTGACCCCGCGACCGGGCTGCTGGTCTTCACCGAGGTCGGGCTAAGGCGGCGAGGAAGCTGCTGCGGCAGCGGTTGCCGACACTGTCCCTACCATCACGAGGAGGTCGATCTCGGCGAGAGGGGGAGGCGCGCGCAGCGCCCCACATGGCTTGCCGACCCCGCTCCGCTGGCCGACCGAGATGTGGACATTCTCTTCTGGAGCGGCGGGAAGGACAGTCTCCTGGCCTATCGGCGGCTCCTGGGCGAGGGCGCGCGTCCGGTCGTCCTGCTGACGACCTTCAGCAACGCCACGCGTCGCGTCGCCCACCAGGAGGTCCACATCGACTCGGTGATCCGGCAGGCCGAGGCGCTCGGGTTGCCTCTCCTGGGCGTTCCCCTGCACGCCGGGACCCCGTACGTCGAACACATCGCCCGGGCTCTCGGGCTCGTGCCCCGCGTGGCCCGCATCGTCTTTGGGGATCTGCACCTTGAGCACATTCGCCACTGGCGCGCGACGGCCCTTGCCGAGCTGGCCCGGGCGCGGGGCGCCAAGCTGCACTTCCCGTTATGGGGCGCATCGTACGAGGCCCTCGTCACCGAGCTGGAGGCGAGCGGCGTCCCGTGCCGAGTCTCGGCCGTGACCGAGAGCGTCGCTGGCGCCGTGGAGCTCGGCGACTCGTTCGGCCGGGAGCTGATGGGCCGCCTGCCCGAAGGCGTCGACGCCTTCGGCGAGAACGGGGAGTTCCACACTCTGGCGAAGGTCTGGAAGGTCGGAGGCGCGCGCTAGGCTAGGCGCGGCCATACGAAGAAGAGAGGGCGAAGCCGGACGGTGGCTGGCCCGTCGTCGACGTGTGACCGCTTGCGTCAGGCGCGCGTGTTTTGACGACTGGAGCCCAACGCTCTTCGGGCCAGAAGGGCCGCCGCAGGCGGTCGTGAAAGGTAGTATCACCGGATGCCATCGAGTGATACTATGATTACGCTAGGCACCACGCCCCGGCCTCCGGCGCGGAAATGGTCGAGGACCTCCCGGGACAACTGGATGGTAGTCGATACCTTCGGTCGTGCTTTCGGGGGGACGCCCCCGGCGAACGGGCACCTTGGCGAACTTCTCCGGCCAGCCGTCCTTCGAGAGATCGGGGGCTGTGTCGGGGTCAAAACCTCGGACCGTAGAGCCGTCGTTCTCGTTCACTGGCCCTCCTCATGCTGATGATCCTGTGTGCGTCGTCGCGGCGCGTCCAGACGAGTACCACTCGATCCGCATGATTAGTGTTACTACAGAAATTGCGCTGTCAAGGCCAGTCCCCGATCGCTGAGGAGCCCATGACAGAGGACCGGGGCGTCCCAGTGGACGGCGATCATGGACATATCCCCGCTCGGGCAGTGAAGTTGAGTGACGTGATCGGCAACGGCCTCTCGACACCCGGAGAACGGTGACCCCGAACGAGTTCATTGCGAAGTGGCACGCCTCGGAGCTGAAGGAACGCTCCGCAGCACAGGAGCACTTCATCGACCTGTGCCGCCTGCTCGGCGAACCCACCCCGGCGGAGGCCGACCCGAAGGGCGACCACTACTGCTTCGAGCGCGGAGCCCTCAAGGATTCCGGCGGGGGAGGCTGGGCGGACGTGTGGAAGCGCCACTGCTTTGCCTGGGAGTACAAGGGGAAGCACGCGGACCTCGACGCCGCGTTCGACCAGTTGAGGCAGTACGCGCTCGCGCTGGAGAACCCGCCACTCCTCATCGTCTCCGACATGCGCCGGTTCCGGATCCGGACGAACTGGACGAACTCCGTGAGCAGGACGCACGAGTACGGACTGGACGATCTCGCGGACGCTGCCGTCCGGGACAAGCTCAGGTGGGCGATGTCCGATCCCGAGCGGCTGCGGCCGGGGGAGACCCGACAGACGCTCACGGAACGGGCGGCCGAGACCTTCGCGCAGCTCGCGCAGTCGCTCCGAGCCCGGGGCCACGCCCCACAGGAGGTGGCCCACTTCGTCAACCGCCTCGTGTTCTGCATGTTCGCCGAGGACGTCGGTCTGCTCCCCAGCGCCATGTTCACTCGCATGCTCGAACCGATGCGTTCGCGACGCTGGCGCGCGATCTGTTCGGGGCGATGTCCGTTGGTGGCCGGGTAGGGTTCGAGACCGTGGAGTGGTTCAACGGCGGGCTCTTCGAGGATGACGCGACCCTCCCCATGGACAAGGCCGATATCGAGACGACCCTGAAAGCGTCCGGACTCGACTGGTCGAACATCGGCGTGACGTGCTCGTATCCGGTCTTCCCGTGCTCGGCGCGCCACCGCACCTCGCGGCCCTCGAAGTCGATGTCGGCCCACCGAAGATTGCGGATGGCCCCGATTCGGTGTCCGGTCTCGTGGGCGAGCACGACCGCGACGTGGAACCGCCAATCGACCTGCCGGGATATCCCGAGCATCGCTTGGTACTCCTCCTCGGAGAGAACGACCCGGGTGGGGTTCTTCTCCTTGGGCGTCTTCAGGCCCCTCAGCGGTTCGAGTCGAGAAGGAGCCTGCCCTCCTCGTCATCTGGACTTCGTCGCCCAGTTGAGCACCGCGAGCAGGAACTTCAGGTCCAACTCGATGGTCCGGTTGGACACGGGCTTCCCGCTCGGTCCGATCCTGCCCGCCCTGCGCTCCCGGATGAAGCGGTCCCAGTCGCGCTGAGACAGGGTTTCGGGCCTCCGGTCCCGGCCGAGGAAGTCGAGGAACATCCTTGTCCCGACTCTGTCCCGGTGCTGGACCCGCGCCACCTTGGTGGGCGTCACCTCCTCACCGTAGAGTTCAAACAGCTTCTCCAGCGTGAGCGGCTCGGGCTTGGCCTCGGCCTTGCCCCCGATCTCCGGGCCGACGAATCCAGCGGCGAACTCGTCCGCATGCCGCTTGGCTCTCGCCCAGTCCCGGTGTCCGAGAGACCGAGTGAGCCTGCGCCCGTTCTCGCGCCACTCAATCTGGAAGAGGCCGGTCTTCGGGTCGGGAAACACCCGGACCCGGTTCCTGCCCCACTCGCCGGCGCCGTAGCTCCGGCGGCTTCGTTTCGTGCGAGCCATCGTTCGATACCTCCGAATTGATGGACTGCACGATCTGCACGAACGGAATTTCGCCCGTACGAGGCGTGTTGACCAGTGCCGACACTCTCGGAACGCGACGGAGGCGCCGTTGTCGGAGATTCATTCGCGTTCCGGGACCGGGCTGGACCGCCGGGGACATCCGCTCGAAAGCCCGACTTGAACGCGGTTCAGGCAGCCGCGCTCCCGATCGCAAACGGAGTGAATACTCGGTGGTGAAGAAAGGAGGCCGGGTGTCCAGCCCGCTCATAAACGACCCGCGTGCGTTGATTGCCCGTCTCAGGGGACGCGAGACGGCTCCGGAGGTCTTCGTGGCGTTTCGTGCTGAGGGTCGGTAGGTTCTCAGCCGGACGTCAACCCCCGCCCCGGCGGCGCATTTTCCTCACATGGCCGTAGCATGCAGGACACCGCCAGGCCTCCAACCGCTGACCCCCAAAAGAGCATCCAATGAAACTGAACGAGGTGACAATACAAGATTTTCGTCGCTTCTCCGATCTGGTCGTGCGCAACATACCGTCCACCGCCCACCTCATCGTTCTTGTCGGACCGAACGGATGTGGCAAGTCGTCCTTCTTCGATGCGCTCCACACCTGGCACACCTGGAAGGCCAAGAAGCCTCGCTCATGGGATGACGAATACCATGCAAAGATGGGGTCGTCACAACGGCGCGGATTCCATAATCAAGTGTCGATCACGTTTCATGATCATGAGCGAGTTGGCAGCAAGAAGACGTTCTACGTTCGGTCGGCCTATCGTAACAGTCCGGACCTACAAATCCAAAACCTCAGCCAAACCACACCTCGGCTGGACCAGGTCCGCGTGGCGCGTCTCATAGATAATGATGTTGCGGAAGAGCAAACCTACCACGATCTAGTCAGCAAGGGGATCGAAGACCTGTACGAGGCCGGGGATGGGTCGACGACATTTGAACGGTATAGAACGGCCAGCCTCGGTGTTGTGCGTGATTCTCTGCGGGAGATGTTCCCGGATCTGCTGCTCAACAGTCTGGGCAATCCCCTCAGGGAAGGGACATTCCGTTTCACGAAGGGCATCAGCGAAGGGTTCCATTTCAAGAACCTCTCCGGCGGAGAAAAGGCGGCCTTCGACCTAATCCTCGACTTGGCGATCGCGGCGCAGGAGTACGACGACACAGTGTTCTGCATCGACGAACCCGAATCGCACCTGCATGCCCGACTTCAAGGCCCGCTACTGTCGGTGCTGTGCAACATTGTTCCAGACAATTGTCAACTCATGCTGGCCACGCATTCCGCAGGAATGATTCGGCAGGCACGTGATATGGAGCTGAACACACCGGGCAGCGTGGCATTCTTGGATTTCGATCGCGACTTCGATACACCCGTCGTGATCGAACCGGCGAGTCCGGGTCGTGAGTTCTGGAAGAGGGTGTATCACATCGCCTTGGATGACTTGAGCGAGCTGCTCGCGCCGGAGCGGGTAGTCATTTGCGAGGGAGAACCGCGGAATAGACAAGCGGCCGCGAACTACGCACACGATGCGCGATGCTACGAGAAGATATTCGGGGAGGCGTTTCCAGAGACGGAGTTTGTGCCAGGTGGCGGTGCGAAGGATGTGGTGTCGGACAAGCGGGGTGTGGCCTACGTGTTGCGATGTTTGACCAAGGGCGTAACAGTCTGGCGGCTTATTGACCGGGATAACAGGTCGCAGGAAGAAGTAGAGGAGCTAGAGCGGCACGACAGCAAGATCCGAGTGCTCGGGAGACGTAATCTGGAATCATACCTGTTCGACGATGAGGTTCTGCGGGCGCTCGCGGTGCGGGAGAACGCAGATGAGACTACGGTGGAGAACTTGCTTGAGGAGAAGGGAAGGCTCGTGGCGGAGTCGAGTGGGGCGCCGGACGACCTGAAACCCTGTAGTGGGGGCATCTACAACGCGTGCAAGGACATTCTCGGGTTGAAGCGTTGCGGGAACGACGCGAAGGCGTTTATGCGGGTGACCTTGGCACCGCTCCTAACCGATAGCATGGGAGTGTATGCAGAGCTCAGGCGAGACATCTTCGGGCTGTGAGATCGGGCGTCCACGAGAGCTAGGAAGTGGCGCTTCCGTTTTGGCCCGGAGGAATGACAGAGAAGCAGTTGGCGCGTTCCGTGGCGTCAAGCGGTGACGGAATTGATGAGTAGCTGGCCGGGACGAGATCGCTGGGAAGCTCCAGGTCAATCCGGGGCGTCTCGCTATCGCGTCGGATCCGGACTAACTCACGACGTTTCGACCGATCACGTCGCGTTCCGCTTCGTGTTCGAGTCCGGCTGCCTGGGGCCAACTGAGCAGGGGGGGAAGACACTGTAGTGGTGCCGGTTTTCTGGACAAGTGGACGGCCTAATCATCAGGCCGCCTTTCGGCTGAGCTTTTCGCGGGCGCGGGCCGGGGTCATGTACCCGTACCGCTGGAGGAGCCAGCCGTTGTTGTAACGCTCGACGAAGGCCCCGATCACCGCTCTGGCCTCCTCGAGGGTCTCGAAATCGATAGATGCACTCCTCCTTGAGCGTGTGGATGAAGTGCTCTGCGACGCCGTTGCACTCCGGCTCGCCCACATAGGCGGGCGTGGAGCGGATGCCGCGCCACTTGATCTCGGCCTGGAACTGTTGGGCCCGGTACTGCGAGCCACCAGTCGTGCCGCAGACCGAGGCCCAGGGCGATCGCCTTGCCGAAGCCGCCCATGTGGCCCCGCACCCGCTGGCGGACCGGCTCCAGCGCCGCCCAGCGGTCGCCCTTCGTCGCGACGTGCCAGCCGACGACATCCGAGGTGCAGTGGTCGACGGCCGCGAAGAACCAGCACCAGGCTTCCGCCTTCGTCCAGAACTGCACGGCCTCCGTGCCCCAGAGTTCGTCCGGCCTCTCGGTCCGGCTCCGGCCGCTGTGGCTCCGGTCTCCGCGGGGCCGCCCCCGCCGCTCCGGCGCCAGCAGCCCGTGCTCCCGCATCAGCCTCAGCACCCGGTTCTTGCCGGCACGGGGACGGTTGGGTTGTGCACGGCCATCCCACCCTCCCGTGGGGTCGCTCCCGGTCCATCAGTCCCTTGCGGGAAGGCCATCGCACATGCGGTTAGAGCCATGAATCAACTGTCTGGTTTCCTAGCTCGTCGTTTCCCGCCCAAGCGTAGTTCGCGCAATCGGCGTACTACCTGACTGCTGGTCTCACCGTCCTGCGCTGCGTCCCAGAGTTCACGAAGATCCTCTCGGGCCAGCACCACAACACCGTCGCGCGCGGCCTTCTCCACCTCTGCCCCCGACAGATCGTCTCGGGGCTTCGCCGTTGCGAGCACCGCGACCACTTCGCTTTCGGCTAGCTCCCTCCCCATTCTCCGTGAACGAGCGACGAGTTTGCCCACCTTGCCGCCCGCGTCGACTGATCCGACCGTACACTCGATGGCGAAGACGACCGAGGATCCCGGGGCGTGAGCGAGGTGATCGACAGGATCCCTCAGCCCGACCTGCGCCCCAACGGGATCCACATGGAAACCGAGGAAGAAGAACAGCAGACCCACCGCAGCTTCGAACTCCTTCGACTTGTGTGGTCTATCGGGCTGGAGATGCTCCCGGAAGCGTTCAAGACCAAGGTCGATGGCGCTGTGGGCCTTGATCCGGACGTTCCCGCCCGCTTCCGCCAAGAGCAAGGGCATGCAGTCCACACACCGGCCTTCGATGGCGATGAACGAAGTGGCGAACGAATCACCCTTTCGGATCGGGACATCTACCTCCGCGCGGACGGCTTCTCCGTCAGGCACCCATCGGCACTCGCGGAGTTCGATCGAACCATGACGACACGGCTGTCCGGTGGCTCCCACCGTCCATCCAAGTTCCGCCTTCGCGACGAAGATGTCGGCGGCGGCCCATACAACGAGGGTGGCACGCTCGGGCGCGGAGTTCGCGCGTTCGCGATCAAACCGTACCGCCACGGGGGCGATCAACTCGACCGCTGTGGTATGGCCACGGACATCCAGTTTTCCGGGGCGGCCACAGAATCTGCGCACCAGTTCCGAGAAGCTGCCATAGGCGTTCGGCCCGCCGCGAATCATGCCGTCCAGTTCCCCGGGGGCATGCCCCGCCTCCCGAACCACGTCCCACATCGAGGAACCATAGTGGACCAAGGCGTGGCAACTCCATCGGTCGTATTCGGCATCGTGGTACGGGGCAGCCAGCTCGCTGAAGCCGTACCTCATGTCCGTCGCAGGCTGATCAGACCTGCCGAGGTACCTAACAGTCCGAGACCGCAGCTTCGCTTTTCCACTCGCGATCCCGCGCACCACATCGGGCAACTCATCGATCGGAAGCACAATCTGCCACGCACGGAAATCTGGCCGATGGACTGAAGAATACTCGGGGACAGATTGAGCGGCACGGTGGTCGAGGAAGCCACGGGTGGCAAGATTGATCCAATGGCCACCGCCACGGATCGCACAGATGCGGAGGTCAATGGACTGCCAGAACCCGGAGCGGTTCACCGAGTCGAGAAAGCGATCCGCTGCTTCCTCGCTTGAGTGTTGGCGTTCTTCCGACGACAATGGAGTCTCCATGCGGCTCGGCAGGATTCGACCGGCAGAGCGGTGGTGAACCTAACATGCCCGACTTGGTTTGGGGCCGAATGGGCAGGCGACGATGCCCGAAAGAAGCGCGGCAGATCCCACGTCCCGCGCGATGCCGAAGGACTCCGACATCGCTGGATGGACGACCAGGCACCGCCTCGAAGCGGCGCGCCAACCGCCTTTCCGCGCAGGGATCGCTGGGCTGGGAGCGACCCGAGGGGGAGGGGCCGGGGGTGCGCAAATGCGCCCGGCCTCGAACCCGTAGCAGGCCCTTGGACTGCCGGGTCGCTTGTCTCTTCCATTCTTGGGGATACCTGCTTGATTTGCAGGTTCGGGTCACGGGGAAGGCCCGGATTGTCG
>JAGWBP010000022.1:28408-48416 GCA_021295835.1 Gemmatimonadota bacterium | reverse complement strand
CTTCTAACACTCTGAATCTAAAGCACTTGCCGCCTCACGTCGCCTCGCCTCACGACCATTCGTGAATAAGGGGGGCTGACATCAGGATGCTGGTAGACGGCACGAGGGAGCTGCCGATCGACCTCAACTTCACCGACCCCGACGGCGAGCCCCTGACCTTCGGGGCGACTTCAGCCGATCCCTCGGTGGCAAGCGCATCGATCCAGGGCTCGTCCAGGCTCGTGGTCAGAGGGCTCGCGCTGGGTGCCGCCACGGTGACGCTGACGGCGACCGACCCCGGCGGGCTGGCGGCCGAGGAGACGATCGACATCGGGGTGCTGGAGCCCGTGCTCATCTTCCGGGACGACTTCGACAGCAACAACCGTGAGGAATGGACCTTCAACTTCGCCTCGCACCACCTCTACGGGGACGGCCTGCTCCACCTGGGGAGCCGGTACTCCTACTACTTCGGATTGGCCAGGCGGACGGTGAATGTGGCGGAGTGGGAGTTCAGGGCGTCGGTTGGAGTTGAAGGGGAAGGGGATGCAGAGTGCAAGCAGGTGGGGCTGCGGTCGGAGCATGACCTCCGCTTCAGTTGGGCCCTGTTCAGCGAAGGGTCCTACGAAGTTGGCACTCCGTTCGACGTTGGCGCGGTGGGCAGCTCAGACGCCGTGAGAGTGGCCGGGGAGCGCACCGAGATGGTTTGGACGTCGAGGTGGGGCGTGATGACGCTGGCAGCCGGCGAGACGGTGCTGGCCAAGTTGGACCACCAACTGTTTCCTCCCCGGTGGTCGCCGGAGCTCATGGACCGGGCCAGTCTGATGACCTACGCCCCCTGTGGCGACACCGACAAGCACGGTCTTTACGACTGGGCCGATCTGTGGGCCATCGAGGCCGCCGACGAACCGCCGTCGCGTCGCTCCGAGCTGGATGTCGATCCCGGCGGGATGATCCCCGAGCCTCGGGCCCTTGCTCTTGCGGGTGTTCGCACGACCAAGAGGCGGTAGCAGGACGGTTGGACGGGGTGTCAACCCGGGTCGTGACCACATCGTAGAAGCGGCTCACCATCCGCGGCTGGTCGTGCACGAACTGATCGTCGTCCCGTGCCGCGGCAACGAGCTCCTTCAGCTCGAGGAAGTCGTCGAGCGCCTCCCTCAGGCTGCCGCCGCTGTTCGCCTCGACGGAGCGGCGACCGGGGGCCTGCGGCGAATGCAGCGTCTCTTCATTCGGCATGGCGTGACCCACTGCACACCTCCTTCGGGTAGCGTCCCGCCAAGGTACGGATTGTGTCTCGCGCGGCGCAACTTCAGCTCGGACCGGAGGCCGCAGTCACGACGATCGACGAGGACGGGGCTCCCGCAAGTGCGGGCGCAAGCGGACTCCGCCAGCTAATTTCCCCCATGCTCAGGCCCACCGACACCACCCACCCAGACCACTACCACCGGGTCGTGGACTGCCAGTGGGGATGCCCTGCCCACACCAACGTGCCGGAGTACATCCGGCTGATCGCGAACGGGCGCTACACCGAGTCCTACCTGCTCAACCGGAAGTCGAACGTCTTCCCCGGCATCCTGGGCCGCACCTGCGATCGGCCCTGCGAGCCGGTCTGCCGGCGCGTACGGCTGGACGGGGAGCCTGTGGCGATATGCCGGCTCAAGCGCGTGGCCTCCGATCTGCGGGACGACATCACCGGGTACCTGCCGACCATACCCGAGGAGAAGAACGGCAGGCGCATCGCGTGCATCGGCGCGGGCGCGGCCTCGCTCACCGTCGCCAACGACCTCATGCCGCTCGGCTACGAGGTCACGATCTTCGAGAAGCTGGCCCGGCCCGGCGGGCTCATGTGGACGAACATTCCCGAATTCCGGCTGCCCGCCAAGGTCCTCTGGGAGGAGATCGACTACATCGCCGACATGGGGGTGGAGGTGCGGCTCAATCACCCCATCGACAGCCTGGCCGCGCTTCTGGAGAAGGACTACGACGCGGTCTTCATCGGTTCGGGCGCGCCCAAGGGCAAGGAGCTGAAGCTCCCCGGACGGTGGGACTCGAAGCAGGTCCACATCGGGATCGAATGGCTGGAGTCGGTCCGATTCGGACACATCGACCGCTGCGGCGACCGCGTGCTGGTGATCGGGGTGGGGAACACGGCGATGGACTGCTGCCGCACCGCCCAGCGCCTGGGCGCCAGCGACGTGAAGGTCATGGCGCGCAAGACGAAGCCGCACTTCAAGGCGTCGCCGTGGGAGCTGGAGGACGCCATCGAGGAGCAGGTCGAGATCCTGGAGAACCACTCGCCGTCGCGCTTCGTCGTCGAGGACGGCCGGCTCCGGGGGATGGTCTTCGATCTGGTCGCCTGGCATCCGGGCGAGGGCGGCCGGCTCCAGGCCGAGGTGCTGGGGACCAAGGTGATCGAGTGCGACGAGGTGATCCTTGCGATCGGGCAGGACACGGCCTTCCCGTGGATCGAGCGCGACATCGGGATAGACTTCGACGAGTGGGAGATGCCGATCGTCGACAAGACCACGTTCATGACCTCGCGTGCGGGCGTCTTCGCGGGCGGCGACGCGGCGTGGGGCCCCGAGAACATCATCTGGGCGGTGGAGCACGGCCACCAGGCGGCCATCTCGATCCACGCGTACTGCGAGGACCGACCCCTCGCCGACCGCCCCCCGGAGGGCATGAACCTGGTCAGCCAGAAGATGGGACTGCACGAGTGGTCGTACTCGAACGACTACGACGAGGCCGAGCGCGCCAAGATGCGCCATGTCGATCTCCGGGAGCGCTTCAGGCGGCTGGACATCGAGGTCGAGGAGGGGTTCGACATCGAGCAGACGCTCGCCGAGGTGGAGCGCTGCCTGAACTGCGACATCCAGACGCACTTCGAGGCGCCGCTCTGCATCGAGTGCGACGCGTGCATCGACATCTGTCCGCTGGACTGCCTGACCATCGCGCGCAACGGGCCCGAGGAGGAGCTCGCCCAGCGCCTCACGGCTCCGCTGCTCAACTACCCCGACGAGCCCCTCTTTGTTTCGGAGGAGCTGCCCCAGACCGGGCGGATCATGGTCAAGGACGAGGACCTCTGCATCCACTGCGGGCTGTGCGCCGAACGCTGCCCGACGGCGGCGTGGGACATGCGCAAGTCCGACCTGCTGGTGCCGTATGCGGGGTTGGAGGCCGGCGAGTGGCACGCGAGCCCGCTGGCGGTGGCGCTGGGAGGGCCGGTGGTACTCGCGGGGGCGGAGACCGGCTGATGGCGGAATTCCCCGCGAGCCCCAACGGCGGTCCTCCCGCGCTCCGGATCAACGACCTGGCCTTCAAGATCGGCACCGTCAACGGGACCGGGTCGGCCAGCGCCAACGGCTTGCTGCGCAGCGCGATCTTCCGCATGGGGATCCCGGTCTCGGGCAAGAACCTCTTCCCGTCGAACATCCAGGGACTGCCGACGTGGTACGAGATCCGCGCCAACGCACGCGGCCACACCGCGCGCACCGCCCGCTTCGACCTGATCGTGGCAATGAACCCCGCGACCTACGAGCGCGACGTGGCCGAGGTCGCGTCGGGGGGCTGGGTGCTCTACGACTCGAGCTGGCCGCTCCCCCGCAGCCTGAAGCGCGACGATGTCGCCTTCCTGGGCGTGCCCCTCGCCAGGATGACCATCGACAACTTCAGTGGATCGCGCGTGCGCATCCTCATGAAGAACGTCTGCTACGTGGGAGCTCTGGCGGCGCTGCTGGAGATCGACATGGAGATCGTGAAGGGGCTGCTCAGGGAGACCTTCGCGGCCAAGGCGAAGCTCCTCGACGCCAACTACCTGGCGATCGACCTGGGCCACGACTACGCGAAGGAGAACTTCGACTGCCCTCTCCCCGTGCGCCTGGCACCGATGGACGGCAACCGGGACTCGATCCTGATCGACGGGAACACGGCGGCGGCGCTGGGGTGCGTATACGCCGGCGCGACGGTGGCCTCCTGGTACCCGATCACGCCGTCCACCTCGCTGGTGGATGCCTTCACCGCCTTCTGCCACCAATTCCGCAAGGACCCGGAGACGGGCCGCAACCGCTTCGCGATCGTGCAGGCCGAGGACGAGCTCTCGGCTGCGGGGATGGTGCTGGGCGCGTCGTGGGCGGGTGCGCGCGCCTTCACCTCGACGAGCGGCGCCGGGCTGTCGCTGATGAGCGAGTTCATCGGGCTGGCCTACTACGCCGAGGTGCCGTCGGTCTTCTTCGACGTGCAGCGGGTGGGCCCTTCGACCGGGATGCCGACGCGCACCCAGCAGGGCGACATCCTCTTCGCGGCCTACGCATCGCACGGAGACACGCGCCACATCGTGATCTTCCCTGCCGACCCGCGTGAGTGTTTCGACTTCGCGGTGAAGGCATTCGACATCGCGGAGCGCTTCCAGACGCCGGTCTTCGTCCTGTCGGATCTGGACGTAGGGATGAACGACTGGGTCGTGGAGAAGCTGGAGTGGGACGACGACTACCGACCGGATCGCGGCAAGGTGATCGAAACCGAGGAGCTCGAGAAGGCAACGGCCCGCTTCCACCGCTATCTCGACGTGGACGGCGATGGGATTCCGCGGCGCACCCTGCCGGGCACGCACCCCGCCGGGGCCTACTTCACACGTGGTTCAGGCCACGACCGGTTTGGCAACTACACCGAGGACTCCGAGCCGTACATGGATGTGCTGGCGCGCGTCGGGCGCAAGATCGAGGGCGCGGCCGCACAGCTTCCGGCGCCCGAAATCCGGCTGCGCGAAGGGGCCGAGATCGCGCTGGTCACGGTGGGGGGATGCCGCAGCGCGGTGCTCGAGGCGGTCGACGATCTGGCCGGACGCGGGATCGAGGTGTCGTACATGCGGATCCGGGCCTTCCCCTTCCACCCCGACGTGGAGCCCTTCCTGGCCGCACACGAGGTCAACTTCGTGGTCGAGCAGAACCGGGACGGGCAGCTCAGGAAGCTGCTCGTCGCCGAGACGGGGGCCGAGAAGGAGTCGCTTAGGTCGATCCTCTACTACGGGGGCTATCCGATGAGCTGCCACCATGTGATGGACGGGTTGGAGATGGAGCGTGTTCATTCTGGCTCACCTACATGATTAAGTACATCGGATCCAAGCGCGTGCTCGTGCCCAATATTGTCGCGGCGGTAGCGGGCTTCCCCGGCGTCAGGTCCGTGCTGGATCTGTTTTCCGGCACGTCACGAGTTGGCCACGCACTGAAGCAGCGAGGCTACTTTGTTCACTCGAATGACCACCTGACGTACGCGGCAACTCTCGCGCACTGCTATGTCGCGGCGGATGCCAGAAAGTTTGCCGATGATGCACAAGCGTTGATCAATGAGCTGGCGCACGCAACGCCGCGCGAGGGGTATGTCACCGAGGTCTTCTGTCATCAGGCCCGGTATTTCCGTCCAGCGAACGGACGTCGCATCGACGGCATCCGCGATAGGATCGAGCGCCTTGACCTGTGTCCCACCCTAAAGGCGATAGCTCTTACATCTCTGATGGAGGCCGCCGATCGCGTCGACTCGACTACGGGTGTGCAGATGGCCTACCTAAAGGAGTGGGCCCCAAGGGCATTCAACGATCTGCAGCTCCGAGTTCCGCATCTGCTGCCGGGTCCCGGAGCGGCATCGCAGGACGATGCTCTGCAGGCGGCAAAGAAGGTGGAAGCGGATGTGGCGTACATTGATCCTCCGTACAATCAACACAGCTATATGGGCAATTACCACGTCTGGGAGACACTTGTCCGATGGGATGCCCCCGAACACTACGGAGTGGCCTGTAAGCGCCTCCAGTGTCGGAGTTACAAAAGCATGTTCAATCGAAAGCGAGAAATCGGCGAGGCGATGCGCACGGTTTTGCAATCCCTTAGATCACGGTTCGTAGTGGTGTCCTTCAACAATGAAGGCTACCTGGATCGAAATGATCTTGAGACAATGCTCAGTGAACGCGGGCATGTGCGAACGATTGTGCTCGATCACCAGCGCTACGTAGGTGCCAGGATTGGCATACACAACCCGAGGGGCGAGAGAGTTGGCAGGATCAGCCATCTCCGAAACAAGGAGATGCTATACCTGGCCGGGGCGGACGAGAGTGCGGTCGATGCTGCCTACGACAGAGCGACGGCTCGGGGCGGGAATGGACAGGGAGCCACTCCATGACCCATATCAGGAAGCCCCGTGTCCACCATCCGGGGCTGGCCCGCAACCGTCAGGGGCTCACCCGTCGCGACTACGAGGGCACGATGTCCACCCTATGCGCTGGATGTGGGCACGACTCGATCACGGCCGCGATCATCGAGGCGTTCTGGGGTCTGGAGATTCCACCCCACATGGTAGCCAAGACCTCCGGCATTGGGTGCAGCGGGAAGACGACGGGGTATTTCCTGCAGGAGGCGCACGGCTTCAACGGCGTGCACGGGAGGATGCCGTCGGTGACCACCGGGGCGCACGCGGCCAACCGCGACCTGACGTGCATCGGAATCTCGGGAGATGGCGACAGCCTGTCGATCGGGATGGGCCAGTTCGCTCATGTGGTGCGGCGCAACGTCGACATGCTGTACATCATCGAGAACAACGGCGTGTACGGCCTGACCAAGGGGCAGTTCTCGGCGTCGGCCGACGTCGGCTCGACGGCGAAGCGCGGCCAAGTCAACCGCGAGCACCCGATCGACGCAGTCCTCCTCGCGCTGAGCCTGGGCGCTGGGTTCGTGGCCAGGAGCTTCTCGGGCGACAGGGAGCAACTGGTTCCCATCCTCAAGGCGGGTCTGCGCCACCGCGGGTTTGCCCTCATCGACGTGATCTCGCCCTGCGTGACCTTCAACGACCACCGGGGATCGACCAAGAGCTACCAGTACACGCGCGACAACTACAACCAGCTCGTCTACGCCGACTTCGTGCCGCCTGCCCGCGAGATCCAGGCCGCGTACGAGGCGGGGGACACGCGCACGGTGAAGCTCCACGACGGCAGCGCCATCAACTTCCGTAAGGTCCCGGAGGACTACGATCCGACCGACCGCGACGCGGTGTACGCCTACATCCGGGAGCGGCAGCGGACGGGAGAGGTGGCGACGGGGCTGCTGTACGTGGAGGAGGAGGCGGAGGCGGGGGAAGAGGCGGACTTTCACGGGATTCAGGGAACGGTGGAGGAGCCCCTGGCTCGGCTGCCGCACGACGTGCTCTGTCCGGGGGCGGAGAGGCTGGAGAGACTGCAGGAGCGGTTCCGGTAAGGAGGTGCTGTCTGTCAACTATACTTGACATAATGTAATCTATAGTTGACATTGCGCACGACCGCCCGGAGCCCGTGGAGCGCCACATGGTAGGTCCAGCCGTAGATCACGACTCCACGTAATGTCGTAGCTTTCCCACCATGCGAGACGAGCCACAGTCGACCGGGCGACGAGTCTACTCGGGCATTCAGCCGACCTCGGTGATGACGCTCGGCAACTACTTCGGCGCCGTGCAGAACTGGGTGCGGCTCCAGGACGAGCACGAGTGCGTCTACTGCGTCGTGGACCTGCACGCCATGACGGCGCCCTACGATCCCTCCGAGCTCCGCGACTCCACCCGCGAGATGTTCGTCAGTCTCCTGGCGGCCGGCGTCGACCCCGAGCGAAGCGTCGTCTACGTCCAGTCCACCGTTCCCGAACAGGCCGAGCTCTGCTGGCTCCTCGCCACCCTCGCCTCGCTCGGCGACCTCTCGCGCATGACGCAGTTCAAGGAGAAGGCGGGGGCACAGCGACGGGGGGACGATGCGGACGGTGCCTTCATCCCGGCGGCGCTCCTCTTCTACCCGATCCTCCAGGCCGCGGACATCCTGGCGTACCGAGCCGACGCCGTGCCGGTGGGCGACGACCAGTCCCAGCACCTCGAGATGAGCCGGGGGATCGCCAGGCGCTTCAATTCCCGCTTCGGGAACTTCTTCGCCGAACCCGAGACGCTCCTGACCACGGTGCCGCGAGTCATGTCGACGGCGGACCCCACCCGCAAGATGAGCAAGAGCCTCGGCCCGAGGCACTTCGTCGGACTCTTCGAGGACGAGGGCTCCGTGCGGAGGAAGATCCGGAGCGCGGTCACCGACTCGGGAGCCGCAGAGGGGGGCGGGATCAGCCCCGGCGTCGACAACCTGCTCACCCTCCTGGCGGCGTCGGGGCACCCGGAGGAGGCCGACCGAATGCGCGAGGAGTACCGCATTGGGAAGCTTCGCTACGTAGACCTGAAGGGCCGGACCGCCGACGCGCTCGCCGCGCTGACGGCCGAGATGCGGGACCGCCGCGCCGATGTGGAGCGCCGCGTGGGCGACGTGGACGAGGTCGTGGCCGAGATGGGCGCCCGGGCCCGCTCGATCGCTGGCGCGACGCTTGCCCGCGTGCGCGACCGGATGGGGATCTTTCCCCCCGGTCGGTCGCCTGCGACAGAGCTCTGAAGCCGGATCGAGAGCCTTGACGCCGACCGGTATCGACCTCGAGGGGGTGATGATCCCGACCACGACCCCCTTCGATCCCAGCACGGGCGAGTTGGACTTGGGAGGGTTCGCCCGCAACCTCGAGCGCTGGTCGCGGTCGGGGGTCCGCGGCTTCGTCGTCGGCGGGTCCACCGGCGAGTCGGTGCTGCTGGACGAGGACGAGAGGGAGTGCGCCTGGGAGGTTGCGCGGGATGTGGCGCCGCCGGAGAAGCTGGTCGTCGCCGGGGTTGGGGCGGAGTCGAGGCGCGCGACGCTGCGCATGGCCGCGCGGGCGGCTGCTGCGGGTGCGGACGCCGTGCTGGTTCAGCCCCCTGCCTACTACCGGGGGGCGATGACCCCGGAGGTGCTGCGCGAGCACTACCAGGCGGTGGCAGGCGGCTCGCCGCTTCCGGTGATCATCTATCAGGTCCCGACCAGGCTCTCCACGATCGAGCTGCCGGCCGGGCTGGTCGGCGAGCTCTCGTCGCACGAGCGGATAGTTGGCGTCAAGGAATCGCGCAGCTCGCTCGGGGCTGTGGCGGAGCTGGTCGAGCGTGTTCAGCCCGGATTTCAGATTCTCGTCGGGAGCGGCGCCCATTTCTTCGCAGCGCTCGAGATCGGGGCGTTGGGGGGGATACTCGGGGTGGCGAATGTGGCACCCTGCGAGTGCGTGCAGCTCCATGAACACTTCCGCGCCGGGAGGATGGCGGAGGCAGGTGCCCTGCAGAGACGTGTCGGCGCCCTTCACAGGGTGCTCGTGGTCGAGCTCGGGGTGGCGGGCATCAAGCACGCGCTCGATCTGCTCGGGCATGTCGGGGGAGCGCCGAGGCCGCCGCTGCGACCGCTCGCGGCGAAGGGACGAGAGCGTGTCGCGGCAGCGCTGGAGGCTGCGGGGCTGACCGATGGGTGCCCCCGATCGTGATCGGCAGGAAGGCGGAGGGGGCTCTCTCCGGCGCCTGCACGGTTGTGGTCGGGTGCCAGTGGGGCGACGAGGGGAAGGGCAAGGTGGTCGACGTGCTGGCGAGGGACGCGGAGCTGATAGCTCGCTACCAGGGCGGCGCCAACGCGGGGCACACCGTGCATGTCGGCAACCGGCAGGTGGTGCTGCACCAGGTGCCGTCGGGTGCGCTCCATCCCGGCAAGCGCTGCCTCCTCGGCAATGGAGTGGTCGTCGATCTCGGCCAGCTCTTCGACGAGCTGGATGAGCTGGACGCCAGGGGGATCGACACCAGCGGCAGGATCGGGCTGAGCGCCCGCGCGCATGTCGTATTTGGCTACCACAAGGCTCTGGATGCCGCGACCGAGGAGGCCGCGCGCCGGAAGATCGGTACAACCGGCAAGGGGATCGGCCCGGCGTACGAGGCCAAGACGGCTCGGTGCGGAGTGCGCGTCGCCGACCTTCTCGATCCTCGCCGTGCGGCCGACGCGGTGGAGCGTGGCCTGGAGTGGGCGCGAAGGCGGCTCGCCCTCCTCGACGCGGATCCGTCTCGAGCCGGCAAGGCGCGGCAGGCGATTCAGGTCGCCGATCGTCTCCCGGGTCTGATCGCCGATGTGGGGGCCGAGATCGCCGATGCGCTGGCTGGCGGACGGCGCGTACTCCTCGAAGGGGCGCAGGGGACGGCGCTGGATGTGGATCACGGCAGCTATCCATTCGTCACCTCGTCGAACACGACGGCCGGTGCCGCGGCGGTCGGAGTCGCCATAGGCCCGACGGCGATCGATTCGGTGATCGGGGTCGTCAAGGCCTACACGACCAGGGTGGGCAACGGCCCCCTCCCGACGGCCTTCGATCCCGAGATGGACGAGCGCATCCGCGAGCTCGGGGGCGAATTCGGAGCGACTACCGGCAGACCCAGGCGGTGCGGCTGGTTCGACGCGCCGGTCGCCGCCTATGCGGCCCGCGTGAATGGGCTGACCGGCATCGCGGTCACAAAGCTGGACGTGCTCGACACCCTGGCCGAGGTGCGAATTGCCGCCGGCTACAGGCTGGGTGGCGAGACCGGGGTCGCCTTTCCGGCGACGAACTGGGAGCTGGAGGATGTGGAGCCGGTGTACGAGACGCTTCCCGGGTGGCGGTCTGCGACCACGGGTGCCCGCCGCCTCCGCGACCTGCCGAAGGAGGCGCGGTCCTACCTCGAGCGCATCGAGGAGCTGGTGGGGACGCCGATCGCCATGGTGTCGGTGGGGACGCGCCGAAGCCAGGTCATCACCGAGCCCTGACTGCGACGTGTTCGACGAGCTAGGCAGGCGGCTGGAGGGCGTGCTGGGTCGCTTCACCCAGCGGGGCGTTCTCACCGAGTCCGCCATTCGCGAGGGACTGCGCGAGGTGCGCCTGGCGCTGCTCGAGGCCGACGTCAACTTCCAGGTGGTGCGCGACTTCCTGAGGCGCGTCCAGGGGAGGGCGCTGGGGGAGCACGTGACGCTATCGGTCTCGCCCGGGCAGCAGGTCGTGAAGATCGTCCACGAGGAGCTCGCCCGCCTCCTCGGGGAGGGCGACGAGACCGCGCTTCAATGGTCTCCCGCGCCGCCGAGCGTCTTCATCCTCGTCGGGCTCCAGGGGGCTGGCAAGACGACAACCGCAGCCAAGCTCGCGAAGCGCCTCGCCGGGCAGGGGAAGCGGGTTCTGCTGGCAGCCTGCGATGTGCGCCGCCCCGCTGCCGTCGAGCAGTTGATCGTCATGGGGAGTCGGGCCGAGGTTCCCGTCCACGCCGAGCCGGGCGCCGAGGACGCGCTGGGAGTCGCGGTGGCCGCGCACCGCCGGGCACGGAGCGAGCGCATGGACGCCCTGATCGTCGACACGGCCGGTAGGCTCCAGATCGACGAGCCGATGATGGAGGAGCTGGAACGCATGGCGGAGGCTCTAAGGCCGCGAGAGTCGCTCCTGGTTGCGGACGCCATGACCGGCCAGGAGGCGGTACGGATCGCGGCCGGTTTCGGCGACCGCCTCGGGCTGACCGGCTTCGTGCTGACCAAGCTGGACGGCGACGCGCGCGGGGGTGCCGCGCTCTCGATCCGGGCTGCGACCGGCAGGCCGCTCAAGTTCGTCGGGACCGGCGAGGGCCTCGACGATCTCGAGGAGGTGGAGCCGAGGCGCATGGCGGGCCGCATTCTCGGCAAGGGCGATGTGGTGGCGCTGGTGGACCGCGCCCGCGCCGCGGCGGCCGGGGGGGGTGCCCGCCTGAACGAGGCGGCGATCCTGGGGAAGCGCACCTTCGACCTAGCCGACTTCCTGGTCGCGATGCGGCAGCTTCAGCGGATGGGCCCGCTGGAACAGATCGCTCGCATGATCCCGGGGCTGCCACGGTCGCTCCCGCTCGGGGCGGCGGATCCGAAGAAGCTGAAGCACATGGAGGCGATCGTCCTCTCGATGACCCCCAAGGAGAGGCGTCGGCCCGAGATTCTGAACGGATCGCGTCGCAGGCGGATCGCCCGCGGAAGCGGTCGACCTGTGTCGGAGGTGAACCGGCTCCTGAAGCGATTCGGGCAGATGCGCGATATGTTGGGAGCGATGCAGCGGTCGAAGCCGCCCCGAATGGGGTAGAAAGCGATCGACTGGACGTGCCCCGACACCACGGATTGCCCACACACTACTGCATAATGCTGCTTGGGCCAGGTGTATGTCTGATGGCGTGCGAGGGGCGTGGGACAAACACAATAGTCCACCCCACCGCGGCAAACGACGCGGGCCAGGCTGATGCCCAGGTCTCCGAAGACACACTGCCGGCTGGCCTGAGTCTGGAGGCGCTCGCGGAATGGCAAGCAACGAAGGCGGCTGTCCTGGGAGCGCATGTCGTGTTGACCCTTGGTCGCGATGACCATGATCCTGAGATGTTCGGTATCGTGGCCGATGTGGCGATCAATGCCGAAGGCCAGATTGCCGTACTTGACGCATCCGTCGATGAAGTTGGGGTCTTTGATGCCGATGGTCGCCATCTGGGTCGCTTTGGCGGGATTGGAGACGGCCCCGAGGAGTTGCGAAGAGCATCGAGCATTGAAGCCCTCAGCGATGGTCGTTTTCTGGTTTCGGCGCGCGGTCGGATCAAGATCTTCGAGCCATCGGCCGAATCCTGGCAAGTCAGTGCTTCTTACGATCTGCCTCTTCTCGCCATACAGAACTCTTGTCTGGCAGCCGACAATCGCCTTTTTGTCTCCAGCCTGCATCCCACCGAAAAACATGCCATCAGGGAGGTGGCCGTCGAGAATGGGGTTGTCGTTGCTGGTTTCGGATCGGGGTACCTGGACCCCAATCCAGCGGCAAGATTGCACTTGTCGCGAGGGCTGGTTGATTGTGTATCGACGGCTTCCGGGATCATATTTGGGTCCAAACTGTTGTCGTCGGTTCGTCGCTACGCGCTCGACGGATCGCTGGTGTGGACAACTGCGTTAACGAATCATTCGGTGCTGCGGATTACGGAAAACCGCACGACATCGGCAATTACATTCGATGACTCGCAACCTTATGATGTACTGGAGTCGGTTCACGCGACCCCGTCCGGGCGTTTGGTGCTGATCCAGTACACACGCCTGTTTCCGAATGACCTACCGGAGTCGACTCGCACCTATTTGCTGGACATCGAGAGCGGTGTCGGGGCTGCGTTGCGCAAGTCGGTTCCGCCAATTGTTGATGTCAACGCGCATGGAATAGTCACTGTAGATGGCCTACATCCTGTTGTCAAGGTATGGAGCGTGGATTGGTGATATACGGGTAGGAGAGCGTGGCGAGGGAAGGAAGTATGACTCGACTCCCGCGCTGGTGACCTGTTCGCAATCTCCTTGGCACTTGGTGGCGCAATTAGTTTTTTGTTAGCCTCTCGAGCCGACGACCGGAGACCTTCCGTGGGCGAAGGCCTGATCCCGGCTGTGAGCCGGATGCGGGAAACCCGCACGTCCGGTTCGATGAGCAGGGGAGTGGAAACGGACCTAAGGGAGCCGGACTGAGTACCAGAGCGAAAGCGACGGACAGCTCACCGGACCCTAAGGGCACCGCGCCACCCCCTGACTCTACCACAGGCCAGCCAGAGGCCTGAGGAACGAATGCGACTTACACCGTGTCGGCTAGCCACACATAAGCGACCAGCCGCAGCCGCCGGACCGAAACCGTTGCACCCACATCCACAGCGCGTCGTTCTCGTAGTTGGCGGCGTCTTCCACGATAGGGAACCGCCATACGCGATGGCACTCCGGTATGCCTTCCGGGCACTTTGGATCTTCCGGGTCTACCCCTACGACGTGTAGCACAGCGGAATACCCGCGACTTATGTACAGAATCCACTCGACCTCTGGTTCGAGACCCCATTCCCCGATTCCCTCGGCCACCACCCGACCGTCTTCGAATATGCGTGCGGTCGCCGTCGCCGTGCCATGATCTGGAACCACCCAGTGTGAGGTGTCTGCTAGGAGCCCGGTGGCGGTGAACTTTCTCGCGTTCAAGCCGGGGAAGACGTCTCCGCCGACGAAGAGCTCAAGGCCGGCCACCTCTTCTCCGTCAGCAGTCAACGCACGCAGCGACAGCGTCGCCTCCTTCGACGACAGGAAGCATGATCCGGTAGCCGCCATGATCGCCGCGGCTTGCAGGGTTCGCTTCATCTTCATCGTTCCCTCCTGCAGGTTGACTATCGCAGGTTCCAAAGCCAGGTCGACCGAATGCTGTCGGCGTTCAACCGGCCAGCATATTGGAGACGCGTCTTCAAGATCTATCTTCCACTTGACCGCGTTTCTGGTATTCGGCGGGCGGCCCGGCGGAATTGCCGGAATCGGCCTCCCATTGCCGAATCGTTCTGACGCCGGAAAATGTAGGGACCGCCCGCCAGCCGCGCAAGGGCGGTCCCCACCCTCCGAAACGAAGACCCGGGGCTATCCGGCCACAGGTCGCGGGGCGACCATAGGTGGCGATGTGCAGCCCCCGCGCCTTCAGTTGAGCTGAGGGGAGGGGTTTGAGGGTGTGACCGGGGGTGGCCAAGTGTGTCGGAGTGAAGGACAGCAGCCCCTGGCGGGGTTTTCGAAGCAGCGAACGAAGAGATTGACCGGCTGAAGGGGCCCTGACTGGTTCCAGGACGCAGTGGTCTTGGGAACGTGGTGATGGGCGGGTGATCGGGAGCGGCCGGAGAGCCTACCCCGGTAATCGAGCGTGGATCCGGGCGAAGGCTGCAGCGGAGGGGTGTCCGGAGTCCATGGCGACCCTGACCCGACGGACCGAGACCGTGACGTGGGCAGCGATCTTGAGGAGTCCGAGCCGGAGCGTTCCCGTAGTGGCGCGGGCCAGCCGGGTGCCGTGTAGGGGCCGGTCTGAGCTGATTCTGCGCAGGCCGAGGTCGCGGCGCAAGCGGGAATAGCCGATTCGAAAGAGGATGGTGAGAAGCCCGTCAGGTCAACTCAACCGCCCTCTGGCTCCTCGTTGCTCAACTGCTTCAGAATCTGCACAAGTTCACGTCGCATGTCTTCCGCCACCTCCCGGATTTCCATCGAGACTCTGGGCTCCTTCCCCATTTCCCAGTCAAGCGCGGTCGTGAGCGGGAGCAGGTGGTCGGCTGATGGTGACTCTCGAATCAGTGACGCCAGTCGGTCGATGCCGAGTGCGAAGCTGGTCGTCATAAGGGATTGGATCGATCTCGCCGGCATTGACGGGAGTCGCGGAAGAGCTAGCAGGATCGCCCGCACATCGTCGGCGACGGCCGGGACATTCCCCTCCTTGATATAGGTGAGAACCCGAATCTCGTAGGTCACCAGCCGCAATTCAAGGACAGCCTCGGGGTTGTAGTCACTCACCTTTCCGCTCACAGCGCGCCGTTCATGCTGGTCAATTCGATTCAGTAGTTCCTCGCAAGCCGCGAGGTGCTCGCACCTTCGTCCCTGTATGCTCAGAATTGCCGTCTTTATGGTCATTGCCGACCAGGCCGGGTGGAGCACGCGGGAAGATTCATGGTTTCCGAAGCGATCCCAGATTTCCTCGCATACCTGAAGCGCCTCGTCCTGTCGCTGTATGCTGAAGAGGGTCGCTGCCTTGTTGACCTGCCCGCCCACGACGGGTACCAGAACATCCAGAGATTCGCTTGATCCGAATCGATTCTGCAATTCGTCGTAAGCGGCGAGTGCGTCCTTCGCCCGATCCATCTTGCCCGACAATATCCCGCGGTTGAATAGAGCAGTCGCCACTTGCGCAGCAACCGGACCCGAGCTATCGCCGGGGCACCATTCGATCAGCTGGCCGCAAACCTCGATCGCATCCTTTGTTTGTCCCAGACGTGCAAGAACATAGGACTTGTTTAGCAGAGCGGTGGCCATGACAGTGCGAAGTTCCGATGAATCTATGGGACCGAACATATCGACCGCCTCGTCGAGAGCACGAATCGCCTCTTCGTCCCTCTCCAGTTGCGCGAGGATGTTTCCGCGATTCACAAGTGCCCTGACGACCGAGTCGCGAACAGTTGGCTCCCGATGCCCTCGAAACTTCTGCAACAGTGCCTTCAGGTCCACCAGCGCTCCACGGAGATCACCCTTCTCGAGCTTCTCGCCACCCCGTTCCAACAGGGCCGCCGCCTCCTCCGTGACCGCCCTCACGTCTTCAGGTACATGATCGGGGTATTCCCGATAGAAGTGCCAAGCCTGTTCCGGCAGGCTACCGAAACGCTCCAACGCCGCCTGATAGACCAAGCGCGTGGCGGGATCCACGGCACCCAACTCCGCCACCATGTCGTCCACGATTCCCCTCAGTTCCGTACGCGAATAATACGCATCCATGAAACGCACCAGCGCCCCCACCAGGCTGTCCATGCCCCGACTCCGGCGGAGCAGGTAGTAGATGTTGTAGAGACGCTCGCTGACGTAGTACAGCTTTCGGCGATTCGTTCCTCCCGCATCCGACACCACACCTCGCCCCATGAGACGCCTGAGCTGAGCGCTGCACTTGCTGGTCTCGAGCCGGGCGCGCTCGGCGACTTCCCGGGCCGTCGCCGGCTTCCACAATTCCGCCAGGGCCAGGTAAACCCGCCGCTCCTGAGCGGGCAGCGATTCCAGGTGGCTCTTGAAGTAGGCCGTATGTTCGTCAACGAGATCAAGGAGGTCGGAAGAGAGGGTGCGAAACGACCTCGCTGCCCCGAACCGGGCCATGATCGTGAGCAACCTGGGACTTCCCCCGGTTAGGATCTGAAGGCGACGAACCACTCCGTCGTCGAGCGCTCTCCCGGACACAGTCTCACAGAGCACCGAACTCTCCCTCCGATCCAACGGCCGCAGGGTGAGCACCCGAAAGAGGTCGTAGAGTGCCCGGTCGGGCCTGTCGATCTCCCCGAATCTGCTGGTCGCGCTCCCGATCATCATGATTTGCGGATCGGTCTGGAGCGTCTTTCGCAAGCACCAGCCAGCGTCCGAATCCATCATATCGGAGAACAGCATGTTGAGGTTCTCGACGTGGAGCACCAGGCGTTTCCCCTCCCGTTCGGCAAAGTCGAGCAGGGCACCTAGACAGCGTTCCCGAAGTACGCGATCGTCGCGCTCTCTGCGCACATCCTCCACCGTGCGCCGGAGATCGGGTTCCCCGGCCCGGTACGGCTCCTGCTGCGCCAGGCGGGACAGACATTCCAGCCAGAACTCGCCGCAGGTGCTCACCGAATAGCTTTCTTCCGCGAAGACGATCGGATACAGTCGGGACGAGAGTTCGGGATCGGACCGCACCTCCAGAGCGACGCGCAGCAACAGGATCGTCTTGCCGCTGCCCCGCGGCCCGACCACGATCGCGTGCTGGTTCGACTCGCCGGTATTGTCGCGCAGGGTCTCGAGTAGCGACTCGAGCTCGCCGACTCTGACGCAGAACATCGCCCTGAGTTCGTCGTCCGTCAGGAATCCCGGATTGTGGCTCTTGGTCGCGGTGGCCACGGTTCGCTCTCCTTCCTAACCCGGATATCTCACACCCACGAGAATGCACCGGCCTCCCGAATCCACCCCACGAATTCCGAGTTGCGCTTGGGCAGCCTGTCGTAGTGTCATCGACATCTCCACATCAGAATTGTTGCCAACGATGTTGCTGCCAACGATAATGTTGGGAAGTGTCCGGATCGAGTCAAGGGGCCACGCGTCGGGAAGGGGCACCCAGGGGCGGCGCGCGAAGACCGACAACGCTCGCCTCGCGCGGCTTCGGCGGCGGCGTGCTAGATTCCGTAACCCGGTTCACCGAACCCCAACAACCCAGGAAGACGACCAGCCGAGCAATGTCAGTCAGAATTCGCCTTCGCCGCATGGGCAAGAAGAAGCAGCCCCACTATCGGATCGTAGTCGCCGACAGCCGCTCCCCGCGAGACGGTCGCTTCGTCGAGAACCTCGGCTACTACAACCCCCTGCCCACTCCGGCCCTGCTCTCGGTCGACCTCTCGCGGGTGGACTACTGGCTCGGCCAGGGGGCATCTCCCTCCGCCACGGTCGACCGTCTGGTGCGGCGCGCCAGGAACGGCGGCGGCGGGGGCGTCGCTCTGGTGGGGGCTGCGGCGGTCGACGAGGGGGACGCTGGCGAGAACGGCGACCAAGCCGCCGGTGGGAACTCCAAGGCCGCCGATGGGGGCGCTGGTGGCGCGGAGGCGGGCGCTGCCGAGGCCGCCGATGGGACTGAGGCGTCCGCGGCCCAGCCCGCCGGGGAGGCAGCCGCTCCGGAGCCGACTGCGGATTCGGCTCCCAGCGACAACGGCGCCACTCCGGAGGCCGCGCCGGCTTGACGGGGGGAGAGCCTCCACCCTTTCTCGTCGTAGGGCACGTCGTCAGGCCTCACGGCATCAAGGGCGAAGTCTTCGTCTGGCCCCTTACCGACTACCCCGGCAGTCACTTCGCCATCGGTGCCAGGCATCTGCTTGCAGACGAGGGCGACGGAGCGGAGCCGACGGACCCGCGCGAACACGAGATCGAGTCGGTGCGCAGGCACGCCAAGGGCTTCCTGGCGCGGTTCGCCGGGGTGGGCGATCGGGACGCCGCCGAGGCGCTCCGGGGACGCTACCTGCTTCGTCCCTTCGCCGCCATCGACGAGCTGGACGAGGGCGAGATCTTCTACCATGAGCTCGTGGGCGCCCAGGTGGTGACAGCCGACGGGTCGCCGCTCGGGAGCGTGCGGGAGGTCTTTCCGCTCGCCTCCTCGGAGCTGCTGGAGGTGGTGGGCCCGAGGGGTGACTTCATCCTTCCGCTGCACCGCCGGTTCGTGCGCTTCGACCGCGAGCGCCGCCGTCTGGTGGCCGACCCGCCTAAAGGGGTCCTGCCGTGATTCGGATCAACATCCTGACGATCTTCCCCGAGTTCTTCGCCTCGCCGCTGGAGTGCGGCCTCCTCCGCCGGGTGGAGAGGGCGGGACTGGCCAGCTATCGGGTATTGGACCTGCGCCGCTACACCCACGACGCGCACCGCACGGTGGACGACGAGCCGTACGGGGGTGGGGCGGGGATGGTGATGAAGCCCGAGCCCTTCTTCGAGGCCATCGACGACCTTGCGCCGACCGGGCCGGTCGTCCTCATGTCGGCCCGGGGTGAGCGGTTTGGACACGACATCGCCGTCCGCTTCTCGCTCGAGACCGAGGTCACCCTCCTCTGCGGCCACTACAAGGATGTCGACCAGAGGGTCGCCGACCACCTCGCGACCCGGGAGCTCTCGGTCGGCGACTACGTCCTCTCCGGCGGCGAGGTCGCGGCGCTGGCGGTGATCGACGCGGTCGTGCGACTCCTCCCCGGCGCCCTCGGCGACCATGAGTCCGCCTCCTCCGACTCCTTCTACGCCGGAGAGGCCATCTCGGCCCCCTCCTACACCAGGCCGCCCGTCTACCGGAGCCTGGAGGTGCCCGAGGTGCTGCGCTCGGGCGACCACCGCCGAATCGAGGCGTGGCGAAGATCCGAGTCCGAGCGACTTACCCGGCTTCGGCGCGAGTAGGGAACTTCCCATTACGGCTTCGCTCGCCTATCGTTACGGGCTTTGCAGCGACCATTCAGCGCGGTGCCGGGAAGCGCGGCCGCGATTGCAACCAGGAGCCGGGCCATGGCCGACATTCTCCACCAGCTCGACAGCGAGGAGGCCCGTTCGGATCTCCCCGACTTTGCGCCGGGGGACACGATCCGGGTGATGTACCGGGTGCGCGAGGGCCAGAAGGAGCGCGTGCAGGTATTCGAGGGCGTCTGCCTGCTGCGAAGGGGGTCCGGGATGGGCGCGACCTTCACCGTGAGGAAGATCTCCGGAGGCGTCGGGGTAGAGCGCGTCTTCCCGGTGCAGGCCCCGACGGTCGGCGGAGTCGAGGTCGTGCGGCGCGGAAGGGTCCGCAGGGCCAAGCTCTACTACCTGCGGGGGCTGCGCGGCAAGGCCGCCCGCATCAAGGAGAAGCGGACCTTCCGTCCGAACTGACCGGCGACCATCCGCTGGCTGCTACACTCCGGGTGGCTCTGGCAGTCCGTGGACAAACCTCCCACGGCATTCGAGCGGCGCTGCATCCCCGCTGGACCGCTTCGCTCGGTGTTGCTCCTCGGGCCGGTAGCGCTGCTACCAACCCGTGCGGTCCGCAGATGCACCCTGGCGGCATTCGAGGGGCGCTGCATCCATGCTGGATCGCTGCGCTTCTGCGTTGCTTCT
>JAGWBP010000022.1:0-28389 GCA_021295835.1 Gemmatimonadota bacterium | reverse complement strand
GCCTTGCCAGCCCGGCGCTGCGCCCCTCTCTGTGCTCGCCCGGGCGCATCCACGGACCGCTTCGTCGCGCCTTGCCAGCGGAGCGCTTCGCCGCTCTCGGTGCTCGCGCGAGATTATCCACGGACTGCTAGCCCGTGGATCTGCCTCTGGAGTACGAACGCGCACTCTGGGACGGGGGCGTCTCGCGAATTGCCGGGGTGGACGAGGTGGGACGCGGCCCCATAGCCGGACCGGTGGTCGCGGGGGCGGTGGTGCTCTCCGTGGGGTGTGGCGTCGCGGGGGCGACCGACTCCAAGGTGCTCGCTCCGGGGAGGCGTTTGGAGCTGGCCGCCGAGATCGAGGCGAGGGCGCAGGCGATCGCGATCGGGGCCGCCTCGGCGAGGGAGATCGATCGCCTGGGCATACTCCGGGCGACGGCGAGGGCCATGGAGCGCGCGCTCGCGCGCCTGCCCGAGCGGCCCGATCACGTCGTGGTGGACGGCCTACCGGTGGCCGGCCTGCCCTGGCGGCACGAGGCGGTGGTGGGCGGCGACGCCCTGGTCCACTCGGTCGCGTGCGCCTCGATAGTCGCCAAGGTCTGCCGCGACCGCCTCATGACCCGCCTGGCCGTTCGCTACCCCCAGTACTGCTGGGAGCGCAACAAGGGCTACGCCACGCCGCGCCACCGCCGGGCCGTGCGCGAGGCGGGCCTCACGCCGCACCACCGCGTCTCCTTCGGCCTGCGCCAGCTCGAGCGGCGAGCCGGTAGCTCAGTTGGCAGAGCAACGGACTTTTAATCCGTAGGTCCTGGGTTCGATTCCCAGCCGGCTCACTCCCCCGGGCTCCCGCAGTCCGAAGCCACGGGTGCGGGCATTGTAAACCATAGTTTACACATTGTAAAGCATGGTTTACAGTATGGACAGGCAATCGAAGCGGTCCAGCGGGGATGCAGCGCTGCTCCTGCCGTGGGAGGGCCCGCCGCGAGCTCTTCGGGGAGTGCGCGCGCCCAAGGGTACACATTCTCCCGATTCCTAGTATCTTTCCCAGCGTGAAGTGGCCGCCCAGCCGCGTCGGGGGTGGGGCCAGCCTCGTGACCGTTGCGCGCCGGGTAGGCGCCCTTCCCACCCCCAGACACAGGAGTCTCTCGGTGCGCAAGCTCGTCCTCTTCGCCGCCGCTTCCCTCGCGTTCCTCCCCGCATTCGAGGCCCGCGCCGCCGAGCCGTCCTCAGTCGAGACGGCCGACCCGTCCTCGCCCGACACCGTGGTCGTGCCGGTGGACTTCGCGGCGCGGCCGACGGTCATGATCGACACCACCCCGATTATGCCTGAAAATATCGACTCTGCCTTCACGGTGACGTTCACCTTTTCCGAGAAGGTCAGCGGATTCGAGCTGGCGGACATCGACCTTGAGGGCGCGACAACGATCTCCCCGCTGACTGACAGTGATAACGACAGCATCGGCTTCGAGGTCACCATAGAGGTGTACAAGAACCGCGAGGGCGATGTCACGATCACGGTACCGGCGAACGTGGCCCAGAACGTGGACGGCGAGGGGAACATCGCCATGACGCTGACCTTCGACGTCGACAACAGGGCCCCCGAGCTCGGGGATGCGACGGCGAGCGGCGACACGGTCCTCCTCCCCTATCACGAGGTGCTGGACGAGGATTACCAGACCGACAGTGACTTCACGGTGACTGTAACGGATTCCCTTGGCAATGACCGTGAATTCAGCATTAACTGGGTGCGGGTCCGAGAGAGCAGGATCTTCATCAAGTTGAGCGGCACCATCGAGGTGAACGACGTCATCACGGTCACCTACACGCCCACGCCCAACGGCGACGCCAACGACGCTCGCGATATCCGCGGCAATCTTGTTCCTAGCCTCGACGGCGAAGAGGTCAGGAACACCAGAAACGTTCCCCCCAGGCCCCCCAGCGAGGTCCGCCGCCTCGAGGCGGAGGCCCTCGACACGGCGTCTATCGAGGTGGACTGGGTGGTGCCGGCCGATCCGGGAAGCCACGATATCGACGGGTACGTGGTCGAGGGGTCGGAAGATGGGGAGGAGTGGGATTCGCTGGAGTTCGTGGATCACCCGACGACGGAATACCTCCACGAAGAGCTCGGCAAGGGCGAGAGGTGGCACTACCGGGTCTACGCCCGCAGCGAGGGGGGAGATGGGCCTCCGGATACGACCTCCGCCAGAACGGAGGGGGGAAGACCGAGCCCGCCGAGATCGCTCACGGCCCATGCCAGCGGCTCGGACTCGATCATCCTCACCTGGGGGACTCCCGAGGACAACGGCGGCTCGAAGATCCTTGGGTATGTGGTCGATCGGTCCCCCGACGGCACGTCGAGCTGGTCGCTGCAGGACACCGTCGCGGTCGAGACCTCCCGCTTCTACGCCGACACCACCGTCACGGCCAACTCAACCTGGTACTACCGGGTCTCGGCATACAACGCGGACACCGTCGGCGAATTTTCCGAGGTGGCGCACGCCACCACCGAGGGCGATCCCCCCGGGCCGCCGACGGCCCTCGTGGCCACCGCGCGCGACACCTCGAGGATCGGCCTGTCGTGGGCTCCGCCCGAAGACGACGGCGGCTCTACGGTTACCGGGTACCGGATCGAGTCCTCGCCCGACGGGAGCGCTTGGACCGAAGCGGTGGCGGACACGGAGAGCAAGGACACGACCTATACGCACTCGGGCCTTCCCTGGGGGACTACGCACCACTACCGCGTCTCCGCCATCAACGAGATCGGCACCGGGGACCCCTCCGACGTCGACTTCGCCACCACCTTCGACGTTCCCGACCCGCCGCCCGGCCTGACCGCGACCGCCATCGGTCAGACGCAGATCAACCTCGGGTGGCCTGAGGTCCCGGATAACGGCGGCTCTCCGGTCGACGGCTACCGGATCGAAGTCTCCGACAATGCGGGCGCATCCTGGACCGTGGAGGTCGATGATACCCGCTCCACCTCCAGGACGTACCCCCACACCGGCCTCACCGCGGGCGAGACTTGGCACTATCGGGTCTCCGCGAAGAACCGGTGGGGGTACAGTGAACCCTCCGGAGTGGCTCAGGCCACCACCGACCCGAGGGAGCCCGGTCCGCCGCTCGACCTTAGGGCCACGGCCGACGGTCAGACGCGGATCGATCTGGAGTGGGAGCCCCCCGAGGACGACGGCGGCGCCGATGTCACGGGCTACATGATCCAGTACTCCGAGAACGCCGGCGAGGACTGGAGCACCCTTGTGGCCAACACCCGCTCCACGCTCACGAGCCACGCCGACACCGGGCTCGATCCGGGTACGAGACGGCACTACCGGGTGGCCGCGATCAACTCGGTCGGCGCGGGCGACTACTCGCCCGAAGCCAGCGCCACCACCGATCCGACTGTGCCGGACGCCCCGACCGGGCTGACGGCCGCAGCGGCCGGGGAGTCGCAGATCAACCTCTCGTGGACGAAGCCGGAGGACGACGGCGGTGCGGACATTACCGGGTACCAGCTCGAGGTGTCCGAGACCGGGTCGGCGCCGTGGGTTGTGCCGGCGGGGTGGGACTACCGCTCCACCGCGACGAGCTACATGCACGGCGGGCTGGATCCGGGCGATACGAGGCACTACCGCGTCTCGGCGATCAACGTCGCGGGCACCGGTCCGGTATCGATCCCGGCCAGCGCCACGACCGACCCGGTCGTGCCCGATGAGCCGACCGGGCTCGTCGCGACCGCCGACGGGTCGACCCGGATCACTCTGGGGTGGACGGCCCCCTCCGACGACGGAGGCGACGACATCACCGGATACCGGGTGGACGTATCCCCTGACGGAGGGGTCTCGTGGGGGGTGCTGGAGGATAGCGTGGGAGCGAATACGACCTCGTACACCCACACCGGACTGGCACCTGCGACGACCAGGCACTATCGGGTGGCGGCGCTCAATTCGGCCGGTGCGAGCATGCCCTCGAACGTGGCCAGCGCCACGACCGACGCCACCGTGCCCGATGAGCCGACCGACCTCGAGGCGGTGGCGAATGGCACGTCGCAGATCGATCTGGCGTGGAGCGCGCCGGACTACGACGGCGGCGCCTCGGTGAGCGGCTACCTGATCGAGGAGTCGCTGGAGGGAGCTCGTCGCCAACACCGGCTCCACCTCGACGGCGTACAGTCACACGGGGCTGGCACCGGCCACGACGGTGCGCTACCGCGTCGCGGCGATCAACTCGGTTGGCGCGGGCGACCACTCGAACGAAGCCAGCGCCATGACCGACGCCACCGTGCCCGATGCGCCGACCGACCTCGAGGCGGTGGCGGATGGCACGTCGCAGATCGATCTGGCGTGGAGTGCGCCGGACTACGACGGCGGCGACGACATCGGCGGATACCTGATCGAGGAGTCGCGCGACGGGGGCGAGATGTGGACGGAGCTCGTCGCCAACACCGGCTCCACCTCGACGGCGTACAGCCACACGGGGCTGGCACCGGCCACGACGGTGCGCTACCGCGTCGCGGCGATCAACTCGGAGGGCGCGGGCGACTATTCGAATGTGGCCGACGCCAAGACCGACGCCACGGTGCCCGATGCGCCGACAGACCTCCAGGCCGAGGCGGATGGCACGTCGCAGATCGATCTGGCCTGGGACGCGCCGGAGTACGACGGCGGCGCTGCGGTGAGCGGCTACCTGATCGAGGAGTCGCGCTGGAGGGAGCTCGTCGCCAACACCGGCTCCACCTCGACGGCGTACAGTCACACGGGGCTGGCACCGGCCACGACGGTGCACTACCGCGTCTCGGCGATCAACGAGGTTGGCGCGGGCGACCACTCGAACGAAGCCGGCGCCACGACCGACGCCACCGTGCCCGATCCGCCGACGGACCTCCAGGCCGAGGCAAATGGGACATCGCAGATCGATCTGGCCTGGGACGCGCCGGAGTACGACGGCGGCGCTGCGGTGAGCGGCTACCGGATCGAGGTCTCGGAGGAGGGTGACATGTGGACGGAGCTCGTCGCCAATACCGGCTCCACCTCCACCGCTCACACCCACGACAATCTCCCTCCCGCGACGACGAGGCACTACCGCGTCTTCGCTCTGAACGAGGTGGGCGCGAGCCTGCCGTCCGATACGGCGGCGGCCACCACCGATCCCGACTTCGCCGATCCTCCGACCGGCCTGAGCGCCGAGGCGAACGGGCCCTACGAGATCGAGCTGTCGTGGACCGAGCCGGTCTACACGGGCGGTGTGCCGGTGACGGGCTACCGCATCGAGGTCTTGGCCAGAGGCGGCGAGTGGACGGAGCTGGTGGACGACACCCGATCGACCTCCACCAGCCATCGGCACGAGAGACTGAGGCCGGCGAGTACGCGGTCCTACCGCGTCTCGGCGATCAACGCGGCCGGGGTGGGCGACCCGTCGGAGGTCGCCACGGCGACGACCGATCCGGTGGTGCCCGACGCTCCGACGGCGCTCACCGTCGAAGCCGACGGCACCTCGCGGCTCTTGCTCTCGTGGACGGTGCCCGAGTACGACGGAGGCGCCGAGATCACCGGCTACCGCATCGAGGTGTCCGCGAACGCGGGCGAGAGCTGGCGCGAGCTGGTGGCAAACACAAACACGACCCGGACGGGCTACGCGCACGAGGACCTCAGGCCGGCGACGACGCGCCACTACCGCATCTCGGCGATCAACGAGGCGGGGGTGGGCACGGCGTCGGAGCCCGGCTTCGCCACCACCGACGCGACCGTGCCGGATGCGCCGACCGGGCTGGCGGCGGCGGCCGACGGGCCGTATCAGATTCAGCTCGCCTGGGAGGTGCCGCCCTTCGACGGCGGGGCGCCGATCTCCGGCTACCGGGTGGAGGTCTCGGAGGACGGGGGGAGCAGTTGGCAGGATCTGGCCGCGAACACGGGATCGACGGAGACGAGCTACGAACACGCCGATCTCGACCCGGCGGCGACACGCCACTACCGCGTCTCGGGGATCAACGAGATCGGCACCGGGGAGCCCTCCGAAGTGGCGAGCGCCACCACCGACGCGATCCCGCCGGATCCGCCGACCGGACTGACCGCGACGGCGGTTTCGCCCACCCAGATCGACCTCGCCTGGGTGGCGCCCGAGTACGACGGCGGTGCCGAGATCACCGGCTACATGATCGAATTCTCGGCCGACTCGGCCGACTCCTGGGCGGTGCTGGAAGCATCCACCGGGTCGACGCTGACGGAGTACTCGCACACGAACCTGCCTCCGGGCAGCACGCGCTTCTACCGGGTCTCGGCGATCAACGTCGCGGGCACCGGAGAGCCGTCTAACGTTGCTTCTGCCTCGACCGACGATCCGGTGGGGCGGGCGGGGCGCGTCAACGAGGCGATACTGCCGCACTTCGCGGCTGCATCCACCACCAGCGCCCTCGACGCGATAGGCGCGAGGATCGAGGCCGTCGCCGACCGCAATCCGCTCATGGGCCAGCTCAAGGCGGCCGGTCTGGCTTCGCTGGTCGGCAGGGCGGGCCGAGACGGAGCCCTGAGCTCCCGGTTGATCGATGGGATGTCCTTCTCAATGCCGCTCGGCAGCGGAGGGGACACCGAAGGGCTTGGAGTGGCCACCTGGGGGAGCGCCGAGTACACCCTGATGTCGGACGAGGAGAACGAAGAATTCACCTGGGATGGCGGAATGCTGAGCCTCCACCTTGGCGTTGACGTACGGGTGGACCGGGACTTCCTGGTGGGCGTCTCGGCGGGACGCTCCTCGGGCACCTACGACTTCACCGACCTCACTGGAGTCGAGGAGGTTTCCGGCACCTACGAGGCGCGCATGAACAGCCTCTATCCGTACGTCGCATGGCTGCCCGGTCGCACCGGCGTGGCCGTCTGGGGTGTGTCCGGCTTCGGCTGGGGCGAGGTCGTTGTGGACGATTCGATTGCGGGGAGGCGCATCGGTACGGCGCGCTCGATGACGGGAGCGCTCGCCGGCTCTCGGATCCTGGCGGCGAGCGGCGGCTCCAAGCTGCGGGTGCGGACCGAGGGCTGGGCGTCGCGCGTCAAAGTTGACGGAGATGCGCAGATGGACTCGCTCACGATCGACATGCAGAGGGGCCGGTTGGCGCTGGAGTGGTCGCAGGGGCGCTCCTTCGGCGGAGGGGACGAGGTGACCTTCATGCTCGAGGGCGGCGCCCGCTTCGGCAGCGGTGACGGCACCGACGGAGTCGGGATGGAGGTTGGGGGCGGACTGCGGTACAACAACGCCGTAGCGGGTCTGACGCTAGAGGGCCGGGGCAGGCTCCTCTCCGCGGGCTCCGGCTACCAGGAGATTGGCTTCCGAGGTCTCCTCCAGGTCGACCCGCAGGGTTCGGAGGGACTCTCGGTCAAGGTCGTTCCGGCCTTGGGAGACGCGGCAAGCGCGGTCGACGAGCTGTGGGATCGAGGCGTCGGCCAGTTGGTCCATGGCGGTTCGGCTCTCGCGAGACGGGTGGACGCCCGTATGGAGTACGGATTTGCCGCCTTCCACGGAACGCCGTACAGCCGAATCAGGGTGGTCGAGGGAGGCTCGCAGTCGATCGGCACAGGGGTGCGCTACGATCTGGCGGAGCTGCTCGAGGTGCAACTGGAGGGGACACGGAATCAGGGCAAGCTGGGCCCAGCCAGGCACGCGGTCTCGCTGCGGGGCCAACTGGTGTTCTGACGGCTATTGGCGATGTTGACGCGACTATATCGACGAGGTGGCGTCTACAAGCTGGGGCGTGGGGCCGATGCCCCGCGCTCCGGCGCTGGCGTTGGCGCTATCCGGGTGCGCGACGGATCCGGCGGACCTTCCGCTTGGCGGAAGATGGACCGGTAGCGCCGATTTCGGCGGCGACGGCACGGTGTCGTCCGTGTGGGTGAGTAGCGGTCACCGGTTTCGCAAGGTGGAGCGGGAGGATCTGAGGGGAGACTTCAGACAGCACGAACGCTCGGTTGGCGACACCGTCGTTGTCCAGATGAACCGCCATCAATAGATTGGTCTGGAAGGGTGGCCCACGCCAGCCTCTGATCGCCCCCTCGGAGTCCTCGCCAAATGCATCATTTCATTGACTTCAAGAGCTTCCGGAAGGCACGGATTCCACTCATTCGTCCGCTCAGCATCCTGGTCGGTCCCAACGGATCGGGGAAGAGCAACGCGCTTGAGGGGATCGAAGTATTGGCGTCCATCGCCGCCGGAGACCCACTCCGGGAAATCACGGACCTGGACAGGGAAGGTGCGTTGAATGTGCGGGGGGGGCTTCAGGGCTGCCCTCGCTACGGAACCGACAGCTTCACACTAGAGTTCTCAGCCAACATGCGGTGGTCCGGCCAATATGAGCCAACGCGATACTCCGTCACGGTGGCGCCCCTGCCCGAGCCACGAATCAGGGCCGAGTCCCTCTTCCATGGCGACACGATGCTCTTTCAGGAGATTGAAGGGAGTGGAAGGCCGGCCTCCGCGGACATCACGTTGGAGTACAACAACTTCGCCCAAGGCGGGCGGAAGCCTCGGCGTCCGTATCTGCGACCAGGTCGGCACTTTCCCAGTACGAGCACTTCGCCACGAAAAACCGTCGGCTCCCGGCTTCTCTCGACCTCATACGCCGGGTTCGGAAGTACCTGCACGCTTCGTTCGTCTTCGATCCACGCCCGGACGCGATGCGTCATTACGAGAGGATTGGCCACGATGTGCTTCTTCGTGACGGATCCAATCTGTCCTCGGTATTGTACAGCCTCAGTCGGAACGGTACCGACAAGCTGGATGAGTTGTTCCGTCATATCCGACAGGTGCCCGATGAGCCGTACAGCAGCTTCGACTTCGTCACCACTTCGTTGGGCGACGTGATCTTCGGGATGTACGAAGAGCACTCAGATAGGCTCTCGGACGCCCGGATGCTCTCCGATGGAACCCTGAGGACCTTGGCGGTGCTCACTGCTGTGGCGACTGGCGAACGGTTTTCACCGGTGGTAGTGGAAGAATTCGACAACGGCCTGCATCCAAGCCGGGTAGCTGCCCTTATCCACGCGATCGCCGGGTTGAGCAAGGAAAGAAAGATCAACGTGCTGTTGTCGACCCACAATCCCGCAGTCCTCAACGCGCTGACCCCGGAACAGCAGCAGCATGTAGTGCTGGCTTTTCGTTCCAGAAAGGACTACTGCAGTCGATTGCTGCCGCTCAACCAAGTCGCTCGCTACGATGAATTGCTGGAAAGAGGTCGGCTTGGGGACTTGGTAACGCAGCAAGTCGTGGACCAGCACCTCGACCCAGACTTTGAGAGTAGTCGTGACGAGGAGATGCGTCGCTGGCTCGCGGGGCTCCCTGAGTGACCCGCATCTTTGTCGTCGACACCAGCTATCTGGTGGAGCTCTACTCCGTGCCGGGCTTTTCGGACCGGACATTCTCCACACGCTTGCGCAAGAGAATGACCGAGCTGGCAGGAGCCCGTTTCCACGTCCCAGCGGGATGTCTCTACCAGTTCTGTGACCACATCGCCGATGTCACCGACGGTAATCGGAGACACCACCTAGCACATCGAATAGCAACCGATGTCGAAACAAGCATCGGACGCGCTTGGCCTTGGCTGATCTCTCCGTCCAAAGGGCTCAATGAGTTAGCCGATTTCATCCGGGCCTTCGCTTCTGATCCGACTCGGCACGTGGTCGGGCTCACGAACTCAGATGTCATCGAGGTCGCCAAAGTACTGAAGCGGAAGTACGGTTCCTCCACGGACTACAGAGTCGACATCTGGACGAAAAACGCCCAACTGAAAGCCCACGAACCCGATCTAGAGCCGGAGCCTCTCTGAGTCCCCGCTCTGGAACCAGCCCGCCTCACAGGCCCCCCCCTCCTCCCCCCTACTCCTCCTCTAGGACGATCTTCCAGATCCAGCCTCGCAGCGAATCGCTCACGTACAGCGCCCCGTCCTTCCCAGCCGCCACCCCGGTCGGACGGAAGTCGGCTTCGTTCGGCCGGCTGATCGGTCCGCCTGCGAAGCCCTCGGCGAATACCTTCCACTCGCCCGACGGGGAGTTCCCGTCAAAGGGCAGCCAGACGATGTTGTAGCCCCCCTGGGGGGGTGAGCGGTTCCACGACCCGTGGAAGGCCACGAACGCCCCCGACCTGTACTCCCCCTCGAAGGAACCGTTCGAGAATGTCAGCGCATTGGGGGCCCAGTGCGCTGGCAGACCGATCTCGGGCGCCTTCATCTCTGCACAGCGCCCCACGATCTCGCCGTCGCCCCCGTATTCCGGAGCCAGCACCTTGGTGTCGCTCTCGGGGTCGTGGTAGCAGTACGGCCACCCGAAGTCGTCGCCCTCCTCGAGGTGCACGAACTCCTCGGACGGGTTCTCGGAGCCCTCCTCGGCGCTGTAGAGCTCCGGCCAGAGCTCGTGGAGCTGGTCGCGGCCATGAACGACCGAGTAGAGCTCGTCTGTCGAGGGATGAAGAGCCAGCGCGGCCCCATTTCGCACCCCGGTCGCGAAGAGCTCGCCGTCGGAGAGCTCCTGATCCTCCTCGTCGCCATCGAAGCGCCATATCCCGGCCCGTGTCTCGAGCTCGGGGCACGGGTCGTGGCCCGGCTCCCCGCGGGTGCGCGGCCTGACCTGACAGGCGTTCGAAGGAGACCCGATCGCCACGAAGATGTCGCCGTCGGGGTGCAGCGCAACGCTCTTGGTCGGGTGGTTGCGCTCGCTTGGCAGCCCCCTGACGATCGTCACCGGGTCTCCATCCGGTCGCAGCGCCCCCGCCGGCAGCGGGTAGCGGAGCACATCGTTGTCCCTGGCGAGGTACAGCACCCCGTCGCCGAGCGCTATCCCCGAACCACGCCGGGTGCCCCACCTGACGCTCTCGTCCGCTCGGTGGTCGTCGTCGGTGTCCCGGAGCCCGACCACTCCACTGTCGCGGACCACCACGAAGACGTCACCGTTGTCCGCCACCGCCAACTGCCGCGCAAAGCCCACGCCCGAGTGGAAGACGATCGCGCAGTAGCCTTCCGGGACATCGATCGAGTTGTCGCACGGGAGGCCGGGCTCCACCGGAGGCGGCTCCACCTCCTCCTCGGCGCACGCCGCCAGGGCAAGACCAAGGACGAGTGGTGCGACGGTCACCGGAGCTGGCGACAGCCACCGGCTCCGGGCGCGCTCGCGGCCGCTCATTGGGCCAGCGAGAAGGCGACCCTGGCGTACTGGTCGTCCCACCAGATGGCCATGTGCCCCCCGGTGGGCCCCATGTCGACGAAGCCGATCGTGAACTGGTCCAACGCAGTCGCAGTCGTGGAGACCTCCATGGGGGTCCGCAGCACATCGCGGTCCGGGGTGTAGTTGTAGGCGCCCCAGAGCGCGTCCGGGTCTTCGTCGCGATAGCCCTGCTTCGCCCCCCACGAGGAGAAGATCAGCGTCCACTCGGACTCGGCGAGGACGGCAAAGAGGCTGTATTCGCCAGCGGGCAGGCGCTGGTCCCCGAACAATAGGTCGGCGTCGGTGCTGAAGCGCGTGCTCTGGTTCGCCCCAAGCCGCCACACAGGAGCGCCGGAGAGGAGCGTTCGGCCATAATCCTCGCCCTCGCCGAAGAGGTCGCGGTCTCTCTTGATGGGCCGGCCGTAGTCGACGTCGATCCAGGCGCCGCCCACATAGGCGCGCCCGTCGAATGTGCCGCCGAAGTTGGTGGCGGCTTCGCCCCGCGGACTGAGGGGGCGATCCTGCGCCTCGACCCCCCCGGTCGCCAGGGACCCTAGGAGTGGCGGCAGGAGCAGCAACGCGACTGGTAGGCGGACGGTGCGCATGGCGGGAACGATCTCCTTGTATTGCGAATGCGGGTTAGGTTGGGCAGCTATGGTAAGCGACCGCGCGCGGGCTGGGAAGTCCACACTCGGCGAGATGGTCGGCAGAGCGCTACTGCCCAGCCACCTGGCTCGCTGGATTCGCTGCCAGCTCGTGCGGAGGCGCAAGACGGCGACGGACGCCGACGCCCAACTGCTCCTCTACGCCCGGATGCTCCCCAGCGGCTTCCTGCACTTCGGCTACTTCGACGACCCGGACACCCCCCCCGAGGAGGTGAGCTTCGCCCTCCTCGAAAGGGCCCAACTGCGCTACGCCGAGCGGGTGGCGGAGCTCGTAGCGCCGCCGCCCGGGACGCTCCTGGAGGCTGGCTGCGGCATGGGGGGAATGCTCGGAGTCTTCCGCGCACGCGGTCACGAGGTGACGGGACTGACACCGGACCGCTTCCAGATCGATCACCTCCGGCGCACGCTCCCCGACGTGCCGATTCTCCACTGTCGCTTCGAAGACTTGGGTAATGACAGATTCAGCTATGAAAATGTCACAATGGACCCACAAGAGCTCTCTAGACCGCTATCCGCCAGTCGTAATGATCGCGGGTGTGACAAATACCTAGGGTATTTTGACACAATCGTACACGCGGAGTCACTCCAGTACATGCGTCCGGACGGAGCTCTCAGAGCGCTCGAGCGGGCCCTCGCCCCCGATGGCCGCTGGATCGTGGCCGACTACTTCCGCCTGGACGAGTCCGCCGCCGATGTAGCCGATGGCGCCGCATCGCACGATGGCGCAGCGCGCTCCGTCCGTTCGGGGTGGCGCCTTGGCGAGTATCGCCGCCTCCTGGAGGAGGGGGGTTTCGAGATCGAGGCCGAGGAGGACATCACCCCCCACGTCCTCCCAACGCTCGGCTTCGCCCGCCTCCTGGCCGAGCGCATCGGACTTCCGGCCTTCGACTTCGGAAGCGAGAAGCTGAGGGTCAAGCTCCCCGGGCTGCACTACGTAGTGCGGCCCGCGCTGGAAAGGGCTCGACGGAGGGCGCGGCGCGAGGCGTCGCAGCTCGACCCGGAGGTCTTCTCCGCCACCAAGCGCTACCTCCTGATGCGGATTCGCCGCTCTGTTGCGTCCGAGCCGTGCGGGCCGTAGGATTTGCGCCTGGAGCAGTCCCGCACTGGGCCGTCGCTCGGGCAGTCGCGAGGGTGGTCTATTGTTCACATGGTGTAATGCGTAGTTTACATAGCGTAATGCATAGTTTACACTGCTGGCGAGCCTTGCTTGCATCGGCGGCCGGGCCCCTCCTAGCGACCGTCGCGGCCCTGGTGCCGCCGTCGGCGGTCGGTGCGCAGGAGAACGACGAAATCCTGGCCCGCATGGAGTTCGACCGGCTCCGCACCTACTCCGGGCCGGGGGTGAATCTGGCCTCGCTCCTCCAGAGAGCGCATGCCGAGAAGCTCCTAATGCCGACCCTTGGCGGCACCCTAAAGGGGCTGGTCGACACCGAGTGGGAGTCGCTCGGACCCGAACAGGTGGAGGACGGATCGCGGATCACTGCGGGGCGAGTCTCGGTGATCGTCATCCACCCCGACGACCCCGATGTCCTCTTCGCCGGGGGTGCACAGGGCGGGGTCTGGAAGTCCACCGACGTGGGGGAGAGCTGGGAGCCCCTCACCGACGGGGAGTGCTCGCTCGCCATGGGGCACATCGCGATCGACCCGGAGGATCCCGATATCATCTACGCCGGCACCGGCGAGCAGCACTTCTCGGGCGACAGCTACTACGGCTGCGGCGTGCTCCGAACCCTCGACGGGGGCGAGACGTGGGCGCAGCAGGGAGCGGATGTCTTCGTCGAGGCCAGGCGCGGTTCGGGGAGCGGGGGCGCCCGGATCGCGCGCGTTGTGATCGACCGCGCCACGGCCGGATCCTCGAGCGAGACGATCGTGATGGCCGCCTCCACCTACGGTCTCTACCGCTCGGAGAACAGCGGCGGCGAGTGGGAGGAGGTCATCTCGGGGACGGCGACCGACCTGCTGGCGCACCCCGAGGACGACTCGGTCTTCTTCGCCGCCATCCACGGCAGCGGGGTGTACAGGTCGGTGGACACGGGCGAGACGTGGGAGAGGGCCTCTTCGGGCATGTCCTTCGGGAACGCGCGCCGCATCAACCTAGCGATCGCGCCCTCCGACCCCGATGTCCTCTACGCCAGCTTCCAGACGACCGGGTCGGAGGGTTCCGGGCTCCGCATGTACCGCACCGACGACGGCGGCGGCGAGTGGGAGCGTCTCGATGCGACCGGCGCCAGTTGCTGGTACCAGTGCTGGTACGACATGACGATCGCGGTCGACCCGGAGGACGAGGAGACGGTCTACTTCGGGAGCCTGCGCCTCTACAGGTCGGAGGACGGCGGAGACACCTTCTCGCAGCATCACAACAGCGGGGTATACGTAGACGAGCACTACCTCCGCTTCGACGGGGACAGCGTCCTGTATCTGGCCAACGACGGGGGCGTCTACCGCTCCACCGACGGTGCCGACAGTTGGACTTCGCTGGCCAACGGCCTAGTCGTGGCCCAGTACTACCGGGGCATCGCCCTGCACCCCTCCGACCCGGCGGTGACGCTCGGGGGCACCCAGGACCAGGGCACCCAGCGCTCCGAAGCCGGGACCAAGGTCTGGGAGAAGGTGATGGGCGGCGATGGCGGCTACACGGCCTTCGATGTGGAGGACCCGGAGACCTGGTACGCCGAGACGCAGTGGATCAGCAACTCCGGCTACAGCGGGCCGCGCAAGAATGGCAGGCTGGTGGTCTCCGGGATCGACCGCGGCGAGTCGGGGCTCTTCATCCCGCCGCTGGTGATGGATCCGATGGAGTCGAAGCGCCTCTACTTCGGGGTTCGGAGCCTCTACCGCACCGACGACTCGGCGGAGAGCTGGCAGCGCATCTACCGGTCGCCGGGAGGGGTGGTCTCGGCCGTCGGTCTCACCCCTGCGGACGAGGACGCGATCTACGTGGCGCTCCTCTGGGGCAGGGTGGTCGTGACCCGCGACGGGGGCGATAGCTGGCAATCGTCGGGGAGCGGCTTGCCGAACCGCTTCATCGGCGACGTCGCAGTGCACCCGGAGGACCCCGACCAGGCGTACGCAGTCGCGGGCGGGTTCCTGACCGGGCATGTCTTCCACACGACCGACGGAGGACGCACATGGCGAGATCGCACCGGCAATCTGCCCGACCATCCGGTCAACGCCATCGTGTACGATCCGAGCGACTACGGTGCCGTCGTCATCGGCACCGACCTGGGCGTCTTCTACGCCGCGTCCGGCGGCGATGACTGGCTGCGCCTCGACGACGGCCTGCCGAACGTTGCGGTCTTCGACCTCGCGACCCAGCCGGGCACCAGCCGCCTCGTGGCCGCAACGCACGGACGCGGGATGTTCGAGCTCGAGGTCGATGTGCCTCTCAAGCTGTGGACGCGCCCGGGCGCGATCTCCGACACCGTGATCGCGGGCGACACGATCGGGAAGGCGAGGCAGAGCGGCGAGATCATCGCGGCGCCCCACGGCAAGGAGGATCACTCGACCACCTGGGAGGCGGAGAGCGACGAGGGGTGGATCGAGCTGGACAGCGCGACAGGCGAGGGGCGCGGACGCTTCGACTACAAGCTCACTGGCCGCGGGCTGGAGGCTGGCGACCACGAGGCCGCGATCGAGGTGACGCTGGAGGGCGTGGGCGAGACCTTCGAGGTGCCGGTGTCCGTGACTGCGCTCTCGCCGAGCCATCTCGAGGTCGGACCCGGCCCTCCGCCAGTGAAGCTGCCCGAGGGGAGCACCGAGGCGGTCGGCGACTCGGTGCCCGTGAGCTTCATCGGCCCCAGGCAGGAAACCGCGTGGAGCGCAGAACGATCGGGCGGAGGCGACTGGTTCGATCTGGCGACCGCTTCGGGCGAGGGCCCCGGCTTCGTCACCTGGACGGTCGATCCGACGGGTCTGGAGGTGGGGCTCTACGTCGACACGATTACTGTCGAGGCTTACTGGGCCACCGGAAGCCCGGCGGCGTTCGTGGACACCTTCGCCGTGCAGGGGGAGCTGGAGATCGAGGAGGAGCGAGAGAGCAACGGCTACGCGGTCGCGGGATGGACGCTGTCGCTCGCCGACTCGCTGCCGTCGGGCATCTCCGGCTACGGCGAGGACGACGCCGTCTGGGAGGCCGAGGCCACCTCTTCGGGCTGGCTGGAGCTGGAGCGGAGCGAGGGCGGCTTCCGCGACCATATCGTCTGGAGGCGCAACGCCGAGGAGCTCGAAGCTGGCGTCTACGAGGGCGAGATCACGATCAAGGTGCGAGGGTACCCGGAGCTCGTGGGGACGATCACGGACAGCTTGGAGGTGGTCGAAGAGACTGCGGTCGAGGACGCAGCCCGGCACCTTATGGGCGAGAGTCGCCTCGGTTCCGGTCAGCTCGAATTCCTCGACTGGTTCGGCAACGGCGACGGATCGTTCAACCTGGGCGACGTGCTCCGCTGGATTGATCACTGCGGGGGAGGCGGCGACGATATCGGCTGCGGGGATGGCAACGACGAAGAGGCCATACGCGGGGCAATCCACAGGTTGCGGTTGCAGGCGGGCGGTGCCCTCTCGCCCCCCTCCGACCGTCCCCGGCGGCACCAATGAGGCGGCCAGCGCTCCTAGCAGCCGGAATCGGCTTGCTGGCGGCCTGCGGGGAACCCGAGCCCGAAAACAGGGGGCCGGAAGTCAGCGGGGCCATTCCAGCGCTCGCGCTCGAGGTCACCGACACCGTCACGGTCGAGCTGTCGCGCTACTTCAGCGACGCGGACGGCGACGAGCTCCGCTACACTGGGTTCGCCCTGGACCGGAGCGCTCTGACGATCGCGGTCGATGGCAGCGTTCTCGAGGTGGCGGGCGAGAAGCGGGCGAAGACGGTAATTAGCGTCAACGCCACCGATCCCGATGGCCTCTCGAGCAGCCAGAGCTTTGACGTGACCGTCAACGGCAAGCCAGGCACCCTCTGGGTGATGCTCGGATACGAAGAGACCGAGATCGGGGCTGTTCTCCTTCGCCTCAGCGGCCCCGGAGTGGAATCGCTGGAGGCGCACACGGGACTCAAGCTGTACTCGGCCCCCGACGGAGAGGCGGCGCGTGCGCTCGTGGCCGGCGATATTGCCGACGGGGACACGCTTCTCGGCTTCCGGGCCGGGGACGTCACCGCGCCCGAGGAGTATGCGGGAGTGCTCGACCAGGCCGCTGGGACGGACTACCAGCAGCGTTCCACCGAGTCGGGGAGTCTGGAGATCGTGAGGTAGCTCTACATCGAACTATTGCGGAACACGCACACCTTCGCCTTCCGCGCCGCCCGTCGTCCGGTGCGCGCTGCGTTCTCCGACTCGCCTTGAGAGTCTCCGTCCGTTCGATGGCGGGATCTCTGGATCCTCAAGGCGCGCCTGGACGAGCCCCCCTCAGCGCGGCCATGTGCTCGTCGCTGAGTCCGTGCATCTCGAATGTCGCCACCCCCGCCGCTCCCTCCTCCCGCGCCCTCACAACCGCCTCGGCGAGTTCAGCCGGTTCGAGCCACCGCAACTGAAGCCCCGCGTTGAGAGGCGTCCCCGGGCGCGGCCCCCCCTCCCCACCGCCTCCCGCCAGCGCGGCCACCCCCTCGCGTACGCACTCCCCGATCCACTCGATGTCTTCCCCGTAGGCGTGCTGGTAGAGCATCGGGAAGAACCGGTCGAGCGGCCATTCGTCCCAGGACTGCCGCACCAGCCGCCGCGCCTCCGCAGGCGTCGCGAAGACCGCCGCGCTAATGGGCTTGCCGTGCTCGTGCACCGCCGCGGCCAGATCCCGCACCGCTTCGGTCACGCTGTCCCAGCGGAAGCGCCGCCACGCCTCGTCGGCCGGCGGGTCGGGGATCTCGAGCGGGTCGCGGCCGTCGAGCGCAGCGAAGTGCTCGCGGCATACATCGCAGTAGCAGAAGTCGAACTCGGCGTGCTCGATGTCCTGCACGAGGTTGTACCGCTCCCACAGTCCCCGGGGCAGGATCACGTCGCAGTGGCGCACGTAGTCGAGGTGGACGCCGTCCACGCCCGGGTTAGCCGCCAGCTCGCCGACACGACGACTCAGGTACTCGCGCACCGGCGCGCGCGACGGGCAGACCCACCTGTAGTAGTTCACGTAGGGCGGCTTTTCGAGCGACGATTCGAGGTTGCGGCTCACCGTGAACCACTCGGGGTGGTTCTCCTTCGCCCACCCGTCGCCGTTGCGGTTCATCGTCCAGAACCAGCGGTGGTACTCGAGCCCCTCCGCTTGGGCCGCGCCCGAGACGAGTTCGACATCCCCGCCGCCGACCAGCACCGCGTGAAAGCCGGCCTCGCGCAGCCGGGAGAAGCGGCGGCGCCACTCGTCGGCGTCGTACTCGCGCTTGAAGCTGACCCAGCTCCAGAGGCTGAAGTCGCTGCCCCGGCCGGACGCGGAAACGCGCCCGGTGAACGCGGAAGTCATCGTGGACCCACCGGCCAATGCCGCTGCGGCTCCCGTCTTCAGGAAATCCCTGCGTCTCATCGCTCTGCTCCCTCGGTGAAGCGCACGATTCCCCACATCTCGGGGATATGCATGTTGATCTCCCCCTGCGGCGACCACACCCAGTTGTGTTCCGGGTGCCGGTCCCCGGGGCCCGGTTCCTGCGCCCTGCGGTAGCCGCCCGGCACGACTTCGACCGGCCATTGTACCCGCGAGAAGTTGATTCGCCACTCGTCTCCGGCCCGTGGTCCGGCACCCGGTTCGTGCCGGTCCTCCTCTGCGGTCGCATACCGGTCCGTCTCCCTTGGGTCGTCCGCGGCCGCGCCCCCCTTAGGCGGCCTCAGCGCCGACCACGGAATCGCGATCTCCACCGTCCATCCCCGGTCCTCGTCGGAGGGGTCGTTCAGGGTGCCGTCGAGGAGCACCGCCGTGCGCAGCCCGGCCATGTCCCACCCCACGTTGGCCTTGCCCTTGCGGTTGTACGGCCGCGGCAGGAACAGGTCGAACTCGGTGCCCAACGCGTTGATCTCGAGCTCGTAGTAGTCGAGCGCGTCCCCGTCGGGGTCGATGAAGACCTCGAAGTCGTGCTCCCGGTAGAGGATAGCATCGCGGTCGGCGAGTGTGGCCCAGAGGTGGGGCTCCTCCAGCTCGGCCGCGATGTAGAGGTGGCCTTCGTCCCAGACGATCTTCGCCCGCGTCTCCCAGGTCGGCGCGGGCCAGCCTTCGCCCCGGATGTCGATGAAGGACTCGGTCCAGGGGGCCGCACGCCAGGCAGCATCGCCGAGGGAGCCGTCGATTCCAGGCGGGGATGCCGTGCTCGGGGCGTCGTAGGCCCGGGGTTCGACGGGCAATTGAGCGAGGGCGCCAACCGCCGACGCGCCGTTGAGGCCTAGCGTGACTGCCAACCCCAACAGCCCATGGAACCAGCCCATGCTGCACTCGACTGGCGATGCATCCGTGCGGAACCAGCGCACTGTCCTGGTCACACTGTAAACCGTAGCGATGTTCGGGCCACCAGCCAGGGTCAGCGTGACCTGACCTTGTGCGTATCCGCCGGGCACCAGGGTAACAGTGCGGCGGCAAAGATTGCGAGACATCCCGCCCCGGCCCTGCACGATGGAGCGGCCGTCGCCGATCTCATCGGATCGCGTAGGCCAGACCCACCCCAAGGGTCAGGACGCGGATCTTGAGACTGCCGTCGTCATCCGCGTCTTCAGCCAAGTTCAGGAGTCCGAGCGTATAGAGCGCCCCGACCGTAACCCCTACCCTCTCGGACAGCCCCATCCGGAGGCGCACTCCACCGGCCAGACCCAGGTCCGTGTCCCTGGTGCCATCGTCGGTCTCGCAGTCATCGGTCTCCTCGCTACCCCCATACGAAAGCGTCGTCTGGCAAGACAGCTCCAGGGCCAGAGCCGGGCCAGCCAGCAGGCTCACCGAGGCGCGATCACCCAGGGGGAATGGCTTGCTGGCAAGGGCGGTGACCTCAAGATAGTCGACTGCAGCGGAGCCAGAGAAGTCTCCGCCAAGCCCGGGAACATCGTTGATGGGAACATTGTTGATGGCATAGAGCCCTTCTGGGAATAGCTCCCGCCCAGTTCGATGTTCCAGCCTTCGGAAAGCGGGATTCCGACCGCGAGGCCGGCCGACATCCGTGTGACCGGTTCAAGGTACTCCGAAAAGTCGTCCCCCCCTTCGGGTACGATTACGGCAATCGACGCCCGGTTCAGGCCGCCGGAGAAGAGGAGTGCGGTCTGGCCCAGGGCCGGTGTGGCGGGTGCGAGTAGAGTGGCGGTCACTGCCACGAGGGTTGCGAGACGCTTCACCATAGGGAGTCTCCTGTTCCGGCTCTTGTGGGGGATGTCAGCCTAACGGGCGACGCCGGATAACTCAAGATCGCGTGGACGCGCCATTTACAAGCGGGGGGTTCTCGCGGGGATGACTACCGCCGCCCCCCCGCCACCACCACTACCAGCGGCCGGAGCGTGTGCAGTACGGTGATCGTGTCTCCCTGCGCCGCCAGCACATCGGGTAGCCTGCGATACACGTGCGGGCTCTCGTCGGTTCCGCCGCCGCGGAGCACCACGCCCTTGCCGTCAACCCACTCCTTCATCATCTCGCGGGATACCTTGCCGCGCCTGAGCACCTTGCCCGTACGGCGGTGACGTTTCCCGCGTGCGGCGGTGCGGCTCATGACGCGGCCGGCGCCGTGCACGGTGGAGTAGAGGGCCGTTTGCTGAAGCTCGGTGGCCGGTGACTCGAGCGATGCGCCAGGCGTTCCTTCGAGAATCACCGCGTCGTCGCCCATCGACCCGCCCACGAACCCCTTCTGTCCCGGGAACGCCGGCGTGGCACCCTTGCGGACCACCACGAAGGTGCGGCCGAAGTGCTCCTCCTCCCAGGCGAAGTTGTGGTGGTTGTGCACGAGCTCCACTTCGCGCCCCCCGATGATCTCCGCGGCCTTCCGGACCGCCCATCTCCGGCCCGCGTAGGCGTACCGCCCTGCCAGCTTCATGAGGTGCCAGTAGTCGTGCCCGGCAGGCGCATCCAGATCCAGGATGACCTCGGCCTCGGGTACGCGCGCGCCCCACTCGGCACCCTGCCCGATCGCCAGGAACGACGAGGCCACCGTGTGCCCGAAGCCGCGCGACCCGAAGTGGACGCCGACCCAGATCCGGTCCCGTTCGTCGGCAAAGACGTCTACGTAGTGGTTGCCCGATCCCACCGAGCCGAGCTGCCTGCGCGCCTTGTCAAGCAGCGCGCCCCGGTGGTGCCCGGGCACGGCCTGCCAGGCGGGGTCCGCGAAGAGGGGGTGGTCGGAGGGCGCGTCGGGCGACCGGTTGATCCCGCCGACACCGAACGAGATGACGGCCTGGATCTCGTCGCCGAGGCGTTCCAGATTGCACCGCAGACCGCCGGGCTGGCCGGCGAGGTCGCCCAGGCCGAGATCGGTGCGGATCGCGGCATTCCCGCAGGCGATGTCGAACCCCACGCCCGCGACGCTCACCTGGTTGCGGTACGCGGCCACGCCCCCGATCGGCATGACGTAGCCGAGATGCCCGTCGGCCATAAGGGCCGCGTGGTCCGCGCGCTCGGCGATGCGGGCAAGCTGGGCCAGCGTCTGCTCGTCGTGTTGGCCGAAGATCTGCATGTGTGAGCGTCAGGAATCGGCGTGGGCTTCGAGGGTCCGATTCATGAGGACCCTCCCGTGTCGACGGACTGCCTGGGTGCCCGATCGCACCGTGCAGATTAGCTTACGCGCCCCCGAGCATATGGTCCACCGACCACACGAGTCACACATGTACCGCCACACTCCGTTCGCCCTGGCCCTCGCAACGCTCGCAGCCACCGCGTCCGCACCCGCCCCTGCCGCCCCCCAGTCCCCCTCGGCGGTCCCCGATCTTGCCGAGGTCGCCGCCTTCGAGACTTCGAGGCTGGCGGTACTTGTGAATCGCTTCGCAAGCGACTTCGGCGCGCTCGAGCGGAAGTGGAGGGACATGCCGCATTCCGCCGAGCGCCGGGAGCAGATCGACGAATTCCTGGCGGGGTGGGCGGTCGCTCTGGAAGGGCTGGAAGTCGCGCCGGACGACCTCGAAGGGCGGGTCGACCACCTGCTGCTGGCCAGCGAGATTGGCTACCGCCGGGAGCTCCTTGCCAGGGAGGCACGGATGCTCACCGAGGCTGCGTCGCTGCTGCCCTTCGCGCGCGACATCCTCGATCTCCTCGCGATCCGGCACTTCATGAAGCCGGTCGACGGGATGGAGATCGCGGGAAGCCTGGCGGCGCTGGCCGGTGCGGTGGAAGGAGCGGAGGAGGCGCTGAGATCGGGCGCGGGCGGGGAGGGGCAGCCGACCCCGACCCCGATCACAGGGCTCAGGGCGCTCGGCATCCTCTCTTCCTACCGCAGCGCACTCGCCGCCTGGTACCGCCACTACGCCGGATACGACCCCCTCTTCGCTTGGTGGGCCAAGAAGCCGTACGAGGAGGCGTACGGGGCGCTGGGCAGCTACCTCTCGACGCTGCGGACACAGGTGGTCGGATGGCCGGAGGGCGGCGAGGAGCCCGTTGTCGGCGACCCCATCGGTGCCAGCGGACTGGCGGCCGATCTGGCCCGGGAGATGATACCGTACGCCCCGGAGGAACTGATCGCGATCGCGAACCAGGAGCTCGCCTGGTGCGAGGAGCGGATGGCCGAGGCCTCTGCCGAGCTGGGGTTCGGGAGGGACTGGAGGGCGGCATTGGAGCATGTGAAGGGGCTGCACGCGGACCCCGGAGGGCAGCCCGAGGTTGTCATGCGGCTGGCCCGCGAGGCACTTGAGTTTGTGGAAGCGCGGGAGCTGGTGACGGTGCCGCCGCTCGCGAAGGAGGTCTGGCGGCTGGAGATGCTGTCGGCGGAGCGCCAGCGGGTGGCCCCGTTCTTCCTGGGCGGCGAGGTCATCCGCGTCGCCTTCCCCACCGACGAGATGACGCACGACGAGAAGCGCATGAGCATGCGCGGGAACAACGTCCATTTCTCCCGCGCGACGGTGCACCACGAGCTCATTCCCGGACACCACCTGCAGGGATTCATGAACGAGCGCTACAACCCGCACCGACGTCTCTTCCGGACCCCGTTCTGGACCGAGGGCTGGGCGCTCTACTGGGAGATGCGGCTCTGGGAGCTAGGGTTCCCGACGACGCCCGAGGACCGGGTGGGGATGCTCTTCTGGCGCATGCACCGGGCCGCGCGAATCATCTTCTCGCTGAGCTTCCACCTGGGGCGAATGACGCCGGACGAGGCGATCGCACTGCTTGTCGATCAGGTCGGCCACGAGCCCGCCAACGCCACGGCCGAGGTGCGCCGGTCCTTCAACGGGACGTATCCGCCGCTCTACCAGGCGGCCTACATGCTGGGGGGACTTCAGATCCGGTCGCTGCACGAGCAGTTGGTCGTCGGGGGGCGGATGAGCGAGCGCGAGTTCCACGACGCGATCCTGCAGGGCGGGACGATGCCGATCGAAATGGTGCGGGCGCGGTTGCTGGGCGAGGCGCCTGGTCGCGACTTCCGAGCGTCGTGGCGGTTCTACGGCGACCCGATGTAGCAGCCGCAGCTTGCCGATCCGGCCGCCCTCAGACCTCCCACCCTGGGAGCCACCGCGACCTCCAGCTACGTTGGGACAGCCTCCCTTCCGGTCAGGAGCCGTCATGTCAAACCGATTCGCAGTCAGACGGACCAGCGCACCGCTTCCCGCAACGCTCTCCATCCTGCTGCTCTCGTGCGGCGATGGTCCGGCCGCCGATGCCGCCGACGATGTCCTGCTTGCGCCCGCGACCGAGGAGGTATACACGGTCGGCGAGTACGCGGGCGAGGAGTGGGAGAACTTCACGAGGGTCGGCAAGGTCGCCTTCGACGCGTCCGGGAACCTCCACATCTTCGACCCGGGGGCCATGCGCATCGTGGTGGTCGACCAGGATGGTGACCTCCTGCGCGAGATCGGCGGCGAGGGCGAGGGGCCCGGTGAGCTGAGCTACCCCTTTGGCTTCGAGATCCTCCGGGACGGCAGGATCGTCATCTACGATTTTCCCGCCACCTGGGAGCTCTACGATCCGCAGGGTGCATTCGTCGAGGAGGTCACCTTCGACGTCTTCGAGGGAGCCCCGGGAAGCCTGCTCATGGCGCGGCCCGATGGTCGCATCGTTACCAGGGGCGGCGTGCGCATGGTGCGGCCCGATCAGGAGAGCGAAGAAGAGGCGGACCCGCACCTGCGCGACATCGAGCTCTTTACCCTCGGCAGCCCGGGCAAGGAGGTGCTCTACCGGGCCTGGAATCTGGAGCCCACGGAGCTGGACGAGGAGCTCACGACCGAGAACGAAGACGGACGCCGGGAGATGAGCGTCGCGATGACCCGGATGCGCTCCTTCGAACCCGGGCTGCACCTCGGGATGCTCTCCGACGGGCGCCTCGCGGTCGTCGATTCGATGGGGTACCGGGTCAAGCTGATCGGGCTGGACGGGAGCGTAGTGGGGGCCGTCGGACGGCCCATTGCGCCCGAACCGGTGACCGAGGCGATCAGGGCGGCGGAGCGGGAGCGGCGCCGGGAGGCCTTCGAGGAGCTCGCGGATATTCACATGGAGGGCCTCGGACTCGTGGAAGGGCTCGGCGAGCAGATGAGGGCGAACCAGCTCGCTCAGGTCGACAACATGGTCTTCACCGAAGCGATCCCCGTGATCGCCGGCATGGGGGTGGATGCGGGAGACCTGATCTGGGTCGAGCGGACCGGGCCGGGGGGCGACGGGCCGGGCCTGATCGATATCCTGACCGCCGATGGGGCCTACATCGGGACGTTGCCAGCGGACGGCCCGCGGATCCCGGATGCCTTCGGGCCGGACGGGCTGATGGCCTACATCGAGACCGACGAGCTCGACGTGCCGGTCGTTCGCGTGATCCGGCTGGCGGGTATCGAGTCTCCGGGCTAGCGGGACGGAGTGCGGTGCTCCATCGGCTAGCAGCCGCTTCGCTCGCTCGTCCACAGTGCGGGCCCCGAGGGCGTGTCAGTGCCAGCGCCGCCGGCTGGACTCCACCATGTAGAGCACATAGTCCCTCAGCCAGGAGGCCACCCCGAGCTCCAGGTAGGGTACCACGACCTTCCCGCAGGCGAGCTGGACGCGGAGGGTGGCGAGACCCTTGCGGGCTTGCAGCGGCGACTGGGTGACGGTGACATCCTGCGCCTTGCGGAAGAGGAAGGCGTCGACCCTGCGGCCTAGGAAGCCGCTTCGGCTGGCCAGACCGTCGTCGTCATGCAGGTAGCCGTGCCGACGCCAGCGCACCCAGGCGATCAGAGCGGCCACTGGAATCGAGGCGAGCCAGACGAGGAGCGCGCCCAGCGCCGTCCCGCCCACGACTCCGCCCGGGAGCAGTGGTTCGGCGGGAGCCATTAGCGCCGTGACCAGGAACGGCAGCGATACGAGCGCCGTCGTCGAGCTGATCCGCAACGTGAGCGCGCGAACGTAGTGCGGCGAGACGCGCCTGAAGCCGGCCGTCCGAGGCAGGAGGCTCAGGCCGCCGCCCTCGCGACCGAAGAGGTGCGTGCGCAGATCCTCCGCCTCGCGACCCCGGAGCAGCGGAACCTCGAGCACCTCGGCGAAGTGCAGCCCCGGCGTGTCGCCTCCCTGGCCGGGCAGAGTCGCGGCCGGCAGCGCCCTGAGCCGGTGTCTGCGGAAGAGGCGCATGACCAGGTTGTGGGAGAGCGAGAGCTTCTGGACCCTGCGCGCCTCGACCACGACCTCCCTCTGCGTTAGGAGTCCGGCTCGCGTGCGGTACGCGGCACCCTCGCGCCAGAGCGTGAAGCCGTGGTAGCGGAGGAATGCTCCGGAGAGCACTATTGCCAGCCCGGCGAGCACGATGCCGACCGCAGCCAGCGTCTGAACCAGGTCGTTCGCACCGACAAACGCCTCGCCCAGCGACTCGAAGACGGAAATGAGCCTCTCCTCGGCGAGGGTCTGGCCGAAGATCCCGAGAAACGCCGCCGCCACGACGAGGTTCCGGTTCGCGAGACCGATGCGCACGATGTCGCCCGGGGAGAGCTTATGCACGACCTGGCCGAGGGACTCGGCGGGTGCCGAGGGCGGGCGGGCAACTCCCTCGGATGGCGCGACCCGACCGTCTCCCACCCCGCCTTCTGCAGCCTCTGCGGTTGGCCGGTGGGCGCGGATCCTGGTGCGCAGGTCGTCGGCGAGCTCGGAGGTGACCGACGGCAGCTTACCCTCCACCGTCGCCGACCCCGCCGTGTCCAGCCCTACCGTGACCAAGCCCAGAATCCTGTCGAGGAGGGAGCGCTCCACGTTGATCCCCTGGACCCGGTCGAAGGGAAGATCGAGCGCGGTCCTCCGGGCGATGCCCTGGCGGATGAGGATCCGGTCCTCGTCGACCCGGAAGCGGAAGAACCAGTACTGCAGCGCCCCGGCCGCGACGATGGCCAGGACCCCCGCCGGAATCGCCAGCGCGACCTGGGGGTTCCTCTCGATGAGGACGGCGAGCGCGCCGAAGGTCGCTATCAGCTGTATGATGCTGCGCGTGAGGGTCCTGACCGTCCTCCCGATGAAGAAGACGATCGCGAACGGGGACGTCCGCTGCCAGGCGCTGGGTACGGAGGGTATCAAACGTCCTCCGCCGAGGGGTCGTGGATGGGTGTGGCGGCAGCGTCCGTCGGCGGCGAGTCCGGTTCATCGCCCGGCCCGGCCGCCTCCGCCTCGATCCTCTCGGAGATGTAGACGCGCAGCCGTTCGGCGGTGTCCGCGCCGAGCCCGCGAATCTTGTGTCCTTCGGTGCCTGCGGGAAAGACGGAGAGGTTGGCTAGCCCGAATCGCCTGTCCAGGAGCCCGCTGTCGACCTTGGTGTGCTGCACGCGGTTGAAGGGCACCGCAACTACCGAGCGCCAGAGCACTCCCGTCCTATAGAGGATGTCGTTATCGCGAACTACGTAGCCGCGGCGCGGCACCGCGATCACGGGCCAGACGATCGTCAATGCGGCAAAGAGGCCGAGTCCCGCGATGGCCACCGGCAGGATCCGGTCGGCAAGCAGTCCCAATGCCGTCGAGTCCCCGCCGGTCGTCAGAAGGTGGGCCAGGAAGCCGACGGTGCCGATCACAAGGACGCGCACCACGGCGCCGAGCAGCAGGCGGCGGACGAAGCGCGGGTGGAGGGGATGCCAGTCGAGGTCGTCGGTGCCGGGCAGGGACTCGAGGGGCACTTCAGGGTTTGAGAACATGTGCGGGAAGCCGTGCAACGGTGGGCTGAGACGAGCAGCGCAAAGCGCAGCCTTGACCTGACATATTACAGGGAGCGGATCGTCGGCACCCCCCTGGTAGGATCGCGCCGCCACGCTGGCCTCGCCCCCGCCGCGGGTTCGGCTCATCCAGCCCACTTGGACCAGCATACCTCGGGAAATGTTCCCCTCCAGTCAAATGTCGGGACTCGCCCCCGCGAGCGGTCCAGGCGTGGGCCTGAGCTGGCCCTTCGCCCGTGGGGATTCTGCGCGAGGAGAGATCGCACCCCCGGTTGCCGGGAAGGAGGCCGCGCCGTAGCCTGAATCAGCCGGGAAGCCCCCCCAATCCTGGAATGCGGAACGGGACGACCACATTGGGCGACTTGCTGACGCGACGCGAATGGCTCCGGACCGCTGGCGCCTCTGGCGCGGCGCTCGCGCTGATCCCCGACCTCCGGGCGACGCTCGCGACGCCCGACCTGATCGTGCGCGCGGTGCCCTCGACGGGCGAGGAGCTGCCGATAGTCGGCCTGGGGAGCTCGGCCACCTTCAGGCGGGTGGCGGGGAGCGACGACACCGGCGCACTGGCACGGGTGCTCAGCACCTTCGTCGAGCAGGGCGCACGGGTATTCGACACCGCCCCGAGCTACGGCGACTCGGAGGAGGTAGCCGGGAGAATCGCCGCCGAGCTCGGAGTCGCCGACCGGATCTTCTGGGCCACCAAGGCGAATGTGGCACGGCGTGGCGGATCGGCCGACCCAGCCGCCGCCCGGGCCCAGATCGAGCGCTCCTTCGAGCGTCTGGGCGTCGACACGATCGACCTCGTGTAGGTGCACAACCTGGGCGACCCGGCGACCCAGGTGCCGATCCTGGCCAAGCTGAAGGCCGCCGGGCGCATCCGCTACATCGGGATCACCACCACCAGCAAGGGCCGCTACGGCGACCTGGCACGAGCGATGACGGAGTACCCCCTCGACTTCATCGGGATCGACTACTCGGCCGCCAACCTGAGCGCGGCCGACGAGATCCTCCCCCTCGCCCGGGAGCGGGGGATAGGCGTGCTCGTCTACATGCCCTTCGGGAGGGGTGCCCTCTTCTCCCGAGCCTCCGGCCGGGAGCTGCCGGAGTGGGCGGCCGACTTCGGGGCCCGGAGCTGGGCGCAGCTCTTCCTCAAGTTCGTGGCGGCGCACCCGGCGGTGACGTGCGTCACGCCGGCAACGAGCAACCCGAAGCACATGCTCGACAACATTGGGGCGGCGCACGGACGCCTTCCCGACGAGGACGAGCGGGCGCGCATCCTAAGGGGGCTCTTCACCTGTCGTGGTGGGTGGTGAGTGGGGGAAGCTGGATCATAGGGTGGGCTGGGAGGCTTTCGCAAGCG